>DASUVK010000034.1:0-113622 GCA_036378975.1 Allosphingosinicella sp. | reverse complement strand
CCACATACCTCCCGAGCTGACCGGACCGATGGGCTATCACTTGCAGAAGGACGGGGTCGACGTGCTCGTCAACGGAGCGCCGGTCGTCTATCTGTTCAACCTTCCGGCCTTCCTGGTCTGCGCCGCGCTCGCCACCCTGCTCTGCATCGGCGTTTCCGAAAGCGCGAAGTTCAACAACGCGATCGTCGCCATCAAGGTGACCGTGCTGGTCGCCTTCATCCTCGTCGGCGGATTCATCATCCTCTCGAACCTGCCGGCCTACACGCCCAACTGGGATCCGTTCATCCCGACCCCGACCGGCAAGGACGGCGAGTTCGGCTGGAGCGGAATCCTTCGCGCCGCGTCGATCGTCTTCTTCGCCTATATCGGCTTCGAGGCGGTCTCGACCGCCGCCCAGGAGGCCAAGAACCCGGCCAAGGACATGCCGTTCGGGATCATCGGCTCGCTGGTCGCCTGCACGATCATCTACATCCTGGTGTCGATCGTGCTGACCCTGATCGTTCCCTACAACCAGCTCAACGTGCCGGATCCGGTGGCGGTCGCGGTCGACGCCTTCGGGCCGCAATGGGCCTGGTTCGCTTCGACCATCAAGGTCGGGGCGATCATCGGCCTGACCTCGGTCATCCTGGTGCTGATGTACGGCCAGACGCGCATCTTCTACACGATGGCGCGCGACGGCCTGCTGCCCAGGGTGTTTTCCCGGGTCCATCCGAAGTTCCGCACGCCCTGGATCAACACTCTGTTCGTCGGCCTGGCGGTGGCGATCGCTGGCGGCTTCTTCGACATCAACTTCCTCGGCGACGCGACCTCGGTCGGAACGCTGGCGGCCTTCGCGATCGTCTGCCTCACCGTTATCTGGCTGCGCCGGACCCATCCGGAAATCCCGCGCGGTTATCGCGTCCCGTTCTATCCGGTCGTTCCGGCGCTGGGCATCCTGACCTGCCTCTGGCTGATCAGCACAGTGCCGTGGCACGTGCTGATCTTCTTCGCCTGGTACCTGCTGGCGGCGGTCGTGCTCTACTTCGTCTACGGCATGCACAATTCGGAGCTCGCCAAGGGCCACGATGTCATGGCCGACGACGAGACGCCCTATTTCCCGGAGGACGCCCCGCTCGGCCCCGACGGCAAGCCGGTGATACGGCCCTAGGTTTGTCTCCCCATCGTTAGACGGGGAGGCAAATCAGCCCATGCGTTCCACGACCAGAGCCTTCAGATCGGCTTCCGGCCGCGCGCCGTAGTGGGAGATCACCTCCGCCGCCGCGATCGCGCCCATCCGCAGGCTGTCGGCGTTCGAACGGCCTTGCGCCCGGCCGGTGAGGTAGCCTGCGGCGAACAGGTCGCCGGCCCCGGTCGTGTCGACGATCTGCTCGACGGGCTCGGCCGGAACCTCGACTCGTGCGCCGCCCTCGACCGCGACCGCGCCCTTCTCGCTGCGGGTGACGACGAGCACCTTAACCCGCTTCGCCGTCGCCGCGACCGCCTGGTCGAAGCCCGCCTCGCCGGTCAGCGAGACGATCTCGGCCTCGTTGGCGAACAATATGTCGAGCCGGCCGCTGTCGATGAGCGCGTTGAAGCTGTCCCTGTGGCGCTCGATGCAGAAGGCGTCGGAAAGGGTGAAGGCGACCGCCCCGCCGGCGGCTCGGGTAACCTCGATCGCCCGCTCCATCGCCGCTCGAGGCACTTCCGGATCCCACAGATAGCCTTCGAGGTAGAGAATCTTCGCCCGCTTCAGCTGCGCCTCGTCGAGGGCGTCGCTGCTCAGATTCTGCGCCGCGCCGAGGAAGGTGTTCATCGTCCGCTGAGCGTCGGGGGTGACGAGGACGAGGGAGCGTGCCGTCGGCGCCTCCGATTCCGGCCGGGCGGGCGTGGTGAACTCGACGCCGACCGAGCTGATGTCGTGACGGTAAACCTCGCCGAGCTGATCGTCGGCGACCTGGCCGATGAAGCCGGCCCGCCCGCCCAGCATGGCGACGCCGGCGGCGGTGTTGCCGGCCGAGCCGCCGCTGATCTCGCGCCCCGGCCCCATCCGACCGTAGAGCCGCGTCGCCTCGTCGGCGTCGATCAGGCGCATCGAGCCCTTGGCGAGCCCCTCCTGTGCGAGGAAATCGTCGTCGGCGGCGGCGATGACGTCGACGATGGCGTTGCCGATGCAAAGGACGTCGAGGCTTTTGTCGGTCACGGGGGTCTCTTCTGCCGGGAAAGGAGCGGCGGCCCTAGCCGGGCGGCCGCGCGGGCGTCAATTGCGCCGAGGCGAGGCAGGCGCGGGGCGGGTGGGCAGGCCGGCGCGTGGCCCTGGCGATGCGGCTGCGCCACTCTGCGCGGCGCAGGCAGGGGAGCGGCATGGCGGACGGACGCGGCGGAAACAGGATCTGGTTGGCGGCTTTGCTGCTCCTCGCCGGCTGCGCCGCAGCGAAGACCGAGGGGCCGCGCGCCGCACCGCGGCCGGCCGAGCGGCCCGTCTCCTATAATTCGACCGGTCTCGAGAGCGTGCTCGGCCGCACCGCGCGCACGCTCGAGGTCCAGCTCGGCAAGCCCCGGCTCGACATCCGCGAGGGGCCGGCGCGCAAGCTGCAGTTCGCCGGCCCGGCCTGCGTCCTCGACACCTATCTCTATCCGCCCAAGGCCGGTGGCGAGCCGATCGTCACCCACATCGACGCCCGCCTGCCCGACGGCCGCGATTTCGACCGGGCGAGCTGCGTCGCCGCGCTGACCGCGAAATAGGCGCAAGCGAGCGCTGTTGGTCGGCGCCCGATCGAAGCCAAGCCCATTGGCCCGGTCGGCGGCGCGTGCTAGCATCCGGGCCGGCGGCCCATGCCGGCCCGGCCCAGTTCAGTAGCGCCGCTTGCAGGCTCGGTGGGGGGACGGACGATGGCCAGGACGCGCTGGGGCTGCCGCATCAGGAAATTCTTCGTCGCGACGGCGCTGGTGTTGCCGCTCGGCGCCATGTCCGCCTCGGCGGCCGGGCCCGTCGTCTATCTGGACCAGGGCAGCGACTGGACCGACGCCGCCCGCCGCGACTTCTACAGCCGCGACCAGGGTTCGCAGATGATGCCGCTGGCCTGGCTGCTGGCGTTGCGCCGGCCGGACGGCCAGCCTTTCATGGCCGACGCCCTCGCCCGCTACGGCTATTTGCCCAATCCCGACGGCGAGAACGGGCTGCCGATCGGCTTCACATCGTCGGGTCCGGCCGGCAGCGAAATGGCCGGCATGACCTGCTCCGCGTGCCACACCCGGCAGATCGTCGTCGGGGATCGCGAATATCGCGTCGACGGGGGGCCGGCGCTGGTCGATTTCCAGGCCTTGTTCGTCGACATGGTCGACGCCGTCGGACGGGTCCTTGTCGACGATGCCTCGTTCCAGGCCTTCGCCAACCTCGTCCTCGGCCCGGACGCGCCGGCCGACCAGCGGCGCGAGCTCAGGGACAATGTCGGCCTGTGGTACCAGCGCGAACATGCGATGGTCCGCTGCGGCGTACCGGCGGCCGCACCCGGCGGGCCGTCCGTCGCCTGCGCTCCCCGCGGTCCGGGGACGCCGCCCGCGAGTCCGTGGGGACTGGGCCGGCTCGACGCGGTGAGCATGATCCTCAACCGGGTCACGGGCCTCGATATCGGCCCCCCGCCCAGCTATTTGATCGTGGGCAATATCCGCCTCGCCGATGCGCCGGTGCGCTACCCCTTCCTGTGGAATGCGCCGGTCCAGGATTTCACCCAATGGCCCGGCTTCGCCTCCAACGGCAGCGACATACTCGGCCTCGCACGCAACCTCGGCGAGGTCTACGGGGTGTTCGGGACCTACCGGCCGCGGAAGGAATGGTGGCACCTGGCGGGAATCAACTTCCTCCACGACAATTCCGCCGATTTCGAAGGCCTGACCGAGCTCGAGGATCTGGTGAGGCTGATCGGTCCGCCCAAATGGCGCTGGGGGACCGATCCGGCTTTGGTCCGCCGCGGCGCCGAAATCTTCAACCGGTCCAACGACCAGGGCGGCTGCGTCGCCTGCCACGGCGAGCGGCCGGGCAAGACTCGCTTTCCGTTCCGCAAGACCTGGGCGACGCCGATCCTCGACGTCGGCACCGATTCGAGGGAGCACGCCATCCTGACGCGGGATGCGGCCTCGGGCGTCCTCCAGGGCGCCAGCATCCCGGTCATCATGCCCCCGCTCAAGAAGACCGAGCCGGCGTTCAACCTTCTCAAGCTGTCCGTCGCCGGATCGATCATCCAGCAATATACCACCTTCGCCGGCCTGCGGCAGCAGGCGGCGAGGACGCGCACCGTCCGGGTGACTCGGACGCTGCCGCCCGCGCAGGCGGAGCTGACCGAGGCCTTCAATCCGCGCGCGCCCGATCCCGGCGGCCCCTATCCGTACGAATCGCGGGTCCTGTACGGCATCTGGGCGACGGCGCCCTACCTCCACAACGGCTCGGTGCAGAGCCTGGCCGAATTGCTCAAGCCGGCTTCGCAGCGCGCCGTCTCCTTCCCGGTCGGCCGCTATTACGATACCGACGCCGTCGGCCTCGCCGCCGACCAGCGCGGCTCGCCCTACATGCGGGTGACGACCGGCTGCGACCAGCGCGATTCCGGCAACAGCCGCTGCGGCCACGAATTCGGCACCGCGCTCACCGCCAGCGAGAAAAAGGCGCTTCTGGAGTATCTGAAGACGCTGTGACTTCTGTGCCTCCCCAGCGCGAAGCGGTGGGGAGGGGGACCAGGCGAAGCCTGGTGGAGGGGTAGAAGGCGAGGAATCGCAGGATCGCGCGCGAACCGCCCGCTTCCGCGCGAACCGCCCGCTTCCGCGCTCTCTACCCCTCCACCACCCTGCGGGCGGTCCACCTCCCCACCGGCTCCGCCGGCAGGGAGGCAAGCTGGCGCAGCCCCCACGACGCCGCGTCGGCCACCACCGGATCGTCGTCCGTCGTCAGCCGCTCCAGCATCGGCGCCAGCTCCGCCGACCCGCTGTTTCCCGCCGCGATCGCCGCATTGCGCACCATCCGCCCGCGCCCGATCCGCTTGATCGGCGAGCCCGCGAACAGCTGGCGGAAGCCGGCATCGTCCAGCGCCAGCAGATCGGCCAGCTTCGGCGCCGCCAGCTCGGCGCGCGGCAGGAAGGCCTGGTTCGCCCGCGCCGCGTCAGCGAAGCGGTTCCACGGGCACACCGCCAGGCAATCGTCGCAGCCGTAGACGCGGTTGCCGATCGCCGCCCGGAACTCCTCCGGGATCGGCCCCTTATGCTCGATCGTCAGATAGGAGATGCAGCGCCGCGCATCGAGCCGGTAGGGGCCCGGGAAGGCGTCGGTCGGGCAGATGTCGAGGCAGGCTCGGCAGCTGCCGCAATGCGCCTTGTGCGGGGGCGGCGCCTCGTCGAGCTCGAGCGTGGTGTAGATCGCGCCGAGGAACAGCCAGCTGCCGTCGCTGCGGCTGACGAGGTTGGTGTGCTTGCCCAGCCAGCCCAGGCCGGCCGCCTCGGCCAGCGGCTTCTCCATCACCGGAGCGGTGTCGACGAATACCTTCAATTCGCACCCGGCCGCCTCGACCAGCCAGCGGGCGAGCGCTTTCAGCGCCTTCTTGACGGTGACGTGATAGTCGGCGCCCTGGGCGTAGACCGAGATGCGGCCGACCTCCGGCCGTCCGGCCAGCGCCAGCGGGTCGGCCGCGGGCGCGTAGCTCATGCCGAGCGAGATGATTGAGCGCACCTCGGGCCACAGCCCGGCGGGCGAGGCGCGCCGGTCGACCGTCTCCGCCATCCAGATCATGTCGCCATGGGCGCCGTCGGCGAGCCACTCGCGAAGCCGCGCCCCGCTCGCCGGCGCCGCGTCCGCGCGCGCGAAACCGACGGCGCAGAAGCCGAGCTCCTCCGCCTTCGCGCGCAGCCGCTGGCCAAGGTCCGGCTTGCCTTCGAACATCGTCGCTCGCTACCACGGACCGGCAGCAGGGGACACCGGTGACGGGCGGCTTGGCGATTGAGGCGAAAGGCCTCTTCAAGGCTTTCGACGGCAAGACCGCGGTCGACGGCGTCGACCTCGCCGTTCCCGAAGGCAGCATTTACGGCATTCTCGGCCCCAATGGCGCCGGCAAGACCACCATCTTGCGAATGCTGCTCGGCATCATCGATCCGGACAGCGGCGAGCGCTCCTTGCTCGGCCACGCTCGGCCGCTCGAAGTGGCGAGCCAGGTCGGCTACCTCCCCGAGGAACGCGGCCTCTACCCGGCGATGACCGCGCGCGAGGCGGTCGCCTTCATGGGCGCGCTGCGCGGCCTGCCGCTGCCGGTCGGCCGGCTGCGCGCCGAGGCGATGCTGAGCGCCAACGGCCTCGCCGATTATGTCGACAAGCCGATCCGCAGCCTCTCCAAGGGCATGGCCCAGACGGTGCAGCTGTTCGGCACGATCGTCCATCGGCCGAAGCTGATCGTGCTCGACGAGCCTTTCTCCGGCCTCGACGCGATCAACCAGGGCCGGCTCGAGCACCTGATCCGCGACGAGGCGGCGGGCGGCGCGACGATCATCTTCTCGACCCACGTCATCGCCCATGCCGAGCGGCTGTGCGAGCGGATCGCGATCATCGCCCAGGGCAAGGTCCGCTTCGAGGGCCGCGTCGCCGAGGCCCGCGACCGCCTGCGCCCGCAGGTGCGGCTGCGCACCCGGCTCGCCGAGGGCGGCTGGCGCGGCGCGCTGCCGGCGGCGGCCCATCACGAAGACGGCCTGTGGTCGTTCGAGCTGCCGCGGGCCGGCATCGAGCCTTTGCTGAAGGCGCTGATCGACGGCGGCGCCGGCATCGAGGAATTGTCGATCGAGCGGCCCGGCCTGCACGACGCCTTCGTCGCCATCGCCGGCGAGCAGGCGGCGCGCGAGCTCGCCGAAAGCGCCGCCGGGGAGGAGGGGGCATGATGGGCTTCTTCCAATCCGCCTACGTCATCGCCCGCCGCGACTTCATCGCCACCGTCTGGTCGCGGACCTTCCTGTTCTTCCTGATCGGGCCGCTGCTGATCATCGGCTTCTCGCTCGCCTTCGGCATGATGACCAGCCGAATGGCGCGCGCGGACGTCCATGCGACCGTCGCCGTCGTCGCGACGGACGCGGATTTCGCCGCTTTGCTGGCGGCGCGCGAGCGTCTCAACCCGGCCTTCGGCCAGCGCGCCCTGCCCGATCTCGTTCACGAGCGGCCGCAGGCCGACGAGGCGCGCCAGGCCAGGATCCTGCTCGCCAGCCCCGGCAAGCGCATCATCGCCGTGCTCGGCGGCGGCCTCGACCGACCGGTCCTGACCGGTGCCGACGACCGCGACCTCAGCAAGCGCCTGGCGATCATCCTCGACGAAGCCCGCCAGCACCGCGGCCTCGCCGATGCGGGACGGCCGCTCGCGCCGGTCCGGCTGAGGCTAGTGGATGTGGAGCGGTCGGAGGGCGCGCTTGCGGTCGGCCGTTCGATGACGGCCCGCTTCGGCCAGCTGATCCTCTTCATGCTGACCGTGCTGCTCGCCGGCATGCTTCTCTCGAATCTCCTGGAGGAGAAATCCAACAAGATCATCGAGGTGCTCGCTGCGGCCTTGCCGATCGACGCGATCTTCCTCGGCAAGCTCGTCTCGATGCTGGCGATCTCGCTGGTCGGCATCGCGGTTTGGGTCAGCGGCGCGCTGGTCGCGCTCGCCCTGTGGCCGGACCCCGGCGGCGCCGGCCTGCCCGAGCCGGCGGTCGGCTGGCCGCTCTTCATCCTGCTCGTCCTCATCTATTACAGCGCCAATTACCTGCTGCTCGGCGCCTTCTTCCTCGGCATCGGCAGCCAGGCCAATTCGGTGCGCGAGGTGCAGACCCTGTCGATGCCGGTGACGGTCGGGCAGATGCTGATCTTCCTGTTCGCCTCGTTCGCGGTCGGCGCGTTCAACAGCCCGATCGGCCTTCTCGCCGCCGTTTTCCCGTTCAGCTCGCCCCTCACCATGGTCGCCCGCGCCGCCCAGACTCCCGAGCTGTGGCCGCACGCTCTGGCCCTGGCCTGGCAGGCTTTGTGGGTGTGGCTGACGGTCTGGCTGGGGGCGAGGCTGTTCCGCCGCAACGTGCTCAAGTCGGGCGGCCGCTCGCGAGGCATGCTGAAGCGGCGCAAACCCGCCTCCCCATCGTGACCTGGGAGGGGGGAGGCAAGTCCTATTCCGGCGCCGGTCCCACCTGCTGCCAGAGCTCGACCTTGATGCCGTCGCAGTCGAGGATCCAGGCGAATTTGCCATATTCCTCGTCCTGGCGGCCGAGGATGCCGATCCCCTTGGCCTCGAGCTCCGCGATCATCGCATCGAGATCGTCGACCCTGAGATTGATCATGAACGAAGCGCGGCTCGGGTCGAAATAGTCGCTCGTCGCCTTGAACGGCGACAGCACGGCATAGCCGTCCGGAGCGCCGGCGAACGCGAAGGTCGCGCCCCATTCGCCGCCGACTCCGAGCGTCTCCTTGTACCAGCGCGCCGTCGCCTCCGAATCCTCCACTTTGTAGAAGAGTCCGCCCAGTCCCGTCACTTTAGCCATGGATTGCCTCCGCCGCGTCCCTGAGGGCCTTCATCGCCAGCTTGTAGGGGAAGGGGCCGTGGCTGATCCGCGCCACCCCGGCCGCCGCCACCTCGGCCGCGGCCGGCGCGCCGGGAAAGGCCATGAAGTTGAGCGGCAGCGGCGAGGCCGCGCACAGCCGGGCGAGCAGATCAAGGTCGATCAGGCCGGGGACGAAAAAGCCGCTCGCCCCCGCGCCGGCATAAGCCCGCGCCCGCTCCAGCGCCTGGTCGGCCTTGGCGGCGTCGTGCGTTCCCGGCCTGGCCTTGAGGAAGATGTCGGTCCGCGCGTTGATGAAGAAGTCGGGGCCGACCGCGGCGCGACCGGCGCGGATGCGCGCTGCCTGCGCCTCGATGGGATGCAGGCCCTCGCCGCCGATCACCTGGTCCTCGAAATTGCAGCCGATCGCGCCGGTCTGCGCCAGCCGCGCCATGTTCGCCGCCACCTCCTCGGGCGCGGCCGCATAGGCGCCTTCGAAGTCGATCGTCACCGGCAGCTCGACCGCCGCCGCCACCCGCGCCGCATTGGCCAAGGCGAGATCGAGCGGCAGCGCCTCGGCATCCTGGAAGCCGTGCGCGGCGGCGACCGAGGCGCTGCCGGTGGCGATCGCCTTCGCTCCGGCCTCGGCCACCGCCTTCGCGCTGCCCGCGTCCCAGGCATTGTAGAGGACGAGCGGATCGCCCGGCCGGTGGAGCGACGTGAACCGCCGCGCTTTTTCCGCCTGCGTCATTGCGCTGGCGATATCACTTCGCTCCTATCGCGTCACCCGCCGCGAGCTGACGATTCGGCCGGCGCTGTCGGTGACCACCTCGAGCAGCTGACCGGACCGGTCGCGCACCGTACGCACGGTCTGGCCGGCGCTGTTCACCGTCTGCGACACCGCCGTAAGGCCGGAGGCGGCGAGGTCGAGAAGCTGGCCGTTGCGCAGCGCCGTGCCGGCGATGCCGCCGACCGTGCCGACCGTGTTGTTGGCGACTCCGCCGACCGTGTTGACGGTATTGTCGACGGTCGAGAGCAATTGCGTCACCAGCTGCGGGTTGTTGTCGAGCGTCTGCAGCGTCCGCTCGATGATCGCGCGGACGTTGTCGAGCCGGACGACCAGGGTCGCGGTCGCCTGCACGCCCTTGATGTCGAGCTTGACCTTGTCGATGCTGGCGTCCGCCCCCGCGGTCAGCTTCAGCAAATTCGCCAGCCGCGCGTCGAGCGCGATATGGACCTGGAGGTTGTCGACCTCGAGCGTGATCTGCTCGACCGAGAGATTGGGGATGTCGAGCAGCACGTCGGGCTGGTCCTGGCCCTGCGACACCTGCTGGGCGAGCGCGGTCGACTGGGTGCCGCGCGGGGCATTGCCGCGGCGATCCTGAGCGGTGGCGGGCGAGGCGGCGATGGCAAGGACGGCGGCGGCCGCGAGCAACGGATAAGGACGCATATAATCACTCCCTGTTGGTGGGACCGAAACGTTACTGCGGCGTGCCGGTTTCAGCCTGCGCGCCTATTTTGACGCCTTCCCGAACCGAAGCTTCGGCGTGCACGTCGACGGTGACGTTGCGAAGCTCGGTCCGCCCTTCGGGCTTCGGCTCGACCCTTACCTCGACCCGGTTGCCGGGGCCCTCGCCGCGCACCTCGAGCCGAGCCTCGCCCTTGCGCTCGATCTTCACCGATTTGATCCGCGCCTGCAGGTCGAGCTCGATATCGGGAGCCTGGGCCGCGGTGGCCTGGAGAAGAAGGAAGAGTAACATGGCGTTTCAACGGCCGGTGCGGGACGAGGGTTTCATGAGGAGGCGCCCTCGAGAATCCCAGGTTACTAACGGTCCGGCAGCAGAGAAAACGCCAAGCATCGAACGAGCGGTCGATCTCCTCTTTCGCCGTCATTCCCGCAAAAGCGGGAATCCAGTGCGGATTCGCCCGCTCGGCCCTGCAGCCAGGCGGAACTGGATCCCCGCTTTCGCGGGGATGACGTCAGTGCACGAACCTCGCCACCACGTCGCGATACGATCGGCTGACCTTCACCTGGCTGCCGCTCTCAAGCACCAGGAAGCATTCGCCGTTGGTGTGGGGCTTGACCTGCCGGACCTGGTCGAGGTTGACGATGCAGCTCCGGTGCACCCGCTGGAAGCGGCGCGGGTCGAGGCGCTTCTCGAGGTCCTTCATCGTCTCGCGCAGGATCAGAGTGTTGTCGCCGGTGTAGATGCACATGTAATCGCCGGCGGCGTCGATCTTCTCGATCGAATCGACGTCGACCCGGAAGATCTGGCCGCGGTCCTTGATGTTGATCAATTTCTCGTAGCGGTTGGAGGCGTGGGCGTCGTCGAACTGGCCGCCGACCTGGTCGACCGCGTCGGGGGCCACTTCGGCGAGCACTTCCTTGAGCTTCTCCGCTTCCTCGACGCCGCGTTTCTCCTGAAGCCGCTGGCGGACCCGGTCGAGCGTGTCGGCGAGCCTGTCCTCCTCGACCGGCTTCATCAGGTAATCGACGGCCTGCGCCTCGAAGGCGCGAATGGCATGGTCGGTGTAGGCGGTAACGAAGACGAAAAGCGGCGGTTCGACCTCCATCAGTCCCTGGATCACCGAAAAGCCGTCGAAGCCCGGCATCTGGATGTCGAGGAAAACCAGGTCCGGCTTGTTGGTCTTGATCGCTCGGATCGCCTCGCGGCCGTTCGAGCAGGTCTCGACGATCTCGACGTCGTCATGCTTCTGCAGCCGAAGCTGCAGCCCCTGGATGGCCAAAGGCTCGTCGTCCACGAGAATCGTGCGGATCGTCATTTCGGCTCCTCGGTCGGTTCAAGCTGGTAGGGAATTTCGATGGTAACGCGGAAGCCCCCCTTAATGTTCGATTCAGTCTCGAAACGATGGTCGGCGCCATAGGCTTGCGCCAGACGGTCCCGAATGTTCGCCAGTCCGACGCCGGTGGACTGCTGCGCCTTCACCCAATGGTCCTCCGCCCCCGGTCCGGTGTCGCGCACCGTCAGCACCACCCGGTCGATGTTGAGCCGCGCCGAAATCTCGATGTCGGCGCCTTCCTCCTGCGGCGTCACCGCATATTTGATCGCATTTTCCACCAGCGGCTGCAGCAGCAGCGACGGCAGCCGCGCCCGCGCCACCGACGGATCGATGTCGAAACGGGGCCGCAGCCGCTCCTCGAAGCGCATCTTCTCGATCTCGAGATAGAGCTTCAGCGTCTCCACCTCCTGCGCCACCGTGACATGACCGGTCGGCTCGTTGACCAGGGTGTAGCGCAGGAAGGAGGAGAGGCGCGACAGCATCGCATTGGCGCGGTCGGTCTGCTTCAGCAGCACCAGGGTCGAGATCGAGTTCAGCGTGTTGAACAGGAAATGCGGGTTGAGCTGGTAGCGCAGCATCGCCAGCTGCGCCGAGCTCGCCTGGTGCTCCAGCCGCAGCAGCCGGTCGCTCTGCTCCTCGAGCAGCAGGTAGTAATTGATGCTGTAATAGAGCGCCGACCAGGCGACGAGCAGGGTCAGCGTGAGAATGATCGAGCCGAAGAATTGCAGCCCCTGCGGCGTGATTCCCGGCCGCACGAAGGTGGCGTGGCTCCATGTCTCGATCGCCGAGAAGGCGGCCGAAGCGACGAAGACGAGCAGGATCGAGGTCACCCAGGTGATTAGCGGCCGCATCTTGATCAGCCGCCGGTAGGCCGCCGCCATCAGCAGGGTCAGCGAATAGCCGGTGGCAGTCAGCAGGCTGATGTGGATGACCAGGCTGAAGCCGAAATTATTGGCGATTCCCGATAGCGTCCGAAGGAAGAAATAACCCGCCCATCCCGCCGATTGCAGGACCCAGAAGGCGCGGTTCTTGTCCTCGAAGAACGGCTGCTGCTGGAGCCGGAAAGGCTTCCAGCCATTGCCTGCGGCCTCGCGGGGACCGGCCGATTTCACCTGGACTGCGCTAGTGGACACCGTCGGCCGTTTTAGCGGGCAAAACCAGGATCGACCAGTCGCCCTCGTCGGCGACCCATTTCAACATCGCGGCGCGCACTTCCTCCGGAGTCAGGCTCTTATAGTCGGCGAGATAGGTGCGGGCGTAATCGATCCGCCACGGCTCGCGCGACCAGGCCTCCATCGTCCCGGCCCAATAGGCGTTGGTCTTCAGCCGCCGCTCGATCCCGGTCACCACCGGGTTGATCGCCCGCTGCCACTCGTCGGCCGAGGCGGGCCGGGCGGCAAGCTCGGCGACGATCTCTCGCGCCAGCCGGAAGAACAGGTCGGTCCGCTCGGGACGAATCTCCGAGCCGGCGAAGAACACGCCCCAGTCGGCAAATTCGAAGGACGACTGGACGGTCGCGGCGGGCGAGTAGCTCGCCCCCTCGGAGTCGCGCAGCCGCTCGATCAGCCGCGCCTGGGCGAGGTTGGCGGCGAGGCTCAGCGCGCGCCGCTCGCGCCGCCGCTCGGGCCCGCCGAAGGTGGTCCAGCCGAGCGCCGCATAGGCCTGGGTCGCATCGCCCAGGTGGGTGAAGCGGATCGGGACCTTCGAGGCCTGCGGCGGCCGCACCTTGAGCGACGCCGCCGGGGCGGGTGACTCGGCGCGCTTCGGCAGCGCCGCCACCGTCTTCAGCATCGCCGCCACCGCCGTGTCGAGCTCGACGTCGCCGACGACGATCGCCTCGACCGGGCCCTGCGCCAGCAAGGGCGTCATGAACGCCTCGAAGTCGGCAGCGCTCATCCGCGCGATCTCGGCTCTGTCCCAGGCCTGCCAGCGCGGGTCGCCGCCGCGCGCCACCGCCCCGAACTCGCGTCCCATGCGCGACGAGGCGGAGGAGAAAGCGAGCTCGTAATTCTCCAGTGCCGCCGTCTTCGAGCGCTGGAACAAGGCCGCGTCGAAATGCGGCGCGACGATCTTGGCGGCGAGCAGCCGCAGCTGATCGCCCAATTCCTCGGCGCGGGTGGTGCCGCGCAGCTCGAGCGCGTCTTCGGCGATGCCGAAGCTCATCGTCATCCGCCGCCCGGTCAGCAGCCGCTCCAGCCCGTCGAGGTCGAGCGGCCCGACCCCGGTGGAGCCGAGCAGAGGGCCGAGCCAGGCGAGCGATTTGCGGTCCGCCGGCAAGCCCGCCATGCCCCGCCCGAAGCGCAGGGTGACGTTGACATTGCCTTTCTCGAATTCGGTCCGCTTGAACACCAGGCTGGAGCCGTTGGCGAAGCGGACGATGGTCGCGTCGAGATCGGCGATCCGCTCGCGCGACACTTCGCGCCCCGGCGGTCCTGAAGCCGGCAGATCGTCCATGCTCACCCGCCGTTCGGCCTGGCGCTCGGCCGGCGCCGCCGCCTCGGCCGCGGCGAGCGCCTGCGCCAGCCCCGTCACCGGCGCCGGCGAGAGCAGGGCGAGCCGCGGCCCGGCGCCGCGGAACAGCGCGTCCATCGCCGCCCCGACCGCTGCGGGAGTCATCCCCGGCGCCAGCTCCTCGAACAAGGCCAGCTGCACCGCCGCGCTCGAGATGATGCTGTTGCCGTCGAGCGCGGCGACCAGCCGCTGCGCCCGCTGCTGCGAGCGCTGGGTCGGGTCGCCCTGCAGGGCCGCGCGGCCCGCGGCGCGGATATTCTCCAGTTCGCGGGCGATCTCGGCGGCGCTCGGCGGCGCCTTGCGGGCGTCGGCGAGGATTGCATAGGCCTCGGCCAGCGCCTGCTGCCAGCGCCCTTCCTTCGCCATCACCGACAGCTGGGTATAATCGGCGACGTTGACCGACCGCTCCGCCTGCACCTGGGCATTGAGGAACGCCGCCTCGCTCCGCGCCTTGGCCTCGAGCCGGCGGTTGAGGATGCGCCGGGCGAGCGTGCGGGCGAGATCCTGCTGCTCTCGCGCCCTGGTCGGCGGCACCGGCTGGTAGGGCCGGATCCAGCTCAGGGTCGCGAAATGGGGCGATCCGGGATAGGCCAAAGCCGCCGTCCGCTCCGCCACCTCGGCGATGCGGCCGTAATCGGGCTCGCGCGGCGCCGGCCCCGACGCCTTCCAGCCGCCGAAGCGGGCCGCGATCAATTCCTCCATCACCTTGGGATCGGCATCGCCGACCATCACCAAAGTCGCCCGGTCCGGCCGGTACCAGCGCTCGTAAAAGGCCTTGAGCCCGTCCGCGGTGGCGCCCTTCAGCGTCGCCTCGGTGCCGATCGTGTCGCGCGCGGCGAATTTGAGGCCGCCGAAGAAGAGCGGCATCATCATATCCCTGAGCTTGACGGCCAGCTCGGTGCGCCGCCCATATTCGGAAAGGACGACGCCGCGCTCGGCATCGACGATCCTGGGGTCGAAGGCGGCGGTGTCGGCCATGTCGGCGAGCAGCCGCAGGCTGGTGTCGAGCGAGGCGCGGTCGGCGTGTGGCAGATCGAGCATGTAGACGGTCTGGGTCGGCTCGGTCGACGCATTGGTGTCGCTGCCGAAGCTGGCGCCCAGTCGCTGCCAGGTCTCGCGCACCTCCCCGTCGGCGAAGTTCGAGGTGCCGCGAAACGCCATATGCTCGACGAAATGCGCCCAGCCGCGCTCTTGGTCGGCCTCGTGCAGCGATCCGGCGTCGATCCTCAGGCGCACCGACACCTGCCCCTCCGGCAGCGGGTTGCGCCGCACCGCGTAGCGCAGGCCGTTGGGCAGGGTGCCGAACGTCCAGGCGGGATCGGGCGCGATGTCGCTATTCTTGTAGAACCAGCTCGCGTCGCCGGCGGCCTGGACTGGCGCGGCGACGAGGATGAGCAAAGCGAGGAAGCAGCGGCGGAGCATGGGGATCCTTTTGCCTCCCCAGCGCGAAGCGGTGGGGAGGGGGACCACACGAAGGGTGGTGGAGGGGTGACCGAACGCGGACTTAGCGGTTCCCGCGAGAACCTCAAGCCGCAGCGCCGGTCATCCCTCTACCACCCTTCGGTGGTCCCCTCCCCATCTGGCGATGGGAGGCAATCACTTCTCCACCCCCAACTTGACTCTCGCTGAACAACGTTGGAACATAAAAGGAACACAAGAATCGTGAGTCGCGATGCCGTTAAACCCCGTCCGAGCCGAACGTCTGGCCGCGCTGCGCGCGGAGGTACGGGCGCTCGAATCCGCCGGGACGGCGGAGGGGCGCGAATGCCTCGCCTTCGGTCTCGACGCAATCGATTCCCGCCTTGCCGGCGGCGGCCTGGCCGTCGCCGCGCTCCATGAAGCGGCGGGGGAACGCCCCGGCCCGGGCGACGAAGCCGCCGCCGCCTTGTTCCTCGCGTCGATTGCCGCCCGCCGGCCCGGCATCGTGCTGTGGGCGCTCGCCCGCCGCGACCTGTTCGCGCCGGGCCTGGCCGGCGCCGGCCTCGCTCCCGGCCGGCTCCTTTACGCCGAATGCGGGCGCGACGAGGACGTGCTGGCGGTGATGGAGGAGGGGTTGCGTCACGGCGGCCTCGCCGCCGTGGTCGGCGAGGTCGGCCGCGCCCTGATGCCCGTCACCCGCCGTCTCCAGCTTGCCGCCGAGGAGGGCGGGACCCCCGCCCTGATGCTGCGGCGCCGGCGCGGCAATGGCGAGGATCCGCTCGCCCCGCCGTCGGCCGCCGTCACCCGCTGGCGCCTCGCCTGCGTCCCCTCTTCGCCTCTGCCGGTGCCGGGGATCGGCCGCCCCCGCTGGCATCTCACCCTCGTCCGCCAGCGCGGCGGCGCCCCGTTCGACCTGATAGTGGAGACACCCGATGCCGAGGCTCGCCTCGCTTTACCTGCCCTATTTGAGCACCGACCGGATCAGGCGGGAGGAGAGAGACGGGCGGCGGCCTAGATTCTCCCCGCGGCGAAGCCGGGGGGAGGGGGACCACCCGAAGGGTGGTGGAGGGGTAGATGCCGAGGAAGCAGAGGATCGCGCGGGAACCTCCTTCGCCCCGCCTTCTACCCCTCCACCCCGCTTCACGGGGTCTCCCTCCCCATCTGGCGATGGGGAGGATATTCCCCTCCTCCTCTCCCACCGCGTCGGCAACCGGCTGGAAATCGCCGCCGCCTCGCCCGAAGCGCGCGCGCTCGGCCTCCATCCCGGCATGGCCGTGGCCCAGGCCCGCGCGCTCGTCCCCGGGCTCGACATAGGCGACGCCGATCCCGCGGCCGACGCGGCGTGGCTCACTCGCCTCGCCCTCTTCGCCGCCCGCCGCTGGACGCCGCGCGCCGCCGTCTCGCCGCCCGACGGCCTGTTCCTCGATCTCACCGGCGTCGCCCATCTGTTCGGCGGCGAGGACAGGATATGCCGCCGCATCCTCGCTTTCTGCGAGCGTGCCGGGTTCGCCGCGCGGATCGCCGTCGCCGGCACGCCCGGCGCCGCCCACGCCCTGGCCCGCTTCGGCGGTGGCGGCCTCTGCTGCTCCGGCGGAGAAGCCGCCGCCCTCGCACCCCTCCCGCTCGCCGCCCTGCGCGTCGAGGCGCCCGTCCTCGCTGCCGCCCGGCGCCTCGGCCTCGAGACGGTCGGCGATCTCCTGCCTTTGCCGCGCGGCCCGCTCCAGCGCCGCTTCGGCAAGACCCTGCTCGCCCGTCTCGACCAGGCGCTCGGCCGCGCCGCCGAGCCGCTCGATCCGGTTGTGCCGGAAGAACCGCCTTCCGCCGCCCTGCGCTTCGCCGAGCCGATCGCCACCGCCGAGGCGATCGAGACGGCCGTGGAGATACTGCTCGGTCAGCTGGTCGAGACGCTGAGGAAGGATGCGCTCGGCGTCCGGCGGCTCATTTTGCTGGCCGACCGAGTCGATGGCGCGGTGCAGCGAATCGCCATCGGCACCTCCCGCCCGACCCGCGATCCCGGCCATTTGCGGCGTCTCCTATGGGCCACGATTGCAACGATCGAGCCCGGCTTCGGCCTCGACGCGCTGCGCCTCGTCGCCGGCCGGGTCGAGCCGCTCGCGCCTGAGCAATTGTCCGGCGGGAAGGCTCCCGACGACCTCGCCTTGCTGGTCGACCGCCTCGCCGGCCGCCTCGGTGCCCGCCGCCTCTACCGCTCGACCGCGGTCGAGAGCGACGTCCCCGAGCGCAGCGTCCGCCGCGTCGGCCCGTTCGACCCTGCCCTCGCCTGGCCGAAATGGCCGCGCCCCGTCCGCTTGCTGTCGCCGCCCGAGCGGGTCGAGAATGTCGTCGCCTTGCTTCCCGATTTGCCGCCCCGCCGCTTCACCTGGCGCGGCCGCGCCTATCGCGTCGCCCTCGCCGACGGCCCCGAGCGCATCCACGGCGAATGGTGGAAGCGCACGTCGGAAGCCGAGGCGGTGCGCGATTACTTCCAGGTCGAGGACGAGGAAGGCGCCAGGTTCTGGCTCTACCGGAGGGGCGACGGGGTCGACCGGCGCACCGGCGATTTGAGCTGGTACCTGCACGGCGTGTTCGGATGAGGGGGAGATGACACGGATGGCACCTGTCGGAGTTGTCAGGATATCCCCGATTCTGCCGCCCTGCCGCGAAGCGGTGGGGAGGGGGACCCTGCGAAGCATGGAGGGGTAGCTGGCTCCGATGCAGAGGATCGAGCGCGAGACGGCAGAGGCCTGCGCCTTCTACCCCTCCACCGCCCTGCGGGTGGTCCCCCTCCCCATCTGCGACGGGGAGGCATGATGTATATCGAGCTCCAGGCCCTCACCCATTTCTCCTTCCTGCGGGGCGTCGCCAGCGCCGAGGAGATGTTCGCCGCCGCCGCTTTGCTCGGCTATCCCGCGCTCGGCATCGCCGACCGCAACAGCGTCGGCGGCCTCGTCAAGGCGCTGCGTGCCGCCGACGCGACCGGCGTGCGCCTCGTCGCCGGCTGCCGGCTCGACCTGATGGACGGTACCGGCCTGCTGGTCTGGCCCGAGGACCGCGCCGGCTGGTCGCGCCTCACCCGCCTGCTCACCGCCGGCAAGGGCCGGGTCGACCGCAAGAAGGGCGAGAAGGGCCAATGCTTCCTTCACTGGGAGGATGTCGCCGCCTGGTCGGACGGCCTGGTCGCGGCTCTGGTGCCGGACGAAGCCGATGCGGTCGCCGAAACCGCGCTCGCCCAGCTGGCCGACATCTTCGGGGACCGTGCCCATCTCGCTCTCACCCACCGCCGCCGCCCGGGCGAAGCGGCGCGGCTGCACGCGCTCGACGCCTTGGCCCGCCGCTTCGGCGTGCGCGGCCTCGCCACCGGCGACGTCCTCTACGACGCGCCGGACAAGCGTATGCTCCAGGACGTCGTCACCGCCATCCGCCACAAATGCACGATCGACGATCTCGGCTTCCGCCGCGAACGCTTCGCCGACCGCCATCTGCACGGTCCGGAGGAGATGGAGCGCCGCTTCACCGCTTTCCCCGACGCGATCCGCGCCACCGCCGACATCGCCGAGCGCTGCCGCTTCTCGTTGCGCGAGCTGAGCTATCAATATCCCGACGAGATCGTGATGACGGGCCGCTCGCCGCAGGAGGCGCTGGAGCGGCTGGCCCGCGCCGCGCTCGCCGACAAATTCCCGGAAGGGCCGCCGCAAAGCCATGTCGATTTGCTCGAGAAGGAGCTGAAGCTCGTCGCCAGGCTGCGCTACGCGCCCTATTTCCTCACCGTCAATTCGGTCGTCCAGTTCGCCCGCAGCCAGGAAATACTCTGCCAGGGCCGCGGCTCGGCGGCCAATTCGATGATCTGCTTCGTGCTCGGCATCACCTCGATCGACCCGGTCAGGCACACCTTGCTGTTCGAGCGCTTCATCTCGGAAAGCCGCAACGAGCCGCCCGACATCGACGTCGATTTCGAGCATGAGCGGCGCGAGGAAGTGATCCAGTGGATCTACGAACATTACGGCCACAGCCACGCCGCTTTGACCGCGGTGGTCAGCCGCTATCGCACCCGCGGCGCGGTCCGCGAGGTCGGCAAGGCGCTCGGCCTGCCGGAAGATCTGACCGCCATGCTGTCGAGCCAGGTCTGGGGCTGGTCGGAGGAAGGCGTGCCCGAACGCCATGTCGAGGAGCTCGGCCTCGATCCGACCGACCCCCGCCTCGCGCTGACGCTCGAGCTCACCCGCCAGCTGGTCGGGACGCCGCGCCATCTGAGCCAGCATCCGGGCGGCTTCGTCCTCACCCGCGACCGGCTCGACGATCTCGTCCCGATCGAGCCGGCGACGATGGTCGACCGGCGGGTGATCGAATGGGAGAAGGACGATCTCGAGGAACTGAAGATCATGAAGCTCGATGTGCTCGGCCTCGGCATGCTCGGCTGCATGCGCCGCGCCTTCGACCTGCTCGCCGCGCATAAGGGGTTGCGCATGACCCTGTGGGACCCGGTGCTGCAGGAGGACGATTCCGCCGTCTATGCGATGATCCAGAAGGCCGACACGATCGGCGTCTTCCAGATCGAGAGTCGGGCTCAGATGTCGATGCTGCCGCGGCTGAGGCCGAAGGAATTTTACGACATCGTCATCCAGGTCGCGATCGTCCGCCCCGGCCCGATCCAGGGCGACATGGTCCATCCCTATCTGCGCCGCCGCGAAGGGAAGGAGAAAGTCGAATATCCGTCCGAGGCGCTCAAGGCGGTGCTGGAGAAGACGCTCGGCGTGCCGCTCTTCCAGGAGCAGGCGATGAACGTCGCCATCGTCGGCGCCGGCTTCACCCCCGCCGAGGCCGACCGCCTGCGCCGCTCGATGGCGACCTTCAAGTCGACCGGCGGGGTCGGCCGCTTCCAGGACAAGATGATCGGCGGCATGATGGCACGCGGCTACAGCCGCGACTTCGCCGAGCGCACCTTCAAGCAGATCGAGGGCTTCGGCAGCTACGGCTTTCCCGAGAGCCACGCGGCGAGCTTCGCCAAGATCGCCTACGCCTCGTCCTGGATGAAATGCCATCACCCGGACGTCTTCTGCGCCGCCATTTTGAACGCCCAGCCGATGGGCTTCTACCAGCCCGCCCAATTGGTTCGGGACGCGCAAGAGCATGGCGTGGAGGTCCGCCCGGCGTGCATCAACGCCAGCCGGTGGGACTGCACTTTGGAGGAGGGGGCGGAAAATTCCTCCCCCGGATTTCCGGGGGAGGGGGACCAGGCGAAGCCTGGTGGAGGGGTTCTTCCAGCGCCCCAAGAACCCCTCCACCGCCTTCGGCGGTCCCCCTCCCCGGCAAATGCCGGGGAGGAATTTGCCTCCTTAATCCCCCTCCGCCTCGGCCTGCGCATGGTCCGCGGCCTCTCCAATCTCCACGCCGCGCAGATCACCGCCGCCCGCGCCGACACCCCTTTCACGTCGATCGAGGACGTCTGGCGCCGTTCCGGCGTGCCGGTGGCGGCGCTGGAGAAGCTCGCCGACGCCGACGCCTTCGCCGCATTGGGCCTCGACCGCCGTCAGGCCCTGTGGCGGGTGCGCGGCCTCGGCGAGGCGCCGCTGCCTTTGTTCGCCGCCGACGCCCTCGGCGCGGAACCGGAAGTGACTCTCACTCCCCTCACCGGCGGCCGCGAGGTGGTCGAGGATTACCGCGCCGTCCAGCTGTCGCTGCGCGGCCATCCGCTCGCTTTCCTGCGGCCTGAGCTGGAGCGGCGGCGGATCGTCACCTGCGCCGGCCTCGCCCGACTGAAGGACGGGGCAAGGGTCGAGGTGGCCGGCCTCGTCCTCATCCGCCAGCGGCCGGGCAAGGGCAACGTCACCTTCATCACCCTCGAGGACGAGACCGGCATCGCCAATATCATATTGTGGCAGCGCAAGTTCGAAGAACAGCGGCGGATCGTGATGGCGGCGGCGATGATTGCGGTGAAAGGCGTGATGCAGAAGGAAGGCGAGGTCATCCACGTCGTCGCCGACCGGCTCGAGGACCTGACGCCCTTGTTGAACGGCGTCGGCGCGATGGACTTTCCCCACCGCTTCGCCCCCGCCGACGGCGGCAAGGGCGCCGCGCCGGACCCGCGCGGGCGGACCCACGCCGGCGCGGCTGCTGACGAGGTCATTCGCGTGAAGAGCCGGAATTTCCATTGATAGTCCGCATCACCGATACTGGTGCCGGGTCCAAATCGCCGCTAGCCTGCCGGCTCGGTCAATGACGGGGGCACCATGGATCAGGCAGGCCTTTACGTCCTCCTCATCCTCGTCGCGGTGCCGGCCTTCTACTTTTTCGCCGAACGGCGGACCGGCTGGGGGATGTGGACCTACCTGCCCCCCTTGCTCTGGATATACGCGACCCCGCTGCTGCTGCGCCTGATCGGCCTGCTTCCGGACCAATCCCCGGTCTATGCGGGCGTGCGCGCCTATCTGCTGCCGCTGTTCATCACCCTGCTGGTGATGACGGTCGACCTGAAGACGGTCGCCCGAAGCCTCGGACGCGGGCTGCCCGTCGTCCTGGTCTCAACCCTGTGCGTCATGGTCACGGCACCGCTCGGCTATCTCGCCGCGAGCGCCTGGCTGCCTCCGCAGGCCTGGCTCGGCTTCGGCGCCCTCGCCGGAAGCTGGATCGGCGGCACCGCCAACATGGCGGCGATGGAGCAGGCGCTCGGCACGCCCCCCGACCAGATGGGGCTGGCGATCCTCGCCGATCAGTCGCTGTCCTTGATCTACCTTCCGCTGATGATCGTCGCCGTTCGCTTCACCGATCGGTTCAACGCCTGGATCGGTGCTCGCCCGATCGATCTGGGACCGGAGGAGGAGACCGCCGCGACGCCGCAGGATGCCGAGCGCGAAGCGGAGGAGGGCGGCAGGATCGAGGCGGCGAAGGAGAATCCTGGCAACGCGCGCCCCGACATGGCCGATCTGCTGACGGTCGTCGCGGTCGCCCTCGCAAATGTGGCGGTCTGCAGCTGGGTCGCCGCCCGGCTGCCGGAGCTGCCGCCGTTCATCAGCGGCTCGACATGGCTGGTGCTGCTCGTGACGACCGGCGCGATCCTGCTCTCGTTCACGCCGATCCGCCGCTCGCAGCAGGCCCCGCCGCTCGGCTCCGCCATTCTTTACGTCTTCGTCGCCAACATGGGGGCGTCGGCCTCGCTGGCGGGCTTCGCCGGCGCACCCGCGTTCCTTTTCGGAACCGCCATCTGGCTGGCCCTGGCTATGCTGCTTGCCGTGATCGCGGCGAAGCTGATGCGGACCGACCTGCGGATCGCCGTCCTCGCCCTGACCGCCAATATCGGCGGCGTCGCCTCCAACCCGGTGGTCGCGGCGGCCTATGACCGCCGGCTGGTGCCCGTGGCCCTGATGATGGCGATGATCTGCTACGTCTACGCCAATTACGCCGCAATCGTCACCGGTCACCTGGTCCGGATCGTCGCCGGCGGATGAGGGCTTGCGCGACGCCCGACCCGAATCAGAATTTCTGCTGGCGCTCGTAGAGGCTCTTATAGTGCTGGATGCGGGTGACGCGCAGGCCGGGCATGCCGGAGCGGTCGACCGCGCGCTGCCACGACGCGAACTCCTCGAGGCTGAGCCCGTAACGGGCGCAGGCCTCGTCGACGCTGAGCAGCCCGCCATTGACCGCGGACACCACCTCGGCCTTGCGCCGCACCACCCAGCGCGACGTCGAGGGCGGCGGCAGCGAATCGAGCGTCAGCGGCTCGCCCAGCGGGCCGATCACCTGCATCGGACGGGGCGTGCGAGTCTCGATCGTTTCCAACTCAAGAAGATTCACGGTCATTCGTCTCCTGCCTCCCTGTGGCCGCCTTAGCGGACGGCCTTGAAGGAAGGCTGAAATGCCAAGGTAAACGCGGCGGTCATTTCAGTTGACGGGTCCTTGCCGCGCGACGTGGGGATTGAAGCAGCCGCGCTGCGCCGCCACCGCTTCCCGCCACGCCGGGCCGGCGAGCAGGATCTCGGCGAGCGGATCGGCGAAGCCCGCCGCCGGCGCGGCTGTCCGGGCCAGGGCCGCCGGCCCCGCCTCGCGCTGCGTGCGCAGCGTCGCGACGAGCATGTCGAAATCGAGGCGGGCCGGCATGCGGCTCGCGAACCTCTGTTCGGCGCGGCGGAAGAAGCTCAGGTCCATCGCCGCCCTTCTAGCGGGCAGGGTCTAAGACACGGTTAAAGCGGCCTTAGGCTAGGCTTTACCAGCCGCCGAGCCTATGTAGCCGCCGCCATGATCGCCGATTTCCAGCTCGACCGGCCGCCCGCGGAGGCGCGTATCGTCGTCGCCATGTCGGGCGGCGTCGACAGCTCGGTTGTGGCCGCGCTCGCCGCGCGTACCGGCGCCGAGGTGATCGGCATCACCCTTCAGCTCTACGACCATGGCGAGGCGATCGGCCGATCGAAGACCTGCTGCGCCGGCCGCGACATCTACGATGCCCGCACCGTCGCCGAACGGCTCGGCATCGCCCATTACGTGTTCGACTATGAGACCCGCTTCCGGGACTCCGTCATCGAGCGCTTCGCCGACGAATATGCCCGCGGCCGCACCCCGATACCCTGCGTTTCGTGCAACCAGTCGGTCAAGTTCACCGATCTGCTCGCCCTCGCCCGCGATCTCGGCGCCGATTGCCTCGCCACCGGCCATTACGTCCGCCGCATCGCCGGCCCGCAGGGCCCGGAGCTGCACCGCGCCGCCGACCCGGCGCGCGACCAGAGCTACTTCCTGTTCGCGACCACCCGCGATCAGCTCGACGATCTGCGCTTCCCGCTCGGCGGCCTGCCCAAGCCGGCGGTGCGCGACCTTGCCCGCGAGCTCGGCCTGGTCGTCGCCGACAAGCCCGACAGCCAGGACATCTGCTTCGTACCCAACGGCGATTATGCGTCCGAGGTGAAGAAGGTGCGGCCCGAAGCGGCGCGGCCGGGCGAGATCGTCGACCTCGACGGCCGCGTGCTCGGCGGCCATGCCGGCCTGATTCACTTCACCGTCGGCCAGCGCCGCGGCCTCGACATCGGCGGCCAGGCCGAGCCGCTCTACGTCGTCCGGCTCGAGCCGGAGACTCGGCGGGTCGTGGTTGGGCCGAAGGCGGCGCTCGCGGTGCGGGCGGCGCGCCTGTCGGCCTTGAACTGGCTCGGCGAGACCCAGCGCGAGGGTCTGACCGCCAAAGTCCGCTCGATGGCGCGGCCCGCACCGGTCGGCTTCGACGGCGAGACGATCCGGTTCGTCTCGCCCGAATATGGCGTCGCCCCCGGCCAGGCCGCGGCGCTCTATCAGGGCGACCGGGTGCTCGGGGGCGGCTGGATCGAGGAGACGGTGCCGGCGGAGCCTGCCTTCGCCTGAGGCGAGCCATCGTTTCTTCGTTGGCTCTCGCGGATTGACTCCGATGACCCCGGAGCTAGGGTCGAAGCACTTCGCACGCGAGGAACGTTTATGGCGGACAGGCAGACCGAACGATTGGATGCCGGGACGGAAAACGCGCAGACGCGGCTCGAATGGGTGAAGCCGCAGGTTCATGACATGATGGCCGGCGCGGCCGAAACGGGCGGCGACACCTCTGTTGACGGCGATCCCGGCCTCTCCTGACGAGCGCCCCGCGGGACCGGAGCCGCTGTTGACATGGGCGGAACGGCCAGCGCCGGACGCGCGACTGGCTGCGGTGCGGCTGGCCGTGTCCGCGACCGAGCAGCAGCCCGACAATCCCCTGCTTCAGCTCACGCTCAGCCAACTGCTCGACAGGGTGGGTGAGGTCGAGCGCGCAGCCGAAACCCTTAACGCCGCCAACCTTCGATTTCCGGACTGCGAGCCGCTGAAGGCGCCCCTCGTTCGCCTGTATGGCCGGCTCGGGCAGACCGACCGGGCGCTCGCCGTCGCCGACGGCATCGCCGATCGTCGAAAGAGGGCGCGACTCTCGCTCGCTTTGTTGGCCCAAGGCCGGCGGTTCGAGGAGGCGGCCCGCTTCGAAGCGGATGTCGCCGCCGCCGACCCTTACGATCCGATGCTGACCGAATGCCGGATGCGGCGGCTGCGAAGCGATCCGCACGCGATGCTGGCGCTATGCGAGGATTTGCTCGCCCGCCGGCCCGCCGACGCGCGCGCGATCTACCACAAGGCGATCGCGCTCGCCCAGCTCGGCCGGGCAAGCGAGGCCTCCGCGCTGATCGGGATCGGCCGGTTCATCAGCGACGCTAGGCTCGAGGCCCCGAACGGATATTCGAGCGGGCCCGATTTCCGTGCCTCGCTCGGGGCGGAGCTGGGCGGAGCGCCGGACCTCCGCCCCGATCCTGCCGGACATGCCACCGTCAACGGCCTTCGCACCCGAGTCTTCCCCCGCGCCGGCGACCCGGCCTCGGCGGCGCTGTTCCGGGGCCTGCGGGCCGCCGTCGGCCGCTACGCGGCGAGCCTTGAAGGCGATCATCCGTTCGTGCGGGCACGGCCGCAGCGGGCCTCGATGAATGCCTGGGGGCTCGTCTTCCGTTCGGCCGGGCGCCAGCGCGTCCACTGTCATCCCGAACGCTGGGCGACGGGCGTATTCTACGTGGCCGCGCCCGAGATCGAGGGCGTCGGCGGCAGCATACGCATCGGAGTCCTGCCCGATTGGGCCGGCGTCGATCCCCCCTGGCCGGTCCTGACGCTGAAGCCGGTACCGGGCCGGCTGCTCATCTTCCCGTCATTCGTGCCGCACGACACCGTCCCCACCGGGGCCCGGGGAGAACGGATCGCCGTCGCCTTCGACGTCAGCCCCGCGAACTGACGCGCCGCCGCGCGGCCCT
Organism: Allosphingosinicella sp.; assembly: GCA_036378975.1. Classification (GTDB taxonomy): domain Bacteria; phylum Pseudomonadota; class Alphaproteobacteria; order Sphingomonadales; family Sphingomonadaceae; genus Allosphingosinicella. The sequence continues at coordinate 87,625 of DASUVK010000034.1, read as the reverse complement.
GCCGCGCGAGCGACGAGATAGAGCAAAGTCCCGACCCCGGCGAGGATGAGGAGCATCCGCCAGCTCGGCCAGGCGGACTGCAGCGCCGCCCACAGGCAGACCGCCAGCGCGGCGACGACCATCAGCCAGACGATCGGCCTTCCCCGCTCCGCCTTGGGCAGCGCGGCGATGCTCAGCGAGTATACGATCATCCGGGCGAGCGTGCTGACGATGGCGAGCCAGACGAAGCTGCCGCTCAAGGCGAGCAGGGCGATGAGCCCCCCCATGAAGAGGATCGAGTTGGCGGGCGTCGCGTAGCGCTCGCTGACCCGCCCGAACCAGGCCGGCAGCAGCCCGTCCCGCCCGAGCGCGTATGTGGTGCGCGTGCTTCCGGTGATCCCGCCGCAGATGTTGCCGAGGAGCGAGAAGACGGCGGCGGCGGTGAGCAACAGCGCGCCCGCCGGCCCCATCAGCGCCTCGCCGAAGGCGACCATCGGCGCGTCGCCGCCGACGCCCGGCTCCATCACCGCGACGTAGGAGAGCTGGACCAGGAAATAGAGGCCGGCGGTGGCGACGATGGTGGCGATCAGCGCTCGCGGGACGGTGCGGCTGGCATTCGTCGTCTCGCCGGCCGGCACCACGCTGTTTTCGAAGCCGACGAAGGCATAGAGAATGAGCAGCGCGGCGGCTTCGAGCTCGGTGAGCGGAGGCAGCGGGCCGGGCGGCTCGATCGCGCCCCCCGCCAGCACGAGCCCCAGGACAGCGACAAATAGCAGCGGAGCCGCCTTGAGCAGCGTCAGCGCATCGAGAAAGCGGACCGCCCGCTTCACCCCGACGATGTTGACAAAAGTGAGGGCGCCGCAGACGGCAAGGATCACCGCCGCCCGCGGCAGAGTCCCGGCGAGCGGCGGCCACCAGCGCGACAGATAGGTGACGAGCACCGTCGTATTGGCGGCCAGCGCGCTGGCCCGCGCGACGTAATAGATCCAGCCCGCCTGGAAGGCGGCGGCCGGGCCGAAGGCGGCGGCATAGACGACCGGCCCGCCGGAGACGGGATGCAGCGCGGCGACGCGCGAGAAGGGAAGGGCGATCACCAGCACGAGCAGCCCGAACAAGGGGAAAAGCAACGGGCTGAAGGCGCCGAATTGGAGGTAGAGCGTTCCCGGCAGCGCGAAGATGCCGGCGCCGACGACGCCGTTGAACGAGAGAAAGGCGGAGCCGAAGAAGCCGATGTCGCGGCGGAGGGGTTCGTCCTTGGCCGCGGTCACCCATTCCCTCCAAGCCGGTTCCCGACGGTTCTGGCCGCCATGCCCTTTCCCCGCAAGGTCCTGCTAATCAGGGACAGGCACCAATTGGCTGGCGCGGGAGGCTGGCGGCGTTAAGGTCGTCCGATGGTGGAGCTTCAGGAGCTGGGCTTGGCCGAGACGTCCGCGCGGCTGCGCGAGGGGGCTCTCTCCCCGGTCGAGCTGACCGAGGCCTTGCTCGCCCGCATGGAGGCGCTCGAGCCGGTCCTCCACGCCTTCGCATGCGTAACGGCCGGGCGGGCGCTCGAGGATGCCCGGCGGGCCGAGGCCGAGCTCGCCCGCGGCGAGTGGCGCGGGCCGCTGCACGGCGTGCCGGTCGCGCTCAAGGATCTGGTCGACAGCGCCGACATCGCCACCGAGGCGGGGATGAAGGCGCTGGCCGGCCGCGTGCCGGACGCAGACGCGACGGTCGCCGCCCGGCTGCGCGAGGCCGGCGCGGTCCTGCTCGGCAAGCTGGCGATGACCGAGGGCGCGTTTTCCGAGCACCATCCGGAGACCGAGCCGCCGCGCAACCCGTGGGGCTCCGGCCATTGGACGGGCGTGTCGTCGAGCGGCTCGGGGGTGGCGGTGGCGGCGGGCCTGTGCCTGGGCGCGCTCGGCAGCGACACCGGCGGATCGATCCGCTTCCCTTCCGCCGCCTGCGGCGTCACGGGGCTCAAGCCGACCTGGGGTCGGGTCAGCCGCCACGGTATCTTCCCGCTTGCCCCGTCGCTCGACCATGTCGGGCCGATGGCGCGCAGCGCCGCCGACGTCGCCTTGCTGCTCGCCGTCATCGCCGGGCCCGATCCGCGCGATCCCACCGCCCTGCGCACGCCGCCGGACGATTATGCCGGTGCGCTCGATCGCGGCGTCGAGGGAGTCGTCATCGGCGTCGACCGCGGCTGGTGCCTGGCCGCAATCCATTCCGAGGTGGCGGCCGCTTTCGAATCGGCGCTGGAATCGCTCGCTGTCGAGGGCGCGCTGATCCGCGAGATCGAGATGCCGGACAGCGCCGCGCTCGCCCGTGCCTGGGTGACGGCCTGCGCGGTCGAAGCCGCGCTGGCGCACGAATCCTTGTTCAGCGAGCGCGGCGGCGATTACGGCCCCGCGCTCGGCGCCCTCGTCCATATCGGCGGGACGATCCCGGGAATCGAATATGCGCGGATCGGCGAGGTGCGGCGCAATCTTTGCGGGAAGCTCTCGGCGATGTTCGATTCAGTCACCCTGGTCGCCACTCCGGCGCTGCCGGCGCCGGTGCCGACGCTGGCGGAAGCTGCCGCCGCCTCCGGCGACGCCGAACGGGTCGCGCAGATGCTGCGCTTCACCGCTTTGTGGAATTTCGCGGGCAACCCGACTTTGTCGCTGCCCTGCGGGTTCGATCGGGCCGGGCTGCCGATCGGCTTCCAGCTGGTCGGGCCGGCGCTGGGCGAGGCGGCCCTGCTCGCCGCGGGCGCCGCGTTCCAGCGCGCGACCGACTGGCACCGTCGCCGGCCCCCACTCCCAACGGCTTGATTTCTAACATTGATTTCAATCAGCTAGCTTCTGGTGGCTGGTTTCCCCCCGCTGTGGTAGCAGCCGGGATCGGGGAATGGGGGAAGGTGAGAAGGCTCGTCACCATCGATCTGCCGCGGCGCCTGTCGCGCCGGCTGCCGAAGCCGGTGACGGAGCTCGCCGTCGGCACCGGCGTCACGCTCTTCTTCGCGGTGCTGCGGGCGATGGTCGCGCCGCTGCCCGACCAGCTCGCCCCCTTCGCCTTCGTCTTCCTCGCAGTCGTCCTCGCCACGCTGATCGCCGGCTGGCGTGCGGGGCTGGTCGCGGTCGTGCTGGGCCAGGTCCTGGTCTGGTACTTTCTGCTGCCGCCCTACCGCAGCTTCAACCTTCCCAGCCCGGCTTTGGCCTACGGCCTCCTCCTGGCGACCGTGGCGCAGCTCATCATCCTGCTCGCCCTCGGCCTCTACCAGGACGAGGTGCGAGCCGGGCAGCTGGACCGGATGCGGCGGATCAACTTCCTCGGCCACGCGCTGCGCGAGATGGACCATCGCACCAAGAACAATTTCCAGATCGTCACCAGCCTGCTGACGCTGCAGGCGAACCGCTCCGCCAGCGCCGAGGTCAAGGCGGCGCTTCAGGAGGCGGCCGAGCGGCTGAAAGCGGTGTCGGCGGTCTATGACGCGCTGGCGCCGAGCAGCCAGGGCCTGGCGGCGGTGCGGCTGCAGGACCATCTTCAGGAGATGTGCGACCAGATCAGGCGCGGCATCATGCCTGAGGGCGTCCGCCTCGAGACCGAGCTCGAGCCGATGCTGGTGCCGCACGAGACCGCGGTGGCGATCGGCATCGTCGTTAACGAGCTCGTCACCAACGCCTGCAAGCACGCCTTCGCTGACGGCGCCGGCTCGATCCGGGTCAAGGCGTGGCGCGAGAACGGCACCGCTTGGGTCGAGGTGGCGGACGACGGATGCGGGTTCGTCGCGGGCAAGGCGCAGAACGGTCTCGGCAGCCGCCTGGTTACCGCCTTCGTTCAGCGGGTGAAGGGCAATAGCGAGGTCCGCTCGTCCTCCGACGGCACCGTCCACCGCCTCAGCATCCCGCTCTGATGCCGGCCCGCAGCGCCGGCATCCTCCTCTACCGCCGCGACCGGGACGGTCTGCGGCTGCTCCTCATCCATCCCGGCGGGCCGTTCTGGCGAGGGCGCGACGACGGCGCGTGGATGATTCCCAAGGGGCTGGTCGAGCCCGGCGAGGACCCGCTCGCCGCCGCTTTGCGCGAATTCGAGGAGGAATTGGGCGTCCGGCCGGAAGGCGAGCCGGTCGCGCTGTGCAGCGTGCGGCAGGCGGGCGGCAAATGCGTGGAAGCGTTCGCGCTAGAGGGCGATTTCGACCCGGCCGCGCTCAGCAGCAATCCATTCACCATCGAATACCCACCGAAGAGCGGCAGCTTCCGCGCCTTTCCGGAAGTGGACGAGGCGCGCTGGTTCACTCCGGACGAAGCGCGGACCAAGATCCTGCCGAGTCAGGCGCCGCTCATCGACGCGCTTGAGCGTGGCCTCGCCCTCCCGCTGGCCTAACGGCCGGCGGGGCCCTCCCCTCTGGCCAACGGGAAGCTGAGAGAGGCGCCACAGCTCGCCAGCGGATCGGGCCGACGGCAGGATTTGGAACGTCGGCAAGGTGCCCGGAGCCCGCGTATTATGTCCGAAATGGAGTGAAATTCGAGAAGAATCTCCATTTCGGACCATGTTCTTGTGGGAAACTGAATCGGATCAGGAGCTTAGTGGAGGGATGCGCAACGTGGGGGCGATGCCATGGATTTCCTCAATTATCTGTTTTCAGCCGCCGCTTGGTGGATCTGGCTGCTGGTGGCCGCAGCGATCGGCTTCCTAGTCTACTTGAACCGGCACAGCTTCGGCGTAACCGACTTCTTCTACACGTTCCCGGTGGTGGGCCGGCTCGCCCGCTTCTCGAACGATTATTCGGTGTCGACCAAGGCCAAAGGCTGGCTGAACGTCGAGAACACGCTTTGCCGGGACTATGCCAAGCACTGCACGGCGATGTCGCGCGAGGAGTACGACAACAACATCCTCTACTTGAAAAAGACCTACGATCACGGACGGCGAGAGATCCCGATGTGGGTGCTCGGCTTGCTCGCCGTGCTGATCATCCTCGAGGGCCTCGGCTTTTCCTATCTGCTGGGCGGCTTCATGGCGATGGAGGGATCGGAGAATACTCGCCAGATCCTGATGGTGGCGATCGTCTTGGTCCTGGCGACGATCCTGGTTTGGGTGACCCATCATGCCGGTCACCAATGGTTCCGCACCAGCTTGCTGCGCCACTGCTTCCGCGAATATCAGAAGGACAAGCGCGAGAACCGCTGCTTCACGTCGCAGATCGTCAGCCTCGACGAAGACCAGCGCATCGATGACGACATGCCGGGCCACGTCCAGTGCGCGAACCGGGTGGTGAGCAAGCCTGGCGACCTGGGCAGCCACGCCTGGGTATGGATTGCGGGCCTGCTCATCTTCACCATCGCAATCGGCTCGACCGTGCTTCGTCTCGAGACTCTGCACACTGCGCAGATCGAGGAGCAGCAGGCTGCAGCTCCCATCGCCGGTGCTGAGGATCTGCCACCCGAAGTGGCAGCGGAGGTCGGCGGTGCGCCGTCAGCCGCACCCGCCACCGATCCGGCCGCTGCTTCCAAGGAAAATGCGGCGCTGGCCGGCTTCATCATGCTGGCGATCATCTTCGTCGTAACCCAGTTGGTCGGCGTGGGCGTCGGGCTTCGCTATGGCTTCGCTGGCAAGCAGAGCCGCCTCGCCCACCGTGCGACCCAGGGCCATGCCGACTATAGCTCCTATTTTGCCCCGATCGAGCAGCGGATGATGATCGCCAATTCGCGGCTGCTCAAGCTCCACCAGCTGCTTGAGCGGCACTCACCGACGCCGATCGACTTCGAAAAGGACTTTTTCATCTTCATCAAGGAAGAGCGCAAGCGCGGCGCGACATATCTTCAGGAGCCCCCGGAGGAGCGGGCATGGGGCGCGGCCCGATCCCAGCGAAAAGCGGGCAACGGCCACGATGATCCCGCCGAGAGAGGCGAGATCGAGCCGATCGAAAGCGCCGTCAATGGCGGGGGGGCCGGCGCGGCTGGCAGCGAGGACGCGCCCAAGGACGCGGATCCGGCATGATTGGGCGGTTGCTCGCGCCTCTCGCGGTCCTTCTCTTTCTGGCCGGCCCGGCGGCGGCGCAGGAGAATCTGGTCCGCAGCTGCTATGCCCGCTTTCCCGTCGGCCTGACGCCGCGGCCGCCGGTACGCGAGACCTTCGTGCTGATCGACCAGACGACGGCGCTGGACCCAACCTTGACCGGAACGTTGCGGACGAATGTGGCGCGTCTGATCAAGCCCGGCACGGCCTTTACGATCGCGACCTTTTCGGCCTTCCGGCACGGCCACTATACCAACGTAATCGCCTCGGGAACGATCGAGCCGCCGGTGCCGGCGAACGAGCGAAACCGCATCTCGGTGCCGAAGCTGAAGCAGCTGGACCGCTGCCTGAGGGAGCAGCCGGTGCTCGGCGTCCGCATCGCGCTGGCCTACATCGCGCGGACCCAGAAGGTCAGCACGGCCTCGTTCGACCAAAGCGAGATCATGGCCAGCCTCAAACAGCTGTCCGATCGTGTCGCCCGGTCCCGCGCCAGGGACAAGGTGGTCATTGTCGCCTCCGACATGCTGGAACATTCCAGCGCCACCAGCTTCTACGCGAGCAAGGGGCTCAAGACGATCAGGCCCGCGGCGGAGATCAAGAAGACGGCGCACTTGACCGCGAATTTCGGCAATGCGCGTGTCTACGTGATCGGCGGTGGTATCTTGCCGCCGCAGAGCCACCAGGCAGGCCGGACAATTGCAGCGCTCGACGCCCTGGAAGCGTTCTGGCGGGCCTGGTTCAAGCAATCTCGTGGCCGATTGCTGGCTTTCGGCCGGCCGAACCTCCTGTCGCCCATTCCCTAGAATCTCAGCGTCCCTTCGATCACGGTGACGCAGCTTCCGCCGAGAATAACACGGTCGCCGGCGCGGCGGCATTCGACGCGGCCGCCGCGGCGGCTCGCCTGGAAGGCGGTGAAGGCCTCGCGGCCGAGACGGTCGCACCAGAAAGGCGTGAGGGCGGCGTGGGCGGCGCCGGTGACCGGATCCTCGTCGACGCCCCAGGCGGGGACGAAGACGCGGCTGACGACGTCGTAGCCCCGCTCGCCGGCGGCGGTGGCGATCACCATCAGGTCGATCTGCGCCAGCGCCTTCATGTCGGGGGCGAGGGCGCGGACCGCGGCGTCGCTGCCGAGCAGGACGATGGCGGTCGCCTCGGCCCCTTCGCTGGAGAGGAACAGGTCCGCTCCCGGCGTGCCCAGCACGTCCAGCAGACGCTCGTGTGTGCCCGGCTTCACCAAGGTCTGCGGCAGGTCGAGCGCATAATCCTCGCCGTCGCGCTCGACGACGAGGATGCCCGCTTTGCGGGTGCGGAAGCGCAGCCGCTCGCGCTCGCCCAGCAGGACGTGGCCGCTGGCGAGGGTGGCGTGGCCGCACAAAGCGATCTCGACCGTCGGGGTGAACCAGCGCAGCTCGTAATCGGCCTCGTCGTCGCCGGCGGGGATGGTGAAGGCGGTCTCGGAAAGGTTGTTCTCCTCGGCGATCGCCTGAAGGATTTCGTCGGGCAGCCATTCGGTGAGCGGCACGACCGCCGCCGGGTTCCCGGTGAAGGGCTGATCGGCGAAGGCGTCGACCTGGACGAACTGAAACTGGGTCATGGAGGTCTCCTTGGTTTCCGCTGATCCTGACCGGCCGCTGGGCGATCGTGTCCGGGTCGGTCCCGATTAGGATGAGCTGATCGGGTGGTCGCTTTCCGGTTCGACCGCGCTCGTCAGGTCCGTCTCGAGCAAAGGGTTGCCGGGATGGTCGACCTGGCCGACCGGATCGATGTGGATGAGAATTTCGGCGCCGGGGAATTCGGCCTCGAGCTTCGCTTCCACCTCGTCCAGCACCCGGTGGGCGGCGGCGACGCTCATCGCCGGGTCCATCCAGACGTGGAACTGGACGAAATCGCGGGCGCCGCTGGTGCGGGTCCTGAGATCGTGGAGTCCCTTCAGCTCGGGATGGCGGGCGGCGACCTCGACGAAGCGGCGGCGCTTTTCCTCCGGCCATTCCTTGTCCATCAGCTGATCGACCGCGCGCGACGAGGCGTTCCAGGCGCCCCACAGCAGCCACAGGGCGATGAGGATGCCGAACAGCGGATCGGCGCCGGTGAGGCCGGCAAATTGATCGAGCACCAACGCGACGATGACCGAGAGGTTGAGCAGCAGGTCGCTTTGATAGTGGACGTAATCGGTGGCGATCGCCACCGATCCGGTGCGGGCGACGATCCGGCGCTGGTAAGCGAGCAGCCCGAGCGTTGCGGCGATGGCGACGATCGAGACGCCGATCCCATATTCGGCATTGGCGGTGGTTTGCTGGCCGAGCAGCCGGTCGATCGCCCGCCAGCCGATGCCGAGCGCGGAAAAAGCGATGATGCCGACCTGGGCGAGCGCCGCCAGCGCTTCCGCCTTGCCGTGACCGAAGCGGTGGTCGCGGTCGGCCGGCTCGGCGGCGATGCGCACGCCGTAGACGGTGATCAAAGAAGCGAGCACGTCGAGGCCGGTGTCGGCGAGCGAGCCGAGCATCGCCACCGAGCCGGTCGCCCAGGCGGCGTAGGTCTTGAGCAAAAGCAGGAAGAGCGCCGTGGCGAGGCTGGCGAGCGCCGCCCGGCGGGTCAGCATGCCGTGCGCCTCGTGCTTCGGATGGGCCTCGCTCACGGGTAGAGCAGTCCCTCGCTCCAGCCGTCGCCGTCTCGGGTGAACAGGCGGCGCTCGTGGAGGCGGTGATCGCGGCTGGTCCAGAACTCGATCCGTTCCGGCACTACCCGCCAGCCCGCCCAGCGCGGCGGGCGCGGCACGGCGCCGCCCTCGAAGCGGCGTCGGGTCGCCGCGTAACGCGCTTCGAAGGTGGCGCGGGCGTCGAGCGGGCGCGACTGGTCGGAAGCCCAGGCGCCGAGCTGCGAATCGCGGGCGCGGGTGGCGAAATAGGAATCGGCTTCCTCGTCGGTCACCGGCTCCACCGGTCCTTCGATCCGCACTTGGCGGCGCAGCGACTTCCAGTGAAACAACAAGGCGGCGCGGCGGTTGGCGGCGAGCTCCTCGCCCTTGCGGCTGTCGAGATTGGTGTAGAAGACGAAGCCGCGCGGGTCGTGACCCTTGAGCAGCACCATCCGCACCGACGGCCGGCCTTCGGCATCGGCCGTGGCGAGCGCCATCGCCGTCGGGTCGTTCGGTTCGGCCAGCCGCGCCTCGGCCAGCCATTTCTCGAACAAAGCGTGCGGGTCCATCGCCGCCTCTTGCCGCTTGTCTCCGGCAGGCACAAGCGCGCACCCCTCCTCATCCGGGCTTGACCCGGGATCCATGAATACGGCGGCGCCTATCGAGTTACGGTCGCGTTCACGGGTTCCGGCTCCCGCCGGAATGATCGAAGCTTGCGCGTGGCAGGTGCGTTACCCACTTGATACAGCGTTACCGACATACAAGAGTAGACATTTGATCGGGGCTGGAGAACGAAGCGCAACGATGGCCGATCTTTATTCACAGCTGGGCGTGAAGCGCGACGCGAGCGAGGCCGAGATCAAGAAGGCGTATCGCAAGCTCGCCAAGCAGCTCCATCCGGACAAGAACAAGGACAATCCCAAGGCGTCGGAGCGCTTCTCCAGGGTTACCCAAGCCTATGACATTCTCACCGACAAGGACAAGCGCGCCCGCTACGACCGCGGCGAGATAGACGATGACGGCCATCCGCGCGCGCCGTTCGGCTATGGCGGCGGCGGCGGGGGTCCCCGCCCGGGGGCGGGACCGGGCGGCTTCGGCCGTTCGCCGGGCCCGGGTTTCGGCGGCGGCGAGGAGATCGACCTGTCCGATCTGTTCGACGGCCTGTTCGGCGGCGGCGACCCGCGCCGTGGCCGGGCCGGCGGCTTTGGCGGTTTCGGCGGCCGCCGCTCGGCGCCGCCGCAAAAGGGCGCCGACGTCGCCTACCGTCTGCCGGTCAGCTTCGAGGATGCGGCGACGCTGAAGGAGCAGCGCGTCACTTTGTCCGGCGGCAAGACCGTGTCGATCAAGCTTCCGCCCGGAGTCGAGGAGGGTACGAGGATCCGCCTCGCGGGCCAGGGCCAGCCCGGCCCCGGCGGCAATGGCGACGCGATCATCACCATCTCGGTGAAGCCGCACCGTTTCTTCTCCGGCGACGGCGACCATATCCGGCTCGATCTGCCGATCTCGCTCGACGAGGCGGTGCTGGGCGCCAAGGTTAAGGTTCCGACCGTCGACGGTCCGGTGATGCTCAACATCCCCAAAAGCTCGACCTCCGGCAAGGTGCTGCGTCTCAAGGGCAAGGGCTTCACCGGCAAGAACGGCCAGCGCGGCGACCAATTGGTCACCCTGATGGTAGACATTCCCGCCGACGAGGAGGAATTGACTCGCTTCGTCGAGGGCTGGAGCCGCCGGGGCAAAGGAAACCCGCGGGCGGCGCTGGGCGTCTAGGCGCTTAATGCAGGATATTTCGCCCGAATCCCCTGAAGCCAGGCGCAAGCGGCTCGCGCGGGCGAGGGCGAGGCTGGGCCGGGTCCGCGGACGGCTCAAGCCCGGCGAATATCCGTTCGAGGTGATCAAGCGGGTCGCGGTCGGCGTCTACAATGACGGCTTCATCCATGCCGGCAACCTCGCTTATCTCGCCTTGATGTCGCTCTTCCCGTTCGTCATCGTCGCGGCGGCGGTGGCGCGCATCTTCGGCCAGACCGAGGAGGGGCTGGCGGCGGTCAACGGTATCCTCCAGACGATGCCGCCCGACGTCGCGAATGTGTTGCGCAAGCCGATCGACGACGTGATCAACGCCCGCTCGGGCGGCCTGCTCTGGCTCGGCGCGCTGGTCGGCCTGTGGACTACCGGCAGCTTCATCGAGACCATCCGCGACATCATCCGCCGCGCCTATGGCGTCACCTTCAGCCGGCCTTTCTGGGAATATCGCCTGGGTTCGGTCGGCATGATCATCGGCGCGGTGATCATCGCCATGCTCGCCTTCAGCGTCTCGGTGCTGCTCTCGGGGGTGCAGGAGTTTCTCGTCGGCCTGATCCCCCGCGGCGAGGAGCTGGTCGGGGTGGTGACGCTTTTCCGGGTGGTGCCGGCGCTGATGCTGTTCGGCGCGCTCTATCTGATCTTCTACACGCTCACTCCCAAGCGGTACCGGACCAAGGGCTGCCCGAAATGGCCGGGCCCCCTGTTCGTCACGATCTGGTGGCTGGCGACGACGGCGCTGCTCCCGGTGGTGTTGTCCAGCCTGGGCGGCTACGATCTCACTTACGGCAGCCTCGCCGGGGTGATTATCGGTCTCACCTTCTTCTTCATCGTCGGGCTGGGCGTGGTGATCGGCGCCGAGCTCAACGCGGCGCTGGCGGAGACGCCCGAAGAGGCCCTAAAGGAAGGGGAAGAGCCTTTCTATGAGCGGGAAAGCATATGACCGGATTGATGAGCGGAAAGCGCGGCCTGATCATGGGCCTCGCCAACGACAAGTCGCTGGCCTGGGGCATTTCCAGGAAGCTCGCCGCCGCGGGCGCCGAGCTCGCTTTCTCCTATCAGGGCGAGGCGCTGCAGAAGCGGGTCGGTCCGCTCGCGGCCGAGGTCGGCTCCGATTTCATGATCGAATGCGACGTTTCCGACATGGCCGACCTCGATAGGCTGTTCGAGCGTTTGAAGACGCGCTGGGATTCGATCGACTTCGTCGTCCACGCCATCGGCTTCTCCGACAAGAACGAGCTGCGCGGCAAATATGTCGACACCAGCCTCGACAATTTCCTGATGTCGATGAACATCTCCGCCTACAGCTTCACCGCCGTCGCCCGCCGCGCCCGCGACATGATGCCCAATGGCGGCAGCCTGCTCACCCTGTCCTATTACGGCGCCGAGAAGGTCATTCCGCACTACAACGTCATGGGCCTCGCCAAGGCGGCGCTCGAGACCAGCGTCAAATATCTGGCCATGGACCTCGGCCCCGAGAATATCCGAGTCAACGCCATTTCCGCCGGCCCGATCAAGACGCTGGCGGCGAGCGGCATCGGCGACTTCCGCTACATCCTCAAGTGGAACGAATATAACAGCCCGTTGCGCCGCAACGTCACCATCGAGGACGTCGGCGGCGCCGGCCTCTACCTCCTCTCCGACCTCGCGTCGGGAGTCACGGGCGAAATCCACCACGTCGACGCCGGCTACAACGTCGTCGGGATGAAGGCGGAGGACGCGCCGGACATCGCCACCACGTGACTCTGACGATCAGACCGGAATCCGGCGACGACGTCGGCGCGATCCGGGCAGTGCATCTCGCGGCCTTTCCGACCGCTGCCGAGGCCGATCTCGTGGCCCGGCTCCACGACGATTATGATTCCGAAATCTCGCTGGTCGCCGAGCAGGCCGGCGAGATTGTCGGCCATGCCCTGCTCAGCCGGATGAACGTATCCGGTGAAGGGCGGGTGTTCCGCGCCCTCGGGCTTGGGCCGGTGGGCGTTCTGCCCGGCACGCAGGGGAGCGGAGTCGGTTCGCAGCTGATCCGCGCCGCGCTCGCAACGGCGGAGAGCTTGGGCGAGGAGGTGGTTTTCGTCCTCGGCGAACCCGATTATTATCGGCGCTTCGGCTTTTCGGCCGAGGCGGCGGCGCCGTTCGCTTCGCCTTATTCCGGACCCTATTTCATGGCGCTTTGGCTCCGCTCCGATCTCGAGGCCCCCGCCAGCGGCTCGGCCGCCTATGCCCCCGCTTTCGACGTGCTCGGCGAGACGCAATGAGCCGCAACAGCTTCGGCCATGTCTTCCGATTCACCAGCTGGGGCGAGAGCCACGGCCCCGCCATCGGCGCGGTGGTCGACGGCTGTCCGCCGGGCCTGACGCTGAGCGAGGCGGACATCCAGCCATGGCTCGACCGCCGCCGCCCCGGCCTCTCGCCGCAAACCTCGCCGCGCCTTGAGCCGGACCGGGTCCGCATCCGCTCCGGCACTTATCGGGGCCGCACCACCGGCACGCCGATCAGCCTCCTCATCGACAATGTCGACGCCCGGCCCGGAGATTATGCCGACCAGCCGCCCCGCGCCGGTCATGCCGATGCCGCCTACCAAGCGAAATACGGCCTGCGCGATCCGCGCGGCGGCGGCCGCGCCTCGGCCCGGGAGACGGCTGCGCGGGTGGCTGCCGGCGCGATCGCACGTCTGGTCATCCCCGAAGTGACGATCGCCGCTCGGGTGGTCGAGCTCGGCGGTTCGCCGGACGAGGCGCAGTGGGAATCGCTGCTCGACGACGCGCGCGCGGCGGGCAGCTCGCTCGGCGCGGTCGTCTCATGCGTCGCCGAGGGCGTTCCCGCCGGCTGGGGCGCGCCGGTCTATGCCAAGCTCGACGCCGAGCTCGCCGCCGCGCTCATGTCGATCAATGCGGTCAAGGGCGCCGAGATCGGCGCCGGCTTCGCGGCCGCACGCCGGCGCGGCGAGGACAATGCCGATCCGGGCCTGGCGGGCGGGATCACCGGCGGCATCTCGACCGGCGGGCCGATCGTCGTCCGCGCCGCTTTCAAGCCGACCTCGTCGGTCGCGGCCCTCGGCGTCAAGGGACGCCACGACCCCTGCGTCGGCCTGCGCGGCGCGGCGGTGGTCGAGGCGATGGTCGCCCTCGTCCTTGCCGACCACAAGCTCCTGCACCGGGCGCAATGCGGATGAGCCTGGCGGCCCCCTTGCTGGCGCTCGCGCTCGCCGGCGTCGCCCCGGCGCCGCAAGTGATCACCCTGTACGGCCTCGGGCCGCTTCGCATCGGCCTCGGCGTCGCCGAGCTGCGCACGCGCTTCCGCGCGACGGCGGGAGAGGCCTATCCGGATCCCGAGGTCGACTGCGCCTATTGGACCTCGCCGCTCTATCCGGGCGTGAACATGATGGTCGCCGGCGGCCGGCTGGTCCGGCTGGAGACCGAGGACGACAGGTATCGCACGCCCGGCGGCGCCCGAGTCGGCATGACCGAGGCGGCCGTTCGCGCGCTCTACGGCACGAGGATGCGGGTCGAGCCCCATCCCTATATGGGCCCGGAAGGCAAATATCTCATCGTGCGGGCGCACCGCGAGCCGCTCGGCCTGATCATCGAGACCTGGGAGGGCCGCGCCCGCTCGCTTCGGGTCGGCTATTGGCGCAGCGTGCAGCTGATCGAGGGATGCTCGTGAGCGGCTGCCGGGTCCGCATCTTCGGCCGCGTCCAGGGCGTCTTCTTCCGCAACTGGACGAGGGACCGCGCCCGTGCGCTCGGCGTCCGCGGCTGGGTCCGCAACCGCCGCGACGGCAGCGTCGAGCTGGAGGCGTTCGGAAGTGACGAAGCGGTCGAGGCGCTCGTCGCCGCCTGCCGCACCGGCCCGCCGGCAGCGCAAGTCGACCGGATCGAAGTCGATATCGTCGAAGGCGAGGGCCCGCCCGCCGGCTTCCGGGTGGCGGCTACGGTCTGAACCCTCTCCGTCAAGACGCGAGAGCGGCTGCGCGACGCTAGATCAGATCGGCGAGATAGTCGTTGAGGCGGTCGAGGCCGTGATCGGTCAGGAGAATGGCGTTGCGACGGTTGTGGCTGGGCGTCACCAGGCCGGCCGCGACCAGCTTCTCGATCAGCGCCGGCCCGTCGCGCGCCTCGATCTTCGCCGCCGCATAGGCTTCGTCGAGCGACACGTGGCGGCCGTCGTCATGGGCGATGAACAGGGCGAGCAGCAGGTCCCAGGCCGGCTCTCCGAACAGAGCGGCCGGGAAATATTCGTCGCGCCGGCGGCGCTCGGCATAAAGACGCTCAGCCACGGTGCGCAGCGCCTGCCCGGCTTCGGTCGACAGCGGGTCGGAGAGCAAGGCGAGCCGCACCTTGGCCTGGAGCAAGATTGCCAGCGCAGCATCCAGCCTTGCCGAATCGATGTTTTCCACCACGGATTCTTCCCCGCACCCACATTATCGTATTTTTCGGGGATGCATAGTGCCTTGTTGCGCGGCTCATATCCGGGCCCCCGCGGGCTGCAGCAGGCCCAGGGCCCGGAAGCTCGTCCAGCCCGACCGGGCGACGATGACATGGTCGTGGATGCAGATGTCGAGGGCGCGGCCCGCCGCGGCGATGCGCCGGGTTGCGTCGATATCGCCCCGGCTCGGCGTCGGATCGCCGGAGGGATGGTTGTGGACCAGGATCAAAGCGGTGGCCCCGACCTCCAGCGCCCGCCGCATGATCTCGCGCGGGTAGACCGGCGCCTCGCTGACCGTCCCTTCCGCCATCGTTTCGTCGAACAGCAGCCGGTTGCCGGCATTGAGGAAGAGGACGCGCAGCCGCTCGGTGGGAAGCAAAGCCATGTCGAGCGAGAGATAGTCGATCAGCGCCTGCGAATCGGTCAGCGTCGGCTTGCCGAACGCCTCGGTGCGAAGCGCATGGAGCATCGCGCCGCGGATGATCCCGAGATAGCGGACGGCGTCGCCGCCGCCGCTGCCCAGCACCTTCGCCTGCGCCTCCGGCGCCGCCGCCAGGGCGCCCGCGAGCGACCCGAATTCCCTGACTAGGCGCTCGGCCCAGTCGGCGGCGGCGGATCCGAGCGGCCGGAGAAGCTCGACCAGGATTTGTCGACACCGTATTTGGCCAGCCGCTTCTGATGGTTCCAGGTGCCGAGCACCAGCAGGAACAGCATCAGATACCCCCAAAACGAGAGAGCGATCGCGTAGGCCGATCGGATTACTCCTGGGTCCAGGAGCTTCGCTGCATGACCCGCGGTTCCGATAACTTGGAGCGCGGTTACGCATAGCGGCCAGTATCTCTCAGCCCGCAACGCCAGTACCAGGAAGGCGACGAGGGTCGCGATATCGACCAGGAAGACACCAACCTCGACCGATCCAAATCGGCCAGCGGGGCTCGAGACCGCAGCCACCGAAAGGAGTGAGCCGACCAGGAGGACAATAGTTCCAATCTTCTCTGGCGCACCGCCCTTAAGGAGCGCGTACAATCCGCAAGCGGCGAAGAGCGCGTAGTAAACCGGTACCGGGAGCATGATCCGACCGGACCACGCCCTTCCTGTCGGGTCAAGCCTACTGGGATTGTGCCGGCTCGATGGCTTGGCTCAGTAGCAAACCGGCAGCTCACAAGATTCTCCTTCGTAGCGGTCACTATTCAGGCGACCGCCTGGAGGTGGGCACCATCGCCCAGTGCCATGGGGGGTTTCCCCAACTCGCCTACAGACATGATCCGTAGCCCGACTTGGATCTTGGCCTCGCTTAGCCTCTTGTGCGTCTCAACGATGTCACAGCGAGCGCGGGCTAAAGCGGCGAAAGTCGAGGCCGCGACCTCGAAGGCGTCTTGACCCACGAGCGCCGACAGCTTCGCTTCCGTTCGGGCGGTGACCAGAGCCCCATTGAGCTCAGCAACGCGGGCGAGGGCAGCGTCGATTGCTTCTTCGGCGGCGAATAGATTCTCGGCCACTTTGATGGCGGCGGCGCGGCGTTCCTTGAACATAACAATCCCCCCACCCGCGAAGCATGGCTCGCGGTTTTTGCGTTCGGTACTTTGGATGCCGGTTAACCCGTGGTGAGCCTGCCCAGCGCTTCGATCGCGGAGACCAGAGCTCCGAAGGCCAATGCCACCCCGATGGCAATCGCCGCGATCCACGCCAGCCTCGTCAACCAGTTGAGGTCGCCCGGCCTCGTCGTGCCGATCGGGAGCGGTAGCGTGGGAGCCCCTCCCGACGTGGCGACCCGGAAGGAGGCTTGCTCCTCCCTCATCGTCGCGCCGGACAACCCGCTTGATTGCCATCCGCTCTCGATCGGTGGTCCGAATGTGCCCGGATGGGGGGTCGTGGCAATGTCCGGCGGTTGGTATACCAATGGCTGGACACCCTCGCGGCCCTCATGCTCGGCGAGAATCCGCGCCGCGCTGCGGCGGTCGCCGACGCCGAGGACGCGCATCGCCGCCTTGATATGCTGATCGACCGAGCCGGGCTCGATCCCCATCAGCGGCGCGATCTCCTTGGAGGTCATGTGAGAATAGACGAACCTGAGGCAGGTCCGCTGTTGCTCGGTCAGCCTGGCGATGCGGTTCCGGTCCATGGCGGCATCGGGTTATCGCGCAGGACGGGCGCAGGCACAATGGGGGAGGCGTTCAGGCGGCGAAGCCGGTCAGGAACTCGGCGGTGGCGGCGCGGAAGCGGCTGAGGCGGTCGTCGACATTGGCGAAGCCGCTCTCGACCGCGTCGATCTCGCTCGCCACGTCTTCGGTCTCGCGGCGGATGGCGGCGATGGTCGCCGACATCGAATCGGCGGCGAGCGCGGTCTCGTCGACGGCGGCGGTGATCATCGTCACCGTCCGCGCCTGCGCCTCCATCGCCTCGCGGATGCGGCCGGCCGACGTCTGCACGTCCTCGACCGTCTTGTGGATCGAGCCGTTGGCGTCGACCGTCTGGCGGGTGGCCTGCTGGATCGCCGTGATTTTTCCGGTGATCTCATCGGTCGCCCGGGCGGTCTGGCTGGCCAGCGACTTCACTTCCTGGGCGACGACGGCGAAGCCGCGGCCGGCGTCGCCGGCGCGGGCGGCCTCGATGGTGGCGTTGAGCGCCAGCAAATTGGTCTGGCCGGCAATGTCGCGGATCAGGCCGAGGATCGATTCGATCGCTTCGACGTGGCCGGACAGGGCCTTGCTCACCTGCATCGCCTCGCTCGCTTCGGCGCCGGCGCGAGTCGCGACGTCGGCGGCGACCTCGACTTCGAGCCGCGCCGCCTCGATCGCGCGGATCAGCCCGGCCGAGGTTTCGGCGGCGTCGTGCATCGCGTTCGCCGACTGCTCGGCTGCCGAGGCCACCTCGGAGGTCTTGCCGAGCATGCCGCGGGCGGCGGCGGCGGCCTCGGCGGTCTTGCCGCGCAGCCTCGCCGATTCGCCGGTAGTCTCCTCGACCAGACCGGCGACATTGCGCTCGAACCGCTCGCTGCGCCGGCCGCGGGCGGCGGCGGCCGCATTGGCCTCGAGCAAGGCGAGCTGGGCGAGGATGATGTCGCTTTCGTAGCAAGCGAGCCGCTGCAGCGCCTCGACGGCGCGGCCGAAATCGGGTCCGTCGAAGCAGTCGCGGAAGCCCGCGCAGAGCGAGGCGACCAGCCGCGCCCGCCGGTCAATCTCCTCGGGGACGGGGGTGCCTTTGGTATAGATTTCGAAGGCGAGGCCGGCGACGGCGTGGATCCAGCCGGAATCGACCGGGCGGGTGAAGCTGTCGCGGGTGCGCCGCGCCGCCGCCGCACCGCCGCTGGCCAGCACCGCCGCCTCGATCAGGTCGCCGGCCTCGGCCCACAGCCAGCCTAGCTCGCGCTCGAAGCCGCCATCATGATTGTAGGCGCGCAGGCGGTGCGCGACCTGCGCCTCGGTCAGCTCCTCCAAGACCGTGCCGTCCTTGTCCTTGTAGATGTCGGCCATGGCGCCTTTCCAAAGCTCCACTGCGTCCCTGCCCGGGCTACCATCGTCATGGTAAAGGAAGGCTTAGGCGGCGAAGCGCTTGACGAACTCGGCGGCGGCGGCCTTGAAGCGGCCCATCTCCTCGTCGACATGGCCGAAATTGCTCGTCACCCCGTCGATCTCGCGAGCGACGCTCTCGGTGTCCTCGCGGATCGCGGCGATGGTGGCGGACATCGAATCGGCGGCGAGCGCGGTCTCGTCGACGGCGGCGGTGATCATGGTGACGGTCTGCGCCTGAACTTCCATCGCCTCGCGGATGCGGTCGGCCGACGTCTGCACGTCCTCGACCGTCTTCTGGATCGAGCCGTTGGCCTCGACCGTCTGGCGGGTGGCCTGCTGGATCGCCGTGATTTTCCCGGTGATCTCATCGGTCGCCCGGGCGGTCTGAGCGGCGAGCGACTTCACCTCCTGCGCGACCACGGCGAAGCCGCGGCCGGCATCGCCGGCCCGGGCGGCCTCGATGGTGGCGTTGAGGGCGAGGAGGTTGGTCTGGCCGGCAATGTCGCGGATCAGGCCGAGAATCGATTCGATCGCCTGGACGTGGCCCGACAGCGCCTGGCTGACGCGGGCGGCGTCGGCAGCCTGGCCGCCGGCGCGGGTGGCAACCTCGCCGGCCAGCTCGACCTCGCGCCTGGCGTCCTCGATCGCGCGGATCAGGCCGGCGGCGGTCTGGGCGGCGTCGCGCATCGCCAACGCCGACTGCTCGGCGGCGGCGGCGACTTCCGAAGTCTTGCCGAGCATGCCGCGCGCCGAAGCCGAAGCTTCCGACGCCTGGGCGCGGAGCATGCGGCTGTCGGAGGCGGTGCGTTCGACCGCGCTGACCACGTCCTCGGTGAATTCGCGGCCGTGGGCGCGGCGGCTCTCGCGCTCGGCGCGGTCGCGCAGCAGGCCGAAATGGGCGGCGAACATGTCCGCCTCGAGCAGGGTCGCCCGGGTCAGGCAGCTCGCCAGCCGGCCGAGCCGTTCGGGGTCGCCGGCCAGCTTCTCGACGAGGATGTCGTGCCCTTCGGCGGCGGCGGCGCTGATCGAGGAAATGAGCGTGGTCAGCGAGACATGGCTCGATTGCGCCTCGAGCACGTAGCCGCCGACCATGTCGGCCCAGGCCTGGCCGCGCACGTCGGTATATTTGGCGGCGAGATAGGGGAGAATCTTGCGGACATTCTCGTCCATCTCCGCTTCGGAGAAGGCGGCGTTGAGCTCGGGGGCGCCGGCGAGGTGGGTCCAGAAGCGGCGGGCGACCCGGACGCTGTCGTTGGCGAGCAGGGCGGCGATCTCGCGGCAATTGCCCTCGAGGCTGCCGTCGGCGTCGAACAGGTCGATCCGTTCCGCCACCTTCACCTGGGTGAATTCCCCGCTCATGCTTCGCCTTCTCGCCTGCCGTCCGAATTACCGGCCGTTCTGGCGGCAAAGGGTTAACATCGCGTTAGCCATTCGCTTCGGCGGCGATACGATTTCGGCGCGGCACGAAATTCGTTGCTGTCCCGATTGCGCCCGGCAGGCCGGAATGCCGCCTTCGCGAAATGACGGGGAGGAGAGCTGCCCCAAGGCCCCTCCGGACAGTCCCTGCCCAAGCCGCCTGCGAAAGCGTCCGCGCCACGATCCCCGGATCCTTGTCGAGCAGCGCCAGCAGCACCCGCGCCGGGCCGTCGGGGCAGCGGCGGCCCTGCTCCCGGTTGCGCAACGCGCCGCCGCCGCTGCCGGCGTCCCGATCCTGCCGGTGAGCGGGACGGGCGGGGACAGTTGGACAGTTAAGGGGACAGTTACAGTGACTGTCCCCTTAACTGTCCCCTTTTCGGTGAAAGAGGTGGTAACTGTTGCGGTAATCGTGTAATGTGCGGCTTATGCCGAGAGCCGCGCGACTGGTCCTGCCGGGAATTCCGCACCACGTCACCCAGCGTGGCAACCGCCGGCAGCGGACCTTCCTGTGCGAGCCGGACTACGCCTTCTACCTGTCGCTGCTCGGCCATTGGTGCCGCAAGAGCGGAACCGCGGTCTGGGCCTGGTGCCTGATGCCGAACCACCTCCATCTCGTGCTGGCGCCGTCGCACGAGGACGGCCTCAGGGCGGCGCTGGCGCCGGCGCACCGGCGCTACAGCTGGGAGATCAACCAGCGCGAGGGCTGGCGGGGCCATTTGTGGCAGAGCCGCTTCGCCTCCTTCCCGATGGACGAGACGCATGTCCACGCCTGCCTGCGCTACGTCGAGCTCAATCCGGTGCGCGCGGGGCTGGTCGCCCGGGCCGAGGACTGGCCCTGGTCGAGCGCCCGCGCGCATTTCGGGCTCGCCGCCGACGGCCTGACCGACCTCGCGCCCGGACGCGAGCGGATCGACGACTGGCGCGCCTTTCTCGGCGCGGGGCTGGCCGACATAGATCTCAAAGCCATCCGGGCAGCCGAGCGCACCGGCCGACTCCGGTTGGGGACAGTCAGTGTAACTGTCCCAGTGACTGTCCCCAGCCGAGTCCGGGGGGCTGGCCGACATAGATCTCAAGGCCATCCGGGCAGCCGAGCACCGGACGCGACCGGACGCCTCCACCGGACGCCTCCGGTTGGGGACAGTTACTGTAACTGTCCCAGTGACTGTCCCCAGCCGAGTTCGCGGCCGCCGCTCTGGCCGCCTGCGGCGACGGCGAGGCGGCGCTGAACCGGGCGATCGCGGCGGAGGCGCTCGAGCGGTCGCTGGCGGCCTATCGCGCCGCCGCCGCCGGCGACGCCGGGGCCGCCTGCACCGCGGCCGGAGTCGTGCGGGTTTCGGCGGGCGTCCGGCGACCGCGCCCGGGCCGAAAGGTGGCGGGCGATCGAGCGCGACGATTGCGCCGCCGCCGGCATCCCCGTCCGGCCGGAAGAGTGAGCGGGACGGAAAATCGGACGGTGGGGAAGGGGACAGTTACGTAACTGTCCCCTTTCCCACCAAGCGCGAAGCATCGCCCGATAAATAGATGGCAAGAGCACCTCGAAAGAGTCGCTGGCGAGATCGTAGCCGCGCACGACGTTCGCGCCCGATCGATCAGATCGGGCGTGATCTCGATTTCCGCAGAGCGCCGGCCTGTCTCGGCCTCTGTATCGGCGATCCCACAGGCTTTTCGGAACAGCAAGGGTTTCAGCCTGGTGCCGCCTTTCGGAAAAGCGGCGGCCAGCCTCAGAGGAAGGTGATCCGCGGCTCGGGCCGCTCCGGGCCCAGCAGCAGCTCGGTCATCGCCCAGATCATCGCGTCGGCGCGGTCCGGGCTTCGTCCCGGGCCGCGATAGTCGCCGCCCGTCACCAGGCCGGCGAGCTGTTCCTCGAGCGCCGGAAAGCGTCCCGCCAGCTTCGCCTCGCCGCGTTCGAAGAAGGCGGCGATCGGCTCGGCCCGGCGCACCCTGGCCACCGTCGCGTGGACCCGTTTGACCGGAAGCCGAAGCCCGGCGCCGCGCAGTACCGCCTCGACCATCTCGCCGCCCTGATTGCCCTCGGCGACGATCCGGTCGGCCGCCCAACTCTCGGCCGCGCCCGCCACCTTGCAGGCCCATTGCTCCGGCGACAGCCCGCCGGCGCTATGATCGCCCAGCACGGAAGCGACGCCGTCCCGTCCCAGCCCGCACGCGACGATCCCGCACTCGTCGCCCTCGGCGGTGGCGGGCGGATCGACGCCGACGACCACCCGCTTGAGCGACTCGCGCGGCACGCCGCCGGTCCGCGAATCGTCCAGCAGCTGCCGCGGCCACAGCGCCCCGTCCAAATCCTCGATCAGCTGGCCGAGCAGCTCCTGCTTGCCGAAGCGGGTGCCGGCATAGGCCCGCTCCACCGTCTCCAGGAACGGCGGCGCCACATGCGGATTGTCGAAGCTCGTCCCGCCGGTGACCAGCGCGTCCGGTATCCCCAGCACCGCCCGCATCGCCGCCACCGTCCGCGGCGTGGTCGTGACCAGCACCTGCGGCCGAGCGCCGGCGCGAAGCCCGAGCATCAGATTGTCCCAGGCCGCCTGCGCCATTCTCCATTTCGCCAGCTCGTCGCACCAGGCGAAATGATGCTCGGCGCCGCGCAGGCTGTCGCCGTCGGCGCCCGAATAGAGGAAGGCCTGCGCCCCGCTGGCGAAGGTCAGCCGCCTCAGCCCCGGCTCCCAGCACATCAGCCGCCTTTCGTCCCCGTCGCGCGCCACCGCCATCAGCCCGCTCCTCCCCTCGACCATCACCCGCCGCGCCTCGTCCGGGGTCGCGGCGACCAGGGCGATATGGCAGCCCGGATGCGCCCGCGCCTTGGCGCTCACCCATTCCGAGCCCGCGCGCGTCTTGCCGAAGCCGCGCCCGCACCGCATCACGCACACGGT
The DNA here is from genome assembly GCA_036378975.1 of Allosphingosinicella sp. Taxonomy (GTDB): domain Bacteria; phylum Pseudomonadota; class Alphaproteobacteria; order Sphingomonadales; family Sphingomonadaceae; genus Allosphingosinicella. The sequence goes on along the minus strand of DASUVK010000034.1, from coordinate 64,992 downwards.
CCAGTCGTCATGCTTCGGGATCTGGCCCTCGTGCGCCCACACCCCCCAGGCGGTGTCGAACGTCTTGGCGTGCTGCTCGCCCGCCGCCTCCAGCACGGCCCGGCGCTGCTCCGGCGGCAACCCGCGCAGGCGGGCGAGCAGGGCCTTGTCGTCCATGGCGGTCATGTCAGCCCGTCATCCTTCGGCTCCCGCCTTCGCGGGAGTGACGGGGAGGGCGGGAATGACGGGCAGGGCGGGAACGACCGGGAAGCTCACGAACCATCGCCGCCGCCCTCCTTCGCCTTCCTTTCCTTCATCATCCGCTCGTGCCGCTCGATCGCCTCGATCTTGCCGAGGATGCTCTCCACCGCTTCATCGAGCGTGCGCTCCGGCGGTCCCTTCCTCCGCCCGCGCACCGTCCGGCCGCCCCGCCGGGCATCGATGAAGGCGAGGATCTTCATCGCCATGGCAGGATCGAACGGCGCCTCCTCCTCGCCTTCCGGGCGCGGCTCGTCCGGCCGGCGCAGGACGGCGTGGGCATGCGCGACCAAAGCGTGCTCGAGCTTCACATCGGCCTCGCGCAGCGCCTCGTCGACGTCGCGGGCGAATGCCGCCCAATTGCGCATCCGCTCGTAGATGGAGGTGAAATGGAAGCCGACCGCCCGGGCGGCGGCCTGGAAATTGCCGGTCGCCCGAAGGTGGGCGAGGAAGCGCGCCTGCACCTCGCTGTTCCAGTCCCCCTCCCGCGCCAGCGCCAGCTGCAGCCGCCCGGCGCGGTTGCGCCGGATCAGCGACTCGGGCTGCGCCGGCTTCGCCTTCGCCGCCGGCTCCGGCAGGGCGCATGCCGGCGGTTCAGGCTCCGGGCGCAGGGGGCCGTCCGGCGCGGCCAGGAACGGGCTTTGCGCGGCATCCTGTTGCCCGCGCAAGGCAAGGTCGGCCGCCGCCACCGCCTCGTGCCACTGGCGCGCGAAGGCCGGATCCGCCCGTCTGCGCCGGTAGAACATGTCGCCATGACCCACCGCGCGTATCGCCGCCTGCGCGTTCCCAGTCTGCCGGAGCAATGCGAGGAAAGCGTTCCGGATTTCCGCCGTCCACCGCCCTCGCCGCTGCCGGTTCGGCCCCCGCGGCTGCCGCCGCCTCTGCCTGCCGTCCATCGCGATTCGCCTAAAGAACAGAATAGGAACAGGCGAAACCCTATTTTGCAAATCCTATTTTTCGGCGGGTAAGGCACTGGCGGAAGGCGGTTTTTCCGGAAATTGGGGCGATCGGCCGGCGCCGGCTGCCGTCGTCCCGCCAGGCGCGCCCGCCGTCCCCGCCCTTGCATCCCCCGGCCCACGCCCTAAAAGCGCGGGCGAACAGGAGCCTTGCATGTCCGCAACCCCCGCCCGCCCGCTCTCGCCCCATCTCACCGTCTACAAATGGGGCCCGCACATGCTGGTCTCGATCCTGCACCGGATGACCGGCGCCGGGCTGGCGACGTTCGGCGCCGCGGCGCTGGTCTGGTGGCTGGTCGCCGCCGCCTCCGGGCCGGAGCGCTACGCGGAATTCGCCGGCTGGGCGACGTCCTGGTACGGGATCGCCGTCGGCGTCGGCCTCTCCTGGGCCTTCTTCCAGCATCTGCTGTCGGGCCTGAGGCACCTCGTCATGGATATCGGCGCCGGCTTCGAGATCGAGGCCAACAAATTCTGGGCGGTGATGACGCTGGCCGGGTCGATCCTGCTCACCGCCGCCCTGTGGCTCTACATCGTCATGGTGAGGGGAGCATGAGCATGGACGTCACCAAGCCCGCCGAGACCGCGCCGGCCCTGCAGACTCCGCTCGCCCGCGTCCGCGGCACCGGCCCGGCCGGCCACGGCGCCGGGCATTGGTGGCACGAGCGGCTGAGCTCGGTCGCCTGCCTGCTGCTCTACGTCTGGCTGATCGTGTCGCTGCTGCGGCTGCCCGCGCTCGACCACAGGGGCGTCACCGAATGGCTGCGCGATCCGCTCGCCGCCGTGCCGATGCTGCTGCTCGTCCTCGCCAGCTTCTGGCATTTGAAGATGGGCCTGCAGGTGATCGTCGAGGATTATGTCCACGACGAGGGCAACCGCTTCCTGTCGATCCTGCTGCTCAACTTCGCCGCCATGCTCGGCGCCGCCTTCGCGATGTTCGCGGTGCTGAAGATCGCGCTGGGCGGCGGGGGCGGCTAGGCCCCGCCGCGCGCCCGCGCTTCGCGCCGCCGCGGCGGCGGCCGGCCCTCGATATAGGCGACGACCCGCCTGACGGTCGGCTTCCTCGGCGTCCGGCCGTCGCGCAGGCCGGTCACGAAATTGGGATCGCCGACGGCGTTGCGGCCGAAGCGGGTCGGACTCATCTTGGTGCGCCGCATATAGGTCTCGATGAGGTCGAGGAGCGGGCCGGGGGCGTCGCGAATCATCCGTTCGTTATTCCCGATCTGTTCCAGATTGTCTAGGAATTTTCCTGTCATCATGCCGGGCGCCGCGAGGCCCCGTGCCCGTGGGCGCCGCGCTCCACGCCGCCGGCCTCCGCAAGTCCAAGGGGAGCGCGGAGAAATGGGCCGATGCCGGAGCAAATCCTACAATCTTCGCCGATAGGAAGATTGTAGGATATTTCCCCGCGAGTTGCCCATATGTTCTCCACCATCAGGCGGCGCATGGGACCGCCACGAGGAGAAATCATCATGACCTACAGCATGGGCATCGGCCTGTTCGACGACGCGGACGGCATCGCCATCGACAGCGGCACCGAACGCGTCTGCACCTCGGGCTATCACAGCGCCGGAATCGGCGCCGCCTTCTACACCTACCAGCCGGCCTTCGACCTGGTCGCGTTCCCGCGCGCCGGCTTCACCGCCGCCGACGGCCGCATCTTCGCGCTCGACCGCATCGACCAGCCGGTGACGCCGTTCATGTTCGGCACGGTCGGAGGCGGCGCCGACGACGTCGTGCCGCTGCGCGCCTTCTTCGAGTTCTGCGAGGAAAATTTCGTCTACATGCCGATGGTCGGCGGGACCTTCTCGGTCGCCTCGACGCTGCAGATCGGCAAGACCGCCAACGCCGCGCCGGCGACGAAGATCTATTACGGCAGCGGTCTCACGCTCCAGCCGACCGCCGAGGCGGAGCTCGAACGGCTGATATTCATGCATTATATGAAGGATTGCCACTTTCACGGCCGCTGGCTGCTGCGCGGCCGGCAGGGCGCTCAGACCGGCCTCGGCTTCGCCGACCGCCAGCAGGTCGGCATCGGCCTCTTCATGGACGATTGCCGGGGGGCGAAGTTCGACTTCCTCCACCTGCAGCGCTTCTGGTACGCCGGCGTCCAGGTCGACCGCAACACCAACAGCTCGTTCTGCCAGATCAACAAGGCGGCCATCTATTATATCGGTTCGGGCGGCAAGACGACCGGCTCCGAGGCCGACCAGAGCCTGTCGGCGACCTTCAGCGGGGCCGTCGACAACGGTGGCGACGACACCGCCCAATACACCTCGATCACCGTCGCCAGCGTCAACCAGCTGCCGCCTTCGAACATCGTCTCGGTGGCCGGCGCGTCGAGCGTCGACAGCCTGCCGATCCTGGTCCGCATCGCCGGCGACATCCGGCCCTATCGCGTCAAGTCGATCGACTGGACGACCCGCGAGGTGCGGATCTACCCGAAGCTCGACAGCGCCGTCGGCACGTCGGGAACGCTCGACTGGATCTGGGGCGGCGGCATCGGCCTGCACGGCAACGACTGCAATTGCTGGCAGATCAACGCGCTCGACATGCAATATGTCGGCATCGGCATGGTGGTCGCCTCCACCCAGGGGCCGACCGTCAGCAGCTTCTCGGTCGAGTATGACAGCGGCATCGGCCTGCTGATCGGCGACAAGACCGACTCCACGCTGAGCGGCAACGGCACCTTCATCACCGGCTTCTACATGGAGGACGTCGAGGAGCATTACGTCAACGTCACCGACTTCGAGGATACCAGGAATACCGGCTTCATCGCTGCGGAATACACGCTCGACCTGTCGCGGATGTTCGCCATCCACGCGCCGCGCCTGTCGACCAATGCGCTGCAGAGCCGGGCGATCAAGCAGTGGATCTTCCAGTCGAACGGGAATTTCCTGAAGCACAAGGACGGGCCCGATCTCGGCGCGCTGCCGATGGGCGGAGACCAGGACGTGCTGTTCGTCCGCAGCGACGGCCGCACGATCACGCTTCAGAACGACACCCGCAATGCGATCATGTTCAACTATACGCGGCTCACCATCGTGGTGATGGGGACGGGGCCGAACGGCGCACCGACCGGGACGATCACCTTCGACCTGGGGCCGTCCGGCGTGTCGATCAACGGCGGCAGCAGCGCCAGCTTTGCGGGCTTCGACGGCCCGGCGGTGTTCGCCGTCTACTGGGCCAGCGGGCATGTCTATTCGGTCGCGCTGATCGCCGGCAAGGCCGGGATCGCCGGAAGCAAGACCTGGGACCCGCCGAGCGTCGCCGCCGACGGCTCGACCTCGACCACGGTCACCGTCGCCGGGGCGCAGCTCGGCGACAGCGTCCTCGTCGGCTTCAACAAGGCGCTGCAGGGGATGCAGCTGACCGGCTCGGTGTCGGCCGCCGACACCGTCGAGGCGGTGCTCAGCAACCCGACCGCCGCGGCGATCAACCTCGCTTCGGGCACGCTGACCGCGCGGATCGCGCGCTAGCGGCGCCGGAAGTCCCGTCCGCCCTCCGGACGGGCATCGGGGGACACGTACCTTTACCCCGGAGGTGCGTGTCCCCTTTTCGCCCGGCTCAAGCCCTGGCCGTCACTCGGCGGGCATGCGCGCGGCGGCGGGCGCGCCCGAGCAGCGACATCAACTGGATTGCCGCCCCCTATGTTAAGGCAGCTGAACGCCATCCCCATCGCGACCCAGACGTCGAATCGGTTGAGGAACCACCGTCCGAACGCCGAGAGGAGCCCCCTCCGCGCCTTCGCGCCTTCGCGCCTTCGCGTGAACCAACCTCACCCCGCCCTTGCAACCTCCCGCTTTAGTCCTAAAAGCGCCCGCAACAGCCGCCCGCGCGGGAGCCCGAGCCGGGACCCGCGCGACGTAGCACTTCGTGGGGATCACCATGAGCACCTCCGCCTACAAGCTGATCGACCATAGCTACGACGTCGTCGTTGTCGGCGCCGGCGGGTCGGGGCTGAGGGCGACGATGGGGGCGGCGTCGCACGGGCTCAAGACCGCCTGCATCACCAAGGTGTTCCCGACCCGCTCGCACACCGTCGCGGCGCAGGGCGGGCTCGCCGCCTCGCTCGGCAATATGGGGCCGGACCACTGGACCTGGCACATGTACGACACCGTCAAGGGCTCGGACTGGCTCGGCGACCAGGACGCGATCGAATATCTGTGCCGGGAGGCGCCGGCGGCGGTCTACGAGCTGGAGCATGCCGGAGTGCCCTTCTCGCGGACCAGCGACGGGCGGATCTACCAGCGGGCGTTCGGCGGGATGATGCAGAATATGGGGGAGGGGCCGCCGGCGCAGCGCACCTGCGCGGCCGCCGACCGCACCGGCCACGCGATGCTGCACGCCCTCTACCAGCAGTCGCTCAAGTACGACGCCGACTTCTTCATCGAATATTTCGCGATCGACCTGATCATGGAGGGGGGCGAATGCCGCGGCGTGGTCGCGCTCTGCCTCGAGGACGGCAGCGTCCACCGTTTCGCGGCGCAGGCGGTGGTGCTGGCGACCGGCGGCTATGGCCGGGTCTATTATACCGCCACGTCGGCGCACACCTGCACCGGCGACGGCAATGCGATGGCGCTGCGCGCCGGGCTGGCGCTGCAGGACATGGAGTTCGTCCAATTCCATCCGACCGGGGTCTATGGCGCCGGCGTGCTGATCACCGAGGGCGCGCGCGGCGAGGGGGGCTATCTGACCAATTCGGAAGGGGAGCGCTTCATGGAGCGCTACGCCCCCTCCGCCAAGGATCTCGCCAGCCGCGACGTCGTCTCCCGCTCGATGGCGATGGAGATCCGCGAGGGGCGCGGAGTCGGCAAGGACAAGGATCACATCTATCTGCATCTCGACCATATCGACGCCGCCATCCTCGCCGAGCGCCTGCCGGGGATCACCGAGACGGGGAAAGTGTTCGCGGGGGTCGATCTGACCCGGCAGCCGCTGCCGGTGGTGCCGACGGTCCATTACAATATGGGCGGCATCCCGACCAACTTCCACGGCGAGGTGGTGACGTTGAGGGACGGCAATCCCGACGCGGTCGTGCCGGGCCTGTTCGCGGTCGGGGAGGCGGCCTGCGTCTCGGTCCACGGCGCCAACCGGCTCGGCTCGAACAGCCTCATCGACCTCGTCGTCTTCGGCCGTGCCGTCGGCCACCGAGTCGGCGAGCTGATCAAGCCGGGCGCCGCGCCGCGGCCGCTGCCCAAGGGCTCGGAGGAGATGGCGGTCTGCCGGCTCGACAAGCTGCGCTTCGCCGCCGGCGCCAGCCCGACCGCCCGCATCCGCGAGAAGATGCAAAGGGTGATGCAGGCCGATTGCGCCGTCTTCCGCGCCGAGGCGACGCTCGAGGAGGGCAAGGGCCGGATCGACGAAGTCTACAGGCAGATGCAGGATGTCGCCGTCACCGACCGCAGCCTGATCTGGAACACCGACCTCATCGAGACGCTCGAGCTCGACAACCTCATCGCCCAGGCGGTGGTGACGATGCACTCGGCCGCCAACCGCAAGGAGAGCCGCGGCGCTCACAAGCATGAGGATTATCCCGAGCGCGACGACGCCAACTGGCTCAAGCACACCGTCACCTGGTTCGACGGCTGGGGAGGCAAAGGCGGCGGGGTGCGGATCGATTACCGGCCGGTCCACGAATATACGCTGACCGACGAGATCCAGTATATCAAGCCGAAGGCGCGGGTCTATTGAGGGCCTGGGCCGTCCTCTTCGCAAGCCTGGCCGCGTCGTCCGGCTGCGGCGCCGGCGGCCTACCGCCCGATGTCCAGGCGGTGGTCGACCGAAGCCATTCGTCGCGGGCGAATTACGCCGTTATCCTCACCGTCGAGGTGATCCGCGACGGACGCCGGACCGTCGAGACCAACGCCGAATTCCACCAGGGGCCGATGCACCGGGTGGAAGTGCCACACATGCGGGTCCTGACCAACTGCGAAACCGGAGCGGCCCAGGCCTATGACGTCGCCGCCGCGGCCCCGGTCGAAGGGCCCGATCCGGGGGCCGCCACCTGCGGCGTCGCCGTCGGCGCCGACCGCGTCCTCTCCGGTCGCCGGCTCGAGCCCGTGGAAGGCCCCTACGGGCGCGCCGACGTGATCGAGCTGACCGGAGAGGATTTCGTGCGCCGCTATGCCGTGACCGACGACGGCATCATCGTCGCCAACGAATATCGGCCGCGCCGACCGGAGGTGGGGCTGTCGCTGCGCACGCTGGCCGCGTCGGTCCGCCGCGGTCCGCAGGACCCGGCGATGTTCGTGCCGGCCTCGCTGGACCGCGCCTTCGCGCCGCCGGCCGGGGCTCCGGACGGAGCGCCCCGGAGCCCCTGACCCTTTCGGGAGGGAGACATGCCGCAACGCCCTGCCCAAGCCCTGCTCCTGCTGGTGCTGGCCCAGGCGCTGCATTCGATCGAGGAATATGCGTTCCGGCTCTACGACCTGCTCGCGCCGGCGCGCTACGTCAGCGGCCTGTTCGGCGTCGACCGGCCGATCGGCTTCGTCATCGTCAACTCGGCGCTGGTGCTGTTCGGCCTGTGGTGCTGGCACGCCCGGGTACGGCCGGGGCGTCCTTCGGCGCGCGCCCTCGCCTGGTTCTGGGCCCTGCTCGAAATCGCGAATGGCGGCGCCCACGTCGTCCTGGCCGTAGCGGCCGGCGGCTATTTTCCCGGCCTGGCGACGGCGCCGCTGCTGCTCGGCCTCGGCGGCCTGCTGGCCTGGCGGCTGTCGTCGGGATACCCGGCGGCGGGCTCCCCGGGCCGGGCGCGGGAAACAGTGCCGGCCCCGGCGGCGGCTGCGCCGGCGATCGACTGGCGAATCCATTTCGCCGCGCCGCCGGCGACGGTCTGGCGGGCCTGGACAAGCGATGCCGGGCGCGAGCGCTTCTGGGCCGAGACGTCGCGCCGCGACGATTCCGGCTTCGATCTCGCCTTCGTCAACGGCGAGAGGCTGCGCGTCGACGTGATCGAGGCCCTGGCGCCGGAGCGGCTGGTCTTTCGTTATTTCGGCGGGTCGACCGTTACGGTGGAGATCTCGGCCGACGGCGCCGGCGGCTGCGACCTCAGGCTCCGGGAAGAGGACGCGCCCGATCCGATCGGAAATCACGCGGGATGGGTGAGCGTGCTGCTGGCCTGCAAGGCGGCGGTGGATTTCGGAATCGACCTGCGCTCGCGCGATCCCGAACGCAGCTGGGACGCCGGCTTCGTCGACGTCTAGACTCGCTTCTCCGTCATTGCCGCGCTCGGCGCGTCGCGCTCGCCGCCGGCCGGTGCACGCGTGGTGGAGATCGCGAGGTCATCGCATGCACCCCTCTCTGCGCCGCCGGCGAGGGCCGCGCCGGCGCCTTGACGGCCGGCGCCCGGACGGCCCCAAAAGGCGGCGAAACGGAGCTTGCCATGCGCCACCCCGACACCGACCGGACGCCCGCGATGAAGCTGGGCATCGCCATCCTGATCGCTCTCGCCCTGACCATTCCGCTCTTCATGGTCTGGCTGATGGTCTACGACCGCGAGCAGCAGTCGATGCAGGCCCAGGCCGGTATCGCCGCAGGCTGGGGCGGCCCGCAAACGATCGCGGGCCCGCTGCTCGTCATTCCCTATCGGACGACCGTCACCGAGACCGTGACCGAAAAGGGCAAGGCGGTGAACCGGACCCGGCAAATATGGCGGGAGCTCAGCCTTGCGCCGGAGACGGCGGACATTTCGACGGACGTGACGCCGGAGCGGCGTCGACGCTCGATCTACGAGGTCGTCGTCTACGACGCCGAGGTCCGCGGGCGGGCCCGTTTCGTCATGCCGCCCGACCTGGCCCGCTTCGGAGTCGCAGCGACCGACCTGGCGCAGGACCGCGCCGAGCTTCGCTTCGGGATCGGCGATCCGCGCGGTCTTGCGCCCCATCCGCGGGTGACCGCCGCCGGCAAGGCCGTGCGCCTGCAGCCCGGCAGCGGCTCGACGACTCCGGGCGGCGGCTTCTTCGCCTGGTTCGACTCGGCCGGCCTTGCCGCCGCCCCGCTCGACGTGGACTTCGCCTTCAAGCTGCGCGGCAATGGCAGCCTCGCGCTCGCCCCGCATGCGGGCGACACGACATGGCGGATGCGCTCGCCATGGCCGCATCCCTCCTTCCAGGGCGGTTTCCTTCCGGAACGGCGCGCGGTGAGCGAGCAAGGATTCGAGGCCCTGTGGCGGGTCGCAAACCTCGCGCTCGGCCAGGCCCTGGTCTCGACCGGCGGCGCCGGCGCCGGAGCCCGGCCGAGCGAGGTGGCTGAGCCCGCGTCGCGCCACGCGGGCGTGAGCCTGATCCAGCCCGTCGACCTCTATTCGCAGGTCGACCGGGCGGCCAAATACGGCTTCCTGTTCATCGGCTTCACCTTCCTCGCCTTCCTGCTTTTCGACCTGGTCGGCGGAGTGCGGGTCTCCGGAATCGAATATCTGCTGGTCGGGGCCGCGCTGATCCTCTTCTTCCTGCTCCTGCTCGCCTTCGCCGAGGTGATTGGGTTCACCGCCGCCTATATCGTCGCGGCCGCGGCGATCGTCGGGCTGGAAACCGCCTATTCAGCCGCGGTGCTGGGCAGCTGGCGGCGGGCGGCCTTCATCCTCGGTCTGCTGGGCGCGCTCTATGCCGTCCTCTACGTCCTCCTCAGCCTCGAAGCCTATTCGCTGCTGATCGGCTCGCTGATGACGTTCGCGGCGCTGGCCGCGGTGATGTACCTGACCCGTCACCTCAACTGGGGCGAGGCGGCCGACGAGGCGGAGCCGGAGGCCGTCCCCGCCGCTGCCTAGCGGGCGACCGCCTCCAGGCTCGCGCGGATCCGGTCCATGTCGGCCGCGAAGGCGGCGGCCAGCGCCGAGTCGTCCAGAGCCGAGCGGTTGACGACGAGCGGCATGGCCAGGCCGATCCTCAGCGTCGCGCCCCAGCGCCCGTCGTCGAGCTTCACGCATTTGACCGGCTGACCGAGGCGGACGCCGCAGGCGAGCATCGCCTTGTGCCAGCGGGTCGCGTCCTCGAAGGTCGCGCCGCCGCCGGCCAATTCGCTCAGGTCGAGGGTCGAGAGCGTGCGCATCTCGATCGGATGGGTGTCGGCGGTTTCCTTCTCGCCGGGCGGATAGGGGGCGACGCGATGGGCGGCAGTCCGCTCGATGATCTCCTCGCGCACCGCCTGGTGGAAGCAGAGGATGACGCGGGTGACTTCGTCCACGCTCAGCCGCTGGAAGCGTTCCAGCTCGAAGATCGAGGCTTCGAGGCGAAGCACCAGGCCGGCATTGGCGCTTGCCTCGAGCGCCTCGGCGCCGGGCCAGCCGGGCGGCCATTCGCCGCGGCGGAAAATGGTGGCGAGGCCGGCGGCGAGCGGCCGCGATTCTTGGCGGAAACGCGGGGGGATGAGGGCGAAGCCGCTGAACGGAGGCCCGCCCATGAATTTCGAGCCGGTGACGAAGACGATCGCGTCGCGGTCGAGATAGTCGGCGATGGCGGGGCTGGTGATGCGCGCCTGGCACGCGTCGACGACGAAGGTGACGGCGTCGCCATGCGCCGCGCGGAGGCGGTCGACGTCGTCGAGCGAGGGGAGGATGAGCCCCGTCTTCGAGCCGTGGACGACGTGGACCAGCACGTGGCGAGCCGCGGCCTCGGCGCTGCGGATGGCCGCGTCCATTCTCGCCGCGATCTCGGCGGAGGGGCGGGCGCGGCCGTGCGCGTCGCGGACCGCGACGTCGATCATCTCGACATGGGTCTCGCCCAGCCCCGGCACCGGCTCGCCCACCCGGGTGGCGATGGCGAGCGCGGTCTCGCCGGCGAAATAGCGGCCGTAGGCGGAATGGATGCAGCCGCTGCCGACCTCGTCGGCGCCGAGCAGGATGTTGTGGGTGCCGGCCCCGCCGCGTCCGGCCGCGCACGCCAGGGCGACATATTCGAGGTCGGTTCCGGACGGCGCGAACACGATGTCGACGTCGGCGGCGACCGAATAAGCGCGCCGAATGCGGCCGCGCAGCGCTTCGAGCCGGTCCGCATAGGCGCCGGGGGACGGATCGGGTCCCATCTCCCGCAGGACCGCCTCGACGTGCGCGAAGGCTTCGGGCGAGATGTCGTTGGCGGTGGACGAGGCGTAGGCGACGACTCCGCTCGGGCGCGGGGCGGAGAAATAGCGGTTGAGCCCGGTTTCGGGCGAGAGGACGATGCGGGCATCGCCGCCGGTCGTCATCAGCCGAGTCGCGGCGCTTTCGGCGAGGAGGGGCGCGGTCACTGGGTTACGCTCTTGGCCTTAGGGAATGACGGCACTATGTCCGCCGCGCCCCTCCCTGAAAGGCCAAGTCCCGCGTGTCAAACATCCGTCCGCTTACGATTACGCAAGAAGCCAGGGAGCGGCTGCGCATCCTGTTCATCGCCAAGCACGCTTTGTGGGAGGGGGGCCTCCATCCCGAGGACGGCAACCACGCCCTCTACCATGTCGAGGTGCGCGAGATATTGAAGGGCCTGGGGCTCAACCTCGTCCTCGCCGACAAATATGACGCCTTGTTCGACAAGCCCGACGTCGACTTCGTCTTTCCGTTGCTCAACCGGGGCGGCTTCCTCAACAGCGAGATGATGCTGCCCTTGCTGTGCACCCGGCACGGCATCCCTTTCCTCGGCGCCAGCCCGATCCTCAGGGGCACGTCGGACGACAAGCACCTCACCAAGATGGCCGCCGCGGCGCGCGGCATCCCGACCGCGCCCTGGGCGATCTACCGGCGCGGCGCCCCGGTCGAGCAGGCGCGCTGCCCGGCCGGGGAGCGGCTGGTGATCAAGCCCAACGCCTCCTCGGCAAGCTGGGGCGTGCAGGACGCGCACGACTGGACGGGCGTGCGGGCGGCGATCGCCGGCATCCACGCCGAGGGGCACGACGCCATCGTCGAGCCCTTCCTCAACGGCAGCGACGTCGAGGTGCCGGTGATCACGATCGACGGCGAGCCGGTGATCATGCCGATGATGCTGTTCGAGCAGGCCGATCCCTCGCACCTCAGGACCTATTACGAGAAGCGCGACCTGGTCGACCGCAGCCAGAAGTACCAGCTGGTCGAGTTCGACGATGAGGAATGGATGCCGGTGATCGCCGGTTATACCCGCCGCATCGCGGAGGAATTCCGGCCGTTCGACTATGGCCGCTTCGAGTTCCGCTTCGACCGGGAGGGCGGCAAAGTGCAGTTCCTCGAGGTCAACCTCAACGCCAATCTGTGGTCCCAGAAGGTGTACGGGCGGTCGGCGGCGCTGGCGGGGCTGAGCCAGGAGCAGTTGATCGAGACGATCCTGGCCGAGGGGCTGAGGCGCCACGGGCTGCTGTAGAAAGGGGACACGTACTTTTTCGCCAAAAAGTACGTGTCCCCTTTCTCACGCTGAGCGTACGTGTCCCCTTTCTCACGCTGAGCCTGTCGCAACCGCAGCGCCGGATTGCTTCGTCGCTTCGCTCCTCGCCATGACGGGTGGTTGAGCCGTTGGACGCGAACCGCTATCGGCGAGCCAGCAAAGGATTGGGCATGGCCGAGTTTCTCCTCCCGAAGAACAGCAGGATCCAGAAGAAAGGGCGCGAGTTCACCGATCCGGCCGGTCCCGGCCGCACGCGCCGGTTCAAGATCTACCGCTACGATCCCGACGCCGGCGAGAATCCGCGCTACGACACCTACCAGCTCAACCTCGACGCGACCGGGCCGATGGTGCTGGACGCCCTGCTGCGCATCAAGAACGACATCGACCCGACCTTGACCTTCCGCCGCTCGTGCCGCGAGGGGATTTGCGGTTCCTGCTCGATGAACATGAACGGCCGCAACGGCCTCGCCTGCACCACCGCGATCGAGGATTATAAAGGCGACATCCGCATCACCCCGCTGCCGCATATGGAGGTGATCAAGGATCTGGTGCCGGATTTCACCCACTTCTTCGCCCAATATGCCTCGATCGAGCCCTGGCTGAAGACCCAGACGCCGCCGCCCTCAGGCAAGGAGCGGCTGCAATCGCCGGAGGAGCGGGCCAGGCTGGACGGGCTTTACGAGTGCATCTTGTGCGCCTGCTGCTCCTCCTCCTGCCCGAGCTATTGGTGGAATTCGGATCGTTTCCTGGGCCCGGCCATTCTCCTCCAGGCCTATCGCTGGCTCGCCGACAGCCGCGACGAAATGACCGGCGAGCGGCTCGACGAGCTCGAGGATCCGTTCCGTCTCTACCGCTGCCACACGATCATGAACTGCGCCAACGTCTGCCCCAAGGGGCTGAATCCCGCCAAGGCGATCGCCGAAACCAAGAAGCTGCTGGTCGAGCGGGCGGTCTAAGCGGAGGAGAGTCGTGGCGCTTGAAAGGCGTCCGCATTCCCGCCACTGCACCGGCGAATGACCGAACGCCGCCTCCACCCCCTGATCCGCCACGAGCCGGATCCGGACCATCCCGGCTGGTCGACCTGGGACCTGGCCGACCAGGACCGTTACAACGCCACGATCGGCAAGCTGCTCGTCCGCGGCGAGGGTGAGGGGAAGGCGCGCTGCCGGATGTTTCCGGACGTCCGCCACAGCAATCTCGGCAACGTCGTCCATGGCGGCGCCATCCTTACCTTCATCGACATGGCGATGTTCGCGGGCGGCTATGCGGCGGGCGCAGCTCTCGGCCCGTCGGTGACCCTGGACCTGTCGGCCCAGTTCCTGTCCGCGGCCCGGCTTGGCGTGCCCCTCGACTGCGGCGTCGAGCTGCTGCGCGAGAGCAAGCGGCTGGCGGTGATGCGCGGCCTCGTCGAGCAGCAGGGGGAAATCGTCGCCGCCTGGTCGGGGACGCTGAGGAAGCTGTCGCGGTGAGCGAGGTCGAAGCGCGCTACCGGGCCTTGCTCGGCGCCGGGGAGCTGCGGCCGGACGAGGATCAGGAACGGGCGGTGGCGGTGCTCGACCGGCTCGCCGACGAGCTCAGGCCGGTGCCGACGCGGGCGCCCTGGACGCGGCTGTTCGGCAAGCCGCCGCCGCCTCCGCGCGGAGCATATCTGTGGGGCGGGGTAGGGCGCGGCAAATCGATGCTGATGGACCTCGCGTTCGACGCGATCGGCGCGGAGCGCAAGCGCCGGGTCCATTTCCACGAATTCATGCTCGACGTGCACGAGCGGCTGCGCGCCGAGCGGGCGAAGGAGGAGGGCGACCCGATCCCGCCGGTGGCGCGGGCGATCGCGGCGGAGGCGCGGCTGCTCGCCTTCGACGAGATGGTGATCAACAACGCCGCCGACGCCATGATCCTGTCGCGCCTGTTCGGGCAATTGCTCGACCATGGGGTGACGGTCGTGACCACGTCGAACCGGCCGCCGCGCGATCTCTATCTCGGCGGTCTCAACCGCGAGCTGTTCCTGCCGTTCATCGCCCTGCTCGAGCGCGAGCTCGACGTGGTGCCGCTCAACGGCCCGACCGACTACCGCCTGCAGCGGCTCGGCGGCTTCCCGACCTGGTACGTGCCGAACGGGCCGGAGGCGACGCAGGCGCTCAGCGCGGCCTTCTTCCGCCTCACCGATTATCCTCCCGAGGATCGGGCCCATGTTCCGTCCGAGGACATTGCGGTGCCGGGAGGGCGGACGCTCCACGTCCCCAAGAGCCTGAAGGGGGTCGCGGTCTTCTCGTTCAGGCGCCTCTGCGGCGAACCGCGCGGGGCGGCCGACTATCTCGCCGTCGCCCGCCGCTATCACAGCGTCATCCTCGTCGGCATCCCGGTCATGGGTCCGGACAAGCGCAACGAGGCGGCGCGCTTCGTGACGCTGATCGACGCGCTCTACGAGCATAAGGTGAAATTGCTCGCCGCCGCCGATGCGCCGCCGGAGCGCCTTTATCCGGCCGGCGACGGCGCGTTCGAGTTCGAGCGGACCGCCTCGCGTCTGATCGAGATGCAGTCGCGTGACTATCTCGCCGCGGGGCATGGCGAGGACGGTTGACCGGCCGGGCGGGGCGGTCCAGCTTCCGGCCGCCTCACGAACCGGAGCCCTTCGCCCATGCGCCTCGCTGTCGCCCTTGCCCTCGGCCTGCTCTCCTCCACCGCCATCGCCGCCGATCCAGCGCCCGACAAATGGGACGCCAAGGCCCGCGAGATCCTCGCCCGCTCGGTCGAGATTCCGACGGTGCAGGGGCGCGGCAAGGTGCCCGAGCTCGCCCAGTATCTCGCCGGCCAATATCAAGCGGGCGGCTGGGCGCAGGGCGACATCCATGTCCTCCCTTATGAGGGCGCGCCTGGCGACCAGACCGCAGCTCTGGTGGTGCGCTGGCCGGCGGCGAAACCCTCCGGCAAGAAGCCGATCCTGCTGATGGCGCATATGGACGTGGTCGAGGCGAAGCGCGACGACTGGTCGCTAGAGCCGTTCGAGCTGACCGAGCAGGACGGCTATTTCTACGGGCGCGGCACCAGCGACATCAAGCAAGGCATCGCCGCCGTCACCACCGCCTTGCTGCGGCTCAAGGCGGAAGGCTTCGAGCCGACGCGCGACCTCGTCGTGCTGTTCACCGGCGACGAGGAGACGGAAGGACGCGGCGCCGTGCTCGGCGCGAGCGAATGGCGCAAATGGACCGACGCCGAGTTCGCGCTCAATTCGGACGGCGGCGGCGGCGGCTTCGCGAAGGACGGAAGGCCGCTCGGCTTCTCGATGCAGACGGCCGAGAAGACCTATTCGATGTATACGTTCACCGTGCGCAACCGCGGCGGCCACAGCTCGAAGCCGCGCGCCGACAACGCCATCTACAAGCTCGCCCACGCGTTGCGGCGGCTGCAGATCCACCGCTTCGAGCCGATGATGAACGAGACCACCCGCGCCTATTTCAGCGTCCGCGAGAAGAGCGAGATCGGACCGCTCGGCGACGCGATGCGGGCCTGGCTCAAGGATCCCAAGAACGGCGAGGCGGCCGACGTCATCGAGGCCGACGAGGGCGAGGTCGGCCTGACCCGCACCCGCTGCGTCGCCACCCGCCTCGAAGCCGGCCATGCCGACAACGCTCTGCCCCAGCTCGCCCGAGCCACGATCAACTGCCGGATCATGCCGGGCGTCGAGCCGGCCGCGATCCGCGACGAGCTCGAACGGCTGGTCGACAATCCCGAGGTCAAGGTCGAGCGCACCGACGACCAGAAGATGTCGCTCGCCTCGCCGCTGCGGCCCGACGTGGTCGCCGCCTACACCGCGGCCGTCCATGCCCGCCATCCGAACGCGCCGATCATGCCCGAGATGAGCACCGGCGCCAGCGACGCCCGCCCGTTCCGCGTCGCCGGCATCCCGGTCTACGGCGTCGACGGCAGCTGGGGCGTGATCCCCGACGACCTGCGCGCCCACGGCCGCGACGAAAGGCTGCCGGTCAAGGGGCTCTACGACGACGTCGACCATTGGGTCGCGATGCTCAAGGCGCTGGCCGGGAAATAGGCGAAAATCCTCCCCGCGATTTCGCGGGGAGGGGGACTAGGCGTAGCCTGGTGGAGGGGTTCTTCGGGCGCTGAAGAACCCCTCCACCGCGCTCCGCGCGGTCCCCCTCCCCGGCAAATGCCGGGGAGGATTTTTCCAGGCCCACCCGGTTGCCCCCTCCGGCCTTCGGGTCTAAGCGGGCGCCACATTGGCGGCGTCCTGCCGCCGGCCCCGCTTTGACAAGAGAAAGGCTGGAGGAGCCCCATGGCTCGCACGAAAATCGCGCTCATCGGCGCCGGCATGATCGGCGGCACCCTGGCCCATCTCGCCGCCATCCGCGGGCTCGGCGACATCGTCATGGTCGACGTCGTCGAGGGCATCCCCCAGGGCAAGGCGCTCGACCTCGCCCAGGCGGGGCCGGTCGAAGGCTATGACGTCAAGCTCACCGGCACCCAGGATTATGCCGAGATCGCCGGCGCCGACGTCTGCATCGTCACCGCCGGAATCGCCCGCAAGCCCGGCATGAGCCGCGATGATCTGCTCGGCATCAACCTGAAAGTGATGAAGGCGGTCGGCGAGGGCATCAAGGCGCACGCGCCGGACAGCTTCGTGATCTGCGTCACCAACCCGCTCGACGCGATGGTCTGGGCGCTGCGCGAATTTTGCGGACTGCCCCACGAGCGCGTGGTCGGCATGGCCGGAGTGCTCGACAGCGCCCGCTTCCGCCATTTCCTCGCCGAGGAATTCGGCGTCTCCGCCCAGGACGTCACCGCTTTCGTGCTTGGCGGCCACGGCGACACGATGGTTCCGGTGCCGGCTTATTCGACCGTCGGCGGCATTCCCATCCCCGACCTGATCAAAATGGGCTGGTCGACCCAGGAGCGGATCGACGCGATCGTCCAGCGCACCCGCTCGGGCGGCGGCGAGATCGTCGCTTTGCTCAAGAGCGGATCCGCTTATTACGCGCCGGCGACCAGCGCGCTGATGATGGCCGAGGCCTTCCTCGACGACCAGAAGCGCCTGTTGCCCGCGGCCGCCTTCCTGCGGGGTCAATATGGCGTCGAGAATCTCTATGTCGGCGTGCCGGTGGTGATCGGCGCCGGCGGCGTCGAGCGGATCGTCGAGATCGAGCTCGACGACGCGGCCAAGGCGAACTTCCAGGTGTCGGTCGACGCGGTCAAGGAACTGCTCGAGGCCTGCAAGGCGATCGATGGCTCGCTCGCCTAGCATCTTCGCACTGGCGCTGCTGGCCATGCCGGCCGCGCTGCCGGCCGAGCCGGGCGCGATGCCCCAAATCGACCCCGCACGGGTGATCGAGGCGGCCGAGGCCTGCCGGCAGGCGCCCCTCGACTACCAGCCCGCGCTTCGTCACCTGCGCGAGCAGGGATTCGGCGACCTGCCGCCGGAGGTGCGCGGCAGGATGCCCTATACGACGCTGACGAGGCAGGATGTCCGGCTGATCCTGATCCCGACGACGTTCATTCCCGGCAGCTGCAAGGTCTATGGGGAAGTAAGCGAGGCATCTCGCTTTGCCGACGTCGTGGCGCAACTCACGTCGGCATTCGGCGGCGCGCCGGTGACGTCGGAGGCAGACCGGGCGGACTGGTGGCTCGACGACCGCACGATCCACGCTTCGCTCGCCGCCGGCACCTTGTCGATCAATGTCATATTTCATCGTGTGGCGCGCGCGGAGATGATCGCCGGACCGCGCCCCGCCCGGCCGGCGCCGGCGACCGCCCCAGAGCCGCAGATCGCGATGAGGCCGGCCTCGCCGGCGGACGAGATCGCCGCCGCCGCCAGCGCCTGCATGGCTTCGCTCGGCAAGAAGGGGATCGACCCGGCGGCGATGACGCGCGCGGGGTGGCCTCTCGCCGAAATGTTGGGCGAGGCCCACATCCACACCCGCGACGGCAGCAACGTCCGCGTCGTCACCACCGCAATGGGCGGCGGACAATGCATCGTCGACGCCTATGGCGAGCGCGGGGACAGCTTCGACGCGATCCGGGACGCCATCGGCGCACGGCTCAGGGCGCGGTTCGGCGCGCAAGCGAAGCTGGGCTCGGCGACGGGCGACACCGGCGCTTTTTCACGCGGCCAGGGATTCCTGGTCGGCAAGCGGATCGGAATCCTCTCCTCCGAGCAGCGCGCCGACGGGCTCTCGATCCGCTTTACGGCCATGTCGATCAGATAGGATGGAGCGATGAAGGCACGAACTCTGGGAGCAATTGCCGCTTGTGCCTGCCTGGCAACGTCCGCGCTCGCGGAAAAGCCGACCGCCGATCCCGCGATCGTCCCGCTGTTCGAGGAAGCCTGCCTCAACGGCGGGCTCAGCCTGGCGGCGCGGGAGGCGGCGATGGCCGCGAGCGGCTGGGAGACAATGCCGGCCGAAGGGCTCAAGCTCAAGCCGCTCGAGCCGAACCCGATGAACGGCGATTTCGCCAAGCCGGAGACCGTCCGCCAGTGGAGGCGGAGCGTCGGCGGGCGGGAGGTGCGGGCGGTGCTCGCCACCTTCCGGACCAAGGGCGCCTATCCGACCGCCTGCATCCTGCTCGTGCCCGACGTGCAATATTCCTGGCCCTATTGGGACGCGTTCGGGCACGTCCTCAAGCCACTTGGCGTCAAGGCTAAGGAAACCGACCTGCCCCATTATCGCGCCTATAGCGGCAAGCTCGCCGATGGGCGCAAGGCGCGGGCCAACATCATGTCGCGCTCCGCCGTCGAGCCCGGCAGCAAGAAGCTCATGCACCTGCTGATCGCCTTCTAACCCGATGCTCGCCGCCATCTTCCTCCTTGCCGCGCAGGCGGCACCGGCGCCCCCGCCCGAGCGGGAGATGCTCGAGGCGTTCAAGGCCGCCTGCTCGCGCACCGGCAACGATATCGAGGCGATGAAGGCCGACGCGGTCGGAGCCGGATGGACGGTGATGGACAAGGACGTCGAGCCGCGGATCGCCCGGCTGATCGCGATGGGCCGAGCCGAGGCTGAAGCCGACGGCAAGGTGGTCGACCACAGCTTTCGGCTGACCGTGGGCGGACGGAACATCTTCCTCGTCGCCTCGCGCTACGAGGACAGGACCGGCTTCTGGGGCTCCGGCTGCCGAGTGTACGATTTCGCCGCCGCCGCTCCTCTGGACGGAGCGGCGCTGGAGGCCTGGATGGGCAAGCCCGCCACCGGCGTCGAGGAGCCGGCCGAGGGGCTGTCGCGCCGGCTTTGGGAGCCCGGCTGGCGCGACGGGATCATGCTCGATATTTCGCACGTTCCCCAGGGACACCCGCTCGGACAGCAATATGGTCTCAGCGGCAACATCCTCGTCGCCCAGGCCATCGGAGGCTTTTGAATGTCGATCCTGGTCAACTCCGGGCGCATTTTTCTTGCCTTCGCCGCCTCGGGTTCGGCCTCGGCAGCACCGGCGGATCCCTCGGCGCGCTTCGCCGCCGAAGCGCTGCGCATCTGCATCGACACGCGCGCGGCGGCCGCTTCGGTCCGGCAGCTGGCGGCGGCGGAGCGATGGACGCCGATCGATTCCAAGTCTCTTCCCGGCGAGAGCAGCATAACGATGGGCGATCAAAAGCTGCGCCGGAACGTGACCTATTATCCCAGCGACGTCTGGACCTTCGACAGGGACGGCCTGGCGCTGACCGTTTTGGTCTACGACATACCCGACCGGCCGAAGGTGAAGCATTGCGAGGTCATGGCCTGGGACCTGGATTCGGCTGCGGTCGACCGGGCGCTGAAGAGCGATCCCCGAGTCAAGGGAGGCTTTTTCGAACGGCCGGGCCTTCCCTTCCGCCGATACGACGTCAAGAAGCCCAGGACGATTTTCAGATATGGATCGGGTGCAAAGGACTCGCGCACCCTCCACGTCCTGAGTGCGGGCTAGAGAATTCGGACAGGAGCAGCATGTCGATCCTCGTTAACGCCGACACCAAGGTGATCACCCAGGGGATGACCGGGGAAACCGGGACCTTCCACACCGAGCAGGCGCTCGCCTACGGCACCAGGATGGTGGCCGGAGTAACCCCAGGCAAAGGGGGCCAGACCCATATCGGCCTGCCGGTCTACGACACGGTCCGCCAGGCGGTCGACGAGACCGGCGCCGACGCCAGCGTGGTCTATGTGCCGCCGCCCTTCGCCGCGGATTCGATCCTGGAGGCGATCGACGCCGAGGTGCCGCTGATCGTGTGCATCACCGAAGGCATACCGGTGCTCGACATGGTCCGGGTGAAAAGGGCCCTGTCCGGTTCGAAGTCGCGGCTGATCGGGCCGAACTGCCCGGGCGTGCTGACGCCCGAGGAATGCAAGATCGGCATCATGCCGGGCAATATCTTCCGCAAGGGCTCGGTCGGCGTGGTCAGCCGCTCGGGCACGCTCACTTATGAAGCGGTGTTCCAGACGACCAACGAGGGGCTCGGGCAGAGCACTGCGGTCGGCATCGGCGGCGATCCGGTCAACGGCACCAATTTCGTCGACGTGCTCGAGCTTTTCCTGGCCGACCCGGGGACGAAGTCGATCATCATGATCGGCGAGATCGGCGGCTCGGCCGAGGAGGATGCCGCCCAGTTCCTCAGGGACGAGGCCCGGGCGGGCCGGTCCAAGCCGACCGTCGGCTTCATCGCCGGCCGCACCGCCCCGCCGGGGCGGCGCATGGGCCATGCCGGGGCGATCGTCTCGGGCGGCAAGGGCGCCGCCGAGGACAAGATCGCGGCGATGGAGGCGGCTGGAATAACGGTATCGCCGAGCCCATCTGAGCTGGGATCGACCCTCGCCGCGCTTTTGAAGGGCTGAGGGATAGGCTAGGGGGCGCAACGCGTTTCCCAGGCGGCACTCGAGAAGGCTTTTGGACTTGGACAGGATAGGCAGCGAACGCGAGCAGGGACCGAGCTGGGCGCGCGGCAACTGGCCGGTCGTCGAGCTTGACGCGCTCAATGCGGGGCTCGATCCGACCCTGATGACGATCGACAAGGTCGCGGCCGGAGCGAAGGCCGCGGCCTCGGCCGCAGGGGCCTCGGAAGCCGAGGTCGAGCAGGCCGCCAACGATTCGATCTGCGCGATGATGCTGATCCGCACCTATCGGGTTCGCGGCCATCTCGCCGCCGACCTCGATCCGCTCGCCCTGGTCAAGCGGGAGATGCCGGAGGATCTCAAGCCCGAATATCACGGCTTCACCGGTGACGCGCTCGACCGGCCGGTCTGGCTCGGCGGCGCGCTCGGTCTCACCCGGGCAACGGTGCGCGAGGTCGTCGAGATCCTGCGCCGCAATTATTGCGGCCATGTCGGCCTCGAATATATGCACATCAACGACCTGGAGGAGCGCCGCTTCCTCCAGGAGCGGATGGAGGGGCGCGAGGCGGAGATCCGCTTCACCCCCGAGGGCAAGAGATCGATCCTCGCCAAGGTCATCCAGGCCGAGCAGTGGGAGAAATTTCTCGCCAGGAAATATGTCGGCACGAAGCGGTTCGGCCTCGACGGCGGCGAATCGATGATCCCCGCGCTAGAGGCGGTGATCAAATATGGCGGCGCCGACCGGGTCACCTCGATCGTGCTCGGCATGGCCCATCGCGGCCGCCTCAACGTCCTCGCCAACGTGATGGGCAAGCCCTACCGGGCGATCTTCTCGGAATTCGCCGGCGGCGCCGCCAATCCCGAGGATGTCGGCGGTTCGGGCGACGTCAAATATCATCTCGGCACCTCGTCGGACCGGGAATTCGACGGCATCAAGGTGCATCTCTCGCTGGTCCCCAATCCCAGCCATCTTGAAGCGGTCGATCCCGTGGTGCTGGGCAAGGCCCGGGCGCAGCAGGTCGCGCTCGGCGATCCGGACGGCGACATGGTCCTGCCGGTCCTCCTCCACGGCGACGCCGCCTTCGCCGGGCAGGGCATCGTCGCCGAATGCCTCGGCTTTTCCGGCATCCCGGGCTACTCGACCGGCGGCTGCCTCCATTACATCATCAACAACCAGGTGGGCTTCACCACCAGCCCGCAATTCGGCCGGTCCTCGCCCTATCCGTCCGACGTCGCGAAATCGGTCCAGGCCCCGATCCTCCACGTCAACGGCGACGATCCGGAGGCGGTGACCTTCTGCTGCAAGCTGGCGATCGAATATCGCCAGAAATTCAACCGCGACATCGTCATCGACATGTGGTGCTACCGCCGCTTCGGCCACAACGAGGGCGACGAGCCGAGCTTCACCCAGCCCTTGATGTACGCGAAGATCCGCGAGCATCCGCCGGTATCCCGAATCTATGCCGAGCGGCTGCTGAAGGAGGGCGTGATCGAGGCCGGCTGGGTCGAGAAGGAAATCGCCAGCTTCACCGCCCTGCTCGAGAGCGAATTCGAGGCGGCCAATTCCTATTTGCCCAACAAGGCCGACTGGTTCGAGGGCGCCTGGGCGGGGCTCAGCCGGCCGCGGGAGGCGATCACCGAGCGGCGCAACGTTCCGACCGGGGTGCCGGAGCCGACGGCGCGCGCGATCGGCGCGATCCTGACCGATATTCCGGCCGACCTCAATGTCCACAAGACGCTGGCGCGGATCGTCGATGCCCGCCGCGAGATGTTCGAGAGCGGTCAGGGCTTCGACTGGGCGACCGCCGAGGCGCTCGCCTTCGGCACCCTGCTGCGCGAAGGCCATCCGGTCCGCCTGTCGGGCCAGGATTCGGGACGCGGCACGTTCAGCCAGCGCCACGCCGTCTGGGTCGACCAGAAGGACGGCCGCAAATATATTCCGCTCACCCAAATCGGCCCAGCCCGCTTCGAGGTGCGCGACAGCCCGCTGTCCGAATTCGGGGTGATGGGCTTCGAATATGGCTATTCGCTCGCCGACCCGCAGACTCTGGTCCTGTGGGAGGCGCAGTTCGGCGACTTCGCCAACGGCGCCCAAGTGATGCTCGACCAGTTCATCGCCGCCGGCGAGGCGAAATGGCTTCGCGCAAGCGGCCTCGTCCTGCTGCTGCCGCACGGCTATGAAGGACAGGGTCCCGAACATAGCTCGGCACGCCCCGAACGCTTTCTGCAGCTGTGCGCCGAGGACAATATGCAAGTGGCGAACTGCACGACGCCGGCCAATTACTTCCACATTCTCCGCCGCCAGATGAACCGCGATTTCCGCAAGCCGCTGGTGCTGATGACGCCCAAATCCCTGCTTCGCCACAAGCAGGCGGTCTCGAGCCTCGCCGACTTTACCGGCGACAGCCATTTCATGCGCATCCTCTCCGATCCCAGCCCGCCCAGGGACGAGGACGTGAAGCGGCTGGTGCTGTGCACCGGCAAGCTCGCCTACGAGTTGATCGAGGCGCGCGACAAAGCCGGCCCCGGCAACGTCTCGATCGTCAGGATCGAACAGCTCTACCCGTTCCCCGGCGAGGCGCTGCTGGCGCGCCTGAAGCGCATGACCGGTCTCCAGGAGTTGGTGTGGGCGCAGGAGGAGCCGCAGAACCAAGGCTATTGGAGCCATGTCGAGCCGCGCATCGAACGCCGGCTCGCCGAGGCCGGGCTCGCGCCGAAGCGGCCCATCTATGCCGGGCGCCCGCCGGCCGCCTCGCCCGCGACCGGCCTCGCCAAGCGCCACGCCGCCGAGCAGGCGGCCTTGATCGCCGACGCGCTCGGCCATAGCAGGCAGGCGCCGGCGCAGCGCAAGGCCGGATAAAAGGAACGACATGGCGACCGAAGTCAAAGTCCCCACGCTGGGCGAATCGATCACCGAGGCGACGCTCGGTCAGTGGCTGAAGATGCCCGGCGACGCGGTGCAGGCGGACGAGCCGATCGCCAGCCTGGAGACCGACAAGGTCGCCATCGAAGTGCCCTCGCCGGTCGACGGCGTGATGGGCGACCAGCTCGTCGCGGTCGGCGACACGGTCGCGGTCGGCGCCGCCATCGCCCGGATCGAGAGCGGCACCGGCATGCCGGCCACGCCGAAGACGGAACAGGCGATGCCGGCGGACGTGCCGGTCAACCCGGAGGGCGCGGGTGAGAATGTCGAGCTGCGTGGCGAGGAGCCGGGCGAGGAAGACAGCAGCCCCCACCTCACTTTGTCTCCGTCCGTCCGCCGGATCGTGCTCGAGCACCATCTCGACCCGTCGAGGATCAAGGGCACCGGCAAGGATGGCCGCCTGACCAAGGACGACGTCCTCGCCGCCGCCAAGGCCAAGGAGACCGCGCCGCCCCCGCCGCCGCCCTCCGCCGCCGCCCCGCCCCCGCCGCCGCCGCCTCGCGCGGCTTCAGGCGAGCGGCGCGAGGAAAGGGTGCGGATGACGCGGCTGCGTCAGACGATCGCGCGCCGCCTCAAGGAAGCGCAGAACAATGCCGCGATCCTAACCACCTTCAACGACGTCGACATGACGGCGGTGATGGAGGCCAGGAACCGCTACAAGGACCTGTTCGAGAAGAAGCACGGCGTCCGCCTCGGCTTCATGAGCTTCTTCGTGAAGGCGGCCGTGCTCGCCGCCCGCGACGTCCCCGCCGTCAACGCCTCGATCGAGGGCGACGAGATCATCTACCGCGATTATGTCGACGTCTCGGTCGCGGTATCGGCGCCGAGCGGCCTGGTCGTGCCGGTGATCCGCGACGCCGATGCCCTGAGCTTCGCCGAGATCGAGAAGACGATCGCCGATTTCGGCAAACGGGCGAAGGACGGCACCCTGACCTTGGCCGACATGGAGGGCGGCACCTTCACCATCTCCAACGGCGGCGTCTTCGGCTCGCTCCTCTCCACCCCGATCATCAACCCGCCCCAGTCGGCGGTGCTCGGCATGCACCGCATCGAGGAGCGGCCGGTGGTGCGGGACGGCCAGATCGTCGCCCGGCCGATGATGTACCTCGCTTTGAGCTACGACCACCGCCTGATCGACGGCCGCGAGGCGGTGACCTTCCTGGTGCGGATGAAGGAAGCGCTGGAAGACCCGACGCGGCTGTTGATCGATCTCTAACCCGTCATTCCCGCGCAAGCGGGAATCCAGGCTGGACCCCCGCTTGCGCGGGGGTGACGAAAGGAACACAGGAATGCCAGAATCGAATTTCGACGTGATCGTGATCGGCGCCGGCCCGGGCGGCTACGTCGCCGCGATTCGCGCGGCGCAGCTCGGGCTGAAGACCGCCTGCGCCGAGAGCCGCGAGACGCTCGGCGGCACCTGTCTCAACGTCGGCTGCATTCCGTCCAAGGCTTTGCTGCACGCCTCCGAGCTGTTCGAGGAAGCGGCGCACGGCACCCTCGCCAAATGGGGGATCAAGGCCAAGGAGGTCGAGCTCGACCTCGACGCCATGCATGCCGGCCGAAGGGAAGCGGTCAAGGGGCTGACCGGGGGCGTCGAATTTCTGTTCAAGAAGAACAAGGTGACGTGGCTGAAGGGGCAGGCGAAGTTCACCGGGCCCAATGCGGTCGATGTCGCCGGCCAGGGCTACACCGCAAAGAGCATCGTCATCGCCACCGGCTCGTCGGTGACGCCGCTTCCCGGCGTCGAGATCGACCAGGAGCGTATCGTCGATTCGACCGGTGCGCTCGAGCTGGCGAAAGTGCCGGGCCACATGGTCGTGATCGGCGGCGGCGTCATCGGGCTCGAGCTCGGCTCGGTGTGGCGGCGGCTCGGCGCGAAGGTGACGGTGGTCGAGTTTCTCGACCAGATCCTGCCCGGCATGGACGGCGAGATCCGAAAGGAAGCGGCGAAGATCTTCAAGAAGCAGGGCTTCGACATCCGCACCTCGACCAAAGTCACCAAAGCGGAGAAGAAAGGGAAGGGCGTCGCCCTCACCGTCGAGCCGGCCGGGGGCGGCGAGGCGCAGACGATCGAGGCGGACGTCGTCCTGGTCTCGATCGGGCGCCGGCCGAACACCGAGGGGCTCGACCTCGAGGCCGCCGGCATCAAGCTCAACAAGTTCGGCCAGATCGAGGTCGACCACGATTTCCGCACCGGGGTCGAAGGCGTCTACGCGATCGGCGACGTCACGCCGGGGCCGATGCTCGCCCACAAGGCGGAGGACGAGGGGATCGCGGTCGCCGAGA
Organism: Allosphingosinicella sp.; assembly: GCA_036378975.1. Lineage (GTDB taxonomy): Bacteria > Pseudomonadota > Alphaproteobacteria > Sphingomonadales > Sphingomonadaceae > Allosphingosinicella. The sequence continues at coordinate 38,471 of DASUVK010000034.1, read as the reverse complement.
TCCTCGCCGGCCAGGTCGGCATCGTCAATCACGACGTTATTCCCAGCGTCGTCTACACCTTCCCGGAGATCGCCTCGGTCGGCAGGACGGAGGAAGAGCTCAAGCAAGCCGGTATCCAGGTCAAGACCGGCAAGTTTCCGATGCTGGCCAACAGCCGCGCCAAGACCAACCGGGAAACGGACGGCTTCGTCAAGGTGATCGCCGACGCCCGCACCGACCGCGTCCTCGGCGTCCACATCATCGCTTCCGTGGCCGGGACGATGATCGCCCAGGCCGCCCAGGCGATGGAGTTCGGCGCGACCAGCGAGGACATCGCCTATACCTGCCACGCCCATCCGACTCACTCCGAAGCGGTCAAGGAGGCGGCGATGGCGGTGACGGGGCTGCCGATCCACGTGTGAGGCGGGCGCCGGAGACTTGCATCGACATCGCCGTCGATTAAAAGCTCCCCCCACGATGATTCCGTGGATTCCCAATCTGATAGCTTTGGCAGCAGCGGCCGCGCCGGCCCCTGCGGCGCCGCGCTGGGTGGTCGACTGGGGCGAGCAGCGCTGCTCGCTGGTGCGCGAGACGGGCGGCCCGGCCTCGCTCTCGCTGATGGTGCGCACCGTGCCCGGCGCCGGCCAGGCCGAATTGTGGATGCTCGATCCGAAGTGGAAGAGCCCGACCTTCGCGAAGTTCGAAAAGGTCGAGGTAAGCCTCCAGCCGTCCGGCTTCAGCGCCAGCCAATATGCGCTGACGGTCCGTTTCAAGGGCCAGGGGGGCGTCGCCGTGACCAACCTCGACGAGGGCTTCGTCAAGAATCTCGCGGGCGCGAAGGGGCTGCGCATCGAGCGCGGCAGGCGCCGGCTCGCCGACGTGCCGTTGCCGGGCTCGGCGCGCGCCGTCGAGGCACTGCGGGCCTGCGAAGCGGCGGTGCTGCGCGACTGGGGGTTCGATCCGGAGGTGATCCAGTCGCTCAGCCGCACGCCCCGCGCGGTCAACGGACCTGCGCAGTGGTTCAGCGACAGGGACTATCCGTACGAAGCGGTGCGCAACCGCATTTCGGGGAGCGTCCTGACCCGGCTCGTTATCGGCGCGGACGGGCGGGTCGCCGAATGCATCATTGTCGAGGGAAGCGGCGAGATTCTTCTCGATCGAACGACCTGCGACCTGCTCGTCAGGCGCGGGCGCTACGAGCCGGCGCTGACCGCGACCGGCCAGCCGGTCCGGGCGATGTCGTCGGTCCGCATCCACTGGCGGCTGCCCTGAGGCTGACGGAACGAAGCGCTTGGTGTACCGTTCGCTCGGCGAAACGATTCCCGGAGTCGATGTTTGAAGCCTGAGTGCATCCTTGGCCTTGCCGCGCTGCTGCTCGCCGGCTGCGGCGCGAAGTCGCTGCAACTGCCCGCCGATCCGGTCGATCGCGCGGCGACCTGCGCCGTCGTCGCCGCCGCGTCGGCGCGGACGAAGGTCGCCGACATCAAGGCGCCGCTGCCGCTCGCCGCGCAGGGCAAGATTTTCCATTATGCGCTGCTCGCCGCGTCCGAGGGGGGCGAGCTCGAGGCCGAGATCGCGAACCGGGTCAACAAGCGCATGCGCGACCTGCAGGAGGCCATCACCGGCGGCAAGTGGCAGGATCTGGCGCCGGCCTGCGACGCGGCTTTCCCGGCAGCCGGCAAGACCGAGGTGACGCTCCCCGCCGCCCGGCTCGACGCCCAGCTCGCCTGCGAGGAGCTGGCCGAGTTCACGAGCCTCGCGCTCGAGGGCGAGGAAATCCATTTCGGCAACGAGCTCGCCGCCTACCGGCGCCTGCGCAGCGACCTCAACGACGCCCTCGGTCCCGGCCTGCGGGCCCGCGCCGGCCCCGGGCTCGAGGCGCAGGGGCGCGAGCGCCGCCGCGCCCTCGCGGCGGCGGCGCAGCTCGGCTCGCCGATCGCCGTGCTCGACGCGTGCGCCGAGCGGTTCAAATAGGGCGCTTCCCTGGCCGCGCATTTCGCGCATAGTCGGCCGGGGGGGATGCGGATGAAGGCTCGGCAAAGGCTCAGGCGCTGGCACATCTGGCTTGGCTGGATCGTCGGCTTGCCCTTCCTCGCCTGGACCGTGTCCGGCCTGGTCATGGTCGCTCAGCCGATCGAGACCGTCCGCGGCGAACATTTGCTCGCTGAGGCGCCGGCGCTGCCGTCCGGACTGATTCCCGTGCCGCCCGCGATCGGCCCTCGGCCTGTCGCCTCGCTCAGGCTGGAGTCGCGCCCGGACGGGCCGAAATGGCTGGTGCGCTACTCGGACGGCGCGTCCCGCCTCGCCGATGCCCGGACCGGCCGGCTGCTGTCGCCGCTCGCCGCCGTCGATGCGGCTCGCCTCGTCGAGGCGCGCTACAAGGGGAAGGCGCGGATCGCCGCCGTAGACCGGACCGCCGCCGGGGCACCCCCGATCGATTTTCGCCGCAAGGTCGAGGCGTGGCGGGTGACGATGGAGGACGGCACCCGATTCTACCTCGACGCCGCGACCGGCGAGATCCTCGCCAGGCGCACGCGCTGGTGGCGTTTCTACGACCTGATGTGGGGGATCCACATCATGGACCTCGAGACCCGCGAGGACGCCCATAACCCGTTGCTCATCGGCCTCGGAATCGTCTCTTTGCTGACCGTGTTTCTCGCCCTCGTCCTGCTTCCGCTGACTCTGAAGCGCCGCCGCCGGTGACCGGTCCGTCCGCTCTGCTGGGCTCGGCGCTCCCTTATCTGGACTGGGCGGGGGTCGCCGTCTTCGCCTGCTCAGGCGCCCTGCTCGCGGCGGCGAAGAAGCAGACTCTCGTTACCCTGATCTTCTTCGCCGTCGTCACCGGAGTCGGCGGCGGCACCGCCCGCGACCTGCTGATCGGCGCCCCGGTCTTCTGGGTGCACGAAAACGGTACCTTGCTGATCTGCTTCGTCGCCGCTTTGGCCGTCTGGGCCTCGCCGGGCGCTTTGTGGCAGGCCCGGGCGCTCGCCTGGCTCGATGCGGTCGGCCTCGCCGCTTACGCCACTTACGGCGCCGCCAAGGGCCTCGCTTTCGGGCTCGCCCCGCTGCCGGCGGTGGCGATGGGCGTGCTCACCGCCTGCCTGGGCGGCATCATCCGCGACGTGCTCGCCGGCGAGCCGTCGATCCTGATGCGGCCCGAGCTGTACGTGACCGCCGCCGCCCTGGCCGCGATGCTGATGGTGGGGCTGCTGCTCGTCGGCCTGCCGGCGGCGCTTGCCGGCCTCGTGGCGGCCGCGGCCGGGTTCACGCTGCGCGCCGGCGCCATCCATTTCGGCTGGAAGCTTCCCGCCTACCGGCGATGACCTCTTGACTTGGTTGAACGTTCAATCAAGGATGGTCGCATGGGTGGCAGGGAAACGCGCGGCCGAATCATCGAGGCGGCGATGGAGCTGTTCTGGCTCAAGGGCTACGGCTCGACTTCGATCGCCGACATATTGAGCCGCAGCCAGGTCAATAGCGGCAGCCTCTATCATTTCTTTCCCGGCAAGCAGGACCTGCTCATCGCGGTGCTCGAAGCCTATCGCGACGGCATCGGCCCGATGCTGCTCGAGCCGGCCTGGGCGGGAGTCACCGACCCGGTCGGCAAGGTGTTCGCGCTGCTCGCCAAATACCGGTCGCTGATCGTCGAGACGGATTGCGAATATGGCTGCCCGATCGGCAGCCTCGCGCTCGAACTGCACGAGGCGGATCCTGCAGTGCGCCGGCTGCTGGCCGACAATTTCCGGGGCTGGGTCGATGCGGTCGCCCAATGTCTTGAAGACGCGCGCGGGCGCTTCCCGGCGGGAACGGACCTGCACGCGCTCGCCGAGCTCGCTTTGACGGTCATGGAGGGCGGCGTGATGCAGGCGCGCACGCACCGCGACGTCGGCCATTTCGACCGATCGGTGGCGCAGCTGCGAGCCTATTTCGAAGCCCTGATGGCGAAGGAAGGGGAGTCGGCATGAAGTATCTGGTCGCAGTCTTGTTGCTGGGCCTGGCGGCGGAGCCGTCGCTGGCGCAGACGAAGGAGCGCGCGCCGGACGGCAGCCACTTGCTGTCGCACGAAGTGGTGGTCGAGGCGGAGCCGGCGGCGGTGTGGGCGGCGGTCGCCACCGCCGAAGGATGGAAGAGCTGGGCGGTGCCGGTCGCCTGGTCTCCCGCCCCCGACTTGATCGAGACGAGCTATTCGCCGACCGCCGCGCCCGGCGATCCGTCGACGATCCGCCAGCAGGTGCTGCTCCGTCTGCCCGAGCGGCTGATGGTCTTCCGGACGGTCAAGGCCCCGGCCGGCTTTCCGGACTTCGACACCTATGCGAAGGTCGTCAGCGCGTTCGAGCTCGAGCCGGCCGGCGAGGGCCGCACCCGCGTCCGCCTCACCGGCTCGGGCTATGCCGACAGCGAGGCCGGGCGGCGGCTGCTGGCTTTCTTCGAGCGCGGCAACGCCGTCTCGCTCGACGCCCTCAAGGCGCGCTTCGCCGGGTCCGCGGCCGCGCCGCCGCCGCTGCGCCCCGAGCTCGAGCCGCTGCGCTTCCTGCTCGGCGCCTGCTGGCGCGGCGGGTTCAGCAACGGCGCCGTCGACACCCATTGCTTCGAGAGCGTCTTCGGCGGCCGCCACGTTCGCGACCGGCACGAGGTGAAAGGGCCGGACGGAGTTTATCGCGGCGAGACGCTCTACAGCTGGAACGGCGCGGCAAAGCAGGTCGAATATACCTATTGGAACTCGTCCGGCGGGGTCAGCCGCGGCGCGATGGCGGCGAAGCCTGACGGGCTCGACTTCGGCAACGAGACCTATACCGGTCCCGACGGGCGCAAAATGACGATTTCGACGATGTGGCGGACGGCCGGCGCCGATGCCTATGAGACAATCAGCACCTCGGCCGCCGACCCGACCGGCAGCCGCGTCGTCCGCTACCGCCGCGTCGACTAGAGGAAGTCGGCGAGGCGCAGTGGCCGCGGTTCGCCGGGCGGAGCCGCGATCGGCGCCAGCGGCCGCTGCCACAGGCCCACATCGTGCCAGGCGCCGAACTTCCACCCGACCCGGCTATAGGTGCCGGCCCGACCAAAGCCGAGCCGCTCGTGGAGCGCGACGCTGGCCTCGTTGGGCAAGGTGATGGCGGCGATGGCCTGGGTGAAGCCCTGCGCCTCCAGCACCGCCAGCAGCGGCGCGTAGAGGCGGGCGCCGAAGCCGCGGCCGCACGCCTCGCGGCGCAGATAGACGCTGGTCTCGACGGTGAAGCGGTAGGCCGGCCGCGCCCTGAACGGGGCGGCATAAGCGAAACCGAGCATGGTGCCGTCCTCTTCCTCGCCGACCAGCCAGGGATGGAGCTCGCCCCCCGCCTCGATTCGCGCCCGCATCGCGTCGGCGTCGGGCGCCTCGGTCTCGAACGAGACCGGGCTCGCCGTCACGAACGGCGCATAGATGTCGGCGATGGCCGCGGCGTCGTCGGGCGTCGCGGCCCGCAGCCTCATGCGCCGAACAGGCGCGCCAACCAGGCGGCGACGCCCCCCGGCGCCAGCCGGGGACGGCTGGCGACATGGCCGCCGCATTCGAGGCAGCGCGCCTGAATGGCGGCGCCGGACATCAGCCGCTCGGCCTCGCCGACGGCGGCCAGCATGCGCAGCCGCGGCCTGGCGGCGAGCCGGCTGAAGGCGTCGGGCGCGGCTTCCTCCTCGCCGTCACCGGCGAGCGACATCAGCAGCCGGTCGCCGAAACCGGGTTCCTTTTCCAGCCACACCGCATCCGCTTCGTCCGGATCGAGCTTGGCCCGCCGCGCCGCCTCGCGGACCGCGTCGTCGAGGCCGCCGAATTCGTCGACGAGGCCGAGCTGGCGGGCGGTGCCGCCGTCCCAGATGCGCCCCTGGGCGATCCGGTCGATCTCGGCCACCGGCTTCTTGCGCGCGGTGGAGACCAAAGCGAGGAAGCGCCGGTAGGTGCCGTCGACGCCCATCTGCAGCAGCCGGTCGGCCTCGGGCGAGGGGCCGCGCAGCAGATCGGGCTCGCCCGACAGCGGCGTCGTCTTGACGCCGTCGGCGCCGAGGCCGAGCTTGGTCATGGTTCCCTCGAAGCTGGGGAGGATGCCGAACACGCCGATCGAGCCGGTGATCGTCGACGGCTCGGCATAGATCCTGTCGCCGACGGTCGCGACCCAATAGCCGCCCGAGGCGGCGAGGCTGCCCATCGACACCACCACCGGCAGCCCTTTGGCCTTGGCCGCGAGCACGGCCTGGCGGATGCGCTCCGAAGCGAGCGCCGAGCCGCCGGGGGAATCGACCCGCAGCACCAGCGCCTTGAGGTCGCGTTCTCTCAACCCTTTCTCCAGCGCGCGGACGATCGTCTCCGCGCCGGCGGTGCCCAGGGCAGCCTCGCCGTCGACGATGTCGCCGGCGACGGTGAGGATACCGATCTCGCCTCCGCCTTCGCCGGCCGGATTGGCCTCGACCCAGGCACGATAGGAAATGCGGCGGAAGCTGCCCGGAATTTCGGCGTAGCGTGTGCCGGCAATCTCGGCGACGCGGCGGCCGAATGCCTCGCGGCTGCCGATCTTGTCGACCAGGCCGGCCTGGAGCGCCGCGCGCGCCATGTCGCCGCCGGCCGCTTCGATCCGGGCCGGCGTGTCGGCGATATAGGGAGCCAGCTGCGCCTTCGGCCGGGCCTGGCGGACCTCTTGCTGCCAGCTCTCCCACATCGAAGCGTAAACCGCGGTCAACGCCTCGCGCGCCTCCGGCGACATGTCGTTGCGCGTAAACGGCTCGACCGCCGCCTTGTAGGTGCCGGCCTTGTAGACGTTGGCGGTGACGCCGAGCTTGTCGAACAGCCCCTTCATATAGAGGTTGGCGCCGCCCGGCCCGGTGACGAGGACGCCGCCCATCGGATCGAGCCAGAGCTCGCTCGCATGCGCGGCGAGCTGGTAGCTGTCGTCGTCATAGGCGGTGGCGAAAGCGAGCACCGGCTTGCCGGCCTTGCGGACGCCGTCGAGCGCTTCGCCGACCGATGAAAGCGTCGCCTGGCCGCCGCCCGAGAAGATGTCGAGATCGAGGGCCACCGCCTTGACGCGGTCGTCGCCGGCCGCGGTCTCGAGCGCGTGGACGACGTCGCGCAGCCTGTATTGGCGCGGGCCGCCGCCGCTCAGCACCTCGCTCGCGGTCGCCTGGGAGGGCTGCTCGACGATCGGCCCGTCGAAGTCGAGCAGCAGCGCCCCGCGGTCGCCCGCGCCGAGGGTCGGCCGGGCCGTCATCGCCGCGTAGAGCAGACCGAAGAAGAGCAGCATGAACAGCAGCACCAGCCCGTCCTTGATGCCGACGAGCAGCTTCCATACCTTGCCGGCGAACCTCATCGTGCCACTCCCGCCTTTTTCTGTGCCCCTCCCCGGCTAGACCAGCGTCCGCGCCCTGTAAATCCGCTGGGGCTGTGGCGGCAAAATTCGCGTGCCCAAAGGCTTGACCTGCGATGAACAGACCCTAGATCAGCGTTGCTGGCACTCGCGAGGGACGAGTGCTAACAGTTTCAACCACGTCGGCGCGGCGCCTCAGGGGGCCGACGGCCGCAATCAAGAAGAGGTGACGCGCATGAAATTTCGTCCGCTCCATGACCGGGTGCTCGTCCGCCGCGTCGAGGCCGAGGAGAAGACGGCCGGCGGCATCATCATCCCCGACACCGCCAAGGAGAAGCCTCAGGAAGGCGAAGTGATCGCCGTCGGCTCCGGCAGCCGCGGCGAGGACGGGACGGTGACCCCGCTCGACGTCAAGGCCGGCGACAAGATCCTGTTCGGCAAATGGTCGGGCACCGAGGTGACCGTCGAGGGCGAAGACCTCATCATCATGAAGGAAAGCGACATCCTCGGGATCGTCGGCTGACCGTCGTCCCAGCGCAGGCTGGGACCCCAGTGGGTGAAAGGCGCCGCGCCCTTCACCCGACGAGACCCCAGCCTTCGCTGGGGTGACGCAATTTCAAGAGTAAGGAGCAAATATCATGGCAGCGAAAGACGTACGCTTTTCGCGTGACGCCCGGGAGCGGATCCTGCGCGGCGTCGACATCCTCGCCGATGCGGTGAAGGTTACGCTCGGCCCCAAGGGCCGCAACGTCGTCCTCGACAAGAGCTTCGGCGCGCCCAGGATCACCAAGGACGGCGTCACCGTCGCCAAGGAGATCGAGCTCAAGGACAAGTTCGAGAATATGGGTGCGCAGATGCTGCGCGAGGTCGCCTCGAAGACCAACGACCTTGCCGGCGACGGCACCACCACGGCCACCGTGCTGGCCCAGTCGATCGTCCGCGAGGGCATGAAGTCGGTCGCGGCCGGCATGAACCCGATGGACCTCAAGCGCGGCATCGACATCGCCGTCACCAAGGTCGTCGAGGATCTCAAGAAGCGCTCCAAGCCGGTCGCCGGCTCCAACGAGATCGCCCAGGTCGGCATCATCTCCTCGAACGGCGACACCGTCGTCGGCGAGAAGATTGCCGAGGCGATGGAGAAGGTCGGCAAGGAAGGCGTGATCACCGTTGAGGAGGCCAAGGGCCTCGAGTTCGAGCTCGACGTCGTCGAGGGCATGCAGTTCGACCGCGGCTACCTCTCGCCCTACTTCATCACCAACCCCGAGAAGATGCAGGTCGAGCTCCAGGACCCCTACATCCTCATCCACGAGAAGAAGCTCTCCAACCTGCAGGCGATGCTGCCGATCCTCGAGGCGGTGGTGCAGTCGGGCCGTCCGCTGCTGATCATCGCCGAGGACATCGAGGGCGAGGCTCTGGCTACGCTCGTCGTCAACAAGCTGCGCGGCGGCCTCAAGGTCGCGGCGGTCAAGGCGCCGGGCTTCGGCGATCGCCGCAAGGCGATGCTCGAGGACATCGCCATCCTGACCAACGGCGAGATGATCAGCGAGGATCTCGGCATCAAGCTCGAGAACGTCACGATCGCCATGCTCGGTGAGGCCAAGCGGGTCACCATCGACAAGGACAATACCACGATCGTCGACGGCGCCGGCGATCCCGAGCGGATCAAGGCCCGGGTCGAGGCGATCCGCGCCCAGATCGAGACGACCACCAGCGACTATGACAAGGAGAAGCTCCAGGAGCGTCTCGCCAAGCTCGCCGGCGGCGTCGCCGTGATCAAGGTCGGCGGCTCGTCCGAGATCGAGGTCAAGGAGCGCAAGGACCGCGTCGACGACGCCCTCCACGCCACCCGCGCGGCGGTCGAGGAAGGCATCGTTCCCGGCGGCGGCGTCGCCCTTCTCTACGCCACCAAGGCGCTGAAGGGCCTCGACGGCGGCAATGACGACCAGACCCGCGGCATCGACATCGTCCGCCGCGCGCTGCAGTCGCCGGTCCGCCAGATCGCCGAGAATGCGGGCCATGACGGCGCCGTGGTCGCCGGCAAGCTGCTCGACGGCGACGACGAAACGCTCGGCTTCAACGCCCAGACCGAAGTCTACGAAAACCTGGTCCAGGCCGGCGTGATCGATCCGACCAAGGTCGTGCGCACCGCCCTTCAGGACGCGGCCAGCGTCGCCGGCCTCCTCATCACCACCGAAGCGGCGGTGAGCGAGGCGCCCGACGACAAGCCGGCCGGCGGCGGCGGCATGCCCGGCGGCGGCATGGGCGGCATGGGCGGCATGGACTTCTAGTCCGCGCCGACCGATCCGAGGAGCAAGGGCCGGGGAGGCGACTCCCCGGCCCTTTTCCTTTGCTCCCTCGCCCGCTCTGTGCGGGGGAGGAGCTTACTGCCCGTTCGCCGCCGCGTCGCCGGCCACGGCGTTGCCCACCACCGGCAGGTCGCCCGTCTCCGCCGGCGTCTCGCCGTTGCCGAGCGCCGGGTCCTCGGCGACGAGGCTGTCGGGGGAGGTGTCGAGCTCCTCGGCAATCTGGTTGAGCTGCTCGTTCTCCGCCGCGGTCGGGCTGCCGTCGTCGGCCTGGCCGCAGGCGGCGACGAGCGACGCGGCGGCGAAAAGCGCGGCCATGGCACCATATTTCTTCATCGAACTCGCCTCCCCCCGAAAGTGTATTCGCCGGTCAGCTTGCCGCAAGCCGGCGCAAATAAAAAGGGCCGCGTGCCGGCGGCACGCGACCCTCTCGTTTCGGTGTGACCCGCTCGCCTTAGTCGACGACGTCGGCGACGGCGTTGCCGGCGTCGGTGGCGACGTTGGCGGCATCGCTCGCGGTGTTGGCGACGGCGTTGCCGGCATCCTCGAGCGCGTTGTCGGTGACGCTGATGGCGTTGGCGTCGGCGGCGGCATTGATGTCGTTGCCGGCCTCGATCTCGGTGGCGTTGACGTCGACGGCGTTATTGCCGGCGTCGTCGCTGCTCGGGGTACAGGCGGCGGCGCCGAGGGCGGCGACAGCAGCGAGAGTGATGGCGATCTTCTTCATGGCATTCCCTCCTTGGGAAAAAAAGTAAGGTGCCGGGCGAGGTCCGCAACGGGCACGCCCGTTGCGGCTTTCCGGCGGCACCGGATGTATCGGAGGCGCGGCGGTATGTCTACTAGTTTGGTAAGCAATTGCGCCGAACCGAAGCGGCCTGTCTGAAGAGGTCGTTGCGGAGAGTCAAATCATTCTCCCCTTGCGAGCCGGAAGGCCGCCGGAAGCTCCCCGACGCGACACGCGGCCTTGACCCGCATATAAAGATATCTTTATATCCTTATCCCCATGTTTCCAACGACGCCCGCCGCTGCTGAAATCTTCCGTTCGCTCGGCGATCCGACGCGGCTGAGGATCCTGGCGCTGCTGCGGGCGATGGAATTGTCGGTCGGCGAGCTCGCCCAGGTGCTGGGCCAGAGCCAGCCGCGCGTCTCGCGCCATGTCCGCATCCTCATCGAGGCCGGCCTCGCCGAACGCCGCAAGGAGGGGAGCTGGGTCTTCCTCAGCCTCGCCGATCCCGAACGGGTCGAGCCGCTCTTCGCCGCGCTCGAGCGCTGGGCTGAGCTCGACGGCGACGATCCCTGGGGCCCGGCCGACGCCGCCCGCCTCGCCGCCGTCCGCGCCGACCGCGCCGCCGCCGCCGAGCTCTATTTCGCCGCCCATGCAAGCGACTGGGACGAGATACGCTCGCTCCACATCGCCGAGAGCGAGGTCGAGGCCGCGATCGCGCGGGCGCTGGCCGGACGGCCGCTCGGCCGCCTGGTCGACATCGGCACCGGCACCGGCCGCATGCTCGAATTGTTCGGCGGCGGCGCCGACCGCGCGCTGGGCGTCGACCGCTCGCCCGAGATGCTGCGTCTCGCCCGAGTCAAGCTCGCCCAAGCCGGCCTCGCCGCCGCCGAGCTGCGCCAGGGCGACATGTACGCGCTGCCGCTGGCGGCCGGCTCGGCCGACACGGTGATCCTCCACCAGGTGCTGCATTATGCCCAGCAGCCCGCCGCCGCCGTCGCCGAGGCGGCGCGGCTGCTGGCGCCGGGCGGGCGGCTCCTGGTGGTCGATTTCGCGCCCCATGAGCGCGAGGAATTGCGCGCCCGCGACGCCCATCTGCGCCTCGGCTTCGCCGACGAGGCGATGCTCAAATATCTGGACGGCGCCGGCCTGCGGGCGCGCGTCGTCGAACATCTCGAAGGCGGCGAGCTCACCGTCACCTTGTGGGAAGGCGAGCGGCCGCAGGAAAAGCTGAAGGTTGTGGCATGAGCCCCCGCGCCCCCAATATCGCCCATTGGCGCGAGCCTTTGTTCGCCGACGTCGCCGGCGACATCGGCGTCTCGTTCGAATTCTTCCCGCCCAAGACGGAGAAGATGGAGGAGACGCTCTGGGCGTCGGTGAAGACGCTGGAGCCGCTCGGCCCGCGCTTCGTCTCGGTCACCTACGGCGCCGGCGGCTCGACCCGCGAACGCACCCACAATACGGTGGTTCGGATCGCCCGGGAGACCTCGCTCACCGCCGCCGCGCACTTGACCTGCGTCGAGGCGAGCCGCCGCGAGATCGACGAGGTCGCGCTCGGCTACTGGCAGGCCGGCATCCGCCACGTCGTCGCGCTACGCGGCGATCCGCCCGAGCCCGGCAAGGGTTTCTGCGCGAGGCCCGACGGCTATGCCAATGCGGCCGAGCTGGTCGCCGGCCTCAAGCGGGTGGCGCCGTTCGAGATATCGGTCGCCGCTTATCCCGAAATCCATCCCGATTCGCCGACCCGCGCCGCCGACCTCGACAATCTCAAGCGCAAGATCGACGCCGGCGCGGACCGCGCGATCACCCAATTCTTCTTCTCGCCGGAGAGCTTCTTCCGTTTCCGCGACGAGGCCGCCGCCGCCGGCATCGACGCCGAGCTGGTGCCCGGCATCCTGCCCGTCTCCAACGTCGCCCAGACGCGCAAGTTCGCGGCCCTGTGCGGCGCGTCGATCCCGCTCTGGATGGACCGCCTGTTCGAAGGGCTGGACGATCTGCCCGGCGCCCGCCAGCTGGTCGCCGCCACCGTCGCCGCCGAGCTTTGCGGCCAGCTTTATGCCGGTGGGGTCCGGCAATTCCATTTCTACACGCTCAATCGCGCCGAGCTGGCTTACGCCATCTGCCACCTGCTCGGCCTGCGCCCGAAGGAAGAACATGAACGTCGCACAGCAGCTTAGGGCCGCGGCCGCGGAGCGCATCCTGATCAAGGACGGCGCCTATGGGACACAGGTCCAGGCGCGTCGCCTGAGGGAGGCCGATTATGCCGGCAGCCTCGGCCTGTCGCGCGACCAGAAGGGCAATAACGACCTTCTCAACCTGACCCATCCCGAGCTGGTGCGCGAAATCTGCCAGAGCTTCGCCGATGCCGGCGCCGAGATCCTCGCCACCAACAGCTTCAACGCCAACCGCATCAGCCAGGCCGATTACGGCGCCGAGCCGCTGGTGCGCGACATAAACGTCGCCGCCGCGCGGATCATCGCCGACGTCGCCGAGCGCGAGGCGCAAAAGGACGGCCGCAAGCGTTTCGTCGCCGGCGCTCTCGGCCCGACCAACAAGACCCTGTCGCTGTCGCCCAACGTCAACGATCCCGGCTATCGCGAGATCGACTTCGACACGCTCTCCGACGTCTATGTCGAGCAGATCGAAGGCCTGGTCGAAGGCGGCGCCGAGATCGTGCTGATCGAGACGGTGTTCGACACTTTGAACGCCAAGGCAGCGATCCACGCCGCCCGCCGCGTCGACCGCGAGCTGCCGATCATGCTGTCGATGACGATCACCGACCTTTCGGGGCGCAACCTCTCCGGCCATTCGATCGAGGCCTTCTGGGCGAGCGTCCGCCACGCGCGGCCGCTGTCGGTCGGCCTCAACTGCTCGTTCGGCGCCGGCCAGCTGCGCGCCCACGTCGCGGCTTTGTCGGCGATCGCCGACACGTTGATCATGGCCTATCCCAATGCCGGCCTGCCCAACGATCTCGGCGACTATGACGAGGGGCCCGCCGAGACCGCCGCGCAGGTCCGCGAGTGGTGCGAGCAGGGCATCGTCAACATCGTCGGCGGCTGCTGCGGCACGACCCCCGCCCATATCGCCGCGATCGCCGAGGCGGCGAAGGGCTTTGCGCCCCGCGCGATTGCGGAGCCGAGGCGCCAGACCCTGCTCGCCGGCATCGAACCGATGGTGCTGGCCGCCTGATCCCGTAATTGGTGCCAGGCACCAATTAAATTCCCGAACGATTCCAAGGTCCCATGACAGCCCAAGCCAGCTCCACCTTCGTCAATATCGGCGAGCGCACCAACGTCACCGGCTCGGCCCGCTTCAAGAAGCTGGTCATGGCCGGCGATTATGCCGCCGCGGTCGAGGTCGCGCGCCAGCAGGTCGAGAACGGCGCCCAGGTGATCGACGTCAACATGGACGAGGGCCTGCTCGACGCCGAGGCGGCGATGACCACCTTCCTGAAGCTGATCGCCGCCGAGCCCGACATCGCCCGGGTGCCGGTGATGATCGACAGCTCGAAATGGACGGTGATCGAGGCCGGCCTCAAATGCGTCTCGGGCAAGCCGATCGTCAACTCGATCAGCATGAAGGAAGGCGAGGAGGAATTCCTGGCCCACGCCCGCAAGGTCCGCGACTACGGCGCCGCAATGGTGGTGATGGCGTTCGACGAGGTCGGCCAGGCCGACACCAAGGAGCGCAAGGTCGAGATCTGCGAGCGCGCCTACAAGCTTCTCGTCGGGGAGGGCTTCCCGCCGGAGGACATCATCTTCGATCCCAACATCTTCGCCATCGCCACCGGCATCGAGGAGCATCGTCGCTACGCGCTCGACTTCATCGCCGCCTGCCGCGAGATCAAGGCGCGCTGCCCGCACGTCCATATCTCCGGCGGCCTGTCGAACCTCAGCTTCTCGTTCCGCGGCAACGAGCCGGTCCGCCGGGCGATGCACTCGATCTTCCTCTACCACGCCATCCCGGCGGGTCTCGACATGGCGATCGTCAATGCCGGCCAGCTCGACGTTTACGACACGATCGATCCCGAGCTTCGCGAGGCCTGCGAGGACGTCATCCTCGACCGCCGCGACGACGCCACCGAGCGGCTGGTGACGCTCGCCGAGAAGTATCTCGGCTCCGATCCGGTGCGCGAGAAGGCCGAGGCCGAATGGCGCGGCTGGGACGTCGGCAAAAGGCTCGAGCACGCGCTCGTCAAGGGCATCGACGCCTACGTGGTCGATGACACCGAGGAGGCGCGCCAGACCGCCGAGCGGCCGATCCACGTCATCGAAGGCCCGCTGATGGACGGCATGAACGTCGTCGGCGACCTGTTCGGCTCGGGCAAGATGTTCCTCCCCCAGGTCGTCAAGTCGGCCCGCGTCATGAAGAAGGCGGTCGCCCATCTGATCCCGTTCATCGAGGCCGAGAAGGAGAAGACCGGCGCCACCCAGGGCAAGGGCCGGATCGTCATGGCGACGGTCAAGGGCGACGTCCACGACATCGGCAAGAACATCGTCGGCGTCGTCCTCCAGTGCAACGGCTTCGAGGTGATCGACCTGGGCGTGATGGTGCCGTGGGCCGACATCCTCAAGGCGGCGAACGAGAACCAGGCGGACATGATCGGCCTTTCCGGCCTGATCACCCCGTCCCTCGACGAGATGGTGACGGTGGCGGGCGAGATGCAGCGCGCCGGGATGACTCTCCCGCTCCTGATCGGCGGCGCCACCACCAGCAAGGTCCACACCGCGATCCGAATCGACCCGGCTTATGAGGGCCCGGTGCTCCACGTCCTCGACGCCAGCCGAGCCGTCGGAGTCGCCTCCTCGCTCGTCTCCGAGACCCAGGCCGAGCCGCTGATCGCCAGGACGGCCGAGGATTACGAGACGGTCCGCCGGACCCGCGCCGGCCGCGGCCAGAGCGAGCTGGCGACGCTCGACGAAGCCCGCGCCAACGCCTTCCCGTTCGATCCCGAGGGCAAGGCGCCGCCGCCGCAGCGCCCCGGCCTCCACCAGTTCGGGGAGTGGCCGCTGCGCGACCTGCGCGCCTCGATCGACTGGACGCCTTTCTTTCGCGCCTGGGAGCTGGCCGGCAATTATCCCGCCATCCTCGAGGATCCGATCGTCGGCGAGAGCGCGACCAGCCTGTTCAACGACGCCCAGGCGATGCTCGACAAGATGATCGCCGAGCATTGGCTGGTCCCGCGCGGCACGGTCGGCCTGTGGCGCTGCCGCAGGGAGGGCGACGACGTCCTCGTCCTCGCCGGCAACGACTGGACCCGCCTCCCTTTCCTGCGCCAGCAGGTCAAGAAGCGCGAGGGCCGCGGCAATATGTGCCTTGCCGACTTCATCGCGCCCGAGGGCGAGGACTGGATCGGAGGCTTTGCCGTCGGCATTCACGGCCTCGAGCCGCACCTCGCCCGCTTCAAGGAAGAGAATGACGATTATTCCGACATCCTCCTGAAGGCGCTGGCCGACCGGCTGGCGGAGAGCTTCGCGGAGGTGCTCCACGCCCATGTCCGCAACAGCGTCTGGGGCTATGCCGAGGAGCATCTCACCAACCAGCAGTTGATCCGCGAGAAATATGTCGGCATCCGCCCGGCGCCCGGCTACCCGGCCTGCCCCGACCACAGTTTGAAGCCGGTCCTGTTCGACATGCTCGGCGGCGATCCCGCCGGAGTCACGCTGACCGAGAGCATGGCGATGCTGCCGACTTCGGCCGTCTCGGGTTTCTATTTCGCCCACCGCGACAGCCAGTATTTCGGAGTCGCCCGCATCGGCCGCGACCAGCTCGAGGAATATGCCGCGCGGCGGGGGGTGAGCCTGCAGGAAGCCGAACGCTGGCTCCGGCCGAATCTCGACTGATTGCCTCTCCCTCCCCACGAGCTCGCTCGCAGGGCGGCACCGGGATGCTATAGCCGTCCGGTGAATCGCCTGCTCCTCGCCCTTCTGCTGCTTCTGTGCGCCTTCCCGGCCCGAGCCCAGCTGCCGCCCGGTGAGAAGGCGATGGCGGTGCGGCTCGTGCCCGAATTCGCCCGGCCGGCGCCCGGGTCGAAGGTGACGCTGGCGCTGGTGATGAGCCCGCGCGAAGGTTGGCACGGCTATTGGCAAAATCCGGGGGACGCCGGGGTCGGCACCCGCATCGCCTGGCGGCTGCCCGCCGGTTCGAGCGCGGGACCGATCCGCTTCCCGGTACCGGGGCGGCTGACCATCCAGGGGCTGATGAACTACGTCTATGAGGGCGAGCACGCCCTCCTCGTCGACCTGCAGCTGCCTCCGGGGCTCGTGCCGGGCGCCAGGCTGCCGGTGCGCGGCACGGTCGACTATCTCGTCTGCACCGACAAGATCTGCGTCCCCGAATCGGCCGGACTCGCCGCCGACCTCGTCGTCGGCGACGGCCGGGACGCGCCGGCCGCGGGCTTCGACCGCTACCGTCAGGCGCTGCCCAGGCCGCTGCCGGAGGCCGGACGGTTCGAGCGGCGCGGCGCGACCCTCAGGCTCGCCATTCCGCTGCCTTCCTCGGCCGGCGTGGACGATCCCTATTTCTTCCCGGTCACCGAAGGCGCGCTCGTCTACGCCGCGCCCCAGGCGGTATCGCGCCGCGGCGACTGGCTGATCGTCGAGACCCGGGCGGGAGAGTCGGCGCCCGCTTCGATCGAGGGAGTGTTGAAGCTCGGCCCCGGCCAAGGGCTGGCGGTGCGCGCGCTGCCCGGCGCGGTCGGCCCCGGCGGCACGCCGGTCGAGCCGGTCTCGGCGGAGCCGGTCCGCGGCCTCGAGGCGGTGCTGCTCGCCCTCGCCGGAGCCCTGCTGGGCGGGCTGCTGCTCAACGTCATGCCCTGCGTCTTCCCGATCCTCAGCCTCAAGGCGATGAGCCTCGCCCGCGCCGGCGGCGACGAGCGCGCCGCCCGCCGCGAGGCGGCGGCCTATGCGGCCGGCGCGGTGCTCGCCTGCCTCGCGCTCGGGGCGGTGCTGCTGGCGGTGCGGGCGAGCGGGGCGGCGGTCGGCTGGGCGTTCCAGCTGCAGGATCCACGGGTCATATTGTTCCTGCTGCTGCTGGTGGCCGCGATCACGCTCAACCTTGCCGGCCTTTTCGAGCTGCCGTCGCTCGGCGGCCGGCTGGCCGGCGGCCGCACCGGCGCCTTCTCGACCGGAGCGCTCGCCGCCTTCGTCGCGACGCCCTGCACCGGGCCGTTCATGGGCGCCGCGCTCGGCGCCGCTCTGGTGCTGCCGCCGGTGGCGGCGCTGGCGGTGTTCGCCGGCCTCGGCCTCGGCCTCGCTATGCCTTTCCTGCTGCTCGGCTACGTCCCCGCCTTGCGGCGCCGATTGCCGCAGCCCGGCCCGTGGATGGTCCGCTTCCGTCGCATCCTCGCGCTGCCGATGGCGCTGACCGCGTTCGGCCTCGCCTGGATCCTGGAGCGGCAAGTGGGGCTCGCCGGGCTGGCGGTGGGCCTCGCCGCCGCGGCGGCGCTGGCGCTGATCTTGTGGTGGGCGGGGCGCCGGCAGGGATGGCTGGCGCTCGCCCCCGCGGCGCTGGCGGCGGGTCTGGCGGTCGCCTTCCTGCCCGCCGCGTCCGCGCCTGCCGAAGCGCGCGCGGGCGGCAGCCTGCGGGCGGAGCCGTTCAGCGAGGCGCGGCTCGCCGAGCTGCGCGCCGCCGGGCGGCCGGTCTTCGTCTATTTCACCGCCGACTGGTGCCTGACCTGCAAGGTCAACGAGGCGGCGGTGCTCGACCAGGACGAAGTGGCGGCGGCGTTCCGCGACCAGCGAGTGGCGGTGCTGGTCGGCGACTGGACCCGGGGCGACGCGGCGATCGGGCGGTTTCTCGAGCGGCAGGGGCGATCGGGGGTTCCCCTCTATTTGTGGTACACGCCCGGCAGGCCGGCGGAGGTGCTGCCGCAGATATTGACGGTGGGGAAGGTGACGGCCCTGTCTGCCTCCCCGCGAGCGTAGCTCGGGGGGAGGGGGACCACCCGAAGGGGTGGCAGGATTTCAGTTCGGCCAAACCCTCTGGCCCGCGATCCATGTCTCGACCACCTTGGTTTCGCGCAGCTGGCGCGGCGTCGGCACGTCGAAAATGTCGCGATCGACGAGGATGAAGTCGGCCCAGCGCCCCTTTTCGAGGCTGCCGATCCGGTCGTCGGCAAAGCCGGCATAAGCTGCGCCGCGGGTGAAGGCGGCGAGCGCCTGCTCGAGCGTCAGCCTTTGCTCCGGCAGCCAGCCTCCGGGGGGCTGGCCCTCGGCATCCTGGCGGCTGATCGCGGCGGCGAGACCGGGGAAGGGATTGGGCGATTCGACCGGGAAGTCGGAGCCGAAGGCGAGCGGGGCGCGATTGGCGATCATGCTGCGCCAGGCATAGGCGCCGCCGAGCCGCTCGATCCCCATCCGCGCCTCCGCCATCCGCCAGTCGCTGGTCTCGTGCACCGGCTGCATCGAGGCGACGATGCCGTTGCGGCCGAAGCGGGCCAAATCGGCGGGATCGACGATCTGGGCATGCTCGATCCGCCAGCGCCGGTCGCCCTTATAGGTGTCGGCCAGTTCCTCGATCGCGCCCAGCAATTGGGCGTTGGCGGCGTCGCCGATGGCGTGGACCGCAACCTGGAAATTGTCCATCGCCGCCCGGCTCATCAAATTGCGGATCTCGGTGTCGGACAGGAAGCCGAGCCCGCGCTCGCCCGGTTTGTCCTTATAGGGCTGCTTCAGCCACGCCCCGCGCGAGCCGAGCGCGCCGTCGAGGTAGAGCTTGACGCCGATCAGGCGCAGCCGGTCGCCGTAAAGCCAGGGAGTCGGCCGCGTGCCGGCGATGGCGAGTGCGCTGTCGACGCCGGAGCCATAGGCAATGATCCTCACTTTCAGGCGCCCCTCGTCGCCGGCGCGGCGCATCACCAGCCAGTCGTCCGGGCTGGTGCCCATATCGGCGGCGGCGGTGAGGCCGTTGGCGAGCATGATCTGCTGGGCGCGATCGAGCGCCTGGTCGCGGGTCCGCGGCAGCGGCGGCGGCACGATCTTGTCGATCAGCTCAGCGGCGGCGTCGACGAAGATGCCGGTCGGCTGGCCTCTCGCCATCTCGATGCGGCCGCCGGCGGGCGAGGCGGTGCGGCCGGTGATCCCCGCTTCCTTCATCGCCGCGCTGTTCGCCCAGCCGGCATGGCCGTCGACGCGTCCCAGCCACACCGGCCGGTCCTTGACCGCGGCATCGAGCTCGGCAGCGGTGGGGAAGCGGCCGAGGCCCCAAACCTCCTGGTTCCAGCCGCGGCCGACGATCCAGCGCGGGGTCGGATTGGCGGCGGCGTAAGCCGCGATCTTCGCCTGGGCCTCCTGCAGCGACCTGGTGTCGGACAGGTCGAGCTGGAGCGCGTTGAGGCCGAGCGACATGACATGGCCGTGGGCGTCGATCAGGCCGGGGATGAGCGTTCGTCCCTTGCCGTCGAAGCGGAAGCGGCTGCGCTCGGGCTTCTTCTCGCCGCGCTGATAGAGCCGCGCGACCTTGCCGTCGTCGCCGACCAGCATCGCTCCGAAACGGATCAGGCGGCCGTCGTCGCCGATCGTATAGCCGTTGACATTGTCGACCAGCACGTCGGCGAGCGCCGGTGAGGCCAGGCACAGGGCGGCGAGGGCCGCCAGTAGCTTTTTGAGCAGCATGGACCCCGGCGCATAAGGCTTGTTTCGCCTCGGCGCCAGATGGTCTAGACCGCCGCCTCATGGCCAGCCCGGCGCGCGCTCCCGACCTTCCCGTCACCCTCGCGGACATCGAGGCGGCCGCGGCGCGCATCGAGGGCGCGGTGGTGCGCACGCCGACCCTTCTCAGCCAGACCCTTTCGCAGGCGACCGGCGCAACGGTCTGGGTAAAGTTCGAGAATCTTCAGTTCACCGCCGCCTACAAGGAGCGGGGCGCGCTCAACAAATTGCTGCTGATGGACCCCGCCGTCCGCGGCCGCGGCGTGATCGCCGCGTCGGCCGGCAACCATGCCCAGGCGGTCGCCTATCACGGCGCCCGGCTGGACGTGCCGGTCACCATCGTCATGCCGACCTCGACGCCGAGCATCAAGGTGATGCAGACCGAAGGGCACGGCGCCCGTATCCTCCTCCACGGCGAAATGTACGACGAGGCCTATGCCGAAGCCCTGCGCATTGCCGAGGCGGAAGGGCTCACCTTCGTCCACCCGTTCGACGATCCCGAGATAATGGCAGGCCAGGGGACCGTCGCCCTGGAGCTGCTCGCCGACGCGCCCGGGATCGACACCCTGGTCGTTCCGATCGGCGGCGGCGGGCTGATCTCGGGCGTCGGCACCGCCGTCAAAGCGTTGCGCCCCGACATCGCCATCGTCGGCGTGCAGGCCGAGCTCTACCCGAGCATGTACTGCCGGATCAGCGGCAATCAGCTCCCGTCGGCCGGCGACACGCTGGCCGAGGGAATTGCGGTCAAGCAGCCGGGCCGGCTGACGCCGGCGGTCATCGAGCGGGTAGTCGACGAGATATTGCTCGTCCCCGAGCGCCACATCGAGACGGCGGTCAGCCTCTACCTCCAGATCGAGAAGACGGTGGCGGAAGGGGCGGGGGCGGCGGGACTGGCCGCCTTGCTCGCCCATCCCAAGCGGTTCAACGGCCGCAAGGTCGGCCTCATCCTCACCGGCGGCAATATCGACACCCGCTTGCTCGCCACCGTCCTGCTCAGGGACCTCGCCCGGTCGGGCCGGATGGCGCGGCTCAGGATCCAGCTCCAGGACCGGCCGGGCGCGCTCCTCGCCGTGGTCAAGCTGTTCGACCGGCACGGCGCCAACATCATCGAAATCTATCACCAGCGCGTCTTCACAACCTTGCCGGCCAAGGACGCGTTCATCGACGTCGAATGCGAGGCGCGCGACGCCGAGCATCTCGATGCCCTGCTGCAGGCGCTCGAAGAGGCCGGCTTCTACGTCCATCCGGTAGAGATTCGCTGAGCGGACGTCCCGCGCCGGAACGCAACATGGTTAACACCGTTTTGGGGCCGCCTCACCCTTCCCAAGCGGGGCGCAAAGACGCATAAACCGAGTTTCAACCACGCCTCTAAACTTCTGGAGCCCCGTTGAGCGCACCCTTCCGCTTTCCCCGTTTCTTCGTGACCAGCCCCGCCCCCTGCCCGTATCTGCCGGGCAAGACGGAGCGGAAGGTGTTCACGGAGCTCGCCGGGCAGCATGCGACGGACCTCAACGACGCGCTCGGGCGGATCGGCTTTCGCCGCAGCCAGGCGGTCGCCTACCGGCCGAGCTGCCTCGATTGCTCCGCCTGCGTGTCGGTCCGCGTCGTCGCGGGCGAATTCCAGCCGAGCACGACCCAGCGGCGGATGCTCAAGCGGCACGGCAACCTCGAGGTCACCGCCTGCAAGCCCTGGGCGACCGAAGAGCAATATAGCCTGCTGCGCCGCTATCTGAAGCAGCGCCATCCCGACGGTGGCATGGTCGGCATGGACGAGAGCGACTTTTCCGACATGATCGAGCAGTCGCCGGTCAAGACCTATGTGATCGAATATCGCGAGCCGGCGAGCGGCGGCCGGCCGGGCAAGCTGGTCGGCGCCTGTCTCACCGACCAGCAGGCCGATGGCCTGTCGATGATCTACAGCTTCTTCGAGCCCGACGATCCGGGCCGGCCCGGGCTGGGCACCTACATCATCCTCGACCATATCGTCCGCGCCGGCAAAGCGGGCCTCCCCTACGTCTATCTCGGCTATTGGGTCGAAAGCTCGCGGCGCATGGCCTACAAGGCCCGCTTCCGGCCGCTCGAGCGGCTCGGGCCCAGCGGCTGGCACCGCTTCGATCCCGACCAGCGCGAGCTGCCGCTCAACCGCTAGGCGCCAACCGACTATTAATCATTTCCGCCTAGTCCGGCCGGATGGGGCGGGGTTTAGGGTGTTTGATGAAGCTGGCGGATGTCGGCGAGGCGCGGACGGCGGCCGGCCGTGCGCTGCTCGAGGAGCGTTACCAGTCGCTGTTGCGGCAGATCCCGCTCCTCTACATCGTCGCACTCGCTAATTATCTCGGGCTTCATCTCGCGACCGGCGGCCAGCTCGATTCCTTCTACAGCCCTTCCACCTTGCTCGTCGGACTGGTCATCGTCCGTCTCGTGCACTGGCTGCGCGCCCGCAATCGCGTCCTCACCCCCGAGAAGATGCTTCTCGAGCTTCGTAAGACCTGGGTCTATGCGCTGATCGTCTCAGTCGGCTTCTGCGCCTGGGCTTTGTGGCTGATCGACGATGCCAGTCCCGATTATGACGGTCACGTCATTCTGTTCGGGACGCTCGCGGGAGTCGGTTGCGCCTATGGCCTCAGTAGCTTCCCCGCCGCCGCGCGGGTGCCTCTGCTTTGTCTGGCCCTTCCGCTCGCCGTCCGCCTGTTCTTCTCAGAGGATCTTGCCCACAAGGGGATGGGCGTCGCCATCTGCGTGATCGTCCTGCTCATCCTGCGCCTGCTCGGCATCCACAACCGGGCGTTCAGCGAATTGGTTGAATCGCGCTCCGAAATCTCGCTGGAGCGCGAGCGGGCCCGCCGGGCCGAGCGGCTCGCCAAGGCCGAAAAGGCCAAGGCCAAGCTGATCGCCGACACCGATCCGCTGACCGGACTCGCCAACCGGCGGGCCTTCCTTCGCGCCCTCGAGCGCAAGGCGGCGGGACTGCCGCGGGGCCGGCATCCATTCGCCCTCGCGATGGTCGACCTCGACGGCTTCAAGCCGATCAACGACACGTTCGGCCACGCCACAGGCGACCGCGTCCTCGAAGGCATCGGCAGCAGGCTGGCCACCGCGGTGGGCGAGGGCGCCCTCATCGCCCGCACCGGGGGAGACGAATTCGCCGTACTGCTGCCGCTTATCCGCAGCGTCGGCGCCGCGGCAAGCGCCGGCGCGGCGATCTGCGCGGCCCTCCAGGAGCCTTTCCTCGTCGAGGGCCGCGAGTTCCGCATCTCGGGCTGCTGCGGCGTCACGCTGCTGAAGCGCGACGATTGCGACGTCGAGGAGGCGCTGATCCGCGCTGACACCGCGCTCTATCGCGCCAAGGAAAGCGGCCGCTCCGGCATCGCCGTCTTCACCCAGGAGATGCACGAAATCCACCGCCGCCGCATCCTCGTCGAAAAGGCCCTGCGGCTGCCGGAGACGCTCGACCGGATCGGCCTGGTCTTCCAGCCGATCACCGATCTCGCCACCGGCGAGCTCAAAGCCCTCGAGGCGCTGGCGCGCTGGCACGACGAGACGCTCGG
This sequence comes from Allosphingosinicella sp., assembly GCA_036378975.1. Taxonomy (GTDB): domain Bacteria; phylum Pseudomonadota; class Alphaproteobacteria; order Sphingomonadales; family Sphingomonadaceae; genus Allosphingosinicella. The sequence goes on along the minus strand of DASUVK010000034.1, from coordinate 14,936 downwards.
CCGGATCCCGCCCGACCAGTTCATCCCGATCGCCGAGCAGATCAACGTCATCGAGCCGATCAGCGAGAAATTGCTCGCTTTGGCCGCGGCCGAGGCGGGACGCTGGGCCGACGCGGTGCGCCTGTCCTTCAACGTCAGTGCCGTGCAATTGTGCACCGCCGGCTCGGCCGGGCGCCTCCTCGGCGTGCTCGAGCGCTCCGGGCTCGATCCGGGCCGCCTGCAGGTGGAAGTGACCGAGACCGCCTTGCTCGCCGATTTCGAGGTCGCCCGCGAGAATCTCCAGGCGCTGCGCTGCGCCGGGGCGCGGATCGTGCTCGACGATTTCGGCGCCGGCCACGCCTCCATCTCCTATCTGCGCGAGATGCAGTTCGACGGCGTCAAGCTGGACGGCGCGCTGATCGCGAGCAGCGCCGATTCGCTGCGCAGTCGCCGCCTGCTGAAGGGCGTGCTCGACCTGTGCGCCGCGCTCGGCCTGCCGTCGGTCGCCGAGCATATCGAGACCGAGGAGCAGCTCCGCCTGCTGCGCGAGCTCGGCTGCCGCGAGGGCCAGGGCTTCCTGCTCTCGCCCCCCTTGCACGCCGAAGCCGCCGCCGCCCTGGCCGCGCCGAAGCTCGCTCTGATCGGCGGAAGGGCCGCGGCCTGAGCGCCCTCATCGTCCCCCGCAGCTCGTGACGGTCAAGCGACGGTCACCAGACCGTCCCGCTGACACTGTGCCCATTCACGGGTCGCAGGAGTGACGGTCACGGGCGACGGTCACTCTCCATCCACGGCGGGTTGGGGATTTGCGCGGTGGCGTCGTGGAGCAGCACCGCCCAGCGCAGCGACAGATCGTTGAAATAGGCGTCGTCGGGCTCGATCCGGCGGCCGAGGACCGGCCGCGCCGGATCGTCGGGCATGACGATCAGGTCGAGCGGCCGCGCCACGCCGAGATTCGAGCGCATCGCGCTGTCGAACGACAGCAGGGCCACCTTGACCGCCTCGTCGAGCGGCGTCTCGCGGCGGATGCCGCGGTCGAGGATCGGCTTGCCATATTTGGTCTCGCCGATCTGCAGGAAGGGCGATTCGGGCGAAGCGTGGATGAAGTTGCCCGCCGAGTAGATCAGATAGAGCGAGGGCGGCTCGGCGCCGATCCGACCGCCCAGCAGCATCGACACCGAGCTCGAGATGTTCGCCTCCGCGAGCACCGATCCGACCGTGCGGTTGACGTTCTGCACCGCTTCGCCGACCAGCTCGGCGACGCGGAACATCGACGGCGCCGTCGCCACCGTCGGCGCCGCCTCGTCGCCGACCGGGGCGGGCAGCGCCTCGGTGAGCTGGCCGATCGCCGACTGGGTCATCGACAGGCTTCCCGACGTGCACAGGAAAATCTGCCGGTCCGGGCCGTCGGCCAGCTTGTGCAGCTTGCGGTAGGACGAGAAATTGTCGACGCCGGCATTGGTGCGGGTGTCCGCGATCATCACCAGCCCCGCGTCGAGCAGCAGGCCCACGCAATAGGTCACGGCGCCGTCTCCGCCCGTCTCATTCGCTGGTCCCGCCGTCCCAATGATCGTCGTCGTGGTCGCGCTCGGCATCCTCCTTGCTCTTGTGGACGACGCCGTCGCGATGCTCGGGCGGCCCGTAGATCGTGTAGAGCCGCAGCGGCGCATCGCTGTCGTTGACGACGTTGTGGCGCGCGCCCGCCGGGACGATCACGGCGAAATCGTCCTCCACCCGGTTCGGCGCCCCGTCGATATAGATGGTGCCGCGCCCCTCCTCGATCCGGAAGAACTGGTCGCGATCCTCATGCACCTCCTCGCCGATGTCGCAGCCCGGCGGCAGCGTCATCAGCACCAGCTGGAGGTGCTGGCCGGTATAAAGGACCCGGCGGAAATGCTCGTTCGCCAGCGTCGCCCGCTCGATATCGTCGACATAGCCCTTCATAATGCGCTCCTTGGGGACAGTCACCTTTGCGAACGGCATGGCCAGCACGATCGCGGTGTTTGGAAAAATGACTGTTCGCGTTCAGCGCGCCTGAAATGATTGGGTTCCCGCGCCCCGGGCTCCGGCCCGGGATTAATCCGTTTCGGTGACAATTCTGGTGGTCTTTTCAGTCAGATAGGCGCGTACTCCTCGCGGTGGACCGGGCGCCTCTTTTGGCGTCGAGGCACCGGGTTATGTCCACCACTATCAGACAATCCAGTCCGACTACCCAATGGAGATGAGGGCATCATGACCGTCTATTATGTTCAGAACCAATGGGGCGGCAATTCCGCGCCGTGGCACGAAGGCGGAGTCTTCAATATCGGCAATCGCGGCGACCAGCTACCGGTTGCGCTGAACGTCAGCTCGAACGACGGGGGCCAGACGCTGACCGGCACCATGACCTATGCAGGTGAGGGACCGATCGGCTTCCGCGGCACGCTGGTGACAATGAACACCTACCAGGTCGAGAATCAATGGGGCGGCGATTCGGCGCCTTGGCACGACGCCGGCTGGTTCCTGCTCGGCGCGCGCGACGGTCAGAGCGCCGTCGCCTTCGACCTGTCGTCGAACGACAACGGCCAGACCTTCGGCGGGACGATGACCTATAGTGGGGAGGGGCCGATTGGGGTCTCGGCCACGCGCTCCGACGGCAAGGCCTATAATGCCAGCAACCAATGGGGTGGTGATTCAGCGCCGTGGAACCCGGGCGGCCAATGGGTGCTCGGCTGCCGGGCGAACCAAAACGTGGTGGCGATCGACGTCTCGGGCGGCGACAACGGCCAGACGCTCAACGGCACCAATACCTATTTCGACGAGGGTCCGATCGGCTTCCGGGGCAATCGGATCATGGCGAACACCTACGATGTCCAGAATCAGTGGGGCGGCGATTCCGCGCCGTGGCACGAGGGCGGCAAGTGGGTGATCGGCTGCCGCGGCAATGGCCAGGGCATCGTCGCGGTCAACGTCCAGGGCGGCGCCGAGCTGAACGGCACCATGACCTATAATGGCGAGGGGCCGATCGGTCTGAGGCTAGCGCCGAGCTGAGGCCGGAGGGCGGAGGGACGGTCGCTTCGACTGTCCCCGCTCAGCGCCGATCGCTGACGATCGCGCCGCCCTTGATCACGACGTCCACGCTCTCGAGCCGGCGGACGTCGGCGAGGGGGTCGCCGTCCACCGCGATCAGGTCGCCCCAGCGCCCCACCGCGATCGCGCCGACGTCCTTCTCCCGCCCCAGAGCCTGCGCCGCGTTGCGGGTGGCGGCCTGGATCGCCTCCATCGGCGTCATCCCATATTGCACCATCCAGCGGAACTGGCCGCCGGCGCTGCCGTGCGGCATCACCCCGGCGTCGGAGCCGAACACCATCTTCGCGCCGGCGCGGTGGGCGGCGCGGAAATTGTCGCGCTGGAGCTGGGCGATCTCGCGATCCTTCCTGAGATTGTCCTCGAGCACGCCGTTCTTCGCCCCTTCGGCCTGGGTATATTCGGTGTTGAAGATGTCCATCGACAGCCAGGCGCCGCGTTCCCTGGCGAGGCGGATGCCCTCGGCGTCGATCAAGGAGGCATGCTCGATCGTGTCGATGCCGGCGCGGATCGCCGCCTTGATGCCGGCCGCGCCATGGGCGTGGGCGGCGACCTTGAGGCCCCATTGGTGCGCCTCGTCGGCGATCGCGCGCAATTCGTCCTCGGAGAGCTGCTGCTGGCCGGGCTCGGTGTTGCGCGAGAAGACGCCGCCGGTGGCGCAGACCTTGATCACTTCGGCGCCATATTTGCGCTGCTCGCGCACCCGGTTGCGCAGCTCCTGCGGCCCGTCGCCGACCGCCTTGCCCTTGGCGTTGAACGAGGGCGGCAAATAGGTCTGGTCGCAATGGCCGCCGGTGGCGGACAAAGCGTGGGCGGCCGGCACGATCCGCGGCCCGACCATCAGCCCCTCGTCGATCGCCTGCTTGTAGCCGACATCGGAATAGGCGTCGGAGCCGACGTTGCGGACGGTGGTGAAGCCGGCGTCGAGCATGTCGCGGGCGTTCTGCACGCCCTGGGCGACCCAGAACATGTCGGTGAATTGCAGGCCGGTATAGCCGCCGTAGCGCGGATTGCTGTCGAGATGGACGTGCATGTCGATCAGGCCGGGCAGCAGCGTCTTGCCGGGCAGGTCGATCCGCTGCGCGCCGGCCGGGATGGCGGGACGCGCCCCGCCCCGCCCGACCACCGCGGCGATCCGCCCGTCGGTGATCACCACCACCGGCTCCTCCAATATCTTGCCGGCGAGAACGTCGACCATCCGGTCGGCGGTGACCACCACGGTCTCGGCGGCGGCCGGGGCGGCGCTGCAGAGAAGGACGGCGGCGAGCAGGGATTGGCGCATCGGGCAGGCTCCAGGCTGGGTTCGAGCGCTTCCTAGCCGCGGAAAGCGGTGACAGTCACTAGCGACTGCAACCTGCCGCTGCGCAAGAACTCGCTTCTGCCGCCGGCGATCGCGCGGCCGGTCCTCCGCCACGCTGCTCCTGTTCCCGTCCTTCTCGCACCAGATTCTGCCGCCAGCCGCCGGCGCCGAGCGCATCTCGGTGGCCTTCGGCGGGACGCCGGTCGCCCGACCCGGGCGACGCCGCCAAGCCGGCCATTCGCAGCCTTGCCAATCTCCGCGCCATGGCGCTAAGCCATTACCGGATATTGGAAAACAGCAGGGAGAGGTGACGATGCGGAGAGCGTTTCTGGCGGTGGCGGGGACGGCGTTGCTGGGCTCGACCCCCGCGCTCGCGCAAGGCGTGACTATCGAGGAGCTGGCCCGCCGGGTCGAGGCTCTCGAGCGCGAGAATGCGGCGCTCCGCGCCCAGGTCGAGCAGCTCGCCGACCGCCCGGTTCCGCCCGCGCCCGCTTATCCCGCCGCTACGCCGGTCCATGCGACGCCCACCCCCTCGGACGCCCGCGCCGGGCGTGAAGAGACCACCGCCGACGAGCCGTGGGATGCCGCCTATGCCGGCATCCACGCCGGCTATGCGCGCGCGCGTTCGTCGTTCCGGTCGGAGAACCGCGCCCCCGACGTCCAGAAGGATGACGGCTATTCGTTCGGCGCGCAGCTCGGCCGCCGGTGGCAGAGCGGCCACGTCATCGCCGGCCTCGAGCTGGAGGCGGACTTCGCGCGGATTCCGAACCAGTCGGTCGACGTCTTCTCGACCGGCACGCCGATCCTGCGGCTCGACCTGCGCGCCCGCGGTCGCGTCAAGGGCCAGCTCGGCGTCACGTCCGGGCCCTGGCTGGCCTACGGCACGATCGGGCTGGAGCAGGCCATGTTCCGCCGCGGGCTTACCCCCGGCTTCGCCATCTGCACGCCGAGCTGCGTCTTCAACCCGACCGGGCCGACCCGGTTCGAGACCCGTCATTATACCGGTTTCCTGCTCGGGGTCGGCGCCGGCTACGCCTTCGCCGACGGCAGGTCGATCGAGCTGGAAGGAACGCGCAGCACGTTCGCCTCCTCGTCGACCTTCCTCGGCGATTTCCATCCCCGCTCCGCGTTGGGCGTCACCCTCCGCCTCAACCAGCCGATCCGGTAGGCCGGCGCGGCGCGACCCGCTTGTCCCGATCGGTGCAGGGTCGGGGCGGAGCCCGGGCTAGGCTTTCTCCAGCGTGCACTGGAGCGGGTGCTGATTCTGCCGGGCATAGTCGATGACCTGGGCGACCTTGGTCTCGGCGACCTCGTAGCTGAACACGCCGCAGACGCCGACGCCGCGCTGGTGAACGGCGAGCATCACCCGGGTCGCGTCCTCGATCCCCATCTTGAAAAACATCTGCAGGACCTGAACGACGAACTCCATCGGCGTATAGTCGTCGTTGAGCATCAGCACCTTGTAGGGCGACGGCGTCTTGGTGCGGGTGCGCGTGCGGGTGGCGACGCCCAGGCCCGGGTCGTCGACGTCCCCGCCCTTCCGCTCGTCGGCGGCCACTGTCTCGTCCCACGTCATCACCACGCCCTAGATATGGCACGCGGCCATTTTGCGGCAAGAGTTTCGCTCGGATTTGGCGCTAAAGCCTCACCGCCCGCCGCGGTTCCCGGACGCAAAAAGGGCGGCCCCCCTGAGGGAGCCGCCCTTCCTGCACCAGCTGGCGCTGCGGCCCTTAGAGGGCGGCGGCGGCCTTAACGCGCTCGGCGGCGACCGAGTAGCGGCTGGCGAGAGGCTCGGCGACATCGCCGGCGAGCTTGATCATCGTCTCGGAGAGCTTCGAGCTCTCGCTGACGAAGCCGTCGAACTGGCTGCGGGCGAAGTCGCTCTGCAGGCGGAAGAAGTCGGCGGCCGACTTCACTTCGGCGAAGCCCTTGAGGGCCGCCGAGGCGTCCTCGAAGCTCTTGCGGCTATATTCGGCGACTTCCTGGCCGACGGTCTCGAGGCCCTTGGCGACGATCTTGGTCGACGCGACGATCGCCTCGACATTGCCCTTGGAGAGCTCGGTGAGCTCCTCGGCGATGCGGGTGTTGCGCTCGATCTGGGTGCGGGCGCGCTCGTTGACGTCGCCGAACACGGCCTGGAGGCGGTCGGCGACCTGATTGGCTTCCTTCTTCATGATGCGGGTTCCTTGGTTCTGGATGGGATTGCGGTTGGTAATGACAGGCTTGGCGACGCGGGCGGCCTTGCGGGCCGGCCTCGCGGCGCGAACGGCCTTGGCACGCGCCGGCTTGGCGGCACGGGCCTTGCGGGCCGGCCTGGCGGCCTTGGCCACCTTCGCGGCGGCCTTCGCCGGCGCCGCGACGGCCTTGGCGACCGCGGCCGGAGCCTCGGCCTTCGGAGTCACGGCCGGCGTGGCCGCCTTGGCGACCGCGGCCGGAGCCTCGGCCTTCGGCGCGGCGGCCGGAATGGCGGTCGGGGTTTCGGTCTTGGGGTCGGCCATAACGGGGTCCTTCTGGTCTATGCTGCAATGCAACATAGGCGAGGAGCCCAAGGGTTTCAAGGGAAAAATGTTGCGGCGCAGCAAGGCCTTCGCGAGCCCGGCTCGGAGGCGGATTTGCGCCTAGCGCGCCTTCACGTAGCGCCCGGGCGCGTCCTCCAGCGCCGTCAATTTGCCCTTGCCGGGGATGCGCGCGCCTTGCGCCGGCACTTTCTTGCCCTCCTGCGCGCCGATCCATTGGATCCAGTCGGGCCACCAGCTGCCCTTATGCTCGGTGGCGCCGGCGACGAACTGTTCCAGAGTCTCGGCTTTGCCGTCATTGGTCCAATATTGATATTTGCCCGCTTCGGGCGGGTTGACGACGCCGGCGATATGGCCGGAGCCGGCGAGGACGAAGCGCAACGGCCCCTGAAAATAATGGGTGATCTTCCAGACGCTGGCCGGCGGCGCGATATGGTCCTCGCGGCCGGCCTGGACGTAGGCCGGGGTCCTGACCTTGTGGATGTCGATCGGCGTGCCGTCGACATTGAGCTCGCCGGCGCGGACCAGCTTGTTGTCGCGGTAGAAGTCCCTGAGATAGGCCTGGTGCCATTTGCCCGGGAGGTTAGTGGTGTCCGAATTCCAGTGGAGCAGGTCGAACGGGACGTAATCCTCGCCCATCAGATAATTGTTGGCGACGTAGCTCCAGATCAGGTCGCGGCCCCTGAGCATGTTGAAGGTCGCGGCCATGTAGCGGCCGTCGAGATAGCCCTTGTCGGCGGAGAGCTGCTCGATCAGCTGCAGCGTCTCGTCGGCGACGAACAGGTTGAGGTCGCCGGCTTCCGAGAAATCGACCTGGGCGGTGAAGAAGGTGGCGCTGGCGACCTTGTCGGCCTCGCCGCGGGCCTCGAGCAGGGCGAGGGTGGCGGCGAGCGTCGTGCCGGCGACGCAATAGCCGATGGCGTGGACGGAGGGGACGTCGAGCAGGTCGCGCACCGTGTCGATCGCGTCGACCTGTCCGCGCAGCACATAATCGTCGAGCGTGGTCTCGGCGAGGCTCTCGTCGGCCGATTTCCACGACACGACGAACACGGTCAGGCCCTGCTCGACCGCCCAGCGGATGAAGCTCTTCTTCGGATTCAAATCGAGGATGTAGAAGCGGTTGATCCACGGCGGGAAGATGACGAGCGGCGTCTCGTAGACGCTGTCGGTGGCCGGGCTGTACTGGATCAGCTCGTAGAGCGGCGTGCGCTTGACGACCTTGCCGGGCGTGACCGCGATGTTGCGGCCGACTTCGAACGCTTGCGGATCGGTATGGGTGAGCTGGCCCTTCGAGACGTCGTCGAGCATGTGCTCGAGGCCCTTCAAAAGGCTCTCGCCCTTGGTCGCCATCGCCCGCTCGAGCACCAGAGGGTTGGTCGCGGCGAAGTTGGACGGCGCCATCGCGTCGACGAAATTCTTCGTGACGAAGCGGAGCTTCTCGCGCTGCTTCGGGTCGAGCCCGTCGATCGCGTCGACCGAGCCGAGCAGCCGCTCCGAGACGAGCAGATAGGATTGGCGGATCATGTCGAACAATGGATTGTCGCGCCATTGCGGGGCGGCGAAACGCCTGTCCCTGTCGGCCTTCTCGACCAGCTCGGTGCGCGGTGCCTCCAGCCCGAGCGCGCGCTGCCAGATCGACAGCCCTTCGCTCCACATCTCCGCCTGCTGCCGGGCGATCTTCGCCGGGTCGCCGAACAGGTTGAGCCACGGCAGCGCCGGCGCCTTCGGCTCCGCCGCCTCGCCCATCGCCCTGGCGACATGCTCGAGCATCATCTGCTGGGCGCGGCCCATCACCCAGGTCCAGTGCTGCATCTCCTCGAGGCTAGGCAGCGGCGGCGGCTCGGCGGCCCTGGTGTCCTGGTCGGCCATGGCTTCCTCCTGTCGAGCGCTATCTAGGGGCTGGTCGGCCCGGGGGGAAGGTTCGGCGGCGAAGTGGACAAGTTGGACGAGTCGTACACGGCATCGTCTTTTTTCTCGAGCCTGGCGACAGCGTCGCGAGGGTCGCCTTCGCCGGCCCAGACCCAATCGGGCGGCACCCAAATGCCGCAGCCGAGTTCTGTCCAGCCTTCGGCGTGGCGCTGCCGGTTGCGGTGGCGTTCGATATTCTCGACCTTGGTCAGGATGCTTTGAATGGCGTCCTCGCCGCTCCGCTCGGTGGCCGCGTTGCGGGCCATGACCTCGCGCTCAATCTGCTTGCGCTCGAACTTGAGCAGGCGCTTGCGGGTGAAGCCGGGGCGCGGGCCGTACTTCTTCGGGTTGGAGCCTTGGAGAAGAACGCGAAGCATATAGTCCGACCGGCGGATGCGAGTGCCAACGACCTTGCCGCCCCGGATCACCGGTTCCTCCTGGCCGACAATCGCGCGCTCATAGGCGGTCAGCTCGATCGGCGTGCTCGCCATGCCCAGCGCCAGCCGGCAGTTGCGGGCGAATTCCGGGTCGGATTGCTGGTGGTTGTAGACGGTGGTCGAGGAGATGCCGGTGAGGCGGCAGGCGTCGAGGATGCAGCCCGCCTTGGCGAGCGTTTTGAGGTAGGCCTGTTTCTTCGCGCCGGTGAAGGCGTCGTGGCGCTGCCGGCTCTCCTCCTCGGGCGGGTCGGTCTCCCAAGGCAAGGGCGCCGCGGGCGGACCGGCTTCTTTGCCCGGGGCCGCCGCCGCCCGCGCGGCTATCTTCGGCGGCACCGCGGCGCCCGCTCGGCTCATGCCGTCGGCGACGCCACGCCAATAAGCCCGCGCTTCGGCGGGGGAAAGGGGAATTGGCGAGGCGAAATCATCGGACGCCGCCTCGGGCGATGGCGCATTGCGCGACTCGGAGTTTTCCATCCCGATTATAGAACATAGAGAGTACGGTGTAGGAAAATGCTTTTTGAGCGGCGCGCTTAATTCCTCCCCGGCATTTGCCGGGGAGGGGGACCGCGCGCAGCGCGGTGGAGGGGTTCTTCTCCGCAGAGTCAGCGAGGCCCCTCCACCACCCTTCGGGCGGTCCCCCTCCCCCGGAAATCCGGGGGAGGAATTAAGGTACGCAGATTTCGGATAAGGCCCTGCGCCTGTTAGAATTTGCCCATGTCCGTCACGCGTGCCCGGCAGCTCCGGCGCCAACTCAGCCTGCCCGAGGGGCTGCTCTGGCGCGAGCTTCGCGCTCGACCGGGTGGCTTCAAGTTCCGGCACCAGCATCCGCTTGGCCCCTATGTGCTCGACTTCTTCTGCTGCGAGGCGGGGCTGGCGCTGGAGGTTGACGGCATCTCGCATGAAATGGGCGACAACCCGCAACGCGACGAACGGCGGGATCGGTGGCTGGCGGGAAAAGGGGTGATGACCCTGCGGGTGACGGCGGTGGACGTGCTCAGGGAGATGGAGGCGGTGCTGCGGCTGGTCGTGCACCTGTGCCGGGAGCGGTCGCCCTAATTCCTCCCCGGCCTTCGCCGGGGAGGGGGACCGCGCGCCAGCGCGGTGGAGGGGTTCTTCTCCGCAGAGTCAGCGAGGCCCCTCCACCACCCTTCGGGCGGTCCCCCTCCCCCGGCAATCCGGGGGAGGAATTTTCTGCGGTCGCTTGAACCGTCCCGCCGCGCCCCCCTAGGAAGGGCTGTGAGCACCGATTTCTACCGCATCCGCCGGCTGCCGCCCTACGTCTTCGCCGAAGTGAATGCGATGAAGGCGGCGGCGCGGACGCGGGGCGAGGATGTGGTCGATCTCGGCATGGGCAATCCGGACGGGGCGCCGCCCAGGCACGCGATCGACAAGCTAAAATTTCCTACGTGCCTGGCACCGGAGGCGCTACGTGCCTGGCACCGGAGGCGCCTGCCCATTCTCACGGAGATGTGACGCCCGTCACGCGGAGGCGGGCGGGCGGTGCGTTATTCCGCACGTTTCCGAGACAGAAGGGCATGGCATGGCGACCGACGCAATCATCACCCTCGAGCGGCTGGTCTGCATCCGCGAGGTCGACGGCACCGGCCATTCCGAACCTTATATCTGGCCGCTGCTGATCTGGATCGACGATACTACGCTCGCTTTGCCCCAGCGGACCGCGCTGACCAGGGGCGGCGGCGCCTCGAGAAACGTCCTCAGGAACGACATGCGCGCCGGCCAGGCCGTCGCCATCCCGCCATCCACCGGCGTGCTTCGCGCCCGGATCAAGGACGGGTTCCGCCGGCTGATCCTCGTGGTTTCGCTTTGGGAGCGGGACGAGATGCCGGAGGCGGCCGTGCACGCCGGGTTCCAGGCATTCCCGGGCGCAGTCCAGCGGGCGATCGTCGACAATCTGGTTGCGCTCAGCCAAGCGAGCGGCGCCGAGCTCGAGGCACTCATCACCGCGATCAAGGACAGCGCCCGGGCCGGGGTGGAATCGGCGATCACCGGCGCTCTCACAAGCTTCCAGAAATTTCGCATCGGGGTGCTCGGAACCTTGAACCCGGACGACATCGTCGACAGCGACTTCGCCCAATTCCGCACGCTCGTCTCGAGGTCGTTCAGCCTCCGGTTCGGCGGCGATGGGGAGCCGCAGGCCTATGAGATCCAGGGCAATCTCGTGGTGCGCCCGGTGCCGGTCGAGCGCTGCCCGGCCGAGGCCCAGGCGGTGACGGCCGCGGAGGCTGCGGTCAAGGAGGCCGAGGCCAAGATCGGGCGACTCAGGGATGAGTTTGCGACCGCCGCGCCCGCGGAAAGAGAGGGCATTCGCCAGGATATCGCGGAGGTGCAAGAAGAGGAGCTTCGCCCGGCGACGGCGGCGCTCGAGAAAGCCCGCCGGGCGCTGCAGGTCTGCCGGGAGGCGCTGCCGTCGCCTGTCCTGGATTCGGGCGCCACCGCGCCCGCCTCGCCGGCGAAAGCCGGCGCACTCGCCGGACGCTGAAGCAATTCCGGGGCCAAATGGGGACAGTCACCGGAAGAGACTAATCCTCGGGACATTCTGGTGACAGTCACGTGACTGTCACGTGACTGTCACCAGAATGTCCCTTCGGTGCCGCGGCCGAGGCTCGCCTCCACAGACGTCGGCGTGCCTCACCCCCTGGGGTCCCAGTCTTCGCTGGGACGACACTATTGGTTGATCCGCCCCGCCGCCGCCTTTTAGGAAAGGCGCATGAGCGATTTCTACCGCATCCGCCGGCTGCCGCCCTACGTCTTCGCCGAAGTGAATGCGATGAAGGCGGCGGCGCGGGCGCGGGGCGAGGATGTGGTCGATCTCGGCATGGGCAACCCGGACGGGGCGCCGCCGGCCCATGTCATCGACAAGCTCGCCGAGGTCGCGCGCAACCCGCGGGCGCATCGCTACTCGGCATCGCGCGGCATCGCCGGGCTGAGGAAGGCGCAGGCCGGCTATTATGCCCGCCGCTTCGGGGTCGAGGTGGATCCGGAGCGCGAGGTGATCGTCACTTTGGGCTCGAAGGAAGGGCTCGCCAACCTCGCCCAGGCGATCACCGCGCCGGGCGACGTCGTGCTCGCCCCCAATCCCTCCTATCCGATCCACCAGTTCGGCTTCATCATCGCCGGCGCGGCGATCCGCTCGATCCCGGCGGCGCCGGGGCCGGGTTTCTTCGACATGCTCGACCGGGCGGTGCGCTACACCGTGCCCAAGCCCAAGGTGCTGGTGATCGGCTATCCGTCCAACCCGACCGCCTATACCGCGGACCTTCCCTTCTACGAGAAAGTGGTCGAATTCGCCCGCGAGCACGATCTGTGGGTGATCAGCGACCTCGCTTATGCCGAAATCTATTTCGGCGAGGCGCCGACGCCGTCGATCCTGCAGGTGGCGGGGGCGAGGGAGGTGGCGGTCGAGTTCACCTCGATGTCGAAGACCTATTCGATGGCCGGCTGGCGGATCGGCTTCGCGGTCGGCAACGAGGCGCTGGTCGCCGCGCTCGGGCGGGTCAAATCCTATCTGGACTATGGCGCGTTCACGCCGGTCCAGGCGGCGGCGACGGCGGCGCTCAATGGCCCGCAGGACGTGGTCGAGGCCAACCGGCGGCTCTACAGGGCGCGGCGCGACTGCCTGATCGAATGCTTCGGCCGCGCCGGCTGGGAGATCCCGCCGCCTCAGGCCTCGATGTTCGCCTGGGCGCCGATCCCCGAGCCGTTCCGCGCGCTGGGCTCGATGGAATTCGCCAAGAGGCTGCTCGCCGAGGCGCAGGTGGCGGTCAGCCCCGGCGTCGGCTTCGGCGAGGAAGGCGAGGGGTTCGTCCGCATCGCCCTGGTCGAGAACGAGCAGCGCATCCGCCAGGCGGCGCGGGGCGTGAAGAGGTTCCTCGGCTGAGCGCCGCCCGGCGTCCAGCGGGCCGAGTCGGTCGGGAGGCGGGGCGGTTTTCCGGCCTGGTGACCCCAACGGGACTCGAACCCGTGTTTTCGCCGTGAAAGGGCGACGTCCTAGACCGCTAGACGATGGGGCCATGGGCCGGAACGCCGGGCCTTAAGAGGCGCGGCGCGCCGCGTCAATCGGCCCAGGCGGCGTCCTCGAGATGGAGCTCGGCGGCGAGGCGGCCGTCATATTCGTCCTTGCGGACCCGGCCGGCGACCCACAATTTGCGGTGCGGCGGGGCCGCCAGCATCGCCTCGCCGAGCGGCCCCGCGGCCATGCGGAAGGCGATCGCCTTGACCCGGCGGCCGTCGTCGCCGGCGACGATCAGCCGCAAATGGCCGCTGCCGACCATTTCGGCCTTGATCACCCTGACCGGCCCCGCCGCCACTCGCGGCGCCGGCCAGCCTGCGCCATAGGGCCCGCCCGCCTCGAGCGCGTCGCACAGGGAAGGGCAGATCCCGCCGGGGGCCAGCACCGCATCGAGCAAAAGCGCGCGGTCGTCGCGGCTCCTGGCGACGTCGGCGGCGAGCCGCCGGTCGAGATAGTCGGCCAGCGCGTCGAGCTTGCCGTGCTCGACGGTGAGGCCCGCCGCCATCGCATGGCCGCCCCCCGCCACCAGCAGGCCCTCGTCCTTCGCCGCCAGCACCGCCGCGCCGAGATCGACGCCGCCGATCGACCGGCCGGAGCCCTTGCCGAGCCCGTCCTCGCCCAAAGCGACGACGATCGCGGGACGGCCGAACCTTTCCTTGAGCCGCCCGGCGACGATGCCGATCACGCCCGGATGCCAGCCGGCCTGAGCGGCAAGGATCACCGAGCGATTGCCCTGGCCGCCGCACAAAGCCTCGGCGGCCTCGCAGACCGTCGTCTCGAGCGCCCGGCGCTCCTGGTTGAGCCGGTCGAGCTCGGCGGCGATCGCTTCCGCTTCGGCGGGATCGTCGGTGGTCAGCAGCCTGACGCCGAGATCGGACTTGCCGACGCGGCCGCCGGCATTGATGCGCGGGCCGAGCGCCCAGCCGAGATCGGTGCAGGTCGGCGCCTGCGTCAGCCGCGCCGCGTCGGCCAAGGCGGCGAGGCCGACATTGCGGCGCTGCGCCATCACCTTCAGCCCCTGAGTCACGAACGCCCGGTTGAGCCCCCGCAACTGGGCGACGTCGGCGACCGTGCCGAGCGCGACGAGGTCGAGCAGGTCGATCAGCCGCGGCTCCTCGCGGCCGGCGAAGAAGCCGCGGCCGCGCAGGACCCTGAGGGTCGCGGCGCCGAGCAGGAAGCACATTCCGACCGCGGCGAGATGGCCGTGGGCGGCCGCCTCCCCGGCCTCGTCGAGCCGGTTGGGATTGACCAGGGCCAAAGCGAGCGGCAGCGCGCTCGCGCATTTGTGATGGTCGACGACGATGACGTCGACGCCGGCCGCCCGCGCCATCGCCAGCGCCTCGAACGCCTGGGCGCCGCAATCGACGGTGACGATCAGCCGCGCGCCCTCCCGTCCGAGCCGCACCAGCGCCTCGCCCGACGGGCCGTAGCCCTCCATCAGCCGGTCGGGGATATAGACCCGCGGCTCCGAGCCGAGCCCGCGCAGCAGCCGCACCAGCAGGGCGGCCGAGGTCGCGCCGTCGACGTCGTAGTCGCCGAACACGGTGACCGCCTCGCCGGTCTCGACCGCGTCGGCGAGCCGCTCCGCCGCCTTGTCCATGTCCCGGAACAGCGACGGGTCGGGCATGAAGCCGCGCAGCGTCGGCATACGGTGCCGCTCGAGCGCCTCGCGGGGCACGCCGCGGGCGAGGAGGAGCTGGTCG
>DASUVK010000033.1:0-16034 GCA_036378975.1 Allosphingosinicella sp. | reverse complement strand
CCTCGGCCTCGCCTGGCCGGTCGCGCTGCTGCTGATGGAGCGCCGCCCGGCGTTGGCCGGCGCCGCCCGCGGCGACCCCGGCGGGCGACATTCTCGGTCTGCGACCTGGCGGCGATCCTGACTTCCGTTCCTGACGGCGGTGGCCACCGGCCTGTCGAGGAGCGGAGCGGGCCGATCCTTCGCGCGGCGGGTCGCGTCCGGCAGGGGCCGGGCCTCCGCGTCACCCGGGTCGGTTGTCGCGCCTTTGCGGCTGCGTCCGGTGGCGATTATTGGCGAAAGTGGCGATTTTCGAAGCGAAGTGAGCCGGCCGCGGCGAAGCCTGCCGCTCTCTGCGGACCAGCCGGAAAAGGGGCCGGAACGGGGCCCGGAAAGGCTGCCGATCGCGATTCTCGTCACGGAACGACCAGATTGCGCCACTTGGCTCCGGGACGGAACGGGCCGAAGCGGCGGCGGGCCGCAAGCTAGTCGAAAATCTCCTCGAGCCACGACTTGCGGCGCTTGTGGTGGGGGCGGTGGTGGCCGTGGCCTTGGTCGTAATGGCCGCCGTGGCTCTGGTAGGAAGGCGGCGCCGGCGGGGCGCGGCGGGTCGCCGGGGCGAGGTCGGCGGCGGCGCGCTCGAGGATCTTGTCGAGCTCGCCGCGGTCGAGCCAGATGCCGCGGCAGGTCGGGCAATAGTCGATCTCGATGCCCTGGCGCTCGCTCATCACGAGGGGGACGGCGCAATGGGGGCAGGACATGGGGGCGGGGGCGGGCATGGCGACTCCTGTGGTTCTCGCTGGCGATGAAGATAGGGTGGCGCGGGGCAAGCGCAACTTGCCGCAGCTTCCTCTAGCCGGCGTGACCGCCGTCACGCGCTGGGGCGGCGCGGGCGGCGGATAAGGGCCCTGCGATTCGGCCCTTCCGGGGCGAGTCGCGCAAAAGGCGCCCGAGCGCGGGCGCCGCGAGCCAGGGGTGAATGCGATGCCAGACGATATCCAGGGCGGAGGCGCCAAAAGGTGGTGGCAGTGGTTCCTGCTCTACCCGACCTTCGGCGTGGCGGTGATCTCGGCCAGCCCGGGCCTCGCCGACAAGGCGCTGGCCGTCTACCACCAGACCGGCACCGCGACCTATTCGGACGCGATCCGGCAATCGGAAATGTGGGTCAAGAATGCCGAATGCTCGCAGGGCCCGGTCGCGTGGTACAGCAATCCGAGCCGGGTCAAGGTCGACGCGACGATGTGCCCGTCGGGCGACCTGTTCGTGCGCGCGGTGACTCCGGACGACCGCATCTCTTACCATTGGGTGCCGCTCGACGAGGTGATCGCGCCGCCCGAGCCGCAGGGCGGCGGCCTCATCCGCGCCGCCCGCGCGGCGCCGGCGCCGGTCGGGCCGGCAACGGCGCCGGTGCGGCTGGCGATGCTGCAATCGGGGGCGGTGATCTGCCAGCGGGCGCTCGACGGCAAGACGCTGATCCGCCGGATCCGCACGCCGCAGGGCTGCTTCGACGAATATGTCAACCTGTTCACCGGGGCGGTGGTCGACCGGAAGCCGGCGCCGTGCGTGCCGCAATGCTGAGCCGGGCGCTGCTCGCGCTGGCGGCGGCGGCGGTGCTGGCGACGCCGGCCGCGACCGCCGCCGGCCCAGGCGGACGCGGCGCCGCGCGGCCGGCGGAGGCGCCCCGCGAGGAGGCCGACGCACCGGAGCGGCGGCCCGAGCCGCGCGAGCCGCGGCGCGAGGCCGACGAGCCCGAGCCCGCCGAAGGCCGCGGCATCCCGGTGCTGACGCTCGAGGAGAAATTGTGCCGCCAGCGCAAGGGCTGCGAGATGGACGGTCCCTGCCGGCCCTGCGACCGCTGAGCGCACCGGGCCGGGCGTCGGCATGGCGTCGTGGCGGCACTAACCTTTTTTCAAGGCTTCTTGCCTAGGAGGGCTCCCGGTACGCGACCGGGGGGGCGGAGGCGGCTTGCCGCTTCCGCCTTCTTCTTGCGAGTCGCGGGCAGCCGTTACGGCGCCGAAGCCACCTGGCCGAACACATACGGATCGAAAGCGGCGGAAAGCGGGAATGGCTTAACGGGCGCTAACGCTGTCGTTCAGCCCTTCCTAAACCCCTGGGGCTCATAGACCTCTCCTGCCGCCCAATGCTGGCCACGCGGAAGGCGGTCCCTCGAGTCGCGTATCCGAGGGGGGGCCGGCGCTTAACGCGCCGGCCCCAACCCTTCCGTTTCCTGAAACCCTATATTTACCGGCGCCCGCTAGAGCGGCCGGGTCGCTTCACCCAAAGGGGGCCCGCCTTGTTCATCGACGCCGAGCTGTCCCAGATCCCGATCGGCGACGGCCGCAAGGCCGAGCGCCGGATCGTCAACCTCGCCGCGGCGCTGCGCGAGGACGGCGCGCGCAACTGCCGGGTGGTCGTCATCGACATCTCGGTCGGCGGCTTCAAGGCCGAGACCGACGAAGCGCTCGAGGAAGGCAGCGAGGTGTGGCTGAAGCTGCCCGGCCTCGAGGCCAAGCGCAGCCGCGTCGTCTGGTGCAAGGACAAGGATGTCGGCTGCGCGTTCGAATGGCCGCTCCATCCGCGCGAGCTCGACCTAATCGTCGCGCCGGCCCCGCGCCGAATCCCCCGGGGCGTGTTCAAGCGGGTCGAACGCTGATTGGGGACACTTGGGGGACAGTTGGGTAACTGTCCCCCAAGTGTCCCCGATTAAAGCGAATAGTGGACGATGTCGGCGAGCGCGATGCGGCCGACGGGGGCGCCGCCATCGTCGACTATCTCGATCGCCCGATGGTCCCAGCGGCCGCCAAGGGTCAATTCCGCGCGGATCAGCTCGCGGGCGCTGCGCACCCCCTGATACCAGGCGGCTTCCGCGTCGGGAAGCGCCAGCCCCTCCTCATCCTCGAGGCGGCCGGCAGCGCCGGCGAGGTGAAAGTAGAAGCGGGGCATGGCGGCGAAACGCCCCGAGCGCCTGAAAGAACCACGAAAAGAGGGTGGGCGCGGGGTTAACTTTCTTTATTCCTCGCGAAGCTTGCCCGGGAAGGGGAACCGCGACGCGGAGCGGCGCGGTGGAGGGGTGAATCGGAGTCAGCATTGCTCCTCCACCAGGTTTCGCCTGGTCCCCCTCCCCGAGGCGAGCTCGGGGAGGAAATTGCGCTACTTCGCGTCGACGAGGACGATCTCGGCGTCTTCGACGGCCTCGATCCGGAGCGTCTCCTCGCCGGTGATCGCCACCCCGTCGCGGGGCTCGGCGCGGCGGCCGTTGACGAGGATCGCGCCGCCGACCGGCACCAGATAGACGTGGCGGGCGGGGTCGAGCTCGAGCGCGGCGCTCTCGCCGGCCTTGAGCGTCGCGCCGAGAACGCGGGCGGCGGCGTTGATCCGGAGCGCCTCGCCGTCGCCGGCGAAGCCGCTCGCCAGGGTGACGAAGCCGCCGGCGCGGCCGTCCCTGGGGAAGCGCCTCGCCCCCCAGCCGGGCTCGGCGCCGGGCCGGTCGGTCTGGACCCAGATCTGGAACAGGGTCGTCTTCTCGTCCTCGAGATTATATTCGGCGTGGCGCACGCCGGTTCCCGCGGACATCACCTGGACGTCGCCGGCGCCGGTGCGGCCTTTATTGCCCAGCGAATCCTGGTGGGTGATGGCGCCCTCGCGGACATAGGTGATGATCTCCATGTCGCTGTGCGGGTGCGGCGGGAAGCCGGACTTGGCGGCGATCTCGTCGTCGTTCCACACCCTGATCGCGCCCCAGCCCATCCGGGCCGGCGCGTGATAATCGGCGAAGGAGAAATGGTGGCGGGCGTCGAGCCAGCCATGGTCGGCGTGGCCGAGGCTGGCGAAGGGGCGGATGTCGATCATGATGGTTCCTTTAGCGGAAAGGGGTCGAAGGGGGGAATTCCTCCCCGAGCTTGCCCGGGGAGGGGGACCGCGCGAAGCGCGGTGGAGGGGTGAATCGGACACAGCATTGCCCCTCCACCACCCTTCGGGTGGTCCCCCTCCCCGAGACGAGCTCGGGGAGGATTTAGGCCGCCAGCGGCAGCTCCTCGGCGGCGAGCGAGCGCAGCGCTTCGATCGCCTCGGCGATCGACGCCGCGGCCGCTTCGGGTCCGAAGGCCAGCTTCTCGGCGCGGACGAAGGCGATTTCGGTTATGCCCATGAAGCCGAGCAGGGTGCGCAAATGCGGCTCCTGGCTGTCCATCGCCGCCGCCGGACCGGTGCTGTAGAGGCCGGCGCGGCTCTCGACCACGATCGCCTTCTTGCCGGTGACCAGCCCTTCCGGACCGGCTTCGGAATAGCGGAAGGTGATGCCGGCGCGCAGGACATGGTCGAACCACGCCTTGAGCGTCGAGGCCATGCCGAAATTGTACATCGGCGCGCCGATCACGATCAGGTCGGCCGCCTTCAGCTCGGCGATCAGTTCGTCGGACAAAGCGACGGCGTCGCGGGCGATTTCCGTCGCGGCCTCGGCGCCGCGGATCGCGGGGGTGGTCTCGGCGCTGAGGTGCGGGACCGGAGTCGCGCCGACGTCGCGGCGGACGATGCGCACCGGCCCGCGGCCGCGCAATATCGCCTCGAGCTCGCCGGTCAGGCGGCGCGAGACCGAAGCGTCGCCGGTGGCGGCGCTATCGATGATGAGGACGTTGGTCATGATGATGCCTCCACTGAGCTTGTGGAGGCGAGATAAGCGCGCTTATGCGTTGCCGGTAGGCGCACAACCAGCATTGCAATGTTGCATAAACCGGAACACAACGGAGCGAGTCTGGAGTCACCCGCCATGCCACGTTCCTCGGTCGACCTGCTCGACGTCCTCGCCTTCGTCAGGGTGGCGGAAACCGGCGCCTTCAGCCGCGCCGCCGAGCGGATGGGGATGTCGAAGTCGATCCTCAGCCGGCGGGTGGCGCGGCTCGAGGCGGTTTTGGGGGCCAGGCTGCTGACCCGGACCGCGCAGGGGGCGCAGCCGACCGAGGTCGGCCAGGCCTATTTCGAGCGTGCCTCCAACATCCTCGCCGACCTCGAGGCGGCCGAGGAGGTGGTCGCCGAGGCGGTGACGCAGGTGGCGGGGCCGGTGCGGCTGTCGGCGCCCTTGTCGTTCGGAATCGAGCATCTCGGCCCGGCTTTGGCCGAGTTCGCGACGGCGCATCCCCGGGTCGAGCTCGACATTTCGTTCGACGACCGGCCGGTCGACCTCGCCGCCGGCGGCTTCGACCTGGCGGTGCGGATCGGATCGCTCAAGGATTCAGCGCTGGTCGCGCGCCGGATCGCGCCGGTCCGCAAGGCGCCGGCGGCGAGCCCGGCTTATCTGGACGCGCACGGGCGGCCGCAGCATCCGCGCGACCTCGCCGGCCACGACATATTGCTCTACGCCAACGAGCAGTGGCGCTTCCGCGTCGGCGGCAAATGGGAATATGTCCGCGGCCGGCCCCGGCTGAGGGCCGACAATGGCGAGATGCTGCGCGCCGCCGCCGAGGCCGGGCTCGGCGTGTGCATCCTGCCCAGCTTCATCGCCGCCCCGGCCTTCGAGCGCGGCACGCTCGAGCCCTTGCTGCGCGGGTTTCCGCTCGAGGAAGGCGGGCTCTACGCCCTGATGCCGCCGGGGCGGGCGACGACGGCGCGGGTGCGGGCTTTGGTCGACTTCCTGGTCGGGCGGTTCGGGCCGGAGCCGGAATGGGACCCGTGCTGGATGGCGGGGGAGCGGCCGTGACCGTCAATGCCTGCGGCGGCTGCGGCCGACCCGTCGAGGGCGGCACGGATGCGGGTGGGGACACGTACTTTTTCGGAAAAAAGTACGTGTCCCCATTTCCATTTCGGCCGTGTCCCCATTTCGGCCGTCGCTGCGCGCCGGCTGTCCCTCTCCCCCTGAAGGGGGCGCGGGGGAGGGCTGGACGCGCCCTTCCCAGGCGCTAGAGAGGCGTGGACGGCGCAAGGAGAGACGAGATGGCCAAGGGTCAGAAGAAGAGCAACAAGGAAGCCAGGAAGCCCAAGAAAGAGGTCAAGAAGGTGATCGCCGCCAATCCCTCGACCAAGGGCAGCGGCGGGCTGTCGAGCGGTTGATGGCAGAGCCCTTCACCCGCCACCGCCAGCCGTGGAAAAGCGAGGAGCTGCAGAAGCTGAATCTGCTCGCCGGCAAGGGCCTGTCCCTGAAGGCGGTCGCCAAGGCATTGACCCGCAGCGAGGAGTCGGTGAAGGAGCGCGCGAAACTGGACGGGCTGAAGATCAGCAAATTGCGCTGAGACAAGCCCGCAAGCCCGAAGAGAATGACGTGAGCGACACGCCCCCCGACCGCCTTTCCCTCAATCCGCGCAGCCCCTTCTTCGACGGCGAGCTGCTGCGCCGCGGCGTCGGCATCCGCTTCAAGGGCAAGGAGCGCAGCGACGTCGAGGAATATAGCGTGTCGGAAGGCTGGATCCGGGTGGCGGCGGGACGCAGCCTCGACCGCTACGGCCAGCCGATGACGGTCAAGTTGAAGGGCGAGGTCGAGCCGTTCTTCCAGGACGCCAAGGCGGCCGAGGGTGAACAGGCCGGGGGAGGCGAGGCCGCCGAGGGCGGGCAGGCCTAGGCTTCCGTGAAGCCTAGGCCTTGCCGACGCGGCGTTTGACCGCGCGGACCGCCTTTTTGACGATGCCGTCCTTCGCCTGCGCGGCCCTGTCGTGCTCGGCCTCGATCGCATCGAAAAAGGCTTCGAGGCTTGCCGGCGGCGTATCGCCGCCCAGCTCCGAGGTGAAGAAATAGCCGAGCCGGCGATAGCTTTCGAACTGCGATTCCGAGAAGAACTGGTCGGTGGTGGATTCGTGCGGGAAGGTCTTGCTCTCCTCGGCATAGGAGCGGACGTCGACCGGCAACTGGCCGAAATAGCTCGGCTTGATGTAGAGCAGCCGGCCGGTCCGCCGCCTGCGCACCTCGGGATCCTCCGCGCCGGCCCCGGTATAGCGGTTCTCCGGATATTCGATCGTGCCGAGGGCGTAGGCCTGCTGGTCGTCGATCCCCTTGTCGCGGCTGGACAGCTGCAGCGCCTCGAACTCGATGTCGACGTCGAAGTCGATCTTCACCTTGCGCACCGCGCCGCCGAGATCGGCGAAGGCGCATTCGGGATCGGCGCCGGCGTCGCTGACGATGATGTAGCGGCAGCGGCGGCGGACCATCTCGTAGAGGCCGAGATTCTCGAAATGGCCGCCGTCGGAGAGGTAGATGTCCCAGCCGCGGTCGTCGGTGGCGCCGCCCAATTCGCGCAAAATGGCGCGCAGCGAATCGCTCGGGCCGGAGCGGCGGATGAGGTCGCCCATCTCCTCGGCCTGGGCGGGATTGGGCAGCCAGGCGCCGAGGCGCACGTTGAACAGGGTCATCAGCAAGGCGGTGGCGGCTGAGGTGTGATAGCCCATGTTGGGGCTCGCCGCCGCGCCCGAGATCGACATCGCGGTGGCGAGGCTGACGCCGCATCCCTCCATCGCCAGATCGGGCTCGTTGCCGCCATAGACGTTGGAGGCGACGTAGGCGCCGGGCGGGTCGCTGAGATCGACCGGCGGGCCGTCCCTGGGCGGCCAGTCCGGCGGCTTGAGCATCGCGCTGCCGCTGTAGAGGGGGGTGAAGACGAACGGCTCGGCCTTGCGCTCCTGCCAGGCGAGCTTCTCGCTGGCGGTGACGTTGAGCGCGACGTTGACGACCGGATAGAGGACCCCGCGCGCGGCGACCTTGGGAATGAGCCGGTGCATGCGGACGTTGTCGGCGGCGTCGAAGCCGGTGAACGGGTCGGGATCGCGCTTGCGGCGGGCGCCGCCGAGGAAGGCGCGGGCGAGGCGGTTGCGGTAGAGGCCGTTCAACGAGAAGCGGTTGACCTGGATGCGGCTGCGCAGGAACGCCAGCAAGGCGAGCAGCCCGGCCAGGAAGATGACATGGGCGACGACATGGGGATCGACCCAGGCCGGCCGCTTCCAGTCCGAGATCGATTCCGCGATCCAGTTCGCGCCGTTCTTCTCGATCCGGCCGAGGATCAGGAACAGCATCAGGATGAACAGCCCGGTGCCGAGCGCGATCATCCCCTGGATCGGGACATATTTGGCGACGAAGCCGCTAATCCCCTGCACGGTGCTGGTGCTGTTGCCGCTCTTGGTGCTCTTGCCGCCGGCGACCGCGGCGAAGCCGCTGGCCACCGCGATCATCCCCGAGACGGACATGTCGTAGCCGGGGACGAACCGGCGCAGGGCCCAGTCGAGGATCAGCACGGCGAAGCCGACCAGGCCCCACAGCAGCATCGGCTTGATCTTCACCGCCGACAGCCGCGCCAGCCATTCGCGGTCGGCATCCGGCCGCACCGTCTTGCCGCGGGCCGGGCGGAAGCCGGCGAAGACGATGGCGATCAGCAATTGCGTGGCCATCAGCCACAGCGGCCCGACCAAGGTCAGCACCGCCAGCGGCGAAAGCGACTTTTCCTGGCTGTCCCAAATGTCGATGGCGGCGCCGGTCGGGAACGGATTGCCGTTCAGCTTCGGATATTTGTCCAGTATCTCCTGGACTCCGCCGCCGAGATAGGACTGGAAAAGGCCGGCGCCGAACACGATGGCGACGGCGGCGACCGCCAAGGCCAGCAGCCACAAGGCGATGTCGTGGGCGAAGGTGTGGCGATAGCCTTTGGCGGGGTGCGACTCGTCCGGTTCGGCCGGCGACGGCAAAGTGGCGCCGGACGCCAGCAGCCCGGCCACCGACGCGACCAGCGAGACCGCGGCGAGCGCCCCGCCGGGGATGTTGAAGAGGATGGGCCGGTCGAGCAGGTCGAGGGCGAGGCAAAGCGTGCCGCTGATCGACCACAGCACCAGCGGCACCACGATCCGCTTGGTCAGCCAGCCGTCGGCGCTGCCGGGCACGACGCTCGTCGACGCCCGGTAGCTGGGCAGGCCGCGGACGGCGTAGAACGCCGCGGCGAAGGCGAACAAGGCGCTGAGGCCCAGCGCGACCAAGGCCAGCTCGGGGACCGCGGACGCCCGGGTCGGCAGCGAGCGCACGCTCGCCTCGAACAGGTTCGGAAAGACCGTCACCAGCATCAGCAGCGGCGCGAACAGCAGCCAGTTGAGGGCGATGTTGCGCCCGGAGATGGAAATCGCCGTCCAGGTGTCGTTGGACCTGAGGCCGACTCGCGGCGTGATGTAGTTGGAATTTTCGCGCAGCCCGGAGACTTCCGCGGGCTCGGTGACGCCGCCGAGCGCCTTCATCACCGCCTCCGCATCGCCCTTTTCGTGGATCCAGCGCTGCAGCCAGCTGCCGATATAGCCGCCGCCCGACACGGTCGAGAGATAGTGGAAGCGGGTGAGCAGGCCCTTGGCGCTCAGCGCCTGCAGGACGCCGAGCGCGAAGGCGGCGCTACGGATGCCGCCGCCGGACAGGCACAAGGCCGCCTGACCGTTGGCGAACGCACGGACGCGATAGGCGTCCTGGTTCGCCGGCGGGTCGAGGTCGTCCGGCCAGAAGCCGCGATATTCGTCGATCAGCACCTGCTCGGTGCCGACGACCCTGACCTCTTCAGTCCCCTCGCATGGCGCTGTCGCTGCTGGTTCCAAGGCCGCCCCCTGTGCCTCGACTCGGCGGGCCGAGTCGCCCCTGGGCGAAGGTGAGCATAGTCGAAGGCATCCGGCAATGCAGCGCACCCGCGGACGGGCCCGGCGAATGAGTTGGACGCGGTGCCAAGTCGGCATATGCTCCGGGCGGGGCAGGGGAGGACCGGCCGTGGCCAAACGACTTGCAATGACCAAATGGTACGATCCCGGTCTGCTGATCAGGACCGGCATCCGCGCGGCGGTGTCGACCGCTTTCGGCCATTTCGCCGACCGCCGGGAAGCGATCGCCGCCGCCAATGCGATCCAGCCGACTCCGGCCGACGGCGAGTTCGACTATTCCGCCGACGACAGGGAGGATTTCTGGTTCGACTATCTCGCCGACACCGGCGACGGCTGGAACCCGACCTTCGCGATGGCCCGCCTCGTCGCCCAGGAGGAGGTCGCGCCGCGGGGCTCTAAGCTGAAGCTGCCGAGGGGCCGCCTCCTCGTCCTCGGTGGGGACCAGGTCTATCCGACCGCCGACAAGGACGAATATCGCATCCGCTTTCTCGAGCCGTTCGACTGGGCCTACGAACCCTGCAAAGGCGCTCCCTTGTGGACCGATGAAGATCGTCCCGATCTCTACGCCATCCCGGGCAATCATGACTGGTATGACGGGCTCCACGCCTTTTTCGGCCTGTTCTGCCGGCGGCGGGTGGCGCGCGACGTCGATCTCGGCGTCAGCCGCACCGGCAAGCTGATCGGCGGGCGCCAGACCCGGCAGACCCGCAGCTATTTCGCCATCGAGCTGCCCGGCAAATGGTGGCTGTGGGGCACCGACAGCCAGCTCGAAGGCTATATCGACCAGCCGCAGATCGACTATTTCCAGCATGCGGCGACCTACTGGATGGAGCCCGGCTCGAAGCTGATCCTGTGCGTCGCCGACCCGAGCTGGGCCTATGTCGACCCAAAGGATCCCGACAAGAAATTCGAGAGCTTCTCCTATCTCGAGCGGCTCGCGGGATCGGCGCGGTCGCCGGCGGTCGATTTGCGTCCCAAGAAATGGGAGGAGGCCGAAGCGGGCCGCTGGCCCGAGCCAGGCCAGACGATGGGCCACGAGCTGAAGCTGGTGCTCACCGGGGACAGCCACCATTATTGCCGCTACCGGGAGGACGATCGCCATTATATCGTCTGCGGGGGCGGCGGCGCCTTTCTCCATCCCACCCACCATCTCCGCGACAAGGCGTTCAAATACCGCTATCCCAAGCCCGGTTCGGACGGCAGCGAAGTGCCGCTCCAGCCCGGCGAGGATCCGGGCGGGCACCGGTTCCCGCGCCACTTCGCCATCGCCGACAAGGTGTCGCGCCCGGCCGGCGACAAGGAGGCGAAGGCCCTGTTCCCGGCGGCGCGGACCTCGCGCGGGCTGAGCCTTCGGAACCTGCTTTTCCCGATCCTCAACTGGAAATTCCCCCTCCTGCTGAGCGTCGCCTATCTGGTGTTCAACTGGATATTGAACTTCAACGCCAAGACCACGGCGCTCGGCAGTCTCGGCATGGCCCTCGGGACCGACGACATCGGCGGCGCGCTGATCAATTATCTCGGCTTGATCTTCGTCTCGCCCTGGGCGCCGATCCTGATGGGCGTCGCTCTCGCCGGTTATTATTATTTCGCGGATTTCCCGACCAACCGCAAAGCGCGGCTGCTCATGGGGGCCGTCCACTCCCTGTTCCAAGCCCTGTTCGTCACCCTGACCACGACGCTGGCGATCGGGCTCACCGCCGACTGGTGGACCGGCAATTTCTGGTCCGGAGTGTCGCTCCTGCTTGCCAGCCTCGCGTCGGGAATCGTCTCGGCCGGGGTTTTCGGGCTCTATCTGCTTTTCTGCGTGATCCTGCTCCGCCGCCACCCCAACGAGGGATTTTCATCGATCAGGATCGAAGGGCATAAGAGCTTCCTGCGGCTCAAGATCGCCACGAACGGCAGCCTCCTGGTCTATCCGATCGGGCTGAACAAAGTGCCACGCACCCGCGGCTGGCCGTGGCAGCGCGGCGGCGCCCCGGCGACGCCCGCGCTCGACCCGCATCTGATCGAGGGGCCGATCACGATCGCCGCGCCGGAGGCGCAGCCGGTCACGCCCTGACCAGCTCGCCCATCGCCCGCTCGGCCAGCGCCGCGATCGTCCGCGACGGATTGACGCCGACCGCTTCGGGGACGATCGCGCCGTCGAGGACGTGGAGGCCCGGATAGCCGAACACCTCGCCGCGATGGTCGACGACGCCGTCGGCCGGGGACGTCCCCATGTTGCAGCCGCCGAGCGGATGCGGCGTCACCAGGTAGTGGCCGAGCGTCCAGGTGACCGGCACGATCGGGTGGCCGCCGGTCGCCGCCGACAGCTTGCGGTGCATCGCCACGATCGCGTCCATGACGCCGCGCGACTTCTCGATCTGCCAGTCGAGGCTGAGCTTGTGCCGCCCGAACAGCCACCAGCGCCGGCGCAACGAGAGCGTGCCGTTGGCGGCGTCGACGCCCTGGGCGAACCACGGCATGACCGAGTCGAGCGGGCCGTGCGCGGTCAGCGCCGTGCGCATCGTCTTGAGCAGCCGGCGCACCTTCGGATGCGCGGCCTCGCCGGCCCGCATCCAGTCGGCGAGCAGATCGGGGAAGCCGCCGTCCTGGATCCAGAAGGATTCGCCCGCCTCGCTGCGGTCGAGGAAATCGATGGCGCTGGTGATGGTCGGCCCCTGCGAGGGCTCGGGGCGGCGGTCGGCATAGATGGCGGGGGTCAGGAAGTCGCCGTTGCTGCTCCAGTTGCGGCCGAGGAACGGGCTGATATCGGGCAGGGTGCGGGCGACGTCGCGGCAGCGCAGCAGCAGCTCGGTCGAGTTGAGCGAGCCGGCGGCGACGATGACGCGGCGGGCGGTGAGGCTGCCCGGGCGGCGGACGCCGTCGGCGATGCGGTCGAAATGGACGCGGTAGCCGCCGCCGGCCAGCGGCTCGATCAGCGTCGCGAGGTGGAGCGCGCGGACGTCGGCGCCGTTCCGTTCGGCCAGCGCGAGATAATTGCGGTCGAGCGTGTTCTTGGCGTCGACGTCGCAGCCTATGTCGCAATTGGCGAGGTGGACGCAGGTGCCCTGCTCGACGCCCTGGGCGTTGACGAAGCGGCGGCTGTGGCGCGCGTCGACCGCCTCGGGCAGGCCGTAATGCCAGGCAGGGTCGAACGAGACGGCGAGCTCGAGCTTGTGGAAGCGGTCGCCGGCCCCGATCGCGTCGGCGGCTTCCTTCATCAGCTTCATCCGGTTAGGCCACTGGCCGTCGGGCACCGACTGGACGTTCATCACCTGGCCGACGGTCGCATAATGGGGCGCGAGCGCGTCCCAGCCGATCTCGGGCGGCCAGCCCAGATCGAAGGTCGCGCGCGGCGGCACCGCCGAGACGTTGGCGTAGATCAGCGAGCCGCCGCCGACGCCGGCGCCCTGCGCGACCGCGATGTGGCGGAACAGGCGAAAATCGACCCAGCCGTTGCGGGCGACGGGATCGTCCTGGTCCCACAGCCAGGCGCTGCCAGGCAGGCGCGGATAATTGCCGCTGTGCCAGCGCCGCCCGCGCTCGAGCACGACGATGCGGGCGCCGGCTTCGGCGAGCCGGCAGGCGGAAACCGAGCCGCCGAAGCCGCTGCCGATGACGATGGCGTCGTAATCCATCCCGCCCCTTCCCCAGACTTGCTCCTAGCACGGTTTCGAGGCGCGGCGGTAGCGAAGCCCTTGCGCATGCCGGGGCGACCGCCTTCGC
The DNA here is from genome assembly GCA_036378975.1 of Allosphingosinicella sp. Classification (GTDB taxonomy): domain Bacteria; phylum Pseudomonadota; class Alphaproteobacteria; order Sphingomonadales; family Sphingomonadaceae; genus Allosphingosinicella. The sequence goes on along the minus strand of DASUVK010000033.1, from coordinate 2,757 downwards.
GGGGGTGACGTCTCAGCGGCGGCGGAGGCGGGCGAGGAGGCGGTTGCCGGCGAGAGGTTCGAACGGCTGGTCCGGGCTTTCGGGGTCGAGCAATTCCTTTTTCGCCACCGCGGTCAGAGCGGCGCTGAACTCGGGCGGCCGGAAGGGGAGGAGGGTGCGGCCCGTCCCCCCGCGCAGGCGTTCGATCGTGGCGACGAGGGAGCCGGTCTCGTCGAAGCAGGCGGCGACCTCGGCCGGCGCCGTGCCGAGATGCTCGGCGAGGAGGTCGGCGCGCAGGCGGGCGATGATCTTGCCGGAGCCCTTATTGGCGGGCAGGCGGGCGTCGATCATCACTTCGCACTCGCTGTCGAGGCCCATCGAGCGGTTGTTGAGATTGGCCGAGCCGACCTTGAGCACGACATCGTCGACGATCATGATCTTGGCGTGGACGTAGATGTCGGCGCCGCACGACGTCACCGGCGTATGGATTTGGAAGCGGCCGTAGCGGTCGCGGCGCTCCAGTGTCCGGACCAGTTCGGCGCGGGCCGGGCCCATCACCGCTTCGTCGAGCCAGCCGGCGCCGGTCTTCGGGTTGATGATCACGAACTCAGGGCCGTCAGGCTCGCCGAGGCGCTTGCCGATCGCCTTGGCGACGACGCGCGAGGCGAAATATTGGGTCTCGATGTAGACGAAGCGGCGGGCGCTGGCGATGACATCGACGAACAGGGCCTCGATCTCGCGGACCTGAGACCAGCGGCCATATTCGCCGCGAGTGCGGGCGATGGCGATGTCGACGTCGGCGAAGTCGGGCTTGAGCGCGTCCGGCCAGGCATCGCCGCCGCCGCCGGCGCTGGCCAGGCGTTGCTCGGTGGCGGCCTCCCAGCGCATCCGGGCGAGATCGCCGAGCGCGAGCGCGGCGGCGCCGTCGAGCGCCATGGTGGCGTCGTGCCAGGGAGGATAGCGGCGGCCGGTGGTCGGGCGGCGGCGGCCGGGATCGTCGTCGAGATGCTCGCGCCGGTCCCAGCGGTCGGCGGTGATATCGATGCCGCCGCAAAAGGCCATGGCATCGTCGAGGACGACGATCTTCTGGTGGTGGCTGGCCTCGCGCGGATGGGCGCTGTCGAGGCGGAAGTGGATCCGGCGGCTGGCGCGCCAGGCCGCCATCCTCGCCAGCGTCGTGCCGCGGCCGAGGACGGAATAGGCCATGCCGCCCCAGGCGAGGATGTAGATTTTGAGCTCGGGCCGGTGCTTGACCAGCCAGGACAGAAAAGGGCCGAGATGGACCGGGGGATCGTCCTTGCCGCCGGGCTCGTCGAGGGCGATGCGGGTGTCGAGGTCCCAGCCGATCAGCATGATCTGCTTTTCAGCCTTGAGCATCGCCTGGCGGAGAAGGCGGAAATAGTCGCAGCCGTCGACGATCAGCGAGGCGCGGTGGGCGCGGCCGGTGCGCCAGCAATTGCGGCCGGGCTCGAGCTGGAAGATGCGGCTTTCGCGGCCACTTTGCGTTTCGGAGGTCACGAGGCACGCAACGTATCTTGTGCCGCAGCCGTTCCAAACGCCATGCGACGGCGCTAAGGCGCCGACCGGAAGAGGAGAAATGTATGCGTAACGCCGCCCTGGCCGCCCTGTTGCTCGCCACCGCCGCCTGCTCCACGAGCCGGGTCGAACCGCCGGCGACGGCCGCCGCGCCCGCGGCCGACGGCTACGACCTGGCCGCGCAGCGGGCGAAGATCGTGCGCATCCCGATGGCGCCGAACACCGCCTTCCTCAATGCCGAGGAGCGCGAAGTGGTGAATCTGCTGATCCAGGCGGCGGAGCAGATGAACCCCATTTACCTCAGGCAGCGCTCGATCGAGAATCCGACGATCCGCGCCGAGATCGCCCGCAGCGCCCACCCGCAAAAGGCGCTGCTGCTCGACATGTTCGACCTCCATTTCGGGCCTTGGGACACGCTCGCCGAGAACCATCCCTTTTACGGCGGTGAGAAGATGCCGGCGGGCGCGGGCTTCTACCCCAGCGACCTCACCAAGGAAGCGTTCGACGCCTATCTCCTCGCCCATCCCGGCGAGAAGGAGGCGCTGACCAGCGGCTATACCGTCGTCAAAAGGCAGGGGGACCGGCTCGTCGCCGTGCCGTACAGCGTCGAGTATCGGAAGTGGCTGGAGCCGGCGGCGCGGCTGCTCGAGCGGGCGGCGGCGCGGACCGGCAATGCCAGCCTGAAGCGCTTCCTCAACCTCCGCGCGAAGGCGTTCCGGACCAACGATTATTACGAATCCGAGATCGCCTGGATGGAGGTTTCCGGCACTCCGATCGAGATCGTGATCGGGCCCTACGAAGTCTATACCGACTCCCTCTACGGGACGAAGACCGCGTTCGAGGCCTTCGTCACCGTCCAGGACCCGCGCGAGAGCGCGGCGCTCGCCCACTACAAGGCCCTGCTGCCCGACATGGAGCGCAACCTGCCGGTCGAAGACCGCTACAAGAATTTCAACCGCCCGTTCAGCTCGCCGATCCTGGTCGCGGACCAGGTCCATGGCGGCGGCGACAACGTGCCGGGGGTGCAGACGATCGCCTTCAACCTGCCCAATGACGAGCGGGTGCGCGAGGCCAAGGGGGCGAAGAAGGTGATCCTCGCCAACGTGCTCGGCGCCAAATATGACCGAATCCTCGCGCCGATGGCGGGGCTGGTGCTGGTCCCGGACCAGGCGCGGCTGGTGACCAAGAAGTACATGACCCAGGAGACCTTGTTCCACGAGCTGTCGCACAGCCTCGGGCCGG
>DASUVK010000032.1:0-94443 GCA_036378975.1 Allosphingosinicella sp. | reverse complement strand
GCCATGTCGCACATGAAGATCGCCCCGACCTCGTCGGCGATGGCGCGGAAGCGGGCGAAATCGATATGGCGCGGGTAAGCCGAGCCGCCGGCGATGATCAGCCGCGGCTTATGCTCCCTGGCCAGCGCCTCGACCTGGTCGAAGTCGATGCAATCGTCGTCGCGGCGGACGCCGTACTGGACCGCGTTGAACCATTTGCCCGACATTGCCGGCTTGGCGCCGTGGGTGAGGTGGCCGCCGGCGTCGAGCGACATGCCGAGAATGGTATCGCCCGGCTTGGCGAGCGCCAGCATCACCGCGCCATTGGCCTGGGCGCCGCTATGGGGCTGGACGTTGGCGAAGCCGCAGCCGAACAATCGCTTCGCCCGCTCGATCGCCAGAGTCTCGACCGCGTCGGACGGAGCGCAGCCCTGATAGTAACGCCGGCCCGGATAGCCCTCGGCATATTTGTTGGTCAGCACCGAGCCCTGCGCCTCGAGCACCGCGCGCGAGACGATATTCTCCGATGCGATCAGCTCGATCTGGTTCTGCTGGCGGTCGAGCTCGGCGGCGATCGCCTCGGCGACGGCGGGATCGGCCTCGCCCAGCCGGGCGGTGAAGAAGCCCCTGTGCTGGACGTCGGCGAAATCGAAAGCGGAGCGGCTGCTCATGCATTTTCCCTGGCGAAGACGGGGTTGGAGAGCTTGTCGACGCGGCGCTGGTGGCGGCCGCCGCCGAACCCGGTGGCGAGGAACTGGTCGAGGCAGTCGCGCGCCGCCTCGATGCCGATCAGCCGGGCGCCCATGGCGATCACGTTGGCGTCGTTATGCTCGCGGGCGAGGCGGGCGGACAATCCCTCGGAGACGAGCGCGCAGCGGCAGGCGGGGTGGCGGTTGATCGAGATCGAGATACCGATGCCGGAGCCGCACAGCGCGACGCCCCTTTGCGCCTCACCCGAGGCGATCGCCTCGGCCATGCGGTAGCCGTAATCGGGATAATCGACGCTGTCGGTCGAGCTCGTGCCGAGGTCGAGCACGTCGTGGCCGGCGGAGCGGAGATGCTCGACGAGCAGCATCTTCATCTCGAACGCGGCGTGATCGGCGACGATGGCGATGCGCTCGGCCATGCAAGACTCCGCTGATGGGCTTGAGCTACATCGTCTAGTGGATGGCCGGCCTCATTGCCACCACAGTTTGGCGAAACCGCGTCGCCCTGAACGGGTTTCAGCTGACGAAGAAGCCGAGCTGGTCGATCAGCGCGCCGCTGCGGCCGAAGAAGCCGTTCACCTTGCGGTTGACGATGAACTGGGTGCCGCCATTGCCGCCGAACGGGCCGTAGGTGCGTCGCACGCCCTGGGGATCCTCGGTCAGGAAGGCGATATTGTCGAGCAGGTCGCCCGAGCGGCCGACCACGGCGATGATCTGCTCGCCCGGGTTGAAGTAGATGTCGTGGGCGGTGCCGCCGGTGCCGCCATGGCTGAAGGTCTGCGACGAGCCGTCGGGCAACAGATAGGTGGTGGCGATGGAGTCGATCAGGCTGCCGGAGCGGACCGTGATTCGCAGGATGCGGCTGAGATCGGGAACCGGCCCGGGATCCTGGAAGGCGCCGCCGCCGCCGCCGCCGAACGGACCGGCCGTCTCGGTGCTGAGATAGCAGCCGATCGAATCGATCAGGCTGCCGCTGCGCCCGTAGAAGGCGGCGATCTCGCCCCAGATGGTGAACGGAGCGCCGCCGCCGCCGCCATAGGGCCCGCGGGTCTGCAGGAAGGGCGGATCGCCGCCGCCGTAGACGACCGCGGTGAGGAAGCTGATCTGGTCGACCAGCGCGCCGCTGCGGCCCTGGATGCCGATCAATATTTCCTGGGGAACCAGATCGAACGCGGCCGGCGAGCCGCCGTCGCCGCCATGGGCGAGCGTCGAGAAATTGCCGTTCTCCAGCTGGTAGGTCGTTTCGATCTTGTCGACCAACGTGCCCGTCCGCACGGCGATCCGCTTGAACGCGGCCGCGGGCGTGCCGGCCAGGGCCTGGCCGTCGTCCCAGGGAGTGCCGCCGCCGCCGCCGTAGCTGGGGGTCTTGAACAGGGTCATCGGGAATTCTCCCGTTTCAGGCGGCGCACCGCAGCGCCGGAAGCGTCACGCCGCGGCGCGCAGCTCCAGCCGGTCCCAGATCTCGACCAGCGCCTTGGCGAGCTCGCGCATCATCGCCTCGTCGTGGCGGGGGCCGGGGGTGAAGCGGAGGCGCTCGGTGCCGCGCGGCACGGTCGGGTAATTGATCGGCTGGACGTAGACGCCATATTCGGCGAGCAATATGTCGCTGATCTTCTTGGCTTTGACCGGATCGCCGACCATCAGCGGCACGATGTGGGTGGTCGACGGCATCACCGGCAGTCGGGCCTCGGCGAAGATCGCCTTCAGTTTCGCGGCGTTGATCTGCTGCGCCTCGCGCTCCGCGCAGGACGCCTTGAGGTGCCTGACGCTGGCCAGCGCGCCGGCGACCAGCACCGGCGACAGCGAGGTGGTGAAGATGAAGCCGGGCGCGTAGCTCCTGACCACGTCGACGATGTTCCTGTCGGCGGCGATATAGCCGCCCATCACCCCGAACGCCTTGCCGAGCGTGCCCTCGATGATGGTGACTCGGCGGGCGACGTCGTCGCGCTCGGAGATGCCGCCGCCGCGCGGGCCGTACATGCCGACGGCATGGACCTCGTCGAGATAGGTGATCGCCTCATATCTGTCGGCGAGGTCGCAAATGGCGGCGATCGGCGCGACGTCGCCGTCCATCGAATAGACGCTCTCGAAGGCGATCAGCCGCGGCACGTCCGGGTCCGACTCGGCGAGCAAGGTCTCGAGATGGTCGAGATCGTTGTGGCGGAAGACCCGTTTCTCGCAGCCCGAGGCGCGGATGCCGGCGATCATCGAGGCGTGGTTCAGTTCGTCGGAGAAGATGATGCAGCCGGGCAGCAATTTGGCGACGGTCGACAGAGTCGCCTCGTTCGAGATGTAGCCCGAAGTGAACAGCAGCGCCGCCTCCTTGTCGTGGAGGTCGGCAAGCTCGGCCTCGAGCTCGACATGATAATGGGTGTTGCCGCCGATGTTGCGGGTGCCGCCGGAGCCGGCGCCGACGTCGTGCAGCGCCTCCTCCATCGCCGCGACCACGTCCGCATGCTGGCCCATGCAGAGATAATCGTTCGAGCACCAGACGGTGATCGGCTTCGGCCCGTTATGGCCGGCGAAGCAGCGCGCATTGGGGAAGGCGCCCTTGTTGCGCAATATGTCGATGAACACGCGGTAGCGGCCTTCGGCATGAAGCCGGTCGATCGCCTGCGCGAAGATGCGGTTATAGTCCAACAAGGGTTCCCCGGTCGCTGATTGAACAAATAACCGATTTCCGTCGCTCAAGGCTAGAGGCAAAGGCATAGCCGGTTCGGGCGCGGGCGGATGTGAACAATGTCACAAAGCCGGCTAGAGATTTTCGAGCCGGGTCAGGCCGAAGGCGGCGAGCCCCGCCCGATAGGCTTGCGCCCGGGCGGCGGATCCGGTGAACACGGCAATGCCCTCGCCGGCGGCGGCCGGCCAGGCGCGGTCCCCGAGCAAAGCGGCGGTGCGGCGGGCGATTCCCTCCTTGCCGTCGACGAAGCGGACGGGGTGCGGCGCGGCGGCGGCGAGCTCGGCCTCGATCAAAGGGAAATGGGTACAGGCCAGGACGACGGTGTCGATCCGGGCGCCGCCGGGCTGGGCGAACAGGCCGGCCAGGGCGGCGGCGAACGCCTCGCCCGGCGCCGGCTCGCCGCGCAGCTTCGCCTCGGCGAGGTCGACCAGCTCCGCCGAGCCGTGACGGATGACCCGGCAATCGGCGGCGAACTCGGCGGCGAGACGGTCGACATAAGGCTGGCGAACCGTCGCCTCGGTGCCGAGCACGCCGATCGTCCTCGTCTTCGACAGCAAGGCGGCCGGCTTGATCGCCGGCACCGTCCCGACCACCGGCAGATCGAGCGCCGCCCGCACCGGGTCGAGCGCGATCGTCGAGGCGGTGTTGCAGGCGATCACGATCAGCTCGGGATCGTAGCGCTCGGCGAGGCGGCCGAGCAAAGCCGGCACCCGCGCCTCGATCTCGGCGGGCCGCCGCGTGCCGTAGGGATAGCCGGCGCTGTCGGCGGCATAGACGAGCGGCGCCGTCGGCAGCAGCGCCCGGATCGCGCCGAGGACGGAAAGGCCGCCGACGCCCGAATCGAAGATGAGGAGCGGGCGGGCACTGGTCACGTACCCGGTTTAGCGGCAGAGCGGGCGGGGGCAAGGCGGCGCCGTTCCACGGCTTTCGATGAAACGATTGCGCCGGCTTTGCGATTTGCTAAACTCCGACAGGGGTCGTGGACATGCAACCGATCGTCACAGCTTTGGTCGCCCTCTTGCTCGGCTACGCGCTGGGGTCGATCCCGTTCGGCATCCTCCTCACCCGGCTGACCGGGGCCGGCGACCTCAGGCAGATCGGCTCCGGCAATATCGGCGCGACCAACGTGCTGAGGACGGGGCGCAAGGGCCTCGCCGCCGCGACCCTTTTGCTCGACATGGCCAAGGGCACCGCCGCTTTGGTCGTCGCCGACCTGCTTTTCCCCGGCACGGTCCAACTCGCCGCGATCGGCGCGATGCTCGGCCATTTGTGGCCGGTTTGGCTGCGATTCGCCGGGGGAAAGGGGGTCGCGACCTATTTCGGCGTGGTGCTCGGCTTGGTGCTGGTCGACGGGCTGCACTGGCTGGTGCCGGCCGCCTATGCCGTCGCCTGGATCGGCGCCCTGCTGGTCAGCCGCTATTCCTCGCTCGGCGGTCTCGCCGCCGCGCTGGTCACGCCCCCGGCGGCCGCGCTTGCGGGCCGCTTCGACCTCGCTTTGCTCTTCCTCGGCTTCACCTTGCTGGTCTTCTGGAAACATCGGCAGAATATCGCCCGTCTCGCCGCCGGGACGGAGCCGCGGGTCGGCCGCGGTGCCTGAGCCCAGCGGCGACCAGATCGCCCGGCTGCGGCTGATCCGCTCGGAGAATATCGGCCCGATCACCTATTTCCAGCTCATCGCCCGCTTCGGCTCGGCGGCGGCGGCGCTCGACGCGATCCCCGACCTCGCCGCCCGCGGCGGCGGCCGGGCGCCGAAGCTCGCCTCGCGCGCCATGATCGAGCGCGAGATCGAGCAGGTGGCGGCGATGGGCGCGCGCTATCTGTTCCTCGGCCAGGGTCTCTATCCGCCCCTGCTCGCCGAGCTGGAGACGGCGCCCCCGGCCCTGATCGTCAAGGGCCATGCCAGCCTGCTCGACCGGCCGGCGGTGGCGATGGTCGGCGCGCGCAACGCCTCCGCGGCCGCCTGCCGCTTCGCTCGGACGCTGGCCCAGGGCCTCGGCGAGGCGGGAACGGTGATCGTCTCCGGGCTCGCCCGCGGCATCGACGCCGCCGCTCATGACGGCGCGCTGGAGACCGGCACGATCGCCGTCGTCGCCGGCGGCGTCGATGTCTTCTACCCGCCGGAGAACGAGGCTCGGCAGCGCGCGATCGGCGAGCGCGGCCTGCTTCTCTCCGAGCAGCCGCCCGGGGTCGAGCCGCGCTCGCGCCATTTCCCGTCGCGCAACCGGATCATCGCCGGGCTGGCCCACGGTACGGTGGTGGTGGAGGCGGCGCCGCGGTCCGGCTCGCTGATCACCGCCCGCTGCGCCGCCGAATGCGGCCGCGAGGTGATGGCTGTGCCGGGCTCGCCGCTCGATCCGCGCGCCCAGGGCTGCAACCAGCTGATCCGCGAAGGCGCGACCCTGGTCCAGTCGGCGGAAGACGTGATCGAGGCAATCAGCCCGTCGCGGGTGCGGCCGTTCCGCCAGCCCGAGCGGGACTATGGCGCCCCGGCGACGCCGGCCGAGGCCGGCGACGAGGCGCGCGCCGAAGTCACCGCGTTGCTCAATGCGACGCCGGTGCCGGTCGACGAGCTCATTCGCCAGACGCACTGGCCGCCGGCAGTGGTCCACACCGTGCTGCTCGAGCTCGAGCTGGCCGGCCGGCTAGAACGCCATGCCGGCGGGCGCGTCAGCTTGGGTTAAGGTGCCGCCTGCTGACTTTGTGACATTGTTACATTTGTCGAAGGGGAAGCACCGATGCGTAAAGCAGCCCAGCTCGGGATCGTCAGCCTCAGCGCCCTCGCTCTCAGCCTCGCGGCGATTGTGCCCGGAGCCTTCGCGCCGGGCGCCGCCGCCGCTCAGGCGCAGGAGCCGCTCTGCCGGCGACCGGCCGCCTTGCCCCCGCTCCCGCCCGAGACGCCGCTGGGCGACCAGCAGCAGCGGCGCTACCGCAGCGGCATCGTCGGCGACTCCTTGATGGGGGCGCCGTCAATGCCCGCCCCTCCGGCGCCCCCGCCTCCACCGCCAATGCCGTCACCTCCGCCGCCTCCGCCGCCGCCGATGGCGCCGGAACCCAGCGTGGCAGTCGACAGCGACGAGTCCGCGATCGCCGTGACCGGCAGCCGGGTGGCGCGGTCGGGCGCCGAAAGCTCACCCCCGATCGCGACTCCGGACGACCGGATATCCGAGGCGCGACTCCCGCCCGGCCGTTATCCGCGACCGCCGCAGCCGCGCTCCGGGCTGCTCACCGCGGGCGATCATGACGATCTGCTCAATCCCGAGCTTTACGCTTCCTATGCCACCCATTTCTTCCAGCGCAGCAATCTCAGGGACCTGCCGAGGCTGGACACTCGGCGGGTGCTCACCGTCGCCGTCCAGGACACGTCCGGCCGGCCGGTGCCTTTCGCGCGGGTGACGATCACCTGCGCCGACGGCAACAGCCTCTCGCTCGCCACCGTCGCCGACGGCACCGCCACCTTCTTCCCCGGGCTGGACCGGCTCGGCAGCAGAATCAGGCTGTCGGTCGCCGGCGGAGGAGTCCGCAGCGTCGACCTGGCCGGCGCCGGCGCGCAGCGCCAGAGCGTCACGCTTCGCTCCGGTGCGGTGCCGATCCGCAAGTTCGACCTCATGCTGGCGATCGACACGACGGGCAGCATGGGCGACGAGATCAATTATCTGAAGTCGGAGCTGCGCGCGATTCTCGCCGACATCAGGCGCGCCCATCCCGGCCTCGACATCCGCCTCGGCCTCGTCGCCTATCGCGATCTCGGCGACGTCTACGTCACCCGCACCTATCCGTTCGTCGCCAACCTCGAGGCGATGCAGGCCAATCTGCGCGCCCAATATGCCGAGGGCGGCGGCGACTATCCGGAGGCGATGGACCTCGCCCTCGCCCGCGCCGTCTCCCAGGACTGGCGGCCGGACGCGGTCAAGTCGCTGCTGCTGGTCGCCGACGCGCCGCCGCACGACGGGAATATCGGCAAGACCTGGAGCGCCGCCGAGGCCGCGCGCGCAAGGCGCATCCAGATCGTCCCAGTCGCCGCGTCGGGCGTCGGCGACACCGCCGAATATGTGATGCGGGCGATGGCCGCGGCGACCCAGTCTCGCTACATCTTCCTCACCGACGACAGCGGCATCGGCAACCCGCATGCGCCGCCGGCGGTCGACTGCTATCTGGTCACCCGCCTCGACCGGCTCGTCCGCCGAGTCCTCGACAGCCAGATTTCGGGCCGCCGGGTCGAGCCGAGGGAAGGCGAGGTGATCCGCAGCGTCGGCCAGTACGACAATGGCAAATGCGTGCTGCCGCCGGACTACCCGGTGCAGGAGCAATATTGAGGCGCAATTCCTCCCCGAGACAAGCTCGGGGAGGAGCTAGGACGCAGTCTAGTAGATGTCGATCTCGGGCGGCGGGGCCCGCGGCTGCTTGGGCGCCGGCGCGAGGCCGACGAAGGTCGCGAGGTCGATCACGCAGACCGACCGGTTGACCGGATGGCTGCCGCAGGCGACGCCGGCCCTTCGATATTTGTCCTCGAAGAGGATCTTGCGGTTGGGGCGGCTCGGCACGCCGTCGTCGATGATGAGCTGCCGGACGACGCCGGCGGCATCGCCCGCGCCGTAGGACAGGGCTTCCGCCGTCAATCCGCTGCCCTTGTGCTTCTTGATCCTGGCCCGGGCGTCCGATCCGGCGGCATCAGCGTGGCCGATGCCACCGGCGAGCGCCTGGTGGGCGGCGAGCTCCCTCGCCGACTCCGCCAGTTCCGGCGCGCTGCGGAGCGGCGTCACCGGCTTCTGGCGAGCGAGGAAGGCGATGGCCTGGTCGACGGCGGCAACGCCTTCCCGGGTGCGCAGGCCGACGTCGCTTCCCGGCAGACGCACCACATCGCCCTCGAAATAGCCCCGATACTCCCGCAGCTTCGCGGCATAGCCGGCGGGGTTGGTGCGGGCTTCGTTGATGCCGGCGAGCACCTGCTCCTCGAGGCTGGACGGCGCCGGCTGCGGCGCGGACGGCTGAGCGTCGGCGGCGAGCGCGAGCATCGACAGGGCGGCGATCAGGATCGGACGTAGAAACACGGGCTTCCCTTCGTTCTTGAACCACCACGCTACAGCGGAACCTGCGCCATTCCAATCGGATAACGCCCGGCAGCCACCCCGCAGCGGCCCGGCGGGCGCCCCGCACGCCCGGCAGGCGCACCGCAGCGGCCGGGCACGTGCCCGGCATGTCGCCGGTTCCCCGTGCCTCGGAGGCTGAGGAGCCTGGCAAGCTTGCCAATTGTGCGTGTTCTTGCTATGTTCGAGCGCGCATAAGGGCTCTTTCTCAATGTTGACCCCACGGACAGCCGATTCGGCCGGGCGTCCCGGGCGTGGACGGCGATTGATCGGAAAAATCGATCAAAACCCGCCCACTGATCGAAAAGATTTTTATTTATCGCCGACCTTCCGACCTTCCGACCTTCCGCGACGGAACGGGGGCGGGCTTCGCGGCTTGACGGGGCTCGGCCGGCCTCGCCACCCTGTACGCGTACGCGTGAAGGATCCCCATGAAGCTCGTCGTCGTCGAATCGCCCGCCAAGGCCAGGACCATCGAGAAATATCTCGGCAGCGGCTATCGGGTGCTCGCCTCCTACGGCCATGTCCGCGACCTCCCGCCCAAGGACGGCTCGGTGAATCCCGACGAGGGCTTCGCCATGCAGTGGGAAACCTATGCCGACAAGGCGCGGCAGTTGAAGGCGATCACCGACGAGGCGAAGAAGGCGGATACCCTGATCCTCGCCACCGACCCGGACCGGGAAGGGGAGGCGATCAGCTGGCACGTCCAGGAAGTGCTGCGCAAGCGCAAGGCGCTGCCGGCCGACGTCGAGCGGGTGACCTTCAACGCGATCACCAAGGCCACCGTCACCGAGGCGATGAAGCATCCGCGTCCGCTCGACGAGGATCTGATCGATGCCTATCGCGCCCGCCGCGCGCTCGATTATCTGGTCGGCTTCACTTTGTCGCCGGTGCTGTGGCGCAAGCTGCCCGGCGCCAAGTCGGCCGGCCGGGTCCAGTCGGTGGCGCTGCGCCTGGTCGTCGACCGCGAGCGCGAGATCGAGCTGTTCCGGGCGCAGGAATATTGGAGCGTCGCCGCCTTGATGGAGGCGGACGGGCAGGAATTCCTCGCCCGCCTCGTCCGCTTCAAGGGCGAGAAGGTCGAGAGGCTCAGCCTCGGCGACGAAGGATCGGCGCAGGCCGCCAGGGCGGCGGTCGAGGCTGGGCGGTTCGCCGTCGCTTCGGTCGAGACCAAGCCGCTCAACCGCAACCCGCCGCCGCCCTTCACCACCTCGACCCTGCAGCAGGAAGCGGCGCGCAAGCTTGGCTTCTCGGCCAGCCACACGATGCGCGTCGCCCAGGCGCTCTACGAGGACGGCTCGATCACGTACATGCGCACCGACGGCGTCCAGATGGCCGCCGAAGCCGTCTCCGCCGCCCGCCGCGCCGTCGCCGCCCGCTTCGACGCCGGTTACGTGCCCGACAAGCCGCGCCACTACGAGACCAAGGCCAAGAACGCCCAGGAAGCGCACGAGGCGATCCGGCCCACCGATTTCGGCCGCGACCGCGCCGGCTCGGGCGACCATGGCCGGCTCTACGACCTGATCTTCAAGCGCGCGCTCGCCAGCCAGATGGCCTCGGCCCGACTCGAGCGCACCACCGCCGAATTGCTCGACGGCAGTGGCCAGACCGGGCTGCGGGCGACCGGCCAGGTCGTCCTCTTCCCCGGCTTTCTCGCCCTTTACGAGGAAGGCCAAGACGACGCCGAGGACGACGAATCGCGCCGCCTGCCGCGGCTGCGCGAGGGCGATGCGCCGGCCAAGAAGAAGGTGACCGCGGAGCAGCATTTCACCCAGCCGCCGCCGCGTTACTCGGAAGCGAGCCTGGTCAAGAAGATGGAGGAGCTCGGCATCGGCCGCCCCTCCACCTACGCGGCGACTCTGCAGACGCTCAAGGATCGCCTCTATGTCGAGCTGGAGAAGAACCGCTTCGTACCGCTGGAAAGCGGCCGGCTTCTGACCGCCTTCCTCGAGCGCTTCTTCGAGCGCTACGTCTCGTTCGACTTCACCGCCCATCTCGAGGACGAGCTGGACGACATTTCGGGGGGCCGCGCCCAGTGGCAGGCGGTGCTCACGGGATTCTGGCGCGACTTCAAGCCGAAGACCGCCGAGATCCTGGAGCAGCAGCCCTCCGCGATCACCGCCGCGCTCGACGATTTCCTGTCGCCCTGGCTGTTCCCGGACAAGGACGACGGCACCGATCCGCGGCTGTGCCCGGCCTGCGGTGAGGGGCGGCTGTCGCTGCGCGGCGGCCGCTTCGGCGCCTTCGTCGCCTGCTCCAATTATCCCGAATGCAAGTTCACCCGCCGTTTCGGCCAGGGCGGCGAGGAGGCCGGCGCCGATGCGGGCCCGATCTTGCTCGGCACCGATCCGGAATCGGGGCAGGAGGTCAGCCTGCGCAGCGGCCGCTTCGGAACCTATGTCCAGCTCGGCGAGGGCAAGCAAGCGAAGCGCGCGTCGATTCCCCGCGACATCCCGCAGGACCAGGTCGACCTCGACCAGGCGTTGCGCCTGCTGTCGCTGCCGCGGACGATCGGCGCGCATCCCGAAAGCGGCAAGCCGATCACCGCCTCGATCGGCCGCTACGGGCCCTATCTCGCCCATGACGGCAAATATGCGAAGCTCGGCTCGACCGCCGAAGTGTTCGAGACCGGCATGAACGCCGCCGTCGTCAAGCTCGCCGAAGCGGCGGCCGGCGGCGGCCGCGCCCGCGGCTCGCGCGAGCCCCTCAAGGTGATGGGCAGGCATCCGCGTACTGAGCTCGAGATCAGGCTGATGGAGGGCCGCTTCGGCCCCTATGTGACCGACGGCGCCACCAACGCCACTTTGCCCAAGTCGCTCGCGCCCGACACCCTCACGCTCGAGGAAGCCGCGCAGCTGCTCGACGAGCGCGCCGCCAAGGGCCCGCCGGCGAAGAAGGGGCGGGGCCGCAAGCCGGCCGCCCGGAAGGCGCCGGCGAAGAAGAAAGGCTGATGCGTCGTCCCTGGACCCTCGTCGGAATCGGCGCGACCGCCGAGCTGCTGGCGCTGGCCTTGTGGGCCTTCGTCGGCCCCTATGACCAATTGTTCTGGCCGTTCGTTCTGCTGTCGCTGGTCGCCGGCCTGGCCGGCGCGTGGATGGTCCTGGTCACCATGGTCGACCTCACCTTCCACCGCCCGCGAGGGCAACGGCTGCGGCCGGTGCGCGGCTTCGACCTGGTGCTCGGCGGCGGCCTGTTCGTTCTCGCCTTGCTGCAGCTGCGCGACGCGCTCGGCCAGCTTCCCGCCTGAGCGATTGCGCGCGGCCGCCGCCTGCGTCACAAATGCGGCGCGGGAAGGGGATCGAGATGACGGGATCGTGGGGAAGGCCAATCGCGGCGGCGCTCGTCCTGCTGGCGCTGCTGCCCGGCGCGGCGGCCGCGAAAGAGAAAGTGAAGCGGGAACGGACCCGGCTGGCGCTTCCGATCGTGGTCGAGACGGCCGGCGACGCGCCGGACCGGGTCCACAGCTTTCGCACCGGGCAGTTGTGGGGGACGCAGCCCGCCCGCTACCGTTCGGCGGTGACCGTCGAGGCGCCGGTGACGGTGCCGGAAAAAGGCGAGATCGGCGTGATCCTGCCGGGCACGCGGCTGGTCGAGTTGCAGGCGACGTCGAAGGCCTTCACCGGTTCCCTCTACTGCCGGACGCTGGCGATGGGCCGTAAGCAGCGCCCGGCCCTCGTCTGCCTCGCCGACCGCGATGGCGACGGGGCGATGGACCAGCTGTGGGCGGGCGCCGCCGCCTCGCTCGAGGCGGTCGTACCGTTCCCCGACATCCGATCGCTGACGCCGATCGAGCCGGTCCGCTACCGTCCGGTGACCGACCCGGCAAGCCTCGCACTCCAGATCGGCTTCTACGTCTCCGGCAAGAATCCCCTGCTCGGCCAGCACCATTTCTACGCCGCGCTCGGCGTCGACGGAACGCTCGCTTATGTCCTCCACGAAAGCCACAAGGCGGTGACGATGGCGGACCTGCCGAAATCGGTGTCGCTGGGCGGCGGCGAGATCCGGGTTAAAGGCTATGCCCAGGGCACTTACCAGGCCGAGGTCACGCGCCCGCTGCCGGCCGGGGAGCGGCTGGTGGTCAGCCCCTATCCGACCCAGACGATCTTCGTCTACGTCCCCGGCTGAACCGCGGCGCAGGCGCGGCAGCCGGGATCCTTGACGATCTTCAGGCTCCGCATCGCCGGCGCGAGGCCGTCGAAGACGTGGACCCGGCCGGCCGCCTCGCCGCCGAAGCCGACGATCTGGCGGATCGCCTCGAGCGCCGCAAAGCTGCCGGCGATCCCGGCCATCGCGCCGAGCACGCCGAGCTCCGCGCAGCTGTCGCAATCGTCGGCGTCGAAGGCGTCGCCGACGAAGCAGCGATAGCAGGGCCGGCCCGGCTCCCAGCCGCGCCAGGTCCCGACCTGGGCCTGGAACTGGCCGATCGCCGCCGAGACGAGCGGGATGCGCAGGGCGGTGCAGGCGTCGGAGACGACCAAACGGGTGGCGAAATTGTCGCTGCCGTCGATGACGACCTCGGCGCCGGCCAGCAGAGCGGCGGCATTGGCGGCGGTCAGCCGCTCGCGCGTCTCGCGGAAGCGCACGTCCGGGTTGAGCCGCGTCGCGGCCTCCCGTGCGACCTCGACCTTGGGCCGGCCGACATCGGCGGTTCCGAACAGGATCTGGCGCTGGAGATTGTCGAGCGAGACCCGGTCGTCGTCGATCACCCTCAGCCGACCGACCCCGGCGGCGGCGAGATATTGAATGGCCGGAGAGCCGATCCCGCCGGCGCCGACCAGCACGACCGCCGAGTCGAGCAGCTTGCGCTGGCCCTCGCCGCCTATTTCCCGCAGGACGATGTGGCGGGCGTAGCGGTCGAGCTGGTCGTCGCCGAGCGTCACCGCCCGGTCGAGCCGAAGCCGCCGGCGCCGCGCGTCGTCGTGTCCAGATCGTCCACTTCGTAAAAGGCCGCCCGCACCACCGGCGCGGGCACGAGCTGGGCGATGCGCTCGCCGCGGCGTATCTCGAACGGTTCGGCGCCGAGATTGGCGAGGATCACCTTGACCTCGCCGCGATAATCGCTGTCGATCGTGCCCGGCGTGTTGAGGCAGGTGACGCCGTGCTTCAAGGCGAGGCCGGACCGCGGCCGCACCTGGACCTCGTAGCCGTCGGGAATGGCGATGGCGAAGCCGGTGGCGACCGCGTGCCGCGCGCCCGGCGCCAGAGTCAGATCTTCGGCGGCGACGATGTCGAGGCCGGCGGCGCCGCCACTGGCGTAAGAGGGGAGGGGAAGACCCTCACCGTTGGAAAGCCGTTTTACCTCTATATCGATCATCGCGCCTCTCGATCCATCGATCGAGCGAGTAGCGCCCGGCTCCCTGGGTTGCAAACGGGATGCCGAGGAAGACCAGGACGCGCCGCGACGACGAAGACGAAAGCGGTGACCAGCCCCGCTCGGCGGGTGAGCCGCAGCAGGTCGCCGCGAATCCTACCCCCCGATTTGGTCGGCGATTCTTTCCGCGAGGCGGCGCGCGACCTCGTCCTTCGGCGCCCGCTCCCAGCTTTCGACCCCGTCCGCCGTGATCAGGTGAACGCTGTTGCTGTCGCCGCCCATCACGTCCCCCGATACATCATTGGCGACGATCCAGTCGCAGCCCTTGCTGGCTCGTTTCGCCTGCGCAACTTTCACCACGTCGTTCGTCTCGGCGGCGAAGCCGACGAGCAAGCTGGGGCGGCGGGGGCTTGCGGCGAGGCCGGCGAGGATGTCGGTATTGGGCGACCAGTCGAGCCGCGGCGCCCCCGCGCTCTTCTTCAGCTTGGCGGCAGCGGGCTCGACCCGCCAGTCGGCGACCGCGGCGACCAGCACCGCCGCATCGGCGGGAAGCGCGGCCTCGACCGCGGCGTCCATCTCGCGGGCGGTCTCGACGTCGACCCGCGCGACGCCCGGCGGGGTGGCGAGCGTCACCGGTCCCGCAACCAAGGTAACCCGAGCGCCGAGCGCCGCCAGCGCCTCGGCGACGGCGAAGCCCTGCTTGCCCGACGAGCGGTTGGCGATCACCCGCACCGGGTCGATCGGCTCGTGGGTCGGCCCCGCGGTGACGATCACGTGGCGTCCGGCCAGCCGTCCTCCCGACGACAGCCGCGCCTGGATCGCGGCGAGGATCGCCTCAGGCTCGGGCAGCCGGCCGGGCCCATATTCGCCGCACGCCATCTCGCCTTCGTCGGGCTCGAGGACGGTTACTCCGTCGCGCCGGAGCTGGGCGACGTTGCGCCGGGTCGCTTCATGCTGCCACATCCGCACGTTCATCGCCGGCGCTGCGAGCACCGCCTTGTCGGTGGCGAGGAGCAGGGTGGTGGCGAGATCGTCGGCGATCCCGGCCGCCATCTTCGCCATCAAGTCGGCGGTGGCCGGGCAGACGACCACCAGGTCGGCCTCGCGGCTGAGCTGGATATGCCCCATCTCGACCTCGTCCTTGAGGTCCCAGAGGCTGGTATGGACGGGCTGTTCCGACAGGGCCGCCAGAGTCATGGGCGTGACGAACTGCGTCCCGCCCGCGGTCAGCACGCAGCGCACGCTGCCTCCCGCTTTGCGGATCAGCCGGACGAGCTCGCACGCTTTGTAGGCGGCGATTCCGCCGCCCACGATGAGGAGGATGCGCTTGCCTTGCATTATGTCAGGCATAGCCTCGCTCAGCCTGCACGCGTGCATCGCATTTTTGATGAATCAGGCGGGTATTCTCGACTGTATACCCCTTCACCGCGTCGAACCGGTCCAAGACCGCGTATTTCTCTGGAAGCGCATCGCCGCACAACGGGCAGCAGCCATCCTGTTCGACGCGCTTCAGCCTCTTGATCTTGTTGCGATGCGCCGGCTTATCTCGTTCATTGTGCATGAGTTCCTTTTGCACCTTGCGGCGAAGGGCAAAAAGGATTTCGGGATTTCCGGTGCTTGCTTCCATCAGCCGATGCCGCACGTCAGCGAGAATTTGCTGCGCCTGCAGAAGTTGTTCCGGCGTCAGCAGCGGGTTCGGCATCGGGCTAGATTAGGAGCAACACCGCTGCTGCGCCAGCCGCTGCCGAAACGATAGCCGTCAGCGCATAGCGCCAGTAGCGCCGCGGCTTCACCACCACCACGTCGGCGAGCGGCGGGCCGGGCGGGGCGGCGCCCGGCGGCGGGTAGTAATAATCGATCCGCCGGATCAGCTCCGGGATCCTGGCGAAGGTCCTGAAGTCCCGCACGATGCGGTCGGCCAGCGCCGCCTCGGGCCCGAGCTCGCTCCTCACCCATTCCCGGAGGAACGGCTCGGCCGTCTCCCACATGTTGATGTCGGGATCGAGGGCGTGGGCGACCCCTTCCTCCATTACCATCGTCTTCTGGAGGAGGAGGAGATGCGGCTGGGTCGGCATGTCGAAGTCGCGGGTGATGGTGAACAGGCCGTCGAGCATCTGGCCGACCGAAATGTCCTTGACCGGCAGGCCGCGGATCGGCTCGCCGACCGCCCGCAGCGCCGTCGCGAACTCGTCGACATTGTGGTGGGACGGGACATATTGCGCTTCGAAATGGATTTCGGCGACGCGGCGGTAATTGCCGGTGAGCAGGCCGTAGAGGATCTCGGCCAGCCAGATCCGCGCCTGGCGGTCGATCCGGCCCATGATGCCGAAGTCGATCGCGGCGAGCCGGCCGTCGGGAAGGGCGAAGAGATTGCCCTGGTGAAGATCGGCGTGGAAGAAGCCGTCGACCACCGCCTGGCGCAGGAAAGCGCGCACCAGGATCGCCGCGAGCGCCTTGAGGTCGTGGCCGGCGGCGATCAGGCCTTCGCGGTCGTTCAGCTTGACGCCGTCGATCCATTCGAGCGTCAGCACCCGCCGCGAAGTGCGGGTCCAGTCGATCGCCGGCACGTAGAAACCGCTCTCGGCGATCAGATTCTCACGCAGCTCGGAGGCGGAAGCCGCCTCGCGGCGCAGGTCGAGCTCGCGCGTCGTCCACTGCCGGAAATAGGCTATCACCGCCCGCGGCCGCAGCCGCGCCGCTTCGCCGCCCATCCCCTCGACCTGGGCCGCCGCCCATTCGTAGGTCTCGATGGCGCGGGCGAAATCCTCCTCGATATTGGGACGCAGCACCTTGACCGCGACCAGCCTGCCGTCGGTGGTGTGGGCGCGGTGGACCTGGGCGATCGAGGCGGCGCCGACCGGCTCCGGATCGATGTCGGCGAAAATCTCCTTGAGCGGCTTTTCCAGGCCCTGCTCGATCGCCCGGCGTATGTCCTCGAACGGGGCGGGAGGCAGGCTGTCCTGGAGCAATTGGAGATCGTGGGCCGCCTCGATCCCGACCAGGTCGGGCCGCGTCGCCAGCGCCTGGCCGAACTTGATCGCCGCCGGCCCGAGCTCCTGGAACGCCTCGCCATAGGTGGGCACGCGCGGCACTCGGGCGCCGAAGCGGGCGATGCGGGCGAGGCGCCGCACCGGCTGCGGCGTGTTGGGGTCGCGCTCGATGCCGCGCAGCGCCCCGTGCCGCGCCAGCACCCGCCCCCATTTCAGCAGGCGCCAGATATGGACGATCGGACGGGTCAAATCAGATTTTCCAGCCGCTGTGGATGGCGACGAGGCCGCCGAGGATTGGCTCGGCCTTGACCTGACCGAAGCCGGCCCTGGCGATCATGTCGCTGAAGCGCTCCATCGGCGGAAAGCGGCGGATCGACTCCACCAGGTAGCGATAGCTCTCCTCGTCCCGCGCCACCGCCTTGCCGATCCGCGGCACGGCATGCATCGAATAGGCGTCGTAGATCCTGGCGAAGCCGGGCCAGCGCGTGGTCGAGAATTCGAGGCAGAAGAAGCGGCCGCCGGTCTTCACCACCCGGTGCGCCTCCTTGAGCGCCGCGTCGATGGCGCTGACGTTGCGGATGCCGAAGGCGATCGTATAGGCGTCGAAGGCGGCGTCGCCGAAGCTCAGCGTCTCGGCATTCTCGACCGCCCAGGCCAGGCCTTCGATACGGCGTCGCCTGGCCCGCTCCCGGCCGACCTCGAGCATGTCCGGGTTGATGTCGGCGATGGTGACTAGGGCGCCGCGGCGAGCGAGGCGGAAGCCGACGTCGCCGGTGCCGCCGGCCATGTCGAGGATTCTCTCGCCCTTGCGCGGCCGCACCCGCCGTACGAACAGATCCTTCCATGGCCGGTGGAGGCCGCCGGACATCAGGTCGTTCATCAGATCGTAGCGGCGGGCGACGCTGGAGAAGACGGCGCCGACGCGCCGGGTCTTCTCCTCGGGCGCAACCTCCTCGAAGCCGAAAGAAACCTTGTCCATCGCGCCCGCCTCTAGCAGGGGTTTCGGCGCATGTGCACTTGCCATCTCATCGGTTCCGTCAATGCCTGAGCTGCCCGAGGTCGAAACCACCGTGCGGGGGCTTGTTCCCGTGCTCGGCGGGCGGCGGCTGGTCCGGGTCGAGACGCGGCGGCCGGATCTGCGGCGCGCCTTCCAGCCCGATCTGCGCCAGCGGCTGACCGGCGCCACAATCACCGGCCTGGCGCGCCGCGCCAAATACGGCCTGATCGCCACCGACCGCGACGACACGCTCGTCTTCCATCTCGGCATGTCGGGCCGCTGGCGGATCGATCCGGCCGAGCTCGGCGCCCACGATCACTTCCTGCTCGAAACCGACGAAGGACGCCGAGTCGTGCTCAACGACCCGCGCCGCTTCGGCTCGCTCGATCTGGTCGCCACCGCGGACCTCGACCATTACCGCCCGTTCGTCACGATGGGCCCGGAGCCGCTGAGCGACGCCTTTTGCGCCGACTATCTGCTCGGCGTCCTCACCGGCCGCTCCGCGCCGATCAAGGCCCTGCTCCTCGACCAGCGAATCGTCGCCGGTCTCGGCAACATCTACGTCTGCGAGGCGCTGCACATGGCCGGGATCGCCCCGTCCCGCGCCGGCGGGCGCATCTCCCGACCGCGCCTCGAACGTCTGGTCGCGGCGATACGGGCCGTGCTGATCGCCGCGATCGAGGCTGGGGGATCGTCATTGCGCGATTATGCCCGGCCGTCGGGCGAGCTCGGCTATTTCTCGAAGCAATGGCGAGTCTATGGCCGGGAAGGGGAGGCGTGCGATTGCGGATCCCCGATTCGCCGGCGAAACGACTCGGGCCGTTCGACCTTTTTCTGCCCCCGCTGCCAGCGCGCCTGAGGTTGACCTTTCGGGCCTGCTTGGCGTAGAGGCGCAGCCGAGCGGGTGCGGTGGATTGGCCGCGCCCTTTTTCATTGAGCGATAAGAGGCAGTTAGACGATGGCGAACACGCCGCAGGCAAAAAAGCGCATCCGCCGCAACCAGCGCCGGACCGAGATCAACCGCACCCGCGTCAGCCGCATCCGCACCTTCGTCAAGCAGGTCGAGGCGGCGATCGAGGCCGGCGACAAGGCGCAGGCGCTGGCCGCGATCGGCAAGGTCCAGCCCGAGCTCGCCCGCGGCGTGGCGAAAGGCGTGTTCCACAAGAATACCGCGGCCCGTAAATTCTCGCGGCTGACACGCCGTATCGCCGCGCTCGCCTAAGCCGCTCTAAAGCTTCGAAGTCGGCCCGCCGGACCCGTTTCCGGCGGGCTTTTTCGTGGTCGAGGAACAGAGCGCGAAACCCTAGGACTTCCCGCGATTCGTTTGGCTGCCTAGCTGCAGGAATGGCAGTTTTCCGCCATTTTTCGGCGGGAACCGCAGAAATCCTTTGTCAAGCATGTTTCTTTTTTTTGACACATAATTTCGCCCTTGCATGGCCGGGCGGACGCTTCCAAAAAGGCCGCTCCGGCGGGGCGAATCTCCTGCCGGACGCCACAGCAAGAATGAGTTTTCGATCGGCGCCGCCGGGGAGGCTGCCGTGTGCGAAAGAGTCTTGCACCATTCAGGGCCCGCTTGAAAGAGGCCAGAGGGAAGAGGGGTGCGTTTCGTGTCTGTGAAGCCGGTGGGAGGCAATTCGGTGGACGCGATGGAGCGGAGCGCGCTCCAAGCGGCGTGGGAATCGATTCGCGCGGGCCTGAGGCGCGATTGCGGCGCCCGAACCTTCGACGGCTGGCTGCGGCCGATCGCGCTCGGCAATTTCGATTCCGAATCGGGCGCTCTGCGGCTCGAGCTGCCCTCCCAGTTCATGGCCGACTGGGTCCAGACCCATTTCTCCGAGCGCCTGACCCTGGCCTGGCGCGCCGCCTGTCCCTCGGTCCGCCACATCGCCATTCGCGTGGGCGCCGCCGCGCCGAAGACGGCCGCGGTCGTCGAGATCCCGGCGCCGCCGCCGTCGCAGGAGCCCGCCGCCGGCGAGGCGCTCTACGCGGTCGCGCTCGAGCCCCGCTACCGGTTCGAGAATTTCGTCGTCGGTAAGGCCAATGAGGTCGCGTTCAGCGCCGCCCAGACTCTGGCGACCGCCGACAACGTCGCCTTCAACCCGCTGTTCATCCACGGCGGCACCGGCCGCGGCAAGACCCATTTGCTCCACGCCATCGGCCACGAATTCCATCGCCTGCGGCCGCGCGCGAAGATCATCTACATGTCGGCCGAGAAGTTCATGGTCGAGTTCGTCGCCGCGCTGCGCGCCAACGACACCATCCAGTTCAAGCAGCATCTGCGCGCCGCCGACCTGCTGATGATCGACGACGTTCAGTTCATCGCCGGCAAGGAATCGACCCAGGAAGAATTCTTCCACACGATGAACGAGATCATCTCGGCCGGCCGCCGCCTCGTCATCAGCTCGGACCGGGCGCCGCAGGACCTCGACGGCATCGAGCCCAGGATCCTGTCCCGCCTGTCCTGGGGCCTGGTCGCGGACATCAATCAGGCGGACCTCGAGCTGCGCCTCAACATCATCCACAAGAAGCTCGAGGCGCTTCCCGAAGTGTCGGTGCCCGGCGAGGTCGTCATGTTCCTCGCCAAGAGGATCAGCTCGAACGTTCGCGAGCTCGAGGGTGCGCTGAACCGCATCGCCGCCTATGCGACCATGCAGAACCGGGTGATCGACCTCGATTTCGTGTCGGAAGTGCTCGCCAACACCTTGCGCGCGAACCAGAGGCGCATCTCGATCGACGAGATCCAGACCCGCGTCTCCGAGCATTACCGGATCCGCAAGGCCGAGATGACCTCGGCCCGCCGGGCCCGCGAGGTCGCTCGCCCGCGCCAGGTCGCCATGTATCTGTCGAAGCAGCTGACGCCCCGCTCGCTGCCCGAGATCGGCCGCCGCTTCGGCGGGCGCGACCATACGACGGTGATCCACGCGGTGCGCCAGATCGAGAAGCTGCGCGCCCAGGATTCGGAGCTCGACGCCGACATCCGCCTGCTGACGAGGCAACTCGAAGGGTAGCCGTCGCCGCAGCGAAGGCTGGAGGACCGGCGGCAGCTCGCTTTGGGATGCCAGACTGCGCTGGCATGACGATCATTTCCAGACCGGCCCCTGGATGTCGAACCCGGCGGCTTCCAGTCCGTCGAGCACGCCGCCCCGCTCGGCCAGCGAGCGCAGGCTGAGCACCGCCACCGTCACCTGGGGCTCCGCCAGCAGCTGCTTCATCTCGGCGGTCAGCTCGGCGCCGGAATCGAGGACCTCGGTCGCCGGCCAGCAGCTTTCGT
The DNA here is from genome assembly GCA_036378975.1 of Allosphingosinicella sp. Lineage (GTDB taxonomy): Bacteria > Pseudomonadota > Alphaproteobacteria > Sphingomonadales > Sphingomonadaceae > Allosphingosinicella. Next base: position 73,424 of record DASUVK010000032.1, on the reverse strand, counting down.
AGACTCCGTCGGCGGGGGAGGCGAGCATCTCGGGCACGCGCCGCGCGGCCCAGGCGTCGGAGCGGGCCTGCACCGCCGCCGGCCCCGCTTCCGCCATCGCGATAGCGGCGCGAAGGCAGGGCAGATGCTCTTGCGGGGTGGAGGCGAACAGATCCTTGACCAGCGGCTTCGCCTTCGAGCGCGGGATCGGCACCAGGGTCAGCTTATAATCCTTGATCGCGCGGCGGACATAATCGGCGGCATTGCGGGCATAGTCGATATCGCCCTTGGCGCGGTCCCTGAGGTCGCCCGCCAGGTGCAGTGGATGTCGATTCGCGTAATCGGCGCGGACCATCTTGCGCGCCCGCAGCCCCGCCAGCCGCCGCATTTCCTCCGGCCCGGCGATGCCGGCCAGGCTCTGCCCCTTGGGCAGGCTGCCCATCGCATTCCATTTGGCGAGCCAGCCGATCACCGAGAAAGGCGAGGCGGTCAGGGCCTGGGACTGGGGGAACATCACCCGGTCGGCCTTGCGCAGCGCCTCGGTCAGGGCGGTCGGATCCCAATGGGTGGTCTTCGAGACGCCGGGGATCGCGCCGACGAGGACGAGCGTGGTCCGCTCGCTGCGTACCGTCCAGAGCGGCACCCCGCTGCGCCGGCCGGTGACGACGATGTCCTCGACCTGTGCCCGGTCGTCAGCGCTCGTCTGCGCCGGCGCTGCCGATGCGAGCGCGATCGCGGCCATGGCGGCCGCTCCCGGAAATCCCGACATTCACCCTCCCTGAACCTTGTCGGCCCCTGCCGGCAGCCAGGTTCGGCTGCCCCAATGAACCTGCGTTGAATGCCGGACAAACGAAAGGGAAGAGCCGGTCGCCCGGCTCTTCCCCCGTTCGATCGCGGAACCCTCTAGCGTTTGCGCTCGGGCGCCACCGTGATCCTCACCGTCTCGCCCGAATTGCCGGGGAAGCCGGTGAACATCGCCTCGACCAGATTGGGCACCAGCATGCCGAGATCGTCGGTGCGCGACCGCGCCCGGGCGGTGCCTTCGAACACCGACTCGCCGTCGGCGGCGCGCCTTATGTCCAGGTCGAGGAAGCTGTTATAGACCGTGTACACGTCGATCTCGTCGCCGAAGCCGCGATACCAGAAGGGGTCGTCCCAGCCGTAATAGAAAGGCGAGCGAAAGCGGCCGTAGCCGCCGAAGCGCGACCAATAAGGCCGGTAGCCGAACCCGCCATAGCCGAAGCGGCGGTAGCCGAGCGCCGGACGGGTGACGACCTGCTGGCGGCCGTCGTCGACGCCATAGTCGAGCGAAACGACGAGCGTCGCCGTCTGCGGCGACGGCGCTTCGCTATAGCCCTGCGCGATCATATGCCGGCGGACGAGGTCGGCGTAGCGGGAGAATTCGAGGCCGCCGCGCTCGTCGGGATCGGCGGCCTGGATGGCGAAGGTCTGGCCGGCCGGGGCCGGCATCGCCTGGTAGCGGGAGACCTGGGTGGGAAGGCCGGTCGCGCAGCCGCCCAGGACGAGCAAGGCCGCCGGCGCGGCGAGGGTCAGGATCTTTTTGGCGAGAGACATGGGACGCATCCTCTTCGAGAACGGAGCCGTAGCTGTAACTATATAGGAAAGAGCGGCTTTTTACAAAGCGCGGCTGAACGGGCGCTGAAGCGCGCTAATCGGGGACAGCTACCGAATTCGAACGCGACGGCAGCCCGCGCCAACCGAAGCGAATTCGGTAGCTGTCCCCAATTACGCCTTCTTGCGCCGCAGCAGGATCAATAGGTCGTCGCGGTCCATCGCGCCGATCGTCCAGGCGACGGCAAAATAGACGAGGCCGCCGACCGAGACGAGGGCGCCGACGCCGATCAGCCGCTGCCCCGCCGAGCCGGCGAAGAAGCCGGCGAGCTGCTCGCGCACGAAATAGAGCGCGGCGGCCATGGCGAGGGCGGCGAGCAGCTGGCGTGCCAGCCGGCCCCACAGCCAGGGCTCGATGCGGAAATGGCCGCGCGCGCGCAGCAGCGTGTAGAGGCTGATCGCGTTGAGCCAGGCCGACAGCGCCGTGGTCAGCGCGAGCGCGGCGATGCCGATCACCGGGATCAGGACGAAGTTGAGCGTGACGCCGATGGCGAGGCTGATCGCCGCGACGATCACCGGCGTCTTCATGTCCTTGCGGGCGAAGAAGCCCGGAGTGAGCACCTTGATCAACACATAGGCCGGCAGGCCGGCGACGATGATCGACAGGACCAGGGAGGTGGTCGCCGCGTCCTCGGCGGTGAACCTGCCGCCCTGGAAGAGCGCCGCGACGATCGGCCCCGCCGTCACCGCCAGCGCGACCGCGGCGGGCAGAGTGAGCAGCATGGCGAGCTCGGTCGCCTGGCCCTGGACCCGCGCCGCCCCCGGGCCGTCGCCGGCGCCGACATGCCGGCTGATCGTCGGCAGGATCGCGGTGCCCAGCGCCGAGCCGATGATCGCCAGCGGCAGCTGGTTGAGCCGGTCCGAAAAGCCGAGATAGACGAGCGAGCCTTCCGGCAGCCGCGTCGCGAAATAGGCGTAGAAGAGCTGGCTGATATAATAGATGCCGCCACCGAGCGTGGCCGGCAGGATCAGGATCAGCAGCTCCTTGACCCGCGGCGTCATTTTCGGCGGCCGCAGACCCAGCCTGACGCCGGTGCGGCGCACCGCGATCCAGCACAGGACGAATTGCAGAACGCCGCCGGCGACCACGCCCCAGGCCATCGCCCGCGCCGTCGCCGGGCCGCCGGTCGGGATCAGCAGCAGCGAGCCGATCAAAGCGGCGTTGAGCAGAGCGGGGGCGAAGGCGGCGGCGGCGAAGCGGGTCAGCGAGTTGAGCACGCCCGACAGCAAGGAGACCATCGAGATCAGCAGCATGTATGGAAAGGTGATCCGCGACAGCTCGACCGCGAAGGCGAATTTGACCGGCTCGTCGCGCCACCCCGAGCCGATCAGCGCGACGAAGGCGGGCATGAAGATGACGAAGACCGCCGTGATCGCCATCAGCATCGGCAGGAAGACCGCCTGCACTTCCTCGGCGAAGCGCTTCGCTTCCTCCATCCCGCCTTCGCCGTGCAGTCGCTGGCTGAACAAGGGCACGAAGCCCTGGCTGAACGCGCCCTCGCCGAACAGCCGCCGGAACAGATTGGGGATCAGGAAAGCGAGGGCGAAGGCGTCGGCGGCCATGCCGGCGCCCATCACCCGGGCGAAGATCATCTCGCGCGCGAAGCCGAGCACGCGGCTCACCATGGTGAGGCCGCCGATCGTTCCGGTCGCCTTCCAGAGGTTCATGATGGATCGCCCCTGGCCGGGAGCGTCAGGCCTGGCCGATCTCGCCCGTCGGCGCGCTTGCCCCGGCCGCTTCCTGCTCGGCCCGCGCCACGTACAGAGCGTGGAAATCGATCGGATCGAGTATCAGCGGCGGGAAGCCGCCCTCCTGGACGGTCTGAGCGACGATATGGCGGGCGAAGGGGAAGAGGATGCGCGGCGCCTCGGCGAGCAGGAAGACCTGCGCGTCCGCTTCCTCGACGTTGCGGATGCCGATCAGGCCCGCATACATCAGGTCGACCGCGAAGGCCGTCTGGCCTTCGGCGGTGGCGCGGACCTCGATGCGCAGCACGACCTCGTAAATCTCGTCGTTGAGCTTGTTCGAGCCGATGTTGAAGTCGACTTCGATCTTGGGCTGGCTCTGCCATTGATAGACCGCCGGCGCGTTCGGATTCTCAAACGAAAGGTCTTTGACATATTGGGAGATGACGCCGACCCGCGGCGCGGGGTCGTTGCCGTTGGCCTGCTGCGGCTCGGCGGTGTTGCCCTCGTCTTCGGCCATTTGCTTCGCTTTCGAAATAAGGTGGAGCTGGGTCCGCGGCGGCGCGGAAATCCGTGCGCCGCGGCGGGTAGCAGGCGCAGCCCGGCCGCGCAACCGCCCGCCATGACGGATTGCGGCCCTGCGCCATTTGAATCCGCGACGCCGACAGCCTATGTAGGGGCTCGTTGAGTTCGGAGATTGTGGTGACCGAGATCGTCCTCCTGGCGCTGGTGGCCTTGTTCGTGGGCCTGAGGCTCTATTCGGTGCTCGGCCGTCGCACCGGCCATGAGCAGCAGCCGATCCTGCGCCCGGCCGAGACCGGCACGGCGCCCGAAACGACGGCGCCGGCGGCCGATCTCGCCATCGAGCGGCCGGAGACGGGCGGCTTCGTCTACGAGGAGCCGGCGACGCCCGGCATCCGCGCCATCGTCGGCGCCGACCCGGCTTTCGACGTTGGCCGCTTCCTCGAGGGCGCGCAGGCGGCCTATCGGATGATCCTGGAAGCCTTCTGGCGCGGCGATCGCGAGGAGCTCAGGCACCTCGTCGGCGGCGACGTCCTCACCTCGTTCGAGGAATCCATCGCCGCCCGCGAAGCGGCTGGCGAGCAGCTCGACAACCGCCTCGTCCAGATCGAGCGGGCGGTGATCCAGGACGCGCGCCTCGCCGGCCGAACCGCCGAGGTGGACGTGCGTTTCGATGCCGACATCGCCGCGGTCACCCGCGACCGCGACGGCAAGGTCATCGCCGGTACGCTGAGCGATGCGATCCCGACCCACGATGTCTGGACCTTCCGCCGCAACCTCGCCAGCGGCGATCCCAATTGGCTGCTCGTCGAGACCGACGAAGCGGACTGAGCGCCGCGGCGCGCAGAAACAATTTTCCTACAGCCTCGCCCGAGCGCTATCCTCTCGGGGTGAGCAGCGACGAATCAGGACGCAATCCCGACCCGACTGGCGCCCGTCAAAGGCTTGGGGGAAGGGGTATTTTTGCCGCCTTTGGGAAGCCGAACTTCATGAAACTTTCGCCGCTGCTGGCGGCGATGATCGTCCTCGCCAGCTGCGTGCCGAAGGAGCGGCGTCCGAGTCCGCCGCCGACGCCGCCGCCTGCCGCCGAGGCCCGCCCGCTGACGGCGGCGGCGCTCGGCGTCGGTCCCGGACCCGCCGTTGCCGGCCTGGATGAAGCGTCCGCCCGGCGGGCCCTCGATGCCTTCCGGATCAGCTGCCCGTCGCTGGTGCGGCGCAACGACGCCAGCGGCCTGACCCGTCCCGCCGATTGGCAGGAGCTCTGCGCCCTGGCCAAGCTCGGCAACATCGCCTCGGCGGCCGCCTTCTTCGCCGAGCGGTTCGAGACGGTGCGGGTCGGCGACGGCGCCGCCTTCGTCACCGGCTATTACGAGCCCGAAATCGCCGGCTCGCGCACCGCTCAGCCGGGCTACCCGGTGCCGGTCTACCGCAAGCCTCCCGACCTCGTCGAAGTCGACGCGGCCACGGCCGAGGCGGCCGGTACGCTGCGCCGCGGCCGGCTCGAGAACGGCATCGTCGTCCCTTATTACGATCGCGCCGAGATCGAGGCGGGCGCACTCGCCGGGCGCGGCCTCGAAATTGCCTGGGCGGCGGATCCGATCGACCTCTTTTTCCTGCAGATCCAGGGCTCCGGCCGGCTGCGGCTGCCCGACGGCGGCGTCATCCGGATCGGCTATGCCGGCCAGAACGGCCGCGAATATGTCGGCATCGGCCGGCTGATGAAGGAACGGGGCCTGCTCGGCCCCGGCCAGACCAGCATGCAGGGCATCGTCGCCTGGCTGCGCGCCCATCCCGAGGAAGGTCGCGCAATCATGAACGAGAATAAGAGCTACGTCTTTTTCCAGGAGCTGACCGGAGCCGGGCCGTTGGGCGCGCTCGGCCTTCCGGTTACCGGCCGCGCCACCGTCGCCGCCGATCCCAGGTTCGTGCCGTTGGGCGCGCCGGTGCTGCTGGCGCTCGACCGGCCCGAGGCGAGCGGCCTGTGGATCGCCCAGGACACTGGCGGCGCGATCAAGGGCGCCAACCGGTTCGACACCTTCTGGGGCGCCGGCGCCGAAGCGGCGCGGATCGCCGGCGGCATGCAGGGCCGGGGCAGCGCCTCTGTCCTGGTGCCCAAGGGCACGCTGGCGCGGCTCCATGCGGCGCCTCAGCCCTGACGAGGCCAGGTTGTGGGCCAAGGTCGTGGAATCGGCGCGCCCGCTCGCCGGCGTCGCGGCTCCGGCGGCACCGGCGCAGGCCGCGCGGCCGCCGGTCCCGTCGCAGCCCCGGCCCCGGCCCGCGGCACCGCCGGCCCGCAAGGCGCCCGGCGAGACGCTGGACGGAAGCTGGGACCGCCGGCTCGGCCGCGGCATCGTGGCGCCTGATACGACCCTCGATCTGCACGGCCACAATTTGGCCACCGCCTACGACCTGCTCGATCGGCGGCTGGAGGAGGCGATCCGCGCCGGGGCGAGGCTGATGCTGCTCATCACCGGCAAGCCTCCGGGCCCGGCGGGGCCGGCGCAACGCGGCGCCATCCGCGCCGCCGTCGGCGACTGGCTGCGGGCGTCGCGGCACGCCGACCGAATCGCCGCCGTCAGAAATGCCCATTCGCGCCACGGCGGCGCAGGAGCGCTCTACATCGTCCTGCGCCGCTTGCGCGGCTGACGGATACGAAATGGTAACGCCTCCGGCATAATCTGCGTAACGCGACGCGTGCCTGTGGGAGGGGCGGGCGCGACAGGCCGGACAGGAAACGCCGCCGATCATGACTTCGACGGTTGAAAAGATCAGCAATCGCGTGCTCTCGGTGATGGCGGGCCTGTCGGCATTCGTCCTGACCCTGCTCGGCTTCTTGCTGCTCGGCAGCCTCAACCAGCAGGTCGCCGCTTCGCTGTTGATCGGCCTGTTCGCGCTGATGGTCGTCCATCTGGCCGCCGAAAGGCCCAACAGCGCCCATGCCCGCGCCGTCGCGGCGCTTATCGACCGCATGCTCGCCGTCGGCCGCGGCGACCTCATTTCGCCTGCGCCGGCGGCGCTGAAGCGCGAAATGCCGGCATTGGCGGCGGCGGTGGAGGGACTGTTCGCGCAGGTCCGCTCCAATCTCGACGACGCCCACACGATGGCGATGTACGATCCGGTGACGGCGCTGCCCAACCGGGTCCATTTCAAGCGCGAAGCCGAGCGCATCCTCGCCACCCGCGACAGCGGCGCGGCGCTCCTCTTTATCGACCTGGACGGCTTCAAGGAGGTCAACGATCGCCTCGGCCACGCCCAGGGCGATCAAGTGCTGATCATGGTCGCCAACCGCCTGCGCGTCGTGCTCAAGGCCGAGGTGGCGCCCGGCTCGATGGCGCCGCCTCTGCTCGCGCGCCTTGCCGGCGACGAGTTCACCATGCTCCTTCCCGAAGTCTCCACCCGCGACGAGGCCGAGCGGATCGCCACCGGCGCTCTCGCCGCTTTGGCGGAGCCGTTCCGGCCGGCCGACCAGTCGGTGCTGATCGGCGGCTCGATCGGCATCGCCCTCGCGCCCGATCACGGCCCCGACCTGGCCAGCCTGATGAAGGCCGCCGACATCGCCATGTACCACGCCAAGGCGTCGGGCCGCTCGCGCCTGTGCAGCTACGAGCCGCACCTCGCCCGTGCCTCGGAGGAGCGCAGCGCGCTCGAGTCCTCGGTCCGCCGCGCCGTCGAGCGCCACGAGCTCGAGCTCGTCTTCGAGCCGCGCCTGTGCCTGCGCAGCGGCGCGATCACCGCCGCCGAGGCGCAGATACGCTGGAACGGCGCCGGCGGGTGCCGGCTCCTGTCCGGCGACGAGTCGACGCTGCAGGAAACCGGCCTGGCCGTCCGCCTGGGCGACTGGACGCTCGACGCAGTCTCCGGTGCGCTCGCCCGCAGGCGCGCGGCGGGCCTCGACCTGCGTCTCTGTTTCCCCGTCTCGGCCCGGCAGTTCGAGCGGCTCGATTTCATCGAACGCCTGCGCGCCGCCCTTATCCGCGCGGGAAGTCCGCCTTGGGGCGTCGAGATCGAACTCAACGAGGCGGCCGCCTCCGGCTGCGACAAATGGGTCGCGGCCGAGCTCGATCGCCTGCGCGCCGACGGCGTCGAAGTGTGCGTCAGCGATTTCGGCTCGGGCCGGGCGCGCCTGTCGGGCTTCGCCAACTTGCCGATGAGCCGCGTCCGTCTCGACAGCGGCATCGTCGCGGAGATCGACCGGTCGGACCGGGCGCGCAGCGTCGCCGCCTCGCTCATCCACCTCGTCCACGGCCTCGGCTGCGAGTCTGTGGCGGCGGGAGTCGAGCGGCAGGATCAGGTCGAGGTGCTGCGCGCACTGGGTTGCGACAGCCTCCAGGGCTTTCCGGGCGTCGAGCCGATGCCGGAAGAGGCTTTCCTCGCCTGGGCCGAGGCACAGGATTGCGCCCGCAGCCTCGCCCACGAAACCGCCTATCCCAGCGCCGCCTTGACGATGCGCGCGTAGATCCTCCGGAGCGTACGCAGGTCGTCCACCGCCGCCGCTTCGTCGAGCTTGTGCATGGTCGCGTTGGGCAGGCCGAAATCGACCACAGGGCAAAGCGCGATCAGGAATCGGCCGTCCGAGGTGCCGCCGCTCGTCGACAGCACCGGCTCGACTCCCGTCTCCTCGCGGATCGCCTGGGTCACCAGAGCGTAGAGCGGCCCCGGCGGGGTCAGGAAGGCCTCGCCCGAGATCATCGCCTCGACGCTCGCTCCCGGCGCGGCCGCTTCCACCGTCCGCCGCACCAAGGCGACGAGATCCTCGCCGCGATGGTGGTTGTTGAAGCGGATGTTGAGCTGGATCCGGGCGCTGCCCGGGATGAGGTTGGTCGCCCTGGTGTCGGTCTCGACCGCGGTCACCTCCAGGTTGGAAGGCTGGAAGGCGTCGCTGCCGTCGTCGAGATGCAGGGCCTCGAGCGCGGCGATCGCCTTCGCCAGCTTCGGCACCGGATTGTCCGCCCGGTGGGGATAGGCGACGTGGCCCTGCACCCCCGGAATGTCGATCCACATGTTCACCGAGCCGCGCCGTCCGATCTTGACCACGTCGCCGAGGCGGGCCTCCGAAGTCGGCTCGCCGATCAGGATCATGTCCGGCCTGATGCCGCGCTCGGCCATCCACGCCATGATCGCGCGCGTGCCATGCACGGCCGAGCCCTCCTCGTCGCCGGTGATCAGCAGGCTCAGGGTGCCGCGATGCCCGGCCACGTCCGCCGCGGCGGCGACGAAAGCGGCGATGCCCCCCTTCATGTCGACCGCGCCGCGGCCGTAGAGCAGCCCGCCGCGTATCTCGGGGCGGAACGGGTCGCCGCTCCAGCCTTCGCCGGGCGGCACCACGTCGAGATGGCCGGCAAAGCCGAAATGGGGGCCGCCGCTGCCGCGCGTCGCGAACAGATTCTCGACCTCGCCGCGCACGAAACGGTGGATCTGGAAGCCGAGCGGAGCGAGAGCGCCTTCGAGCACGTCGAACACGGCGCCGCTCGCAGGGGTGACGCTGGGGCAGGCGATCAGCGCCGAGGCGAGCTCCACCGGGTCGATTGCGCGGGTCATGCGGCTTCGCCTAGCAAGGGGCCGAAGGCTTGCCCAGCGAAAGGCCCCCGCGATGCCCAAGCTCGACCTCGACCAGATCCCGCAGATCAACGCGACCGGCTATCCCTCGCCCTGGCTGGAGGAGATGGGCAAGCGCCATTACCGCCGCCTCGGGCCCGCCTCCGGCCTCAGCGACTTCGGCGTCAGCCACGTCACGCTCGAGCCCGGCGGCGTTTCCAGCCAGCGCCACTGGCACGAAGGCGAGGACGAGTTCGTCGTCATGCTCGAAGGGGAGGCGATGCTGGTCGAGGAAGGCGGCGAGACGGCGATGCGCGCTGGCGACTGCGCGGCCTTCCCCAAGGGCGTCCCGAACGGCCACCGGCTGGTCAACCGCGGCGACTCGCCCTGCGTGTTCGTCGCGGTGGGCAAGCTGGCGGTCAGCGACTGCCACTATCCCGACATCGACCTCCATCTCGACGGCGCCACCGGCCGCTACACCCGTAGGGACGGCACGCCTTACTAGCGGGGTCAGGCTTCCGCCTGGGTCTCGTATTTCTCGATCACCCAGGGCTCTTCCTGCGCCGCCTCGACCCACTCGCGCAGCCACGGATGGGAGAGCATCGCTTCCATATAGGCGGCGGCGAAGCGGGCGACCGGGATCGAATAAGTGACGAAGCGGGTGATGACCGGCGCGAACATGATGTCGACCGCCCCGAACGTGCCGAACAGATACGGCCCGCCGCCGCCGTGCCGCGCCCGCGCCTGCGCCCACAATTCGAGGATCCGAACGACCTCGGCTCGGACATTCTCCGACAGCGGCCGGGGCGGGAATTGCTTCCTGAGGTTCATCGGGCATTCGCGGCGCAGATTCTCGTAGCCCGAATGCATCTCCGCGGCCATCGACCGGGCCATGCCGCGGGCGATCTCGTCCCTGGGCCAGTAGCGGTCGCGGTCGGTCTTGTCGGCGAGCCATTCGACGATGGCGAGCGAATCCCAGATCACCGCCTGGTCGTCCCACAAAACCGGCACCTTGCCGCCCGACGGCGCGAATTCGTTGCCCTCGCGGGTCTTGTCCCACGCCTCGTCGAACAAGGGAACGGTGATCTCCTCGAAGGCTAGCCCCGAATGCTTGACCGCCAGCCAGCCGCGCAGCGACCAGGAGGAGTAAGCCTTGTTGCCGATGATCAGCTTCAGCATGGCGTCCCCTCTAGACTCGGGGACGGCCATGTCCAGTCACCCTGGCCCCGTTCGGCGGCCGACCCGGCGAACGGCGAAACTGGCGGCAAGTTTTCGAAATCGTTCGCGAAAGTAAAGATTCCGAGCGGTTCGAGGCCGGTTTCGACCCTCGAAAACGCGCTCGCGCAGAGAGCGAACGGGCTCGAAACGGAACGCCGAACCACGGTTCGAAATCGTCGTTTCCCGCCTCGAATCGCCACGACTCGACACGCTTTTCCGGCCCCGCGGCGGCCCGCCGGGACGCGTGGGGACCCGCCGATCCTGCAACTTTTTGCAGTCGCCGCAAATTTTTGCATGAGGTTGGCGATCGGGCCCCGGTCCGACGAGGACGGCGGCGGCTTTTCCTCGCCCGAGCATCGGAGACTGCGATCCGGCCGGACGGCTCGATTTCAAGCGGCCTTGATGTTGGACATGAAGTCGGCCGTTTTCCCGGTGAGCGAGATCGTTCGGCTTTCCAGGTCTTGGGTCGCAGCCTTCAATTCCTTCAGAATCGACGCCGTTTCCTCTGACGCGCCCTCGGCCGTCGAGACGCTGCCTTGAAGTTCAGAGGTTAGGCGTGCCGCGACTTGAGCATAATGCTGGACCGATTCAATCATCGCGGACTGGCCTTCAACAGCACGTTCGACGGCATCGGAAACAGCGCTGACAGAGGAGAAACGCTCGCTCATTCCTCGGACCAGACCTGCTGTCGCCTCCACGGCCTTCGTTATCGAGGAGATCTGCTCCGCAATCTGGAAAGTCGATGCCTTGGTCTGGCCTGCCAAGGCTTTGACCTCGGCGGCGACAACCGCAAAGCCTTTGCCGGCATCCCCGGCTCTGGCCGCTTCGATGGTGGCATTTAGCGCCAGAAGGTTGGTCTTCCGGGCAACCGAGGTGATGGAGTCGACGATGCTGCAGACGCCCTGCGTGCAGCTTACCAACTCATCGAATCTGGCATCCGCGTGGCTAGCCAGCTGTTGAACCTCATCGATAGCGGCCTCTTGCTCAGCGATGTTGATCCTTAGGTCACCGGCTGTTCGCGAGAGGTCCGAGCAGTGTCGTAGAAGCTCTTCGGCGCCCTTCCCGGCGCTAGCGGATCTGGTTGCGACCGCAAGCAGCTCGGAGTGCGCAGCGAGCGCCGTCGATGACAGCCTCTCGGCAGCCGTGCGGGTCTGCTCGGCCGAGGTCGCCAGCTCGGTGACGGTATTGAACATCGTATTTTCAAACTGGTTCGCCACTTCGCTCAAGGTCTTGCGGCGAGTGTGGACATTCTCCTGGTGCAGCTTCGCATCAGCCTCAGCCGCGATCGCCTGCGCTTTCCACCTCTCCTGCTGCGACTTTGACTCCAGCAGTTCCCGCTCCGATTGAGCCTTGGCCAGGGCTGCGCCTGCCGCAAACTGATCGACGAACATCGTGGCCTGCGCGAGCACGCTGCGCCCCAGCATTATGACGAAAACAGCCAGGAAGAGGAACACGACGACTGGAATGGCCGCAACGAATGCGTAGGCACCGCAGACGACGATTGCCCCAGCGAGGAAGGCCAAGCTCGCTGCTGGAACCGCAGCATAACGAAGCGCCCCTACAGCCATGACCCCAGCCATGATCGTGGTAACGAGCACCTGTTGCTCGAGTGACGAAAAATAACTCGCACAAACCAAGAATAGGAACCAGACGGCTGACACGGTGAATGCCTCGGCCGCCACCACACCCACCGAGCTTGAGGATCGGCTCCCTGGGTTCGAACCACGGTTCCGCCTGTACCAGCGAGACAGGACCATGCTGCTCGAGGCGGCATTGAGACCGCCCGCAGCGAAGATCCATTCGCTGCCCTCCACGTCCCTGAGGGAAAATGCCAAGCTCGCCGTCACGATCAAGGTGACGGCGAATGTCAGCGGATAGGCGCGATAAACGAAACGCACCTGGGCCTCTACCAAATCTGCCGGTAGGGTCCTCCATTCCCGGAGGAGGCTTCTAAATTGTGTCAATGGCGCAACTGGCATTGCTCTCGCCGACAGTGGTTCGGGCGGAAGCAGTAAGGGACAAGTCCTAACTGTTCTTTAACCCTGTTTCGGCGCCCGACGGGGGGAGGGGATTGCGCCAGAGGAGCGGGGCTGAGGAGAAGCCGCCCGACCCTCGGGGCATGAGGCGCCAGTGGGGTGCCAGTGGTGTGCCAGGCACCAGGGAAGATTCCTCCGTGCCAGGCACCGCGCGTGCCCCGGGAGGAGCAGACGCGACCGAAACCCGCGGCCGCTGCAAGGTGGCGATCGGGCCCCTGTCCGACGCGGACGGCGGCGGCTTCCTGGCGACGGTGCCGGAGCCGCCCGGCTGCCTGCCGGACGGCGAGACGCGCGCGGAGGCGCTCGCCGACGCCGAGGGCGCGATCGCCGCCTCGATCCCTTGCGCGCGCGAGGCGGGCGAGCCGATAGCGGAGCCGCGGCTGCATCGGGCGTCGTGAGGGTACTCAAGTGGTCCTTGCGGCCGGGGGAGAATGGCGTTCACGCGAGACACCGGGGCGCCGCACGAAAAGCTTGCTGCGTCGGCCGAGAGAGCTTATCTTACCTGTGTCTTACCTAGGGAAGATTGGACATGGCGCGGGCGGAGCGGCTGACGACGACGGTATCGACCAAGGGGCAGGTGATCCTGCCGAAGGCCGTTCGCGAGCAGAGAAGGTGGGAGGCGGGGACCCGGCTCACCGTCGAGGATACGGACGAGGGCGTGTTGCTCAAGGCCGCCCCGCTGTTCGCGCCGACCGAGATCGACGCCGTCTGCGGCTCGCTGCGTTTCGAGGGCAAGGCGAAGACGATCGAGGAGATGGACGCCGCGATCGCGGCCGAGGCGCGGCGGCGTGCGCGCGATTGATACCAACGTCATCGTCCGCTTCCTGACCGGCGACGATCCGGCGCAGGCGGCAAGGGCGCGCAGGCTGGTCGAGGCCGGCGGGATATTCGTGCCGACGTCCGTCCTGCTGGAGACGGAATGGGTATTGAGAAGCGGCTACGGCTTCGCGGCCGGACGCCTCGTCGAGGCGCTGAGGGACTTCGCCGGCCTGCCGGGAGTGACGCTCGAGGACCCGCAACTCGCCGCCCGGGCGCTGGACTGGGCCGAGCAGGGCCTCGACTTCGCCGACGCGCTTCACCTCGGAGCAGCCCAGGGCTGCACGGCCTTCATGAGCTTCGACCGCCGGCTGGCCAAGGTCGCGGCAGGCGTGGTGGAGATGCGGGTAGCGGCGCCTTAGGCAATTCGAGGCACCCGAGCCTAGATGCGGGGTACCAGCTACGTGCCAGGCACGTAGCTGCGGGGTACCAGCTACGTGCCAGGCACGTAGCTGGCACGCGACTATCCTAGGGGTCCGCAATCAGGGCATCGCCCACGTCAACCGGAGACACTCGGTGGACGAGCGGGTTTGGCATAAGGATATATTCTTTGCGGTCCGCTATCCGAACGGGGCTTGGCGACCCGCTTCGACCTCGAACGAGACGAGCTTCCACCTTCCGACGTTCGAGCGCTTGGAGCGGATGCTGCCCGTAGCTAAGGAAATCATCTTCAGCCATTTTAACAGGCGCATGAAGGCGGTGAGCACGGCCCTCAACGCTGCGGACCTTCCTGAAAAGGATTTTCTCGATCACCTGTTCGATCCGGTGGCCGCCTTTGGCAGCGTCGATGCCGTCAGACGACTGTTAGGCGCGAGCAAACAGGGCATAGACGGCTTCTACGTCAACGGCTGACCCGAATTATCAAACCTGCCTGGATACCGGCCGCCTCGCCTATGCGTCGGGGACAGCAGCGGAAAACAGTGACAGTATACATTTTCCCTTGGGATGGCGCCGTGGCCGATCAGAAAATGCATATTGTCACCAATTTTGCGCCTGCCCTTGACCAGGTCCACCCGTCGCTCCACCCAACCCCATATGATATCCGAGCTACCGATCGGCCTCGCGCTCCGGAGAGTCCGGCGGCTGAACATGGTCAAGCAAAGCGCGATTGCCGAGAGGCTTGGAGTCTTTCAAGGATGCGTGTCGAGGTGGGAGAGCGGAGCCCACAGGCCGGATGCGGCGCAAAGGGATCGTATCAGCTGATCTCCGCGTCGGCAGGCAATGGATGTCGAATTATCCCGCATTTCCAGGACGCTTCTGGCGTTGCCGCTCATACGGCGCCAAAAGAAAAGGCCGCCGCTCGAAGGAGCGGGCGGCCTTTCGGATAAGCCCCTCTCCCGTCCTTGCGGGAGAGGAGGGGCCCGCCGCGAAGCGGGGGGAGGTGAGGGTCTGTACTCCGGACTCGGCAAGACCCTCACCCCCCAAGCCTTCGGCTCGGGTCCCCCCTCTCCCGCGGAAAGCGGGAGAGGAAGAGGGAGGTTACGCCTCGGCGGTCGTCTCGTCGGCTTCGCCCGCCTCGGCCTCGGCAGGCGGCCCTTCCGCTTCCGCTTCCGCCGCCTGAGCCTCCGCCGCGATCTCCCCCGGCTCCGCATTCGGATCCCGGTCCTCCGTGAACCCCGCGACGTCCTTCTCGAACATCTCGGCCATCACGTCGACGCCCTGCGCCTGCAGCTCGGCCTCTTCCGGCGAGCGGGCGACGTTGACGTGGATGGTCACCGACACTTCCGGGTGGAGGGCGATGCGGACGTCCTGGAGGCCGATCGCCTTGATCGGCCGGTCGAGGACGATCTGGTTCTTGGCGATCTTGTGGCCCTGGGCTTCGAGCAATTCGGCGAGGTCGCGGGCCGAGACCGAGCCGTAGAGCTGGCCGGTGTTCGACGCCTGGCGGATGAGCTGGACGGTGGTGCCGTCGATGCCCTTCGACTCCTGCTCGGCGGCGGCGCGGCGCTCGGCATTCTGCGCCTCGATCCGCTCGCGGTTCGACTCGAACACCTTGCGGTTCGATTCGTTGGCGCGGAGCGCCTTGCCGTTGGGAAGGAGGAAGTTGCGGGCATAGCCGTTCTTCACCTTCACCACGTCGCCGATCGCGCCGAGCTTCTCGATCCTCTCGAGGAGAATGACTTCCATGTCCCCGGCTCCTTATTTGACGACATAGGGGAGAAGGCCGAGATGGCGGGCGCGCTTGATCGCGGTCGCCAGCTCGCGCTGCTTCTTGCCGGAAACGGCGGTGATGCGGCTCGGGACGATCTTGCCGCGCTCGGAGACGAAGCCCTGGAGCAGGCGGACGTCCTTATAGTCGATGCGGGGAGCGTCCTTGCCCGAGAAGGGGCAGCTCTTGCGGCGGCGGAAAAATGGGCGTGCCATGATGCTGGTCCTTTCGCTCAAGCGTCGGCGAAGTCGGGGCGGGGGGCGCGGTCGCCGCGGTCGCGGTCACGGCCGCCGCGATCGCCGCGGTCGCCACGGTCGCCGCGCTCGCGGTCGCGCTCGCCGCGGCGCATCATCGCCGACGGCCCCTGCTCATGCTCGTCGACGCGGACGGTCATGTAGCGGATGACGTCCTCGTTGATCTGGGTCTGGCGCTCGAGCTCGGCGACGGCCGCGGGCGGCGCGTCGAAATCGAGCATGACGTAATGGCCCTTGCGGTTCTTGGCGATCCGGTAGGCGAGCGACCTGAGGCCCCAGGTCTCGGTCTTGACGACCTTGCCGCCGGCATCCTCGATGATCTTGGTGGCGGTCTCCGCCAGCGCGTCCACCTGGGCCTGGGCCAGGTCCTGACGCGCGATGAACACATGCTCGTAAAGCGGCATGGCTGCGCTGTTCCTTGTCTTTGGCCGATCGCTGACGCCGCCCAATGCGGACGCCCCTCCGGCTGTCGTCTGAAATTGAACCGGGGCAGGAGAGCTAGGCCCTCTGCCCCGGACGAGGGCGCATGTGGCTCAAGACGCGCCGAAAAGCAACCCCCGCTTGCCTTGGCGGCGCCCGCTGGCCTAGCAGCCGCCGCAATAGGAGGCGAGGCATGCGCGCGTTCATCTTCCCCGGCCAGGGGAGCCAGTCGGTCGGCATGGGCAAGGCGCTGGCCGAGGCCAGCCATGTGGCACGCCACCTGTTCGAGGAGGTCGACGAGGCTCTGAGGCAGAAGCTGGCCCGGCTGATGGCGGAGGGCCCGCCGGACGAGCTCACCCTCACCGAGAATGCCCAGCCGGCGATCATGGCCAATGCGGTGGCGACTTTCCGCGTTTCCGGCATCGCGATCGACAAGGCGGATTTCGTCGCCGGCCACAGCCTCGGCGAATATAGCGCCCTGTGCGCCGCCGGCAGTTTCGACGTGCCGACTGCGGCGCGGCTGCTGAAGCTGCGCGGCCAGGCGATGCAGCGGGCGGTGCCGGTGGGGCAGGGGGCGATGGCGGCGCTGCTCGGCGCCAGCCTCGACATCGCCCGGGCGGTGGCGGACGCCGCGGCGCAGGGCGAGATCTGCACCGTCGCCAACGACAACGATCCCTCCCAGGTGGTCATTTCGGGCCATCGCGGCGCGGTCGAACGGGCGCTGGAGATCGCGAAGGAGAAAGGGGCCAAGCGGGCCGTCCTGCTGCCGGTGTCGGCGCCCTTCCACTCGCCGCTGATGGAACCGGCGGCGCGCGAGATGGAGCGGGCCCTGGCCGATGTGGAGATCGAGGAGCCGGCGGTTCCGCTCTACGCCAACGTCACCGCCGCGCCGGTCGCCGACCCGGCCGAGATCCGCCGCCTGCTCGTCGAGCAGGTCACCGCCATGGTGCGCTGGCGCGAGAGCGTCGCCGCCATGGCCGAAGCCGGCGTCGACCATTTCGTCGAGTTCGGCGGCAAGGTGCTCGGTCCGATGGTCAAGCGCATCGCCCCGGACGCGCGGGTGACCAGCGTCGTCACGATGGACGACATCGAGGCGCTGGTGAAGGAGATTTAGGGTTCACGCGGAGGCGCGGAGACGCGGAGTGAGAGACCTGGAGGCAGTCAGCGGTGACGTGATCGACGTGGCGATCCGTTTGCATCGTCAATTAGGGCCGGGTCTACTCGAGAGCGTCTATGAATTGCTTCTCGCCAGCAAGCCGGCGAGCATTGGCGATTCCGTAGCCCGCCAGCAGCTCGTTGGCATCGAATTCGAGGACGTGCGCATCGAAGCCGCCTTTCGGATCGATCTGCTCGTTGACGACTGCCTGCTCGTCGAAGTGAAATCCGTCGAACGGCTCTTGCCGGTCCATGGCAAACAGCTTCTCACCTATCTGCGTCTGACCAAGCAGCCGGTCGGTCTCTTGATCAATTTTGGAGGCGAGACGTTGAAGGCGGGGCTGAAGCGGGTCGTTAACGACTACCGGCCCTCCGCGCCCCCGCGCCTCCGCGTGAACAAGAATCAATGGAGCGAATAATGTTCGACCTTACAGGAATGACCGCGCTGGTGACGGGCGCCTCGGGCGGGATCGGTTCCGCCATCGCGAGCGCGCTGGCGGAGCAGGGGGCTCGGTTAGCGGTGTCGGGGTCGAACGTCGACAAGCTCGACGCCTTCCGCGCCGGGCTGGGCGGCGATCATGTCGCGCTGGCGGCCAACCTGGCCGACGCCGTCGAAGTCGACGCGCTCGTCCCGCGGGCGGTCGAGGCGCTCGGCGGCCGGCTCGACATCCTCGTCAACAATGCCGGCGTCACCCGCGACAATCTCGCCATGCGGATGAAGGACGAGGAATGGACCGACGTCATCCGCATCAACCTCGAGGCCGCCTTCCGCCTCGCCCGCGCCGCCTTGAAGCCGATGATGCGCGCCCGCCACGGCCGCATCATCTCGATCACTTCGGTGGTCGGCGCCACCGGCAATCCCGGACAGGCCAATTACGCCGCCTCCAAGGCCGGCCTGGTCGGAATGTCGAAGGCGCTCGCGCAGGAGGTCGCCAGCCGCAACATCACGGTCAATTGCATCGCGCCCGGCTTCATCGCCTCGGCGATGACCGACGCTCTGCCCGACGCCCAGAAGGAGGCCCTGCTCGGCCGCATCCCGGCGGGACGGCTCGGCGAGGGGAACGACGTGGCCGCCGCCGCCGTTTACCTCGCCAGCCGGGAAGCCGGCTATGTGACGGGGCAGACCCTCCACGTGAACGGCGGCATGGCGATGCTGTAACGCAAGGAGGAATGATCCGTTTCCATTGCGGCCCCCTTGCCAGCCCCGGCTGGGAGCGGCTAGGGCAGCGCGAAAGAAGTCTAGGGAAGGGCAAGATATGAGCGAGACCGCCGATCGCGTGAAGAAAATCGTCGTCGAGCATCTCGGCGTCGAAGCCGAGAAGGTTACCGAGGAAGCGAGCTTCATCGACGATCTCGGCGCCGACAGCCTTGACATCGTCGAGTTGGTGATGGCCTTCGAGGAGGAATTCGGGGTCGAGATACCCGACGACGCCGCCGAGAAGATCAGCACCGTCAAGGACGCGATCGACTATATCGAGGCCCACAAAGCCTGAACGGCCTTTCCGCCGGCCCGGCGGTGTTCGAGCCGCTTGACACGAACGGCTCCCCGCCCAAGGCGGGGGGCCGTTCGTCCTTTGCCGATTGAGGAGTTCGCGCATGCGCCGCGTAGTCGTGACCGGTCTCGGAATGGTGTCGCCGCTCGGCGGCGATATCGAGACCAGCTGGAAGAACATCCTCGCCTCGAAGAGCGGCGCGACCCGCATCACCCGCTTCGACCCGTCCGATTACACCTGCCAGATCGCCTGCGAGGTGAAGCCGCCGGAGCATGAATATGGCTTCGACCCCAATAAAAGGGTCGACCACAAGATCCAGCGGCAGGTCGATCCGTTCATCGTCTACGGCCTCGACGCCGCCGGCCAGGCGATCGAGGATGCCGGCCTCACCGACATGAGCGAGGAGGAAAGGTTCCGCGCCGGCGTGTCGATCGGCTCCGGCATCGGCGGCCTGCCCGGCATCGAGAAGGAGGCGCTGGTCCTTCACGAAAAGGGCCCCCGCCGCGTCTCGCCCCACTTCGTCCACGGCCGGCTGATCAACCTCATCTCCGGCCAGGTCTCGATCAAATACGGCCTGATGGGGCCCAATCATGCGGTCGTCACCGCCTGCTCGACCGGCGCCCATTCGATCGGCGATGCGGCGCGGATGATCGCGATGGACGATGCCGACGTCATGCTCGCCGGCGGCAGCGAGGATGCGCTCTGTCCGCTCGGCATCGCCGGCTTCGCCCAGGCGCGGGCGCTGTCGACCAACTTCAACGACCAGCCCGAGCGCGCCAGCCGCCCCTACGACAAGGACCGCGACGGCTTCGTCATGGGCGAGGGCGCGGGCGTCGTCGTGCTCGAGGAATATGAGAGGGCGAAGAAGCGCGGCGCCAAGATCTACGCCGAATTGGTCGGCTACGGCATGTCGGGCGACGCCTATCACGTCACCGCGCCCCATCCGGAGGGCGCCGGCGGCTACCGCGCGATGGAAGCGGCGATGAAGCGCTCCGGCCTCGACCTCGGCGACATCGACTATATCAACGCCCACGGTACCTCGACCCCGCTCGGCGACGAGCTCGAGCTCGGCGCGGTCCGCCGCCTGTTCGGCAACAATATCGCGCATCTCTCGATGAGCTCGACCAAGTCGGCGATCGGCCATCTGCTCGGCGGCGCCGGCGCGGTCGAGGCGATCTTCTGCATTCTCGCTTTGAGGGATCAGATCGTGCCGCCGACGCTCAACCTCGACAATCCGAGCGAAGGCACGGCCGGGGTCGACCTCGTCCCGCACGTCGCCAAGCAGCGGCCGGTCAAGGCGGTGCTCAACAACAGCTTCGGCTTCGGCGGCACCAACGCCAGCCTGGTGATGAAAGCCGTCTGAAGCAAGGCCATGAAGAAGCTGCTCGCGCTCGGCCTGCTCGCCGCGGCCGTCCTCGCGGTCGGGTTGTGGTTCATCCAGGGTTGGAACGGGGCCGGCCCGGCGCCGCGCCCGGTCGCGGTCGTGGTCGCGCCCGGGTCCAGCCTCGCCGCCGCCGCCGAGACGCTCGAGCAAGCCGGCGCGATCGCTTCGTCGCGACGATTCCTGTTCCAGGCCAAGCTGTTCGGCGGCGGCCGGCCGATCCAGGCCGGGGAATATGAGATCCCCGCCCATGCCAGCCATGCCCAGATCCTGTCGCTGCTCCAAGGCGGGCGGACGTTGCAGCGGCTGGTCACCGTGCCCGAAGGCCTGCCCTCGATCCTGGTCTGGGAACGGCTGATGAAGGCCGACGCGCTGGTCGGCGAGGTCGAGGTGCCCGAGGAGGGCTCGGTGCTGCCGGACAGCTACGGCTACCGGCTCGGCGAGACCCGGGCGGCGGTGTTGAAACGGATGCAGGCGGCGATGGCCAAGACGCTCGCCCGCTTGTGGGCGAACCGCAACCCGGCGATCGTGGTCAGAAGCCCCGAGGAAGCCGTGATCCTCGCCTCGATCGTCGAGAAGGAGACCGGCAAGGCCTCCGAGCGGCGGATGATCGCCGGCGTCTATTCGAACCGGCTGCGGCAGGGCATGAAGCTCGACGCCGATCCGACGGTGATCTACCCGATCACCCGCGGCAAGCCGCTCGGGCGGCGGATCAAGGCTTCCGAGTTGCGCGCGCGCAACGGCTACAACACCTATGCGATGGCCGGGCTGCCGGTCGGCCCGATCGCCAATCCCGGCAAGGAATCGATCGCCGCGGTGTTGAACCCGGCGCCGACTCCGGCCCTCTATTTCGTCGCCGACGGCACTGGCGGACACGTCTTCGCGAACACGCTGGCCGAGCACAATGCCAACGTGCAGAAGTGGTTCGCCATCCGCCGCGCCCGTGGCGAAATGTAACTGGCGCGCATCCGGCCGAGTGGAATCTTCACCGGATGACGAAACCCGGCTCGAAAACGTTCTACCTCAGCCAGCCCCGCTTCCGCGCGTGGTAGGCGAGCCACACGAGCAGTACCGCAACCAACGTGATGATTGCTGGCAGGGCGATTCCGCCGAACGCCTCGAGGGCGCCGCTGAGGAACACGATCCAGCCTTCCAGCGCCACGAGCGCCAGCATCGAAACGACCAGGACCGTGAAGGCCCAGCGTTTGCGCAGGAGCAGGCCGAGGCTGCCGACCAGCCCCGCGAGCGTGCCGATGGCAAAGGCGCCGATGATCGCGGCCGGAATGGCTTCCGCGGCGGTGCGTTGCGCGTTGGTCATGCCGGCCATCGGGTCGCCGAACAGGCCGACCGTGCTCAGATATTGGAAAAAGCCGAACGCGTTCCAGAGGACGGCAAGCAGCGCGACGATGCGGAACCAGACCGGCGGAGCGACGGGTGCGAAGGTGGCCATGGAAATCTCCCTCCCGTTGAGCGGGCGAGACTGCTCGTTACGCTTGCGTTATGCAAGCTCAGGCGAGGCGGCGCCGCTCGATCGGGGAGCCGCTGCCGCCGGGCCGGGCGCAGCTGAACGGCTCGATCGCGACTTTCTGCGCTTCCCAGCTGACCTGGATCGCCATCCGGTCGTCGACCATCATGCCGACATGGTTTTCGCAGAAGAGCAGGTCGCCGCGTTTCAGCGGCGCGTCGGCGGCAAGCGCTTCGCCCAGCGCGCGCTGCTCCTTTGTATCGCGCGGCGCCGGGATGCCGCACAGCTGCAGCGCCAGCTGGACCAGGCCCGAGCAGTCTATGCCCTGGCTGGTGCGGCCGCCCTGGCGGTAGGGCGCGCCGAGCAGGCGCTGGGCGACCGCCACCGGGTCCTCGTCGGGCTCGCCGACGGCCCGCAAATAGGAGAGCGGCACGAACCCGCCCTCGAATTCCAGCGAGGCGCCGCGAACGACGCCGTGGAGGCGGGAGCCCATCGGCAGGTTGGCGAGGGTGGCGGCGAGCGGGTCCGGCCGCGCCTGGATCGGCGCCTGCGCCTCGACGACGACATGTGTGGGCTCGAGCGGCTCGGCAAGCTCGATCGCCTCGACATAGCCGACGCGATGGTCGGCGAGGCAATAGCCCCAGGCCCAGCCGGCGGTGAGGTCGAGCACCGCGAAGCCCTCGCCCGGAAGCAGCTCCGACACGGCCTGCGCGCCGTCCACGGGTTCGCTGAGCAGCGGCGTCGCGATCAGGCCGCAGGCGCGCAGCAACGGCGCGGCATAATGGGGGGCGAACAGGCGCCCCGCCAGGGCGATGTCGGCAATGTCGTCGCGCCAGGCATTGACCCGCGGGTCGAGCCGGACCGAAGGCCCGTCGAGCCTGATCCGCCTATCCGTGCTGGAGGAGGAGGCCCCGTTCCTTGGCGGTGCCGCGGCGGCCGGCGCTTTCCTGCTGCTCGATGTTGCGTTCGAAGCGCTCAAGGAAATCCTGCCCCATGCTGGTCTGGGCGACGAAGACATTGCGGCGGTCCGCCTCGTCGCGCACGCGGCGCAGATAGCCGAGCGAGCCCAGCGTATTCAAGGCGCGCGTGATTACCGGCTTGGAAACCCCGAGAATATGGGCGAGGCCTCGGACGGTGTGGGGACCCGGAGTGAGGTAGACCAGCAGCAGCAGCGCCATCTGGCGATTGGTGAGGTCCGGCTGGCCTGACCGCACGTAGCCGATCAGCGTCTGCATCCAGCTCCTGAGAGCGCGCTCTGCCACTGGGTGATCTCCAAAATCCAGGCGGCTTGTTCCGGTTCTTAAACCAGTCAGGACGCGTTTCGTTTCGTTAGATATTGAGATTTCGACGCAAAAACCCTGCGCCCCGTCAGCGCGGGTAGCGCACGGCGAGCGCCGCCCAGGCCGCGCGCAGGCCGAACGCGTCGCCGCCCTTGGGCCGCCCCGGCTTGGCCGCGCCTCGCCACGCATAAGTGTCGAGATGGGCCCAGGCCATGCCTTCGGGCACGAACCTGCCGAGGAACAAGGCGGCGGTGACCGCCCCGGCCAGCGGCGCCTCGGAGGCGTTGCCGAGATCGGCGATGTCGGACTCGAGCATCTCCTCATAGGGGCTCCACAACGGCATCCGCCACACCGGATCGGCGACCGTCTCGCCGCCGGCCAGCAGCGCCTCGGCGAGGGCGTCGTCATTGGCGAACAGGGCGGGCAAATCGGGCCCTAGCGCCACCCGCGCCGCGCCGGTCAGGGTCGCGAAGTCGAGGATCAGCTCCGGCCCTGCCTCCGCCGCTTTGGCGAGCGCGTCGCCGAGGATGAGGCGGCCTTCCGCATCGGTATTGCCGATCTCGACGGTGAGGCCCTTGCGGCTCTTCAGCACGTCGCCGGGACGGTAGGCGGCGCCGGAAATGGCGTTCTCGACGGCGGGGACGAGCAGATGCAGCCGGACCGGCAGCCGGTTCGTCATCACCAGCCGAGCCAGCGCGAGCGCGTGGGCTGCCCCGCCCATGTCCTTCTTCATCAGCCGCATGCCCGAGGCCGGCTTGATGTCGAGCCCGCCCGAATCGAAGCAGACGCCCTTGCCGACGATGGCGATGCGCGGATGGCGGCGGTCGCCCCATTCGAGCTCGATCAGCCGCGGCGCCCGTTCCGGAACGGCGGCGCGGCCGACGGCGGCGATCATCGGATAGCCGTCCTCCAGCGCCGCGCCCGCGGTGACGGTCACTTCCGCGCCGGATTCCGCCGCCACTTCGCGCACCGCCGCCTCGAGCTCGGCGGGGCCGAGGTCGCCGGCGGGGACGTTGACGAGGTCGCGGACGAGGCTGACCGCCTCGGCTAGCCGCAACATCTCGTCGATCCGCGCCGGCTGGGAGGTGAGCAGGATCCGTGGCCCCGCCTTGCCCTCGGCCTTCTTGTAGCGCTCGAAGCGATATTGGCCGAGCAGCCAGCCGAGCGCCGCCGGCCCGGGGCCCTGGCCCTCGACCCGATACTTGCCTTCGGGCAGGCTTTCCGCCGCCTTGGCGAGGCACCAGGGGCTGAGATCGTCGACATTGGCGACGCCCAACAGGGCCGACCAGTCCGCCTTGCCGCCGGGCAGGATGGCGAGCTGATAGCCTTCCGCTCTGAAGCCCTGGGCGGACACGGCCTGCCTCACCCGTTCGGGCTGCGCCTTGAGCCAGGCCTCGAAGCCTTTCTTGTCGACGAGGTGGAGGACGGTGGCGGCCTGGCCCTTGTCGGGCCGGAGGAGGGCGGAGAGATCGGTCATGAAGGGCTCTTCGGCCGGTTCAACCGGCGGCGCAATCGGCAATCCGCTCGGGAGCGACCAGCCGCCCATCCTCGCCGACCGCCACCGCGCCGTCGTTCGTCTCGACGATCACGGCGCGGCGGCTGGAGACGGAAATCCGCCTCGGGCTCGCCGGCAGACGAACGACCCGCTCCACCCGCAGGTTTCTCGGGTCGACGACGTAAAGATGGCCGCGGTCCAGCACCAGGTGCGCGAGGCCGGCGGCCACGTAGAGGCGACCGCCCATCCGCCAGGCGGCCCGGACCGGCTCGCTGAACAGGGCCCGCACCGGCCCATCTTCAGGCAGGTAATAGAGGCCGCCGCCGAACTCGCCGCCGTTGAAGGCCGCAAGCCGTCCGCGGCGGACCGGCGACACCGCCATCACCGATCCCTGCACCAGCCGCTCCGGAACGTAGCGGCGAACGTCGGCCGCCGTCGCCCGGCCGACAGCCGCGATTTCTAGCCTCGCCTTGCCGCGCCGCGGCCAGCGGATCGCGGCGACCGGATCCTGGCTCAGGACACTGGTGCGGTCGCGATCGCCGAAGCTGCATCCGCGCACCGCATCGTCGCCGCTGAAGCGGAGGTCGCCGAAATAGAGATATTCTTCCCCCTGCTCGCTCCGCGGCGGTGGATAGGGGCTTCCGTCCCCCGGGATGCCGGGCCGCGCGAATTCGCCGCCGTCGATCATCGCCAGCGCCCGCGCCGCATTGTTGCGGACGCCGCGGTGCCAGTGGCCGCGGGCGAGCCGTCCCAGCAGCGGGCGCGCCTCGGCCGAGCGCAGACGGCCGAGGCTTTCGGCGACGTTGTAGGCGAGCAGCCAATCGTCGCCGAGATCGGCTTCGATCGCGAGCAGGGCATCGGCGCTGGAGGCGTCGCCGATCTGGCCGAGGGCGAGCGCCGCCTTGGCGCGGAGATCCTCGTCATAGGAGGCGCCGAGAAAGCGGGCGATCAGCGGCCCGGACGCCCGCGCCGCCGGACCGTAGCCGGCAAGGCCGGCGATGAGCGACCCGCGATACCAGTTTTGCGCCTCATCGGGCGCGCCGGCCGCCGCGGCGAGGCGGCGCTGAAAGGCGGGGAGGCCGGCGGGGTGACGAAGCGCGACGAGCTGAGCCTCCGCCCCCTCCCGCACTTCGTCGGACGCCGCGCCGGCGGCGAGCTCGACATATTGGGCGACGCTCCAGGCAGGGAAGGCGGGCCGAAGCTCGCTGAGCAGATCGGAAAGCCCGGCGCAGCGCAGACCGGTCGGGTCGCTGCGGCATTCCTCGAACCGTTTCAGCACCAGCGGCCGGATGCGCTCCGCTCCGAAATCGGCGAGGGCGAACACCACCTGCGCGTTCGAACCCGTCTGCGGATCGCGCAGGAAGTCCTCCCACAACATCGTCAGCGCCGCCTCGGTGCCGGTCGCGGCGATGGCGCGGGGGAGCCAGCCGTTGCCGCGTCCCTGACGGTTGACGATGTCGCCGCGCCGCCACGCCTCGGTCAGCGCCGGCAGGTGCCGGGGGTCGATGCGGCGAAAGCCGGCGAGGGCCAATCCGGCCGATTCACGAACGTAGAGGTCCTCATGCATCAGCAGCGGGACCAGCGCGTCGGCGCCGCTGCCGCCGAACCCGACCAGCCGCTCGATGACCGGTTCGCCGACTTGGCGCCGCGATCGTGCCGCCGCGATGAGGTCGGCAATGCAGGAATCGACGGTCGCGCAGGCCGCGCCGGCGGCCTCGGCCGGCGCTTGCCCGGTCGCCGCTGCGGACGGAAGCGGCAGGAAAAGCAACAAGAAGGCAAAAAACGTCCGTCGCATGCCCTTCTCCCTGCCGCTCAGCCCGCCGCCGGCACCCCGAACAAATCATGCTCGTCGGCATCTTCGACGAGGACGCGCAATATGTCACCCGGCTTCGCGCCGGGCGCGTCGCGCAGGTGGACCTCGCCGTCTATTTCCGGCGCATCCGCCTCGGAGCGGCCGGTGGCGCCCCCCTCGCCGTCGGCCTCGTCGACCAGCACGACGATCTCGCGGCCGATCTTCGCCTGCAGCTTGGCCGCGGAGATGCGGGCGGTCAGCTCCATCAGCCGCGCGTATCGCTCTTCCTTGACTTCCTCCGGCACCGCCCCGGGCAGGCGGTTGGCCGCCGCGCCCTGGACCGGCTCGAAGCGGAAGGCGCCGACCCGGTCGAGCTGGGCCTCCTCGAGCCATTGCAGCAGATATTCGAAGTCGCCTTCGGTCTCGCCCGGGAAGCCGACGACGAAGGTCGAGCGAATGGCGATGTCGGGGCAGATTTCGCGCCAGCCCCGGATCCGCTCGAGCACCCGGGCTTCGTTGGCGGGCCGCTTCATCGCCTTCAGCACTGGCGGCGAGGCATGCTGGAACGGGATGTCGAGATAGGGGAGGACGAGCCCCTCGGCCATCAAGGGGATGACCCGGTCGACGTGCGGATAGGGATAGACGTAGTGCAGCCTCACCCAGGCACCGAGCTTGCCGAGCTCGCGGGCGAGGTCGGTCATGTGGGCGCGGACCTCGCCGCCCTTGTACGGCCAGGCGGCGTGGCGCAGGTCGACGCCGTAGGCGGAAGTGTCCTGGCTGATGACCAGCAGCTCCTTGGTCCCCGCGGCGACCAGCTTCTCCGCCTCCCTGAGGATCGCGTCGGGGCGGCGGCTGACGAGGTCGCCGCGGATCGAGGGGATGATGCAGAAGCTGCAGCGATGGTTGCAGCCTTCCGAGATCTTCAAATAGCTGTAGTGGCGCGGGGTGAGCTTGAGGCCGCCCTCCGGCACCAGGTTGAGATAGGCGGATGGCGGGATCGGCGCGGCGACGTGGACGGCGCCGACCACCTGCTCATATTGGTGCGGGCCGGTGACCGCGAGCACTTCGGGGAATTTCGAGCGGATCAGGTCCGCTTCCTTTCCCATGCAGCCGGTCACGATGACCCGGCCGTTCTCGGCGATCGCCTCGCCGATCGCGGCGAGGCTCTCCTCCTTGGCCGAATCGAGGAAGCCGCAGGTGTTGACCAGCACCACGTCGGCCTGGTCGTAATCGGGCGAGAGCTGGTAGCCGTCCGACCTCAATTTGGTCAGGATCCGCTCGGAATCGACCAGCGCCTTCGGGCAGCCGAGCGAAACCATGCCGACCTTGGGCGGGGAAGGGAGGATGGTGGCCATGGGAAGGGCGCTAGATAGGCGTGCCGGGCCGTTTTTCCTAGGCCCGGCGCAATTCCGGCGGCTTGCGCGGTGGGGGCGGGGGCCGCATAGCTCGGCGCGGCGAAACTTTCCGATCGGAAATGGGCTTGCGCCAGCGGGGAATAAGGCATCCGGCGCGGCTGGTCCCGACCGCCTTCCTGGTCGCGATCGCGGTCGGGACGATATTGCTGATGCTGCCGATGGCGCGGGCCGGGCCCGGCGGCGCGCCTCTGCTCACCGCCTTGTTCACCGCCACTTCGGCGGTGTGCGTGACCGGGCTGACCGTGGTCGACACGCCGACCTACTGGTCGCCGTTCGGCCTCGGCGCGATCCTGGCTTTGTTCCAGATCGGCGGCTTCGGCATCATGACCGGCGCCACCCTGCTCGGCATGCTCGCCGGCCGGCGGCTGCGGCTCAGCGCGCGCATGGTCGCCCATGCCGAGCGCGGCAGCCTCGACACGGCCGACATGCTCGGCGTGTTGCGCCTGATCCTGCTGGTGACGCTCGTCATCGAGCTGTCGGTCGCCGCCTGGCTGACCCTCGTCTTTCATTACGGCCACGCTCTGCCCTGGGACCGGGCGCTGTGGGTGGGTCTGTTCCATTCGGTCTCGGCCTTCACCAATGCCGGTTTCTCGACCTGGTCGGACAGCCTGATCGGCTTCCGGTCGCAGCCGCCGGTGCTGGTGCCGGTGATGCTCGCCATCCTCGCCGGCGCGCTCGGCTTCCCGGTGCTCAACGAATTGCGTCGCGCGCCGCTGACGCCGTCCGCCTGGTCGCTCCATTCCAAGATCACCCTCCTCGGCAGCTTCATCCTGCTCGTCGCCGGCTTCGTCGCCATGCTCGCCGCCGAATGGACCAACCCGGCGACGCTGGGGCCGATGGGCGTGGGCGAAAAATTGCTCAATTCCGCCTTCCATTCCGTGACGCCGCGCTCGGGCGGGCTCAACACGCTCGACGTCGGCGAATTCCGGATCGAGACGCTGGCGGTCAATTACGTGCTGATGTTCATCGGCGGCGGCAGCGCCGGCACCGCCGGCGGCATCAAGGTCACCACCTTCTTCCTGCTCGGGCTGGTCGTCTGGTCGGAGATACGCTCCGAGCGCGACGTCGCCATTTTCGGCCGCCGCATCGGCACCCATGTCGAGCGCCAGGCGCTGACCGTGGTGCTGCTCGCCATCGGCCTGGTCGGTACCGGCACTCTCGCCGTGCTCGCCTTGACCGACTTCGCCTTCCACGACGTCATGTTCGAGACGATCTCGGCCTTCGCCACGGTCGGCCTGTCGACCGGCATCACGCCGGACCTGCCCCCGGCCGCGCAACTGGTTATAATCGTCCTGATGTTCGTCGGACGGGTGGGCAGCATCACCGTCGCCACCGCGCTCGCGCTCGGCGGCGGCGACCGGCCGTACCGCTATCCAGAGGAGCGCCCGATCGTTGGCTAGACCCAGAAACGCCTCGACCAGCACCGTCCTCGTCGTCGGCCTCGGCCGCTTCGGCAGCGCCGTCGCCAATTCGCTGATCCGGATGGGCCATGAAGTGCTCGGCGTCGACGAGAATCCGGCGCTGGTGCAGCGCATGTCGGACCGGCTCACCCAGGTCGTCCAGGCCGATTCGACCGACACCGAGGCGTTGCGGCAATTGGGCGTCGGCGATTTCGAGCGCGCCGTCGTCGGCATCGGCGGCGACGTCGAGGCGAGCGTTCTGACCGTGCTGTCGCTGGTCGAATTGGGCGTCGGCAACATCTGGGCGAAGGCGACCAACGAGCGCCACGGCCGCATCCTGGAGAGCACCGGCGCCCACCATGTCGTTTATCCCGAGGCGAGGATGGGCGAGCGGGTCGCCCATATGGTGACCGGCAAGATGATCGACTACATAGAGTTCGACGACGATTATGCGATCGTCAAGACGCGCGCGCCTGCCGAGCTGGCCGGCCTCACCCTGGCCGAATATGGCGTGCGCAGCCGGTTCGGAGTGACCATCGTCGGGGTCAAGAGGCCGAAGGCGGATTTCACCTACGCCCGGCCCGAGACCCTGGTGCAGACGGACGACCTTCTGATCGTCTCCGGGCCGACCGCCTTGGTCGAGAAGTTTGCCGCAATCACCTGATGGGGACAGTTACCAAACTGTCCCCAAAATAGGGACAGTTTGGTAACTGTCCCCTCCATGGCGTCCGTCCCCTCCATGGCGTCCCGTCCGCCCTTGCCGCGCTCCGTCGTCGCGCTCGGCTTCGTCAGCCTGGCGATGGACCTGTCGTCGGAGATCGTCCACGCCTTGCTGCCGCTGTTCATGGTCGGCACGCTGGGGCTGAGCGTCGCCGCGGTCGGGCTGATCGACGGCATGGCCGAAGCGACCGCGTCGATCACCAAGGTCTTTTCCGGCTGGCTGTCGGACCGACTTGGCCGGCGCAAGCCGCTGATTCTGCTCGGCTACGGCCTTGCCGCCTTGTCGAAACCGCTCTTCCCGCTGGCGACCGGGGCGCCGGCGGTGCTGGCGGCGCGCTTCGCCGACCGGATCGGCAAGGGGATAAGGGGGGCGCCGCGCGACGCCCTGATCGCCGACGTGACGCCGCCGGCGATACTCGGCCGCGCCTTCGGCCTGAGGCAGTCGCTGGACACGACCGGCGCCTTTGCCGGGCCGCTCCTCGCGATCGGCCTGATGCTGGCGCTGGCCAGCGACATCCGCGCCGTCTTCTGGATCGCCGTCATCCCCGCGGTCGCGGCGGTGCTGCTCGTCTTGTTCGCTGTGCGCGAGCCGGAACGCGCGGCCGATGCGCCGGCGCGGGCGCCGCTGCGCTTCGCCGACCTCAGGGAGCTCGACCGCGCTTATTGGACGGTTGTCGGAATCGGCCTGATCTTCACCCTGGCGCGGTTCAGCGAGGCGTTCCTGATCCTCAAGGCCTCGGCGGAAGGCCTGCCGATGTGGCTCGCGCCGGCGGTGCTGGTGGTGATGAACCTGGTCTATGCGGCGTCCGCCTATCCGGCGGGGCTCGCTTCCGACCGGATCGGCACGCGCGGCCTGCTGCTGGCCAGCCTCGCCGTCCTCGTCGCCGCGGACCTGCTGCTTGCGCTGGTCCCCGGGCTGGTCGCCGCCTTCGCGGCGGTCGCCTTGTGGGGCCTGCACATGGGCCTCAGCCAGGGCCTGCTCTCGCGGCTCATCGCCGACCGGGCGCCGGCGCCGCTGCGTGGCTCGGCCTTCGGCCTGTTCAACCTCGCCGGCGGCATCGCCATGCTGGCGGCGAGCGTCGCGGCCGGCCTGCTGTGGGACCGGATCGGCCCGGCCGCGACCTTCCTCGCCGGCGCCGCCTTCGCGCTCGCGGCGGCCCTCGCCTTGCTCGCGGCGCGGGGACAGTTAGGGGACAGTTACGTAACTGTCCCCTAACTGTCCCCATCAGGTCTCCGCTTCCCGAGCCGCGGTAGGGAGGATCTCGACGACGCAGTCGCCCGGCTTCAGCGACTGGGCCTCGGGCTCCCAGAAGCCGAAGGGCGTGCCGTCGCGGTAGATGCGCACGCCCAGGCCGGTGGCCACGGCGGAGAGCGGCTTGCCGCATTCGTCGTCGCGCACCACCCGTTCGGCCAGCCTCACCCGGCCGCTCGAGGAAGCGAGGTCGGCGATATAGTCGGCGATATGGGCGCCGGTGGTCGAGCCGGCGAGGAGCAGGCCGGCGAAGCTGACCGGGTTGATCACGGTGCTGGCGCCGGCCTGGCGGGCGAGCAGCTCATTGTCCTCGTTGCGCACGGCGACGCTGATGTTGAGCTTGGGCGCGAGGTGCCGCGCGGTCAGCGTGATCAGGATCGAGGTATCGTCGCGGCCGGCCGAGACGACCAGCGCCCGCGCTTGCTGGATCCGCACCGCCTGCAGCGTCTTGTCGCGGGTCGCGTCGGCCTCGGCGACCGCGCAGCCCAGCGATTTGGCGCGCTCGAGCGCTTCCTCGCTGGCGTCGATGACGACGATCTCCTCGGCTCGAGTGCCCAGCGCGATCAGCTCGTCGACCGCCTCCGAGCCGCTGGTGCCGAAGCCGGCGACGACGACATGATTGCAGAGAGTCTTCTGAAGCCGTTCCATGCGCCACCTGTCCCATGTCCGCCTGAGCACGAACGTGTAGGCCGTGCCGATGAAGATCAGCACGAAGAAGATGCGGATCGGAGTCACCACCAGAGCGTCGAACATCCGCGTGTGGTTCGCGACCGGCACGACGTCGCCATAGCCGGTAGTGGTGATGCTGATCATCGTGAAATAGACGACGTCGAGGAAGCTGACATGGCCGTCATAATGGTCCTTGAGCCCGTCGCGCTCGATCCAGTGGACCAGGATCGCGAAGGCGAGCAGGCCGAGGACCAGGGCCGCGCGCCAGCCGAGCTGCGCCCAGATCGGCAGCCGGCCGCGACGCCGCAGCGTGATTTCGTCGGGTCCGCGGGGCCGCTCGCGCATCATCCGTACAGCTCCGCCAGCCGCGCCAGCGACGGCGCATGGGTGAGGTCGAGATGGAGCGGGGTGACGGCGATGAAGCCGTCGGCGACGACCTCGAGATCGGTGGCGTGGCCGGGCGTCTCGACCGTCGGCGCGAGACCGAACCAGAAATATTCGTAGCCGCGCGGATCGGTGCGCTCGACGATGCGCAGGCGGGCATAATCGTGACGGCCCTGCGGCGCCACCCGGACGCCCTTGACCCGGTCGGGCGGCAACGCGGGGAAATTGACGTTGACCAGGGTGCGGGCCGCCATGCCGCCGGCGACGATCGGTCGCAGCACGCGTTCCGCCCAGGCCTCGGCGGCCGCGAATGGCACCGTGTCGCCCATCCCTTCCCTGGCATAGGCCTGGCTGAGCGCGACCGCCGGAATGCCGGCCATCGCTCCTTCCATCGCTGCCGAGACGGTGCCGGAATAAGTGACGTCCTCGCCGAGATTGGCGCCGCGGTTGACGCCGGAGAGGACGAGGTCCGGCGGCGTCTCCTTCATCAGATGGGCGACCGCCATCATCACGGCGTCGGTCGGCGTGCCGGTGACGCAGAAGCGGCGCTCGCCCAATTTCCTCAGCCTTACCGGGCGGGTGAGGGTGAGCGAATGGCCGGCGCCCGATTGCTCCTCGGTCGGTGCGACGATCCAGACGTCGTCGGAGAAGGTGCGGGCGATCCGCTCCAGCACCTTGAGCCCGCTGGCGTTCACTCCGTCGTCGTTGGTGAGGAGGATGCGCATGGGCTTGCGCTAGGGCGGGCGCGGCGGCGGTGCAAGCGGGCAACCATCGGCGCGATTCGGGAGTTGGTTCCCTCGAAGAAGGAGAGAGCGATGCAGGTTCCGCACAATAGCTTCGTGGTCGTCGCCGACGGCAAGAAGATGCTGTTTTTCCGCAACGAGGGCGACGCTGAATTCCCCAAGCTCGAAATCGAGCGCAAGCTCGAGACCGCCGATGCCCCCGATCGCGATCAGAAGACCGATGCGCCGGGCCGCGCTTTCTCCTCGGTCAGCTCCGGCCGCAGCGCCTATGAGGAGGTCGACTTCCATCAGCTGGAGGAGGAACGCTTCGCCGCCGACACCGCCGAGATGCTGCGCAAGCGCGCGCTCAGGAACGAGTTCGAAGCGCTGATCATCGTGGCGCCGCCCAAGACCCTGGGCGAGCTCAGGAAGCATTATCACAAGGAAGTCGAGAAGCGCCTCGCCGGCGAGGTGGCGAAGGACCTGACCGGTCATCCCGTCGCGGAGATTGAGAAAATCCTGCAATCCGCATAGTTTGCGAATCGGCTTCGGCCGGGGGCGGCCCTTGCAATCGTCAACATCCAGGAGTGACAATGCCTTCCAAGCTTAGTTTGATCATCACCGGCCTCGCGCTCGCCTCGACGGCGATTCCGGCCGCGGCCGCGATCACCGCCGGCGCCGTCGTCAAGGACACCAGCGGCGGCGAGGTGGGCACGATCGTCCGCGTCGAGGGCGGCCAGCTGATCCTCAAGACCGACCGGCACGAGGTGCCGCTGCCGGTATCGAGCTTCACCGCCACCGATTCGGGCGCCCTGTTCGGCATGACCCGCGACCAGCTCAACGCGGCGGTGGACAAGGCGCTCGCCGCCGCCAACGCCCAGATCGTCGCCGGGGCGACGGTGAAGGGCGCCAACGGCGCCACGGTCGGCACGATCGAAGCGGTCGACGACCAGTTCATCACCGTGAAGCTGACCTCGGGGACGAGCATTCGCCTGCCGCGCAACGCGGTTGCGGGCGGGCCCAACGGTCCCGTCACCGGCCTCACCGCCGAGCAGATCGAGGCGGCCGCAAAGGCGGTTTCCTCCTAAGGGTTCAAGTGCCGGCGACATGGAAAAGGCCGCGGGGCGAAGGGTCCCCGCGGCCTTTTCGTCGTCCCGCCGGCCGTTACGCGCCGGCGCGGGCAAGCCTCCGGCGGGCGACCAGGGCCGCGGCCGCCGCTCCGAACAGCAGGATCATCGGCGGCGCCGGCACATCGGTGCCGCCGCTCGTGCTGGTGCTCGTCGAGCTGCCGCTCGAAGTGGAGCTGCTGGTCGAGGTGGAGCTGCTGGTCGAGGAGCTGGTGCTGCTCGAGGTCGAGCTGCTCGTCGAGCTCGACGTGCTGGTCGAGACGTTGCCGCTCGAGCTGGTCGACGTGCTGGTGCCTCCGCCGAAGCTCGACGAGGAGGAGGTGGTCGAGACGTTGCCGCTCGACGAGGTGGTCGAGACGTTGCCGGTCGAAGTCGACGAGGTGGTCGAGACGCCGCCGGTCGAGGTCGAGGTGGAGCCGCCGCTGGTCGAGGTCGAGCCGCCGCTGGTCGAGGTCGAGCCGCCGCTCGTCGACGTCGATCCGCCGCTGGTGCTGGTCGAGACTCCGCTGCTGGTCGAGACCCCGCCGGTGCTGGTCGAGACGCCGCTGCTGGTCGAGACTCCGCCGGTGCTGGTCGAGACTCCGCCGGTGCTGGTCGAGACGCCGCTGCTGGTCGAGCTGCCGCCGGTCGAGGTGCTGGTCGACGCGGTGAAGATGGCGTTGCCGCTCGATCCGCCGAAGAAGCCGCCGCTGAAGAAGCCGCCGCCGAAGCCGCTGCCGAAACCGCCGCTGCCGCCGATCACGGTGACTCCGCCGCCGCTGCCCCCCGCCATCGGCGGGAGGGGCGGCAAGGGCATCGGCATTGCGCCCGGATAGGTGATGGTGCGCGTGGTGGTGGTCACCCCCGGTTTGACGATACAGGCCGTGCGGACCCGGCGATGGCGCTTGACCGGCTTCACCCGGGCGTAGCGCCGCGGCGCCTCCTTGACCATCTTGGCCGACTTGGCGTGCTTGACGAAGGCCGGCCGCTGCGGCGGGTTCTCGGCGACGTGGACGGCGCCGCCGCCGACGATCGCACCGCCCGCGGTGCAGGCGCAAAGTTTAGCGAGAGCCATTTTAACCGACATGACAGCGCACCTTGTTTCCAGGTTCCGATGCGTGGCCGAAAGTCCCTGTCGGAAGATCGGCGTCGGCATCGGGCTACACGCACAGATGCAAAGGAAAGCTTTAAGTGCAAGCGCGTTAACCATGAAGTCGCTCTGGAATGCCGGTCAAATGGCCGTTGCGGCCGCTTCCGTCCCATTTGTGGACAGGACTGGACGAGGCGTGAACGAATAGGCGACGGGACGGCATGCCGGAACATGGTTAATGCGCCGTCACCGCTCCGATTCGCGGCCTGTTGGGACGGGTGCCGGCCCGAGTCCGGATGCGATGCCTTGAGGGGCAGGAAAGCGGCGCCCGCTGCGCGAATCCGGGTGAACTTTTAACCGCTATTTGAGTGACTTGTACTGCCCCTTTGCGAAGCGTATAGGCGCGCTGGGGCAGGCTCCGACATTTCCGGGCGACTCGGGAGCGGAGCGACGAGGATTTGCGTGACCGCGGAGGCGGTGCGTGAAGGAGTGGAGGGGTTATGGCGACGGCTTTGAGTGACGTTTACGGCTCGGTCTATGCTTTGGGCGCGGTCCCGGACAATTATCGGCCGAGTGCCAACGAAGAGTTCATGAACCCGGAGCAGCTGGCCTATTTCCGCCACAAGCTGCTCGGCTGGAAAGACGAAATCCTGCGCGAATCGCAAGGGACGATGGCGTCGCTGAAGAGCGGGCCGATCCGCGAGGCCGACGTCACCGACCGTGCCTCCTCGGAAACCGACTGGGCGATCGAGCTGCGCACCCGCGACCGCCAGCGCAAGCTCATCTCGAAGATCGATTCGGCGCTCAGGCGCATCGACACCGGCGAATATGGTTTTTGCGAAGTCACCGGCGAGCCGATCTCGCTGGCCCGGCTCGAGGCCCGGCCGATCGCGACGATGACGGTCGAGGCCCAGGAGCGGCACGAGCGCAACGAGCGCATCACCCGCGACGATTGAGCCTTCGGGCCGAAGCGACGCTTCGGCCCGGATTGCTCCCGCGCTGATGCAAGGCCGTCGCTCGCGCGCAAGCGGGAGCCCAGGCGCAGTTCGAGCCTGTCACGACTTCAGCCCGGATTCCCGTTTTCGCGGGAATGACGTTTGGGGATCGCGAATCGCCTAATGGATTCCGGCGATCGCTTCCTTGACCTTCAATTTCTCTTTCTTGAGGCGGGATAGAGTGGCCATGTCCGGCAGCGGCCGCTGACTTTCCTCGAGGATCCGCGCTTCGATGTCAGCGTGGCGGTGTTGCAGTGCCGAGATATGCGCCTGTTGCATTCCCATCTCCTTGCAGGTGCTGGTCCGGGGGATCAACGTCGGAAGGCGTGGACTGTCTCCCATCGATCGGACGGCCGCGCAAATATGTACGACGGGCCGTTAATGGACTATCTATAGCGCGTTTCTAAGCGCTTGAGTAGGCGGGGCATGCAGGGGATCGAGGGCAGCGGAATTCCGGCAGCCGCGCGGCTGGTGCGGCTGCGCCAGGAGCATCGCGATCTCGATGCGGCGATCGACGCGCTCCGCGCCACGCCGGCGCCTGACCAGCTCCAGCTCGCCCGTCTCAAGAAGCGCAAGCTGCGTCTGCGCGACGAGATCAAGCTGCTCGAGGACCAATTGATCCCGGACATCATCGCGTGACGCCCGGGCGCGCCCGCTCGGGGAGGAATAGTCGTCTCGCGCCGGGACGGTTGCGCCTTTACCTTCTTTGCGCATGGCGGCGGGGCCGGCTCTGTGGCAGCATGAGCGAATGCAGGAAGCGCGTCTCCCCCTCAACGCCAAGCTGATCGCCTCGCTCTACACCGAAGCGATGCTGCTCGCCGACGAAGCGCGCTCCTATTTCGACAGCGCCGGCCGCGCCGACCGCGACTCGCTCGAACCGATCGACCGGGTCGGCTTTTCCTGCGAGTCGCTCAAGGTGACGACGCGGTTGATGCACGTCATCGCCTGGCTGCTCACCCAGCGCGCGGTCGAGGCGGGC
The DNA here is from genome assembly GCA_036378975.1 of Allosphingosinicella sp. Lineage (GTDB taxonomy): Bacteria > Pseudomonadota > Alphaproteobacteria > Sphingomonadales > Sphingomonadaceae > Allosphingosinicella. The sequence goes on along the minus strand of DASUVK010000032.1, from coordinate 36,384 downwards.
GAGTTGAGCCGCAGCCAGGCGCGCCGGCCGGCCCGCCGCCTCGGCGAGGCGCCCGACAGCGACGAGGCGCTGCTCGCCCGGCTGCCGGAGAGCGCGCTCGCCCTGGTCCATGCCAGCCGCGACCTATACGCCCGGGTCAAGCGCCTCGACGAAGCGGGCGGCCTCGGCCCCGAACCCCAGGCGAGCCCGGCGCGCAGCCTGATCAGCCGGCTGGAGCGGTCGTTATAGTCTCTCCCGCTCGCATCGCGAGACTAGGGCGCGTCGACATTCAGCTGCGCACGGAGCCCGTGAAAGCCTCTCACGTTCTTACGGGAGAGGAGGGGCCCAAGCGAAGCTTGGGAGGTGAGGGTCTGCAGCACTGAATCAGCAAGACCCTCGCCTCCCACCGCTGCGCGGTGGGTCCCTCCTCTCCCGCGAACGGCGGGAGAGGGGAAGCAAGTGCCAGCCTGATGTCGTTTCACCCTAGAGCCCGGCCTTCACCCTCAGCTCCGCTTTAGCTTCCTCATATTGCCGCATCAGCTCGGCGACATAATCGCCGGCCGGCCGCACCCGATCGATTGCGCCGATGCCCTGGCCCGAGCCCCAGATGTCGCGCCACGCTTTCTTGGCGCTCTCGCCGCCGCCGAAGTCCATCGTCTTGAGGTCGCCTTCGGGCAGCTGGTCTGGATCGAGCCCCGAAGCGACGATCGAGGCGCGCAGGTAATTGCCGTGGACGCCGGTGAACAGGCTCGAATAGACGATGTCGGCCGCCCGCCCGTCGCATATGCCCTGCTTGTAGGCCTCGGCCGCATTGGCCTCGGCGGTGGCGATGAACGGCGAACCTATGTAGCCGAGGTCCGCGCCCATCGCCTGGGCGGCGAGGATGGCGCGGCCGGTGGCGATTGCGCCCGACAGGATCAGCGGCCCCTCGAACCATTGCCGGATCTCCTGGACGAGTGCGAACGGGGAGAGGGTGCCGGCATGGCCGCCGGCGCCGGCGGCGACCGCGATCACCCCGTCGGCGCCCTTCTCCACCGCCTTGCGGGCGAAGCGGTCGTTGATGATGTCGTGGAGGGTGATGCCGCCCCAGCCGTGCACCGCCTGGTTGACCTCGACGATCGCGCCCAGCGAGGTGATCACGATCGGCACCTTCCACTTGGCGCAGGTCGCCATGTCCTGCTGCAGCCGGTCGTTGGAGCGGTGGACGATCTGATTGACCGCATAAGGCGCTGCGGGCCGGTCGGGATGGTCGCGGTCCCAGGCGGCGAGCTCCCCGTCGATTCGGTGCAGCCATTCGTCGAGCAGGCCCTGCGGCCTCGCATTCAGCGCCGGGAAGGCGCCAACGATCCCCGCCTTGCACTGGGCGATGACCAGATCCGGATTGGAGACGATGAACAGCGGCGCACCGATCGCGGGGAGGCGCAGGCGCCGGAGAACAAGCGGAAGGCTCATTGCGCCGCCTTAACGAAAGCGCCGGCGCAGGCAAGCAGGTCGCTCGATCGCTCTCAGCCCGGCCGGCAAGCGACGCCCCTGGTTTGCTATTTCCGGTCCCAGCGCCTACATAGCGGGTCGCTACCAGTCGCAAATGAACGGTCTTTGGCGCTTTGCGGCTCCTTTTTCCTTCTCTCGCCTCTCGCAGCACCGGCGGGTCGATGAACGTCCCGCCTCAAGAAGGAAAAAACTCCAATGACCATCGGAACCGTCAAATTCTTCAACGCCGACAAGGGCTACGGCTTTATCCAGCCGGACGGCGGCGGCAACGACGCCTTCGTCCACATCAGCGCGGTCCAGGCCGCCGGCATGCAGACGCTCGACCGCGACCAGCGCGTCTCCTACGATCTCGAAACCGACCGACGCGGCAAGACCAGCGCCGTCAACCTGCAGTCGGCGTAAACGGAAGGGGACATGTGCTTGTACGTGTCCCCATTCACCCTCTCAGGGTGGGACACGTACGAATAGCTGTCCCCAGCGGGGAAAGAGAAAGCCTTTATGTCCGCCCAGCATGATTTCTACGCCGCCCGCGCCGCCGAGGCGCGCGCCGATGCCGAGAAGGCGACGCTCGACAATGTCCGCGACCGCTGCCTGCGCGCCGCCGGCGCCTGGGAAGCGATGGCCGCCCGCGCTCACCGCAGCGACGTCTTCCGCGCCAAGCAGGCGGCCGAGAAGGACGCCGCCGCCGCCGCCGCGGAGTAAGGCTCCCCTCGCACCGAACCCCAAGCCTCTTGCCCCCCGCCCCGTGAAATCGTAGCGGGCGCGGCGGCTCGGGGCCGGAACGGATCGCGCCGTTCGGCCTTTCACCCCCCGGGCAGGTGCCGAGGGACCAAGAATGAGCGAAGCTGCGGCCGCCCCGGCTCCCCTTCCCGACGTGCGCGACCTGCCTCCGGGCCATCATCATGGCGGCCTTCTCAAGCTCACCGTCGGAGCGATCGGCATCGTCTTCGGCGATATCGGCACGTCGCCGCTCTACGCCTTCCGAGAGACCTTCGCCGGCCACCACCCGCTGCCGGTCGACAAGCTTCACATTTTCGGAGTCCTCAGCCTCATCTTCTGGTCGATGATGATCGTGGTGACTCTCAAATACGTCACGATCCTGATGCGCGCCGACAATAAGGGGGAGGGCGGCAGCCTCGCCCTGCTCGCGCTGATTTCGCGAAAGACCGAAGGGGCGCGCTGGGGCGCAATCATCGTCCTGCTCGGCGTGTTCGCGTGCGCGCTCTTCTACGGCGATTCGATGATCACTCCCGCCGTCTCCGTCCTCTCTGCGGTCGAGGGGCTGGTGGTGGTCGAGGCGGGGCTGAAGCCCTGGGTGGTGCCGATCGCGATCGTCATCCTCGTCGGCCTGTTCATGATCCAGCAGCGCGGCACCGCGGCGGTGGGAGCGATGTTCGGGCCGGTGGTGAGCGTCTATTTCGTCACCTTGGCGGTGCTCGGCGGGATCGCCATAGCCGGCGCCCCCGACGTCGTCTGGGCGCTCGATCCGTCTTGGGCGGTGCGCTTCTTCCTCGAGGAGAAGTTCCTCGCCTTCGTCTCTTTGGGATCGGTGGTGCTCGCCGTCACCGGCGCCGAGGCGCTCTATGCCGATATGGGCCATTTCGGCCGTCGGCCGATCCGCACCGGCTGGGTCTATTTCGTTCTGCCGGCGCTGATGATCAACTATCTCGGCCAGGGCGCGCTGCTGCTGGCCAGCCCGGGCGCGATCCACAACCCCTTCTTCCTGCTCGCCCCCGACTGGTTCCGCCTGCCGCTGGTGCTGATCGCCACCGCGGCGACGGTCATCGCCAGCCAGGCGGTCATCTCCGGCGCCTTTTCGGTCACCCAGCAGGCGATCCACCTGGGCTACATCCCGCGCCTCAAAATCACCCACACCAGTGCCGCCGCCGCCAGCCAGATCTACATCCCGGCGATCAACTGGGCGCTGATGGTGATGGTGATCCTGCTCGTCCTGGTCTTCCAGACCTCGTCCAACCTGACCGCCGCCTACGGCATCGCGGTGACCGGCGCGATGTTCATCGACACCTGCCTGCTCGCCGTCGTCCTGCTCGCCTTGTGGAAGTGGAACAAGTGGCTCGCCGGCGGCCTGCTCGCCTTATTCTTCCTCGTCGACGCCGCTTATTTCGCGGCCAACCTTTTGAAGGTGCCGAGCGGTGGCTGGTTCCCGCTGGCGATCGGCTTCATCGCCTTCACCTTGCTCACGACCTGGGCGAAAGGGCGCAAATTGCTCCATCGCCAACTGAAGCAGGGCGACATCCCGATCCAGCTGTTCATCAAGTCGGCCGCCCATTCGGCCGCCCGAGTCCCCGGCACCGCCATCTTCATGACCAGCCAGGCCGACGGCGTGCCCCATGCCCTGCTGCACAACCTCAAGCACAACAAAGTGCTGCACGAGCGGTCGATTTCGCTGAAGGTGGCGATCGAGGACGTGCCCTTTATCGACGAGAGCAAGCGGGTCGAGGTCGAGGAACTGGGCGAGGGCTTCTACCGGATCATTCTCCATTTCGGCTTCATGCAGGACATGAACGTGCCCGAGGCGCTGGCGCGGATCGAGAGCTGCGGCCTGCCGTTCAAGATGATGGAGACCAGCTTCTTCCTGTCGCGCCAGACCCCGCTCGCGGCCAGCGCCCACGGCATGGCGATCTGGCGCGAGAAATTGTTCGCCTGGATGATGCGCAACGCCGAGAGCCCGATGGAGTTTTTCGGTCTCCCCCCCAATCGCGTCGTCGAGATGGGCAGCCAGGTGAAGATCTAGAGGGCAGGGGACAATAGAGGGGACAGCCAGATAGGCTGTCCCCGCCCTATCGCCGCGCGACCGTGCCCATGATCGCTTCCGCCTGCGCGAACAGCGCCGGATCGACCGTCGCGCCGGAGGCGGCCGCATTCTCCGCCAGCTGCTCGGGCCGCGAAGCGCCGACGATCGCCGAGGCGACGTTCGGCTCCCGCAGCACCCAGGCCAGGGCGAATTGGGCGAGGCTGAGCCCGGCCTCGGCCGCGATCGGCTTTAGCCGCTGCACTGCCTCCAGAGTCGAGTCCTTGAGCAGCCATGAAATGAAGCCGCCCATCTCCTCGCTGGTGGCGCGGCTGTCCCGAGGCGGCGGGTCGCCCGGCCGGTACTTGCCGGTCAGCACGCCCTGCGCGAGCGGCGACCAGACGATCTGCGAGATGCCGTTAGCCGCGCAAAGCGGGAGTATCTCCGTCTCCGGCTCGCGCCACAGCAACGAATATTGAGGCTGGCTGGAGACGAACCTCTCGACCCCGGGGATGGCGAGCGCCTGGCGGATCCGGTGGGCCGGCCATTCCGAAAAGCCGAGATAGCGCGCTTTGCCCGAGCGTACGGCCCGGGTGAGCGCCTCCATCGTTTCCTCGAGCGGCGTCTCCTCGTCGTAGCGGTGGCACTGGTAGAGGTCGACATGGTCGGTCTCCAGGCGCTTCAGCGACGCGTCGAGCTGCTTCTCGATCTGCGCGCGCGACAGTCCCTTGTCGGTCGCGGTCATCGGGAAGAAAGCCTTGGTCGCCAGCACGTAGGAATCGCGCGGCCGCCCCTTCAGCGCCTCGCCGAGAAACGTCTCCGCCGCACCCCGACCGTAGATATTGGCGGTGTCGATGAAATTGATGCCGAGCTCGAACGCCTTGTCGACCACGGCGGCGGCGCGATCGCGCTCGACCCCGACGCCGAAGGTGAGCCACGAGCCGAGCGATATTTCCGAAACTTGGAGATCGCTCGATCCGAGCCTGCGATAGAGCATTGGCGACTCCCTGACTAAGCCCCCCAAAGCCCGAGGCGCGGCAACGTTCCGGCCGCAGTGATTGCAGGCGTCCCCGCTGCCGGAAACGCGCCGAAGCCGGCCTCAGGATTTCGATCTCTGGGTCAGACCGGCAACGCCCGCCGCGATGAACGAGCCGAGCAGGAAGCCGAGCAGCTTGTGCGCATAGAAATAATTTTCGACCGGCGCCGGCAGGGACACCTCGCTGAAGCCGCGGTTGAGCTCGATGATCGGCAGCAGCTGGTCGAAGCTGTAAGCGGCCTTTTCCAGATAGGTCGTGAGGACGAACTCGCCGCCGCCGACCGGTCCCGGACCGAGCACCGCGGCACCGACCAAAGTCAGCAGGATCGCCCATCCCAGCGCGAAGAAGAACCGGTAGCCTATGCCGTAGCCGATGATCAGCATCAGCAAGGTAAGGCCGATCCAGCGGCCGATGTTGCCGGATTTCCGGGCCGCCTTGCGCGCCTGTTCCCGGCTGGCGAACAAGATCCGGTTGGCCTTCTCGCTCTCGCCGGCCTGCCTCAGGATCATCGCCAGATGCTCGTAGGGCTGCGGCGAATAAGGCTGGTCGAGGGCGAGCCAATATTCGAACCAGGCCGCCGGTCGCTCGATCATCTGTTCGGACGATTTGACATGGGCTCCGCCCAGCCGGTGGTAGGTGAATCCGTCGAGCTGCAGCATGCCCATCGCCGGCCAGCTCGAATCCCATCCCCGCCCCGCTCTCACCGCCCAGTCCTGGAGGCTTCCGGCGGTGGCGTCTCTGAGGTCCAGTTCGTTGCCGTTGCTCCAGCGCACCGACGCGGACGGCGAGCCGAGGAGGAGCCGCCCCTTGATGTCGGCCTCGCCGAGATCGAGGCCCTCCAGGGCTGCCCCGCTCGCATCGAGCGCCCGGCCGATGCGCGCCCGGGAAAGCTTCACCTTCTCGGGAAACGTGCCGATGAGGGTGAGATCCTGGCCGACATGGATCCCGCCCATGTCGATCTCCCCTTGCGCCGCGGAAACGCTGAGGCTGCCGCCGACGTCGCCGCTGCCCATGGCGACCGAACAATTGAGCTGTCCCCTCAGCCAGAAATCGCGCTTGATGTTGACGTTCTCCAGCACCAGCTGCGATTCGATCCGGGCCTCGGTGATGCTCGCAATACCCTCGATGCGGGCATAGCCGAGATTGAGTCCGCCCTCGAAGACCGGCTGCGCCTGCGCGGTGCCCATGATCGTGAGGTTCTGGCCGATGCTGACGCCGCCCGCGTTGAACGGGCCCTTGCAGGCGACCCGGCACTCGAAATGTCCCCGGATTTGGGCATTCGTGATCTTGACCTCGTTCAGCGACGGCAATTTCCCGCTATAGTCGGTCATGAACAGAGTGCCGCCGACATACAGGTCGGAAAGGTCCAGCCGGTCGCGGAAGACCGTGCTGCTGAGAGTGAAATTCCCCTCGATTCGTGCGGCGGTCAGGTCGAACACGCCATCGGCCACGACCCCGTCAAGGATCAGCCGGCCTTTCACCACCGTGTTGTTGGCGCTCGCCCCTTTGTAGAAAATGGCATCGGTCAGGTCGACGTTGCCCAGGACCTCGGCGTCCGACAGGGAAACATAGCCGTGGAAGCGGGTCTGGCCCCACCCGCCGAAATCCTCGCTGATCTTGGCGCCCATCATCGTGAAGTTGCCGTTCAGCGAGGCGCCCGACAGCTGGAGGTGGCCGCGGATTTGCGAATGGTCGAGATCGACCAGGTCGCCGAAGATGGTCTCCCCCTCCGCGTCCGGGCGGCGCATGAACAAATGCCGTTCGATGATCAGCCCGTTCATCTTGACGGGGCCGCCGATGGTGACGCCGACCAGTTCGACGCTTCCGCCGATCGTCCCGGTCTCCAGGAACAGCTCTTTCTTGAGGATGGCGGGCTCGGCCTTGCTCCCGTTCATCATCAGGTTTCGGTGGATATGTATCTCGCCCATGGCGAAGGCGCCGTCGATGGTGGCGCCGGTCGCGTCCACGTCCTGCTCGATATCGGCGCTGGTCAGCGTCACGTCGCGCAACGAGGCCTTGCGGAGGAATACGCAGCCGGCCTTGACTCGTCCCAGCTCGAGCGCACCGCTCACGGCAGCGCCGGTGAGGTCGAGCCCACCGGTGAAGACGGCGTTCGCCGCGACCAGGTCTCCCCGCACCGCGGTGGCGGTCAAATCCGCGTGGCGCGCCGCCGCTCCCGACAGGTCCAGCGCCGGCTCGTCGGAAGTCCCGTGGAAGAACGATCCTCGCAGCGACAGCCGCCCGCCAATGTCCAGCGCGGTCAGCTTGACCGGCCGCTCGAAGCGGCAATTTTCGAGCCAGACCGGCCGTTCGACGCGGCCGTGGCCGAGGGGGAGCGCTTCGGTGAAGCGGGCGCCGACGATGCGGACCCCTTCGACCGGCAGCAAGGCGGCGCGTTGCTTGTCGAGAAGGATCGAGCGAAGGAACGAAGCGGTGAGGGTGCGTTCGGGCCCCCAGCCTTTGCGCGCCGCCGGGTCGAGCTCGCCGAACCTGGCGGAGAAGTCGGCGATCTGCCCGCTGCAGATCTGGCTCCAGGCCCATTCCTCGGGTGAGAAGACGGGTTGGGCGGCCTTGCTTCGCCCGCTTTGCTTGATTCGCGTGGATGCCATGCCCCGGTCCCCCGCGCCGGACTATAGCGGCTTTCGGCCCCGCCAAGAAGCCGCTTCGCCTTACCGGGCAGCGGAGCTGAAACGGACGGCGGCCTGGACATCGACCGGCAGCGTCTTCGCCTGAACGGAAAGCCTTACGGCCCGCGCCGGCGGCCAGTCCCTCTGCCGCCACCGCCCTTGCCCCCCGCGCCACGCCTGCTATATCCCGCGCCGACCGGCGGCCCGGCGGGCGTGGCGGAACTGGTAGACGCGCCAGGTTTAGGTCCTGGTATCGAAAGATGTGGGGGTTCGAGTCCCTTCGCCCGCACCAGCTTCGCCCCGCCCGATCCTGACGAAGGCCGCACTCCCGCGACGAAGGTAAGAGCTTCACATCATGCAGACTGTCGAGACGTTGAACCAGGGCCTCCGGCGCGCCTACCGGATCACCATTTCCAAGCAGGACATCGACGCCCGCGTCGACGGCGAGCTGAAGAAGGTCGCGCCGCAGATTCGCATGCCCGGCTTCCGCCCCGGCAAGGTGCCGCCGAACCTGGTCCGGAAGATGCACGGTCCGGCGATCGAGCAGGAAGCGCTCAACAGCGCGGTCCAGGAAGGCGTCCAGCAGCTGATCTCCGAGCGGAAATTGCGGCCGGCGATGCAGCCCTCGGTCGAGCTCGAGGAAGGCGGCCCCGGCCGCGACGCCATCGTCAAGGTCGAGCTCGAGACCCTGCCCGAAGTGCCGGCGCCGAAGATCGACGATCTCAAGCTCGAGCGGCTGCTGGTCGAGCCGACCGACGCCGAGATCGACGAGGCGGTGGCACGGCTGGCCGAGGGGCAGAAGAGCTTCGAGCCGGTTCCGGCCGACCAGGCGGCGCGGCTCGGCGACCTCGTCATCATCGATTATGAAGGCCGCGTCGATGGCGCCGCCTTCGAGGGCGGCAAGGGCGAATCGATGCGGGTCGAGCTCGGCACGGGCCGGCTCATCCCCGGTTTCGAGGATCAATTGGTCGGCGCCAAAGCCAACGACCAGCGGACCGTCACCGTCACTTTCCCCGACGATTATCCGGTCGCCTATCTGAAGGGCCGCGAGGCCGTGTTCGAAGTCACGATCGGCGAGGTTCAGGCTCCGCGCGCGCTCGAGGCGGACGATGCCTTCGCCCAGTCGATGGGCCTCGAGGGCATCGATCAGCTGCGCGAGCTGATGAAGGGCCAGGTCGAACAGGAGCTGGGCGGCCTCACCCGCACCCATATGAAGCGGAAATTGCTCGACCAGCTCGCCGCCAGCCACGATTTCGAGGTGCCGCCGTCGATGGTCGAGGCCGAGTTCAACCAGATCTGGCAGCAGCTCGAGCATGAAGCCAGCCACGAGGAGGATCCGGAGGCGGCGCGCGCCGAGATGGAGAGCGAGCGCGACGAATATCGCGCCATTGCCGAGCGCCGCGTCCGCCTCGGCTTGCTCCTCTCGGAGATCGGCACGCGCAACAGCGTCCAGATCAACGACAATGAGATGAACCAGCTGGTCATGCAGGCGGCCCAGCAATACCGCCCCGAGGACCGGCAGAAGTTCGTCGACTATGTCCGCGGCGACCCGATGGCGGCGGCCCAGCTGCGGGCGCCGCTGTTCGAGGACAAGGTCGTCGATTTCCTGTTCTCGAAGGCTCGGATCAGCGAGCGGACGGTGACCCGGGAGGCGCTCCAGGCCGAGATCGAATCGACCGACACCGGCCACGTCCATGGCCCCGGCTGCGGTCACGACCACGACGATCAACCGAAGAAGGCCAGGAAGGCCGGCGGCAAGAAGGCCAAGGCGGCCGATGCCGAAGCCGGCGGCGTCGTGAAGCCCGCCGGGAAGGCCAAGGCCGCGGATGCGGCAGCCAGGCCGGCGAAGAAGGCGGCCGGCACCGCGCCGGAAGCGGCTCAGACGAAGAAAGCGAAGCCGAAGCCGGCCGAGCCCGCCGCCGAGGCGGCGCCCGCCGGGAAGCCGCGCGCGAAGAAGAAGGATTCCTAAGCTCCGCTTCGTCGCCTAAGAATGAGCGTCGGCGCGCCAGCGAGGGGGGAAAGTGGATCAGACTGAGCTGCGCATCGCCGTTCTCCTCCCTTGTTACAACGAGGAAGCGGCGATCGACCGGACGGTGACGGCTTTCCGCGCCGCGCTGCCGGACGCGACCATCTACGTCTACGACAATAACAGCCGCGACCGCACCCGCGAGGTCGCGGCGCAAGCCGGCGCGATCGTCCGCGACGAGCGTATGCAGGGCAAGGGCCATGTCGTCCGGCGCATGTTCGCCGACATCGAGGCCGACGTCTATGTGATGGCCGACGGCGACGCCACCTACGACGCCGCCGCCGCGCCGGCTTTGGTCCGCCGCCTCGTCGAGGAACGGCTCGACATGGTCGTCGGGGCCCGCAGGTCGGAAGTGGAGGAGGCCTATCGGCGCGGCCATCGGCTCGGCAATCGATTGTTCACCGGCCTGCTCGCCGGCCTGTTCGGCCGCAGCTTCACCGACATCTTCTCGGGCTACCGGGTCTTCTCGCGCCGCTTCGTCAAGTCGTTCCCGGCTTTGTCGCGCGGCTTCGAGACCGAGACTGAGATTTCCGTCCACGCGCTCGAGCTGGCGATGCCGGTCGCCGAAATGGTCACCGCCTACGGCGCCCGGCCGGAGGGCTCGGTCTCGAAGCTCTCGACCTGGCGCGACGGCTGGCGCATCGCCCGCACCCTCCTCCATTTGTTCCGGATCGAGCGCCCGGTCCTGTTCTACGGCGGCTTCGCCGCCTTTCTCGCGACAATCGCCACGATCCTGGCGGTCCCGCTGGTCGTCACTTACGCCCAGACCGGCCTCGTCCCCCGCTTCCCGACCGCGATCCTGATCACCGGCCTGATGATCGTCGCCGCGCTCTCGTTCGCGGTCGGGCTGATCCTCGACACGGTGGTGCGCGGCCGCCGCGAGGTACGGCGGCTCCATTATCTGGCGCTGCCGGCGGTGGGGGAGGACGACCGGCGCTGAGCGGTTTGCTTGCGGCGTCTGCGGAACCCGTTACAACCTGTTGACGAGGCGGGAAAAACGGGGGGAGCGGATGCTGGAATATATCGGCCCGGTGATGGCGCTGCTGACCGCGGTCATCGGCATCTTCTACGCCAAGACCGGCGAGCGCCAGAAACTGGGACGGGTCGCCTATTTGCTGCTCGCGCTGATCTTGCTGTCGGGGGCGGCGTCCATCTACGGCGTCCATGCGGCGAAGAAGAAGGCGGCGGACGACGCCCGCCGGATGGTCAGCGAACGCCGGGCCGCCGCGGACCGAGCGGCGAAGGACGCGGTCGATCTCCGCCGCGAGCGCAAAGCGGCGGACACGTTTCGCGGCATTTCCCTCGCCCGCGCCTTCGCCGATCCGAACTCGGTCGCCGACGCGATCCTCTATTTCGACCTCACCCAGCCCGAGGACGACCCAGACACGCGCGTGCCGGAGACGGACGCGCCGCCGCTCTCCGCCTGGTCCCCTCTGCTCGGCGACGGCGCCGCCCGCGCCCGGCTCTCGTTCAACGTCGAGGACATGGTCGAGATCGACTATGCGATCGCGCCGAACGGGAGCGGAGTCGCCGTCGAGGCTCCCTATTACGAATATGAGCCGAAGGCGTGCCGGCTGGTGAGCGAGGACATGCTCAGCTTCGCCCCCGCAGCCGGTGCGCCCTGCCGGCGCCGCGACGGCTTCGTGTACAATCTGTTCATGGAGCCCCTGAACGCAACGCGGACGCTGATCATCAACCTTCCCAAGAACCAGTCCTTCTGGAAACTGTTCTCGCGGCTGGAGCAGGGGCAGCGCGACGGCGGAGCGCTCGGCAGCCTCCGCATCGAGGCGGAGACGCCGGCCGCCGCGGCGCGCATTCTCGCCCGCGCCGGCAGCATCCGCTCGAGCGTGAAGTTCTTCAGGCCGTTCGGCCCGGGCGACGAATGCCAGACGACGCTGCTGGCGCACCTGTCGCTGGCGCCGAAGATCGTCGAGCAACGGGTCGTGCTCCTCGAGATCAAGGAGATCGACGATTACGAGCTCAACTTCTGCGAGATCGCCCCCGTCTGAGGGCGCGGGCCGGTGCGAGGAAAAAGAAGGCTTGTCCCTCATCTTCAGGCTGCAGGGAGACCGTCGCAATGACGCACCCAGCGACGCCGCCGGCCGCCGCCCCCGCACCTTTTAGTCCACGCGAAGCCGCAAAGGCGCAAATCGGCTCGGGCGGCCTTAATGTGCGCCGCATTCGAAAACCCTCCTTCTTAGCGGCTTTGCGGCTTCGTGTGAGATCGTCCTCCAGCTTTCGGTCGGGCAGGGCGTTGGGGATTTGCCTCACGCAAAGCCGCAAAGAGGCTGATCGCGTGACGAGGCCGGCGCGTATCCGATAAAAGCCGCGGCATCGGGCATAGCTACGGGCGCGATTGCGGATGGGTGCCAGGCACCCATTTATCCCAGCCAGCCAGCCGCTTGCCACAGGGTGACCGTCCCACGTCCGTCCCGACGAAAGATCGACCGCCTTGCCCAGAGGCCCGTGCGTCGCTTCGTGGTCACTACAGGTGACCACCGAAATTGGTGTCATTTTCAGCCTGGAGCCACCTAGCCGATGCTGGTTTCCTGGAAATACGACACGCCGGTGCCCGCCATCCGGAACCGCGAGCGCCGCCTTCGCATTGAACCCGAGGCTGCGTTGGCCCGTTGTCGGTTTCGGGTCGCCGAATCCCCGCCAATGGGCGCCCTCGCTTGGTGCGGCGGAACCGGCCGCCCGGCGCGGCCCGTGCACCGGCCCTATCGGAGGAAAGACATGAACAAGCTCGTTCTCGCCACCACCCTCGGGGCGGCCTGCCTCGCGCTCGCCGCCTGCGGCGATGCCGACACCAACATGGCCGACGCCAACAATGTCGCGGCGACCGGCGACGCTGGCGGCAGCGTCACGGCCAGCGCCTTCCCCAAGGGGGCCCGCATCGTCGAAGAGAATGGCGTCACCTATCGCGTCGATGCCGACGGCACCCGCGTCGTCCTCGGCGCGAATGACAGCCGCATCGTCGTCGAGAACGACGTGCGCTACCGGGTCGATCCCGACGGCACCCGGGTGAGGATCGATCCCGAGGGCGCCGTGATCGACATCGACCTGCCCGACGTCGATCTCCCGGATGTCGACGTCGGCATCAACGACAAAGGCAATCCCGACATCGACGTCAAGGACAAGAAGGACGGCAATGACGGGCCCAACTGATTCGATCGTGTGGTCGCCTCGGCTTCGGGCGGCGCGGCCCGACGCGGGCTGAGGGGCTGGTCGCATCTTCGGCGCGGCTCGCGCCATCCCGGGGAACGGCGATGGCGCGGGTCCGTTCGTGCGCACGGAACGAAGGAGAAGACCATGCGCAGGCCCATAACAGCGACGATGGCCGTCGCCTTTGCGATGACGGCTCCGGCGGCGGCTCAGGCGAGCCTCGGCGGCTCGGGCGACGCTCCGGGCCAGGACAAGGTATGCCTGATCACCTGGCGCACCGCCGCGGACGCGGCGACCGGCGCCGACGCCACCGCCATCAACGGCAAATATCTCCCCCGCAGGGCGGCCGAAGCGCAGGCGGCTAACAGCGGCGGCAAGTCGCGGGTGTTCGACTATTCGAACAGCACCCAGGCGGGGAATACCGGCACCTACACGATCACCAACAACGACCAGGAGCGAGCCTTCTGCGAAGGCCCCGAGTTCAACCCGAACCTGCGCTGAAATCGGGCTGACGACGGCCCCGACCGATCGCTGACCGGGGACAGGTGCGTTTCGGCGAAAAGGCCGCGAGCGTGCGGTCCGGGCGGAGTGCGAGCAGGTGTTCGACGACCTCAAGTCATTCATAATCTGGATACCTTTTTATCTTAGGCCTGAGCCGGGGGAGCGTTTTTGTACGGGCGGATTCGCCCAGGCCAAGGTCGATGACGATGAAGCGACTCCTGATTATCGATGATGAGCCAGCAATGGCTCGGTTGATCCAAAGGATCGCCAAAAGCTGCGGGTACGAGGTCACCGTCACCCACGATTCCGAAGACTTCATGGATGCGCTGGTCGCAGACGAACCCGAAGCCATAGCCCTCGACCTGTCGCTTCCGGACGTGGATGGGGTCGAGTTGCTGCGGTTCCTGGCGACGACCAAGTGCCGGGCCAAGATCCTGATCATCAGCGGCTTCGACGCGCGCGTCCTGGAGACGAGCGGCCGTCTGGGCGAGGCCCGCGGGCTCAACGTCGCGGGAACCCTGATGAAGCCGCTACGGGCCGCCGAGTTGCGGGCCGCAATCGAAGCTCTCGACGTCGCGGTGGCGGCATGACCGGGCCGGTGCCGCACCTCGCGCTGGCCGGGCTGGAGCAGGCCGGAGCCACGGGGCAGCTATACCTGATGTACCAGCCCAAGCTCGACCTGCGCTCGGCTGCGATCACCGGTGTCGAGGCGCTCGCCCGCTGGCAGCATCCGCGTCGCGGCGCGATCAGCCCTGTGGACTTCATTCCCGCGATCGAGCGAAGCGGGCTGATCGACTGGTTCAGCGAATGGGTATTGGTGACGGCGGCGCGGCAATGGGCGGCGTGGCGGGCAGGAGGGTTGGATCTCGAGCTTGCCGTGAATATCTCGGCGCTCAATCTGAGGCATGTCAACTTTCCCGACGTCGTCACCGGCATCTGTCTCGCCGAGAATGTGCCGCAGGAGCGGCTGATGCTGGAGCTTACCGAGAGCGCCACCCAGGAAGCGACCCGGCTGATGGACACGGTGTCGCGCTTCCGCCTCAAGGGCATCGGCATTTCGCTGGACGATTTCGGCACCGGCTACGGGTCGCTGGTCCAGCTGCGCGGGCTCCCGTTCACCGAGCTCAAAGTCGACCGCTGCTTCGTCGCGGACCTGCTGGTGTCGGGGGATTCGCGCGCGATCACGCGCGGGCTGATCGCGATGGCGCACGAGATCGGGCTCACGGTCACCGCGGAAGGCGTGGAGGATCAGGAGACGCTCGCTGCGTTGCAAGCCTTCGGCTGCGACAAGGCGCAAGGCTATCTGATCGCCAAGCCGATGACGGGGGACCGGCTGCCCCTGTGGATATCCAAATGGGGGGCTAAGCCCGGATTCGGGAAAGCGGATCAGCCTGCAGCCAGCGCGCCGATAGCGGCCCGAGGTGGCTGACGCGCCGATCAGCCCCATGCCGATCAAGAACCCCTCCCTGGTCCAGCAGAAGCTAGTCTTCTGGGCTTCGCTGCTGCTTCTGATCACGGTCAGCGCGGTGTCCTTCGCGAGCACCAACC
This sequence comes from Allosphingosinicella sp., assembly GCA_036378975.1. Taxonomy (GTDB): domain Bacteria; phylum Pseudomonadota; class Alphaproteobacteria; order Sphingomonadales; family Sphingomonadaceae; genus Allosphingosinicella. Next base: position 21,258 of record DASUVK010000032.1, on the reverse strand, counting down.
GACTGATCGCCCTGTCGGCGCGCGCCGAGCAAAGCCAGAGGATCCTCACCGAGCTCAACCGCTATCTTTCCGATCTGCAGAATGTCGAAACCGGCACCCGCGGTTACGTCATTACCGGCAATCGCCCCTATCTGGAGCCCTATTATTCCGGCAGGGAGGAGGCGCACCGGACCCTCGCCCGCTTGCGGTCGCTGGCCCCCGACGACCCTGCGCTGGGGCGACGCGTCGATGCACTGGAGGAACTGGGACGGCGGCGGATCGCCGTCGCGGATCAGGTGGTCGACGAACGGTCGCGCTCGCCGGCGCCGGTCGCCCAGGTGCCGGCGATGGATGAGGGCAAGGCCGCGATGGACCGGCTCCGCGCCGAGGTCGATGCCGTCGTAGCGGTCGAGCAGGCCGACCATGCCCGCCGCAAGCGCGCGGTCGAGCGGCAGGCCATCGTCACCAACACGGCGCTGGCGGCAGGGGTCGGATTGAGCCTGCTCGCGCTCGCCTGGCTGTTCGCCGTCCGCAACCGCGAGGCGGCGAGGCGGCGGCGCGCCGAGAGCGAATTGAAGAGCCTCAATGCAGGGCTGGAGGACCGGGTCGCCCAGCGGACCGCGGAGCTCGAACGCTCGCGTTCTCTCCTCGACGCCGTGATCGAGAACATGCCCGACACCGTCTTCCTCAAGGATATAAGGGACCATTTTCGCTACGTGCTGATCAACGGAGCCGGGGAAAGGCTGCTGGGGCGGCACCGCGCGGAATTGCTCGGCCACGAGGATCATGAGCTGTTCCCCCGCGAGCTGGCCGATCGCTGCCATGAGGAAGACGAAGCGGTGGTGGCATCGGGGCGCGAGCAGCCCGTTCCGGAACAATCGATGGCGGTCGGCGGCGAAACCAAGGTCATCGAAGGCCGCAAGCTGCCGATATCGGACGTCGACGGCAGCCAGCATTATGTGCTCGGAATCGTCCGCGACATCACCGAGCAGAAGGCGCTCGAGAATCAACTCAGACAGATTCAGAGGATGGATGCGCTCGGGCGGTTGACCGGGGGGATCGCGCACGACTTCAACAACATCCTCGCCATCATCGTCGGCAATGCCGATCTGCTCCGGGAGCAGGCCAGCGAAGGCTCGGAAGTGGCCGAGATGACGGACGAAGTGCTCGGGGCAGCCTCGCACGGCGCCGAGCTGGTACGACGCCTCCTCGCTTTCGCCCGAAAGCAGCATCTCGATCCCGTGGTGCTCGACCTCAATGAGCGGCTGCCGGCGATCACCGGGCTGCTCCGGCGCACCCTCGGCGAGACCATCTGCCTCGAGGTCCACGCGGCGACCGGCTTGTGGCCTGCCTTGATCGATCCGACGCAGGTCGACGACGCGCTCGTCAACCTGGCGATCAATGCGCGCGACGCCATGCCCCAGGGCGGCTCGCTCACGATCGAAACGGCGAACGTCGTGCTCGACGAGGATTATGCAGCCCATCACATGGAGGTGAGCCCCGGCGAATATGTGATGCTGGCGGTCAGCGACAGCGGCACCGGCATGAGTCCGGATGTCATCGCCCGCGTCTTCGAGCCCTTTTTCACGACCAAGCCGGAGGGCAAGGGGACCGGGCTCGGCCTCAGCCAGGTCTATGGCTGGGTCAAGCAGTCCGGGGGCCACATCAAGGTCTACAGCGAGGTCGGCCACGGCACCACCATCAAGCTATATCTGCCACGCGCCGACGCCGTCGCCGAGTCGCTTCCCGCCGCATCCGGCAACAGCGGCGCTGCGCCACGCGGCTCAGAGACGATCTTCGTCGTGGAGGACAATCCCAACGTCCGCAGCGCCGTCCTTCGCCAGCTCAAGGACCTCGGCTATGCGACGATCGAGGCCAGCGACGGTGCGGACGCTGTCGCTCTGGCGAGGGCAGGGGCCGAGTTCGACCTGTTGCTGACCGACGTGATCATGCCGGGCGGGATGACGGGCTATGACGTTGCCGAGCAGCTCGGCGCGCTGCGGCCAGGCCTCAAGGTATTGTTCACCTCGGGCTATACCGAGATGGCCGCCGGCAACGGCAACGGCAACGGCAACGGCAACGCCGCGCGGGCCGGGCCGCTGCTGAGCAAGCCCTATCGCAAACAGGATCTCGGCCGGGCGGTGCGCGCGGTCCTGGACGCCTGAGCGGGCTAGGGAACAGTCACGAGTGACTGTCCCAGGGGCGGTGCGGGGACACGTATCCTTCGTCGAAAATTACGTGTCCCCATTCCCGTTCGGCCTAGCTGGGCCGGCGGCCTTTCTCATAGGTCTGGACGCAATTGTCCGTCACCGTGGCGGTGCATGCCGGATGGGAGGCGTCCGCGCCGGTGACCGCCGCGCCGGTGACCGGATCGACCAGCGGGCCGCCGACGGCGGCGCCGGTGATGCCGTTATAGCCGGCGGGAACGACGGCCGGGTCGGAGATGACCGCGATGCCGCGGGCGTCACGCTCCGGATCGGCATTGCTCGGCGCCACCACCGGGCCGCTGGCCGGCGGCATCGCCGTCGCCACCGTCATCGTGCCGGCGGCCGGGCCGTCGCTGGCGCCGTCGGTAGTGCTGGTGGTGGTCGTGGTGACGGTGCCGTCGGCATGGTGGGTCGTGGCCTTGGTCTTGGTGCCGAGATCGACGTCGAGATCGACGTCGGGATCGCCATCGGGCTGCGTGCCGACATGGGCGTCGACGTCGACGTCCGGTTGGGTGGTGGTCGTGGTCTGCGCGAAGGCCGCGCCGCTCAACAGGAGCGCAATCGCAAAGGCGGCAGTTTTCATCGCATCTACTCCAATGGTTACAGGTCGCGGCGCCGATAGCGGCGCCGTCGCGCCGCGGCCGATTGCCGCGGACGGTAAGGGATAAACCGCCGAGACACGGTGTTTCTCCGCCGGTCGCGGGCCGATCGCGCCAGGCATCGCCGAGACGTTGCGCAAGCGGGCCGAAAACTGTCACGCCTTTGCAACGATCCAGATCAAATCGTCCGTTTCGGAAGCGATTCCGCTTCCAGCCGCGGGGCGATCCATATTTAAGTCGAGCCAGGCGCCGAGAACCGCGGCGGTCGCGGCCAGCGCCCGGCAGGGGAAAAGTCATGGCCAGATCGAACCGAATGCTGCGCCTGGGTGGCGCCACGCTCGCGATGGCAACCGCATTCCTGGCAGCGCCGGCCTGCGCCCAGCCCTCGACCACCACCCCCGACGAGCCGGTGCCGGAGCAGGCCGCCACCGCGGCAGCCCAGAACGACCCGGACATCGTCATCACCGGCTCGCGAATCCGCCGCAACCCGCTCGACAGCGACCAGCCGGTCACCTTCCTCGACGAGGCCGATATCGCCCGCACCGGCCTCACCTCCGCCGCCGACGTCATCCAGCGCCTGCCGAGCTCGGGCGGCGCCTTGAACAGCCGGTTCAACAACAGCGGCAATTTCGGCAACCCGCCCGACGGCGGCGGAGTCGGCGCCGGCTCGGCCGAGGTCGACCTTCGCTATCTCGGCTCGAAGCGGGTGCTGGTGCTGGTCGACGGCCTCAGATACGTCAACGGCGCCTCGGCGAGCGGAGTCCCCGGCGCCACCGACCTGAACTCGATTCCGGAGAGCATGATCGAGCGGATCGAGGTGCTTCAGGACGGCGCCTCGGCCATTTACGGTTCGGACGCGATCGCCGGAGTCGTCAACATCATCACCAGGAAGCAGCAGGACGGGCTGCGCGTGTCGGCCCAGCTCGGCGTGATGAACGAGGGCGACGGCTTCACCCGCAACCTCCAGGCGAGCTGGGGCACCAAGACCGACAGCGGGCTCAGCGTCGTCGTCGGCGGCAATTGGGTGAAGCAGGACCCGATCAGCTCGGCCGACCGCGAGCTTTCGCAATTCCCGACGCCGGGCGCTACCGCCTGCGACAATACGTGCAGCTCGGGCACGCCGCGCGGCCGCTTCATCCTGCTCGGCCAGGACCTGACCCTGATTGCTCCGGTGATCGGGCGCAACCCGACTGTGGCCGATTTTCGGCCTTTCGCCGGCGCTCCGGACCGCTTCAACTTCGCTCCGTTCAACTTCATCCAGACGCCGCTCGAGCGTTACGGCGTGTTCGCCAACGTCCGCCAGGAGGTCGGCGACAGCTTCGCCGTCTCGCTGAAGGGGGTGTGGAACCGGCGCAACTCGAAGAACCAGGCGGCGCCGCTTCCCCTGTTCGTCGGGCCCGACGCCGGTAACGGCAACCTGCTCGACACGATCACCATCCACTCGACCAATCCGTTCAACCCGTTCGGAGTGACCCTCGATACGTCCAACCTCGCCTTCATCGGCCGCCGGGTCGTCGAGGGCGGCCCGCGCCGCTACGACCAGCGCGTCGACACCCTCTATCTGACCGCGACCATCGACGGCTCGTTCGACGTCGGCGGCAACGACTGGTATTGGGACGTCAACGCCGTCTACGGCCGCAACAAAGCCGAGCAGACCGTGCTCGGCAACATCAACGCCGCCAATCTCGCCCGCGCCCTCGGCCCGGTCGCGGCGTGCACCGCGCCCTGCGTGCCCTTCAACATCTTCGGGGGAGCGGGGTCGATCACCGAGGCGCAATATAATTACGTGGCCTTCGAGCAGAACGACAGCAGCCGCCAGAACCTTTGGGACTTCAGCGCCAACCTGTCGGGTTCGCTGTTCGAGCTGCCGGGCGGGCCCCTCGGCTTCGCCGTCGGAGTCGAGCATCGCGACCAGAAGGGCCGCTTCGATCCCGACGAGATCGTCGCCGCCGGCCTCGGCTCCGACATCCCGGCGCTTCCGACCGCCGGCAGCTACGACGTCGACGAGGCCTATCTCGAGCTTCGGCTGCCGCTGCTTCGCGAGACGCCCTTCTTCCACCGCCTCGAGCTGTCGGGCGCGGTCCGCTTCTCCGATTATTCGACCTCGGGCTCGACCACCACGCTCAAGGGCACGGTCAACTGGCAGCCGATCGAGGACCTGCTGTTCCGCGGCAGCTGGGCGGAAGGCTTCCGGGCGCCGACGATCGGCGAATTGTTCGGAACTCCGTCGCGCTTCGACCAGGAGGTCGTCGACCCCTGCTCGGCGATCGGAGGCGTCATTCCGGCCGCGGTCGCCGCCAATTGCATCGCCGACGGAGTCCCCGCCAACGGAAGCTACGTCCAGGCCAACCCGCAGCTGCCGGTGGTCACCGGCGGCAACCAGGATCTCGATCCCGAGACCAGCGAGAGCTGGGTGTTCGGAGCGGTGTTCAGCCCGAGTTTCATCCCGCGCTTCAGCGTCGAGGCCAATTATTTCGATATCAGGGTCGACGGCGCCATCCAGGCGATCGACGCCGAGCTGCTCTTGAACCGCTGCGCGGAGGAAGGCGACGATCTGTCCTGCGACGCGATCGACCGATCCGCCTCGGGCGCGGTCACCCAGATCCGCGGCCTCCTCCAGAACATCGCGTCGATCGAGACCAACGGCCTCGACGTCACCTTGAACTACCGCACCGGCGAGACCGGAATAGGCCGCTTCGGCCTGTTCTGGACCAACACCTTCCTGTTCAACTACCGGGTCACCGTCCCCTCGACCGCGGGAGTTACCCTCATCGACCGCGAAGGCACCGAGCAGGGCAGCCCCGATCAGGCCTTCCCCAAGTGGAAGTCGACCGCGGTGCTCGACTGGACGATGAACGACGGCTTCGGAGCCTCGCTGACCGGCCGCTACATCAAGGGCGTCGACGAGGCCGACGGCAACCACATGGATTCGCGCCTCTACACCGATCTTCAATTGCGCTGGGAGCCCGAGCATTGGAAGGGCTTCGGCTTCGCGCTCGGCGCCAACAATCTGTTCAACGTCGACCCGCCGCCCTGCTTCACCTGCGGCCTCAACAACATGGACCCGACCACCTACGACGTGCCGGGGATCTTCTTCTACGCCAGGGCGTCGCTCAAGATGTGACGGAGGGGGACGGCTGCCGGCTGTCCCCCTTTCGAAGAAATTGGTGCCAGGCACCCATTTTCCCAGCCCGGCAGGCAGGGGAAGAGGCTCCCGGTTGGAACCGGCGGTCGCCCTTCCTATCTGGGATTCGAGGCTTCGCGACCGGACAGGAGGCTCGCCATGGCAGGCGGTTGGGCGCGCGACGGCGCGGTGCAGGACCAGATAGACGACACCGTCAAGGACGCGGTGCTGGGCGCGCGCGCGCGGCTGCCGGCGGGCGAGAGCGCCGAAACCTGCGACGATTGCGGGGAAGCGATCCCGGAGGGCCGCCGCCGGGCGCTGCCGGGGACGCGGACCTGCGTCGCCTGCCAGTCGGCCCGCGACGCCGAGGCCCGGCGCACCGGCGCCGGCATCAACCGCCGCGGCAGCAAGGACAGCCAGCTGCGCTGAGCCGCCTCGCCCAGATCGGTGTGAGGCGCCGATGGCCTCGATCTTGCCCCGGCGCCGCCTGGCGGCGGCCGTCGCCGGAGCGGCGCGAGCCGAGTCCGTCGGCCAGCCGCCGCTCGGCTTTCACTCGCCCCCGCCGCCGCTCCTCAGGCGCAGCGCCTGTCCCAGCGCGTGGATCGCCCTGCGGGCATAGTGGCTGAGGACGATCCGGATCGACGCGCGCCGCCGCATCTGCAGATATTCCGCATGGCCGTGCCAGGCGATCCAGCGTTCGCGCTCCTCGTCGAGGCAGGCGATCGCGTCGATCGCGTCGAGTGGCGGCAGCGCCCAGTCGAGGAAGCCGCTGCCGTCGAGCCGGCGCTCGCCGGCCAGGCCGACCGACCGGCGCATGAGCTCGCGGCTCGCCAGGAAGACCATCGCCAGCGCGATCCTGCGCCGGCGGAGGGCCAGGCTGGCGAGGCGGAAATATTCCGCTTCGGTGAGCTCGACATTGTCCGGCAGCGCATCGAGGGTCGGCAAAGTGAGCCGGTCGGAGATTTTCAGCGCCCGTTGCGTAGGTGTTGATTTAAAATGCCTTTTTTTCATGAATGTTACTCCTGCGACATCATCCGGGCGCGAAGCCCGGCGCGTTGAGAGCCCGCATGGTCTTGGTGGAACGTTCGATAGCCGACCTCCCTTCTGCGCTGACGGTGAACAATTTGCGCTGGCGGCCGGTCTCGTCTTCCCCGGCTTCCAGGGTCAGGAAGCCCTTGTCGGCCAGCCGCATGACGGTCGTGTAAACCGGTGCGAAACCGGGTGTGTCCTCCTTTCCATTGGCATCCGCGATTTTGTCGTAGATCCGGCTGGCGGTGACGCGGCGGCCCGCGACGACGGCAGCCAGCAGGACCTCGAGCTGCAGGTTTCCCAGCTTACGCATTGGTGTCTCCCAAAAGATGATCCCTCCTTGGTCTCCCAGCGGGGCGAGGCGGCCCTCGCCGCGGCTGCTTCTGTTTTGTATAGTACACAATCCGGAACGTCAAAGCGGTGCGCCGGTTCCCCCCGGGCGCTCGAACTGTCCGATATTTGCCGGCCGCCAGGGCGGAGTCTCCGGCGGCTTGAGCCGCGGCGCGGTATCTGTAGAAGGCGCGTCGTCAAGGAGCGCGAACATGGCCAAAGGAGCCTGCCTGTGCGGCGCCGTCCGCTTCGAGGTCGCCGGCGAGCTGCCCGGGCCCGACGCCTGCCATTGCTCGCAATGCCGCAAGCATTCGGGCCATGTCTTTGCCTCGACCGACGTGCCGCGCGCCGCGCTGACCGTCGAGGGGGCCGAGCATCTCAGCTGGTATCGTTCGTCGCCGAAGGTGCGGCGCGGCTTCTGCTCGCGCTGCGGCTCGTCTTTGTTCTGGGACCCGCTCGGGCGCGACTGGACGGCGGTGGCGATGGGCGCGTTCGATCCGCCGACCGGCACCCGCCTGGCCAAGCACATCTTCACCGCCGACAAAGGCGATTATTACGATATAGGCGACGACGGCGTGCCGCAGCACGAGCGCCCGCCCGGCTAGGCGCCTGGAGCCAATGCTCGCGCGCTCGGTTCGGGCTTTACTGGGGTCGCACCGGAGGGAGGATCCGCATGCTTGGCCCGTTGATCGCTGTAGCGCTGCTCGGCAGCGCAACGGCGCGCAAATAGCCGCCCGCGAGGCCGGCCCGGCTAACGCGGCCGGTTGACCGCGTCGCGCAGGTAACGCGCGCGCGCCTCCAGCTCGGCCCGCTCCGACGGCGACAGGCCGTCGCGCGCATAGACCCGCGCGAGCCGGCCGATCGCGCGCGCCTCGCGGTCGAGCCGCCGCGCCTCGCGGTCGGAGATGCGGCCGCCGTCGCGGGCGCGGCCGATGCCTTCGCGCAGGTCGCCGAGGTCGCGGCCGATGCCGGGCCCGGGCAGGCGGCTGTCGGCGAGAAAGGGGTTGGCCGGCGCCACCGGGCCGTAATCATGCTTGCCGGCGATCTGCGCGCCGGCCGGCGCGGCGACGGCGAGAATGAGGAGGCAGAGGGGGACGGGTCGCATGTTGCAGCTCCCACGGCGGCTCACGGCAATTTTCGTTACGCAAGCTGAACGAGGGCCGAACGCCGCATCGCGAGCAGCATGGCGCAAGCCGGGACGCGTGCAAGCGGAGAAGGACGCCGGCGGCTCGTCCGGCGGCGCGGGCCCCTTGCGCCGCGAGGGCGGCGAGGCGCACAAGCGCTCGGCGGCTGGCCCGGCTCGCCCGGCGCCGTCCGATTCGCCTCCGGGGAGGGAAGGATGTCCGAGCATGAGCATCTCGGCGTGTTCGTCGAAGAGGTCGGGCGCGGACCGACTCCGATCGAAGGCGTGCCCACCGATATTTCCGCCTTCCTCGGCGAGTCCGAGCGCGGCCCGCTGAGGCCCGAGCTGGTCCGCAGCCACGCCGAATATTCGCGCCTGTTCGGCGGCGCCTGTCGCGACCGCCAATATCTGCCGCAGGCGGTAGCGGGCTTTTTCGACAATGGCGGGCGGCGCGCCTGGATCGCCCGCGTTGCCGGCCCCGGCGCCGCCGATGCCGCACTCGTCCTCGGCGATTTCACCGTGCGCGCGATCGGGCCCGGCCGGGCCGGCAACCGGATCTGGGCCTGCCTCGAACCCGGCACGGCGGAGGGGTGTCGCGGCGACCCCGCCGGCTTCCGGCTCCGCGTCGCTTATTGGGACCGGGCGGCGGCGGACATCCCGTTCGATCCGGCGGACGCTGCCGACGCCCTGCCGCGACCTTCGCTATGCGAAAATTTCGACGGTCTCAGCCTCGACCCGGCCTCGCCCGACCATTGGGACAGGAGAGTCAATCGCGCGTCGGCTCTGGTGACGCTCGCGGCGGCGCCCGGCGCGGCGCTGCCGGTGGCGCCGGCCGGCGGTCCCCTCGCCGGAGGCGCGGACGGCGCGGCGCCGGGGACGATCGACTATCAGGGGGACGATGGCGCCGCTGGACTGCGCCGCGGCCTGGCGGCGCTGGCTCTGCCCTCCTGCCGGGATGTCGCGCTCGTCGCCGCGCCCGGCGCCGCGCCCGACGTGCAGCGGCTGGTGATCGCGCATTGCGAGGCACAGCTTTACCGCTTCGCCGTGCTCGACACCCAGCCCGGCCAAAGCGACCCGTCGCGACTGGACCCGCGCGCCGAGCTCGGCGACACCAGCTATGCCGCAATCTATCATCCCTGGATCCAGGTCGCCGATCCGGCGGGCGGCGACGAGGTGGCGGTGCCGCCGAGCGGCGCGGTCTGCGGCCTCTATGCGAAGACCGATGCCATAAGCGGCGTGTGGAAGGCGCCCGCCAACGAGATCGTCGCCGGCGCGGTCGGCGTCGAGCACGAGCTCGGCCGGAGCGAGCAGGAGCGGCTCAATCCGCGGGGCGTGAACGTCGTCCGCCGCTTCCCCGGCCGGGGCATCCGCATCTGGGGCGCCCGCACGCTGTCGAGCGACACGCTGTGGAAATATGTCGGCGTCCGCCGTCTCCTCATCTTCCTCGAGGCCTCCGTCTATCGCGGCACCCAGTGGGTGGTCTTCGAACCGAACGAACCGGAGCTGTGGGCGCGGGTCCGGCAGACGCTCACCCTGTTCCTGCGCGGCCGGTGGCGCGAAGGCGCCCTGCTCGGCGCCAAGGAGGAGGAGGCGTTCTTCGTCGCCGTCGGCCGCGACACGATGACCGGGGACGACATCCTCAACGGCCGGCTGGTCGTCGAGATCGGCGTCGCGCCGGTGCGGCCGGCCGAGTTCGTCATCTTCCGGATCTTCCAGAAGACCGCAGAAGCCAAGGCATGAAGCCGCGCCCGGTCCGACCCGCCGCGCGCCGTTCGAACCCCCGCCCAGCCCCTTGCCCGCTGCTTCCTTCCGCCCCATGTAGCCTGGGACACACATAGCAGGATTCCTCCCCACCATGGACCATCTGGACATCGTCAACGGCCTCGTTCCGATCGTGATCGAGCAGTCGAACCGCGGCGAGCGCAGCTTCGACATTTATTCGCGGCTGCTGAGGGAGCGGATCGTGTTCGTCACCGGCCAGGTCGAGGACCATATGGCGACCCTGGTGACGGCGCAGCTCCTCTATCTGGAGAGCGAGAATCCGAAGAAGGACATCTTCATGTACATCAACTCGCCGGGCGGGGTGGTGACGGCCGGCATGGCGATGCACGACACGATGCAATATATCCGCCCCCGCGTCGGCACGGTGTGCATCGGCCAGGCCGCCTCGATGGGCGCCTTCCTGCTCTGCGCCGGCGAGCCCGGCATGCGGGTCGCTTTGACCAATGCGAGGATCATGGTCCACCAGCCGTCGGGCGGCGCTCAGGGCCAGGCCACCGACATCGAGATCCAGGCCAAGGAGATCCTGCGGATCCGCCACCGGATGAACGAGCTGATGGCCAAATATACCGGCCAGCCGATCGAGGCGATCGAGACTGCGGTGGAGCGGGACAAGTTCTTCAGCGCCCACGAGGCGAAAGAGTTCGGCCTGGTCGACGAGGTGTTCGAGAAGAGGCCGGCCCCGGGTGAGGGGGACGCGACGCACCAGGCGGAGGCGGCCTAAGCCGCCGAGCGTAGCGACGCCGGCGCGAAGCGCCGCCGGAGCAGCGCGAAGAGACGGCGCAGGCCGGCCGGCGAGGCGCGCAGGTCGACAGCGCGAACTCGTCCGACGTCACGGGATTCACTCCCGTGACGGCCCCACATGTCCGAGATTCTCACGCGAAGAAAAACAGTGACAGTGTATATTTAACGGCATGCAGGGATGCGCGCGGTTAGGCGAAAATGGATACTGTCACTGTTTTCCCCTTTCCGACCCTAGCCGGTGGTAGCTATCATCGACCGTTAGTTCACCCCGCCTTCCGCGGCCGTCCCCCCTTCGCCCCGTTCGCCCGCGCCGCCGCCGCCTTGGCGGGGGAGGTGGCTCGGCCGGCGCGGGCGGCCATCCAGCGGGAAGTGCCGAAGACGCCGTTGACCAGGCCTGCCACCGAATAGTCGACGTCGAGCTCTTCCCAGTGGAGGGCCTCGCCGTCGCCGAGCAGCTCGACCTCGGCGAGATGGGCCGGCGCCGCGCCGGCGAGGCCTTCGACCAGACGGGGAGGGAAGGCGAAGGTGGCGCCGCTTTCAAGCTCGATGACGATGCGGTCGTTGCGCCCGTCATAGCGGGCCGACTTCGCGTGCAGCTTCGTCGCACGATAAACACGTCCGCGTTCGCGGGCAGCGGCAATCTCGGCGGCGGTCAGATCAACCATGAAATTCGTCCCATTTTTCCAGCAGCGCCGATCGATGATCGGTAACGATCCGAAGCGCTTTCCTAAGCTCGCTCGTTTTCATCCCTCTCGTTCGAACGACCTCCGGCGCTCCTGTCTCGGTTTCGAGAGCCATATAACCGAACCGGCTGGGTTATGCAAAATTCGCGTGCCTGCTATCCATTCAGGGCATGTGCGCAAGGGACCGGAACCCCCGCCCGCCCCGCTTTGTTACGGGAGCGCCACATCCGAAGGGAACAAGAAATGGGCCGCAACGTCACGATCAGCCTCGGCGCCCTCATCGTCATCATCATCATCGTCGCCCTCGTCTTCTAAAGGGCGGAGGTGGCGGCTTTGCGGCCGCCTGCCGGTCGCCGGCTTTCCCGAAATCGGCTCATCGGGCGGAAAGGTTGCGGACCCTATCGTCCGCTCGACGCCGCCTGACCGGGAACCCCAAGCATGTACCTCTGGACCGCCGCCCAGGCCCTCGCGGCCCTTGCCCTGCAGCCGGTCGAAGCGCCGCCGGCGCCGCAGGCCGGGGTGGCCGCGGACTATGTGATTCTCGGCGACGAGGCACGCCGGGCGCGGCTCGAGCGGCTTCTCGCCCGGCGCGCGGCGGCTCCCCGGCGGCTTCGGGCGTCGGGAGAAGGCGGCCTGTATTTCGTCGGCTGCATCACCGCCTGGCGGCACGATCCGGGGCAGGCCGGGGCGTGCCTTGCCTCTCGGCTGCCGCGGCAGGGCGGAACTGCCACGATCGTTCTCAACAGCTATCACCCCGGCAAGGCGGCTGACGGGTTGACCGTCACCTGCCACGGTCTCGGCGGCACCGGCCGGGCGGTATTCGGAGCGCGCCCACGGCGGCAGGATGCTACGGCGCTGGAGCATTGCCTGGAACGGGGCCTGATGCCCTCCGAGGCTCCAGTGCGCCAGAGGGTGGGCGTCCGTCATTCCGACGGTTTCGCGATCGAGGATCCGCAGGAGGCGCGCCGCCGCGCGCAGCGCGTGCTGCTGGTGGCAATCGACCATGTCGGGATTCCCCGTGGCATCACCGGAAGCTGCCTCGTCCAGGGCCGGGTCGTCCGCGAGGAGCGCGGATCGGGCATCAGGCCAGGCGCCTTGGTGGAGGCGGGCATACCCTGCGCCGCCCGGCCCGGCCTGAGCGGAAGCCGGCGTCGCATTCCGATGGGGGCGATGCGGAAGGGCAGCTTCGCCCGCCTCTATCTGAGCGAAGGCCACGGCCTTGTCGACTTCGTGGCCGCGCCGCGTACAGGAACAAAAAAAGAACTTTCATCTTCCCCGGGATTATGATTTACTCTCCCGATGGTCGCTCCGCCTCTCCGTGCCGCTCGCCTGACCGCCGGCCGCTCCATCGGGAGACCCAACGCGCCGTCCCCGCGGCGTGCCCGCCGCCTCCAGCCCTCGTGGTTTTCGCCCGCGCCCTCTCGAAGGGGTAGGACCCCCCGCGATTCCATGTGACTCTCGTGCCATTCGTGCCGCTTGCGCTTCGTCTTCCTGCCACTCCCGCCCCCAGCGGTCCTTGTCGCCGGGCGGGGCGAGGGCCACATATCGGGAGAGGCTCGGCGGGAACGACGGGGCGGGCGGAACCAATCCCATCGTGGCGCACTCCTCCCCTTCACGAGGAGGCGCGGGCGCTTCGGGACGTTAATCAATAAGCCATTGTGGTCGTGCGATAGTGCGGGCTAGACTGGCCCTTCAGGCAAGGAGCGGGCGCCGGCGCCCGTCAGGACGAGAATGACGAAGCTAAGCGGCAGCGACTCCAAGAGCACCCTTTACTGCTCCTTCTGCGGCAAGTCGCAGCACGAGGTCAGGAAGCTGATCGCCGGCCCCACCGTGTTCATCTGCGACGAATGCGTCGAGCTGTGCAACGACATCATCCGCGAGGAGACCAAATCCTCGCTGGTCAAGACCCGCGACGGGGTGCCGACGCCGCTCGAAATCTGCAAGCATCTCGATGATTACGTGATCGGCCAGAGCCACGCCAAGCGCGTCCTCTCGGTCGCCGTCCACAACCATTACAAGCGCCTCGCCCATGGCGCCAAGTCGGGCGAGGTCGAGCTCAGCAAGTCGAACATCCTCCTCGTCGGCCCGACCGGCTGCGGCAAGACTTTGCTCGCCCAGACGCTGGCGCGGCTGCTCGACGTGCCGTTCACCATGGCCGACGCGACGACGCTCACCGAAGCCGGCTATGTCGGCGAGGACGTCGAGAACATCATCCTGAAGCTGCTCCAGGCCAGCGACTACAATGTCGAGCGGGCGCAGCGCGGCATCGTCTATATCGACGAGATCGACAAGATCAGCCGCAAGTCCGACAATCCCTCGATCACCCGCGACGTCTCGGGCGAGGGCGTCCAGCAGGCTCTGCTCAAGCTGATGGAGGGGACGACCGCCTCGGTGCCGCCGCAGGGCGGCAGGAAGCATCCGCAGCAGGAATTCCTGCAGGTCGACACGACCAACATATTGTTCATCTGCGGCGGCGCCTTCGCCGGCCTCGAGAAGATCATCGCCGACCGCCTGCAGGGCAAGTCGATCGGCTTCGGCGCCTACGTCGCCGCGCCCGAGGAGCGGCGGACGGGCGAAATTCTCCGCCAGGGCGAGCCGGACGACCTGCTCAAGTTCGGCCTTATCCCCGAATTCGTCGGCCGCCTGCCGGTGATCGCGACGCTCGAGGATCTGGACGAGGGTGCGCTGGTCAAGATCCTCAAGGAGCCCAAGAACGCGCTCATCAAGCAATATGCCAAATTGTTCGACATGGAGGACGTGAGGCTCGGCTTCACCGAGGAAGCGTTGATCGCCGTCGCCAAGAAGGCGATCGAGCGCAAGACCGGCGCCCGCGGCCTGCGCTCGATCCTCGAGAACATCCTCCTGGACACGATGTTCGACCTGCCATCGATGAACGGCGTCGACGAGGTGATGATCGACAAGGACGTGGTCGAGGGCCGCAAGGACCCGATCCGCGTCTATGCCGAGAAGCAGGGCGAGAGCGCGGCCTAGCTCCCGTCGTGCCAGCGGAGGCTGGCATCCCGGCGGGCGAAAGGCGCCGGCGTTCTTCACCCACCGGGGCCCCAGCCTTCGCTGGGGCGACGCTAATTTCCCGCCGACCGGACGTTGGCGACCTTGTACTGGAACACTTCCTGCTGAGTGAGGCAGCGGCGCGTCGAGCCGTCGCCGCCCTGCTCCTTGACCGCCTTCTGGCGGTACATGACCTCGGTGAGCAGCTTGCGCGAGACTCCCATGCGAATGAGGAAGTCGTTGTCCTCGCTGGCAAGGAGCGCCGAATCCTGCTCGATGTCGCCGATCAGGCCTACGGTGCTCTCAGTGCCGCGGAGCACCTCCGCCTCGATCGCACCACGGTCGCTGGTATGGGTGAACATGTGGACGACGAACAGACCGCCGGGATCGACGATCCGGCCGCGGCCGCCCATGAACAGGAAGTTGCAGGCGCTGAAACAGGCCCATCCGCTGGGGATGCGGGTGAAGGCAAGCGACTGGCGGATCAGCTTGCCGGCCTCGGTTCCCGCCCGCGCATCGCCGCCGGGCGAGCGGAGCCAGATCTGGTCGATCGGTTCGTATTTCTTGAGCGCCGCCTGGAGACGTCCGGGAACGCCGCTATCGATCGCCCCTTCGGCGAGCAGGATGCGCAGGCCATCCTCTTCGCGAAGGGTGAACTGCATCGTCCTGTTGGCAGAGACGTTGAGTTCCTTCGGGCAGGTCGGATTGGCCGGATCCACCGCAGCCTGCGCCCATGACGAGGATAAAAGTGCAGCCAGGGCAAGGCCGGCGGATCGACGCCGCACCGGCTTAGGCCGCAAGGACGTAATTGCCGCCGCCGGGCTTGCGGCACATCTTCTTGTCTACCGTCGTCTCTTCGCCGTCGACGATGACGACGTCGGTGATCAGCATGCAACTGCCGCCGTCGGCGGACGCCCGCTGATCCCTCGCGGTCGACGAGCCCCTGACGCCGGGCCGGGTTTCGCTCTCCCAGCTCGACGTCGTGCCGACGCCGCCGCGCACCGCCGTATCGGTCGCGGTCGCGGCCTGGACCTGCTCCTTGCAGTCGAGCTTCCTGAGGATCGCGTCGGTGAGCAGCGAGCCGACCGGGAGGGACACGCCGACCACGCCGGTCGGAACCCCGGCGCGGCCGAGGGCGGTGTTGGCAATGCCGCCGGCAATGGCGCCGAACATGCCGCCGCCGCGCTTCTTCTTGGGCTGACATTTCTTGCCTTGGGACGATCCTTCCGGCGCCTTGGCGAAAGCGGCCGGCTGCGCCGAGAGCAGAAGGATCGGTACGCACGCGAACAGGAGCCGATACATAGTCATGCCCTAACCCTTTGAGAGGTCTCGCATAGTAGGACCAGTGGAGAAAGGGGTCAATGAAAGCGTCGCACAAGCTCAGGGAGTGATGCCGGACCCGGCATATTCCGCATCGACGTCGAAGCTGAGGCGCCGGGCGGCCGCCAGGTCCCGCTCCCCCGCTTCCCGTTCCCCCTTGCGCAAGCGGGCGATGCCGCGGCCGTAAAGGGCCCGGAAGCGCTTCGGCTCGAGGGCCAGGGCGGCGCTGTAATCGGCGATCGCCGCGTCCCACATGCCGAGGCGCAGTCCGAGCAGCCCGCGGGCCTCGAAGGCGGGGACGGCGCCGGCATCGGAGCGAATCGCCTCGTCGCAATCCCGGCGCGCCTGCGGAAGCTCGATCGACCCCTCCGCCCGCGCCAGGCAGCGCAGCGAGAGATAGGGAACATTGCCCGGAAAGCGCCGCAGCCGGGCGTCGGCGACGGCGACGGCCGCCTTATAGTCGCGCCTGAGGATCAGCAGGCCGATTTTCTGCTGCAGCAGCTCGCTCTCAATGCCGGCCGGAGACTTGAGCCTGGCGTCGACCAGGGCGAGCGCCTTCGCCCACGCCGCCATCGCCTCGTCCCTGCGGCCGAGGCGGCTGAGCAGCTCGCCCCGATTGCCGACGTAGAGCGGCAGGTCAGGCTCGAGTGCGATCAGCCTGTCGCTGGCGGCCAGGGCCGCGTCCGCCTCGCCGAGCCCGGCATGGAGCCTGGCGCTTTCCCACAGCGCCGGGCGCGAGTCGGGCTCCAGGACGAGGATGCGCTGCACGTCGGCGAGCGCCTCGCGCAGCCTGCCCGATTGCTCGTGCGCGGCGACCCGGATGCCGAGCGTGAAGCTGTTGTCGGGCGCGAGCTGCAGCGAACGGCCGAGGGCGCTCGCGGCCTCTTCCGGCCTGTCCCGGGCGAGATGGAGCATGCCCAGCCCCTGATGGACGACGAAATCCTCCTCATTGAGCTCACCGGCGCGGCGCAGCGCCGCCTCCGCCTCGTCGAGCCTGTTGAGGTGGACGAGCGCCACGCCGCGATTGGCATGGGCCCTGGCGTTGGCGGGCTGGAGCTCGATCGCCTTGTCGAAATCGGCGAGCGCGGCTTTGACGCTGCCGTCGGCCATGAGCCGGAAGCCGCGCTCGATATAGTCCGCGACGCCGCGCGGCGCCTCCTCGCGCAGGGTCGCACGTTCGGCGTCGCTCATCCGGTAATCGGCGGGGGCGACGACATAGGCCTTGCTCTCGTTCAGGCGGGCGAGGACCGGGCCGGCCTGACGCGCCTCGGCGGTCGGGATTTCGCGCGCCAGCCGGCGGAAGGTGGAGACTGCGACCGCCTTGCCGCCCTCGAGGCCGACATTGCGGGTGACCCGGGTCGCGGCGACTGTTTCGTCGAGCGCTTTGCCGTCGACGGCGAAGCCCTTGCCGGCGAGCGGCAGCAGGATCGTTTGCTTCAGGCTGAGGAAGACCGGGAAGGGCAAGGCGAAGGGAGCGTCCTGGACGGTCCCCGCCTTGCGTTCGAAATCGGGTGCCCAGTGCACGACGCTGTGGTCGAACTGGAAGCGCGGTGCGCGCGAGCCGGGCGCCGCATCCCATTTCATCCGTGTGCGTCCGGCGAAGCTGACATGAAGATTGCCGGTGGCGTCGTCGCTGCGCACCCCCTTCAGCTCGATGTCGGCGTTGGCCACGCCCGGCACCAGATTCTTCAGCGAATCGTGCAGTGCCGCTTCGCCCTGCTGGGCAAGCGCGAAACGCCAGAGGGTTGCGGAGTCGCCGCGCAGGACCATCTCGGCCGTCACCGGCACCAGCTTGTTGAACCCGCCCGACGCGTCGTAGACGACATCGACATGGTTTTGCGGCGATGCCGGCGGCTCGAGCGGAAGCGCCTCCAGCTCGGACCCGGCTGCGCGGAGCGGCAGCCCGAAGCCGAACGGGGACGACAGCAAGGGATCGAGGCTGCGGTCGCCGCTGCGGGTACCGTCGAGCCAGTAGGAGCGGCCGCCGATTCGCGCGCGGACGATGACATGGTCGAACATCCGCACCATCGGCAGCCGGTCGCCGAGGGAATCGCCGAACGGATTGCTGACCAGCACCGGCTCCGCCTCGATGCCGAGGCCGGCGAGGAGGGCGAGCAGGGTAACCGTCTTGCCCTTGCAGTCGCCGAAGCGCCGCTTCCAGGTCTGGTCCGCGGTCGCCGGCACATGGCCGCCCTCGCCCATGGTGAGCGCGAAATAGCGTATCTTGTCCTCGACGAGGCGAAGCGCCGCGAGCGCCCGCGTCCTCGGGTCGCTGCTCGACGCCGCGATCCGCTCGATCTCCGCCTTGATCGGCGAATCGGGCGCGAGCTTCTGCGCTTCGGCGTAGAGCGGCGCCATCAGGCGCGAGATTTCCGACCAACTCCGATAGGCGGACAGCTCGAGGGTGGCGGGCAGGGTGAAGCGCGGCGGCGCGTCCTCCGGCGGCTCCGGGCCCTCGGCATTGTGAAGCTCGAGGATCAGCTCGTGGCCCGCCTCAGTCTTGCGCAGCCGCGGCTTGCCGATCGCATCGCTGGCGCGCCAGCGCATTGGCACTCCCTCTTCCCATATCTCGCGGAAGCGCAGGTGCCGCGCCGGCAGGCCGCGGCCGAGGCTCAGCAGATTCTCGGCCCCGGGGGCGAACGGCATCGGTTTGACGCGCAGCGTCCAGGCGACGTTGACGACGTCGCCGATGCTCAGTCCTTCGGGCTGGAGCACGGCCGTATGGGTGCCGTCCAGCACCGCCGATTCGAGATTGTTCTCGCGCCTCAGCACGGTGAATCCGGGGCCGTCGCGGAGCAGGTCGATGACCTTGCCGTCGCGGACGATGTGGACCTTGTGGACGGTCAGGTCGCTGATCCCGGGCTGCCACGCCAGGACGACATTGCCCATCGTCGACAAACCCTGCGGCGTCTGCACGAGCGTCGCATATTCGACATAATAGTCGAAGCGGCCGTCCTTGCCGTAGCGGCTCTGCCCGTTGACGAGGAGAAGCTGGAGCGGCCGGTCTTTCAGTGCCGGATCGGGCGCCGGTATCGGCATCGCACCGACCCAGGCCGCGGGCGGCGCGATCGCCGGCGCCACTTCCGCCGCAGCCGGCGTCGCCGCAAAGATGAGCGCGATGATCAAGGCTGCAATGATGCGCACGATTCCCCCGCGCTTCGGTTGGGTCCACCTCAGCCGGATTGACGTCTGCGTTCAAGGGTTTGTTGGGCAGGGCCGGCCCAGCCGGAGCGCATTGATGCCGGGCGCGCGCTTCCCATATATGCTGTAAGAAGGCCGCAACGGCCCCGCCTGGAGCTTCGATGACCCAAACCTATCCCGTGCTTCCGCTTCGCGACATCGTCGTTTTCCCGCAGATGATCGTGCCCCTGTTCGTCGGGCGCGACAAATCGGTGGCGGCGCTCGAGAGCGCGATGGCGGCGGACAAGCAGATCTTCCTCGTCTCCCAGCTCGATCCGGCCGAGGACGACCCCGATCGCGACGCCCTCTACGATATGGGCGTCGTCGCGACGGTGCTGCAGTTGCTCAAGCTGCCCGACGGGACGGTTCGGGTGCTGGTCGAGGGCCAACAGCGCGCCAACCTCGTTGCGATGAGCATGGAGAACCAGCACCTGGTCGCCACGATCGACCCGATCGAGGTCGAGGAGCCGGAGGGCGCCGAGGTGGCGGCGCTGATGCGCTCGGTCGTCGAGCAGTTCGAAAATTATTCCAAATTGAACCGCAAGCTGCCGGCCGAGACGGCGGTGCAGCTGGCGCAGATCGAGGAGTCGTCGAAGCTCGCCGATTCGGTCGCCGCCAACATCAACATCAAGGTCTCCGACAAGCAGGCCCTGCTCGCCGAATTGAATCCGGTGCGGCGGCTGGAGATGGTGTTCGCCTTCATGGAGGGCGAATTGGGCGTGCTGCAGGTCGAGAAGCGCATTCGCAGCCGCGTCAAGCGGCAGATGGAGAAGACGCAGCGCGAATATTATCTCAACGAGCAATTGAAGGCGATCCAGCGCGAGCTGGGCAATGAAGGCGAGGAAGGGGAGGGCGACGAGCTTGCCGAGCTCGCCCGCAAGATCGCCAAGACCAAGCTGTCGAAGGAGGCGCGCTCGAAAGCGACCTCCGAGATGAAGAAATTGAAGGCGATGGCGCCGATGTCGGCCGAGGCCACCGTCAGCCGCAACTATCTCGACGTCCTGCTCGGCCTGCCCTGGGGCAAGAAGTCGAAGGTCAAGAAGGACATCGCCGAGGCGCAGGCGATCCTCGACGAGGACCATTACGGGCTCGAAAAGGTCAAGGACCGGATCGTCGAATATCTCGCCGTCCAGGCCCGGACCAACAAGCTGAAGGGGCCGATCCTGTGCCTCGTCGGGCCGCCGGGCGTCGGCAAGACCTCATTGGGCCGCTCGATCGCGCGGGCGACGGGGCGCGAGTTCGTCCGCCAGTCGCTCGGCGGAGTCCGCGACGAAGCCGAGATTCGCGGCCACCGCCGAACCTATATCGGCTCGCTGCCCGGCAAGATCGTGTCCAACCTGCGCAAGGCGGGCACGTCCAACCCGCTGTTCCTGCTCGACGAGATCGACAAGCTCGGCCAGGATTTCCGCGGCGATCCCGCCTCGGCCCTGCTCGAGGTGCTCGATCCGGAGCAAAACAGCCGCTTCCAGGACCATTATCTGGAGATCGACTACGACCTTTCCGACGTCATGTTCGTCACCACCGCCAACACGATGGACATGCCGCAGCCTCTGCTCGACCGGATGGAGATCATTCGGCTCGAAGGCTATACCGAGGACGAGAAGGTCGAGATCGCGACCGGCCACCTCATCCCCAAGCAGATCGAGTCGCACGGGCTGAAGGAAGGCGAGCTGATTTTCCGCGAGGACGGCCTGCGCACCCTGATCCGCTATTATACCCGCGAGGCGGGCGTCCGCACCCTCGAGCGCGAGATCGCCAAGGTATCGCGCAAGGCGCTGCGCCGGATCCTCGAAGGCAAGACCGAACGGATCGAGCTGACCGAGGACAATGTCGCCGACTTCTCCGGCGTGCGGCGCTTCCGCCACGGTATGG
This sequence comes from Allosphingosinicella sp., assembly GCA_036378975.1. GTDB lineage: Bacteria > Pseudomonadota > Alphaproteobacteria > Sphingomonadales > Sphingomonadaceae > Allosphingosinicella. Next base: position 280 of record DASUVK010000032.1, on the reverse strand, counting down.
GCGAGGAGGAGGACCAGATCGGCGCCGTCACCGGCCTCGCCTGGACCGAGGTCGGCGGCGAGCTGCTGACCATCGAGTCGGTCACCGTCCCCGGCAAGGGCCAGATCAAGACCACCGGCAAATTGGGCGACGTGATGCAGGAATCGATCCAGGCCGCCTTCTCGTTCGTGAAGGCGCGCTCGCCCAGCTACGGCGTCAAGCCGAGCCTGTTCGCGCGCAAGGACATCCACGTTCACCTGCCCGAGGGTGCGGTTCCCAAAGACGGTCCGTCGGCGGGCGT
>DASUVK010000031.1:0-37040 GCA_036378975.1 Allosphingosinicella sp. | reverse complement strand
ATATGGCACGAGCGGCTCATCGAACTTCGGTGGTGTCAGGGACGTGCCGGCTACTGGTCGCTACCCCCCATTTTCCGCAATACGAGGTGGGAGCTGGCTTTACCGCTTGCCCGGCGGGTCTCGAGGAGCCTCTCGGCGGGTGGCTTCCTTGCGCGCCTTCTCCTCCATGCGCTTCTCAAAACGGTCAGCAATGATGGGCCGCGCATCGGATCGGGCCTGGATAAACCGATGCACCTGTTCGCGGAGTTCCTCCTTCGAGAGTAGTTGGTACGTGTCGCGGTTCCACTGCTCCACCGTCCGCACCCCGTATCCGTTCTTGGGGAAGAAAAGGACCTCTCCAGGAGAATCGCGAAGGTCGGTAAGAGAGTAGATCGCGTCTTCATATAGCGTCGAGAGCAGCCGACGCTGATAATAGTTCAATGAATTTGTTGCCCAGCCAACCACAAACAAAGGTTTAAAAATTCCTCGATCATTTAGGATAATCGTGGGCTTGACCGGCACCTTAACATCAGGACCAGCTAAGAACTGTCCGGAGAATTCGTCGAACACACGGAATCCACGAAGCTTACGAGAACTATTATATGACAGAAAGGCGTTGAGATATTCAAGATTATCGTCAATCTGGCTAGGTGGACAAAACCCCTCTAAATTCTGGATGGCACGCTCGTCCGAGAGTCCATCCGCAAGAACGTTCTGAATGACCGCAGTAGCCCAGAAATAGCTTACCTTGGGAAAGCCCATCGCAAGATTAACTAGCGCAGTCGTAGTACGCGACTGCCTCTGAAAATTGCAGAGCGACCAGTTATGGGCGGCCGGTGGCCGATCCAGCTTGGCCAGAGTTTGGGCTAGCGTCTTTGCCTTTTTAGCCATTAGTGCCTCGATTGTGTCACCGACGAACCTCGAATCAACTCATCCGTTATCTCGACTCCGGGATTCAATCTCCCACTTCCGAACCGTGCTACATACCATGGTCCGTCCCGAACGTGGGCCATGGCAACCAATTTTCCTGGGGATAACTTCAGCAGCTCCGTGGCTTGAGCCTCTACGTGCGCCAGCTCAGCGGGAGCCAAAGAGACCTGAACCTCGACAAATGAACCGCTGCTAGGATCAAGCCGCGTAGCGAGGGTCCGGATGGGCTCGCGACCGAACTTTTTGAACTGGTGGTATATTTCCCGGAACACCGGCCCATGGTCCCATGCTTCGATCTTAGCCGACACCAGAGGCTTGCCAAATTTGTGAAGATGGCCGGCGTGCAAGAAGTAAATGATCTTGTTCAAAGCCAAGTTCGTGACCTCGTGCCCCTGAGACCACGCAAACTGAAGCACCGCGTTTGCTACAGCTCGAACATCATGCACGTTCCTGCCTCCCGTTCCCTCTTTGTACGGCACCGGTCATGCCGATACAAGCCATATATGGAGGGCTAGAATGGTCCTTGGCATTCCCGGCTCGGGCGGCGACAGTGGGCATGATGAAGCATAGCCTCGACTACCTGCCCGAAGGCAAGCTGCGCTGCAGGTCGTGATGGACAGGACCGGCGAGGGTTCGTCTAGGGCCTAGCTCAACCACCCCAGCAGCTCCCTGGGATCCACCTTCAACACTCGGCAAACGAGGATGAGATCCGGCAGATCCAGCCGCCGCTGCCCCCGCTCGTAATTCGAAACGAAGCTCTGGGCGCGGCCGACGGCCTTGCCGAGCTGGGTCTGGTTGAGGCCGGCGGCTTCGCGGGCGTCGCCGCCGCTGCGCTGGGATACGGATTTTGGATACCCTCCGGCCAATGCTATTTCCCATCATGATGAGCCGGTCGACGTCGCAAATCCTGCAGGCGAACGAGAAGGCCAAGGCCTGGTCGGCAATGATCGGCAATATGGGCACCGCTTTGTCGATCGCCGGCTTCGGAACGCTGTGGCTGAACGGGCTGGAACCCTGGCCGGTGGTCTGGATCGCTTTCGGGATTGCGATCATGTCGTCTGCTACCCAATTATTGAACCTGCTCGAGGCGGAGCACTGAGATGGACTTCATCGTCAACGCCGCCCCGATCATAGGCGCCCTTCTCGTCTGCGCGATCGCCTGGATCTCGGTGCGCCGGGCCTATCGCAAAGCGCGGGCCGAGACCCGCCCGCCCGCCGAGTAGAGCGGCCGCGCCGCTCAAGCGTCACTTCGCCCCGCCGCCGCTCAATCCGGCTTCACCAGCTCCACCTGGCTCGCCCCCAGCGCCTGCGCCAGCTCGAAGAGCGTGACGATCGTCGGGTTGCATTTTCCGCGTTCGAGGTCGCTGATATATTGCTGGCTGAAGCCCGACCGCTCGGCGAGCTGCTCCTGCGTCAGTCCGGCCTCCGCACGCAGCCGCGCGGCATTGCGGCCGACCAGCTTGCGCATTTCCATCCCCCCCTAGATCCCGGTCGCCGCGAAGGTGTGGCCGTCGGGGTCGAGGTCGCGCAGGTCGCGGCCGCGGGTTTCCTTGCCGAACCAGGCGACCAGGCCGAGAGCCGCGACCGTCGGCACGAATATGACGATCGAGACGATGGCGAGCGGCGGCACCAAAGCGAGGATGGCGAGGAACTGCGCGAACATGCCGCCCGCCTTGGTGCAGGCGGCGACGGTGCCGGTGGTGCGGCCGCGGATGCGCAGCGGGAAGCTCTCCGCCGCGTAGGGCAGCAGCATGGCGACCAGCGCGTTGGTGCCGACGATGAGCAGGGCCACCGGCAGCACCGGGCTGGCGACCAGCCCCAGCTCGAGCGCGAGCACGCCGGCGAGACCGGCAAGGGTGACCGCGATCGAGCCGGACACCGACCATTTCGTGCTCACCCGGCTGTAGACGTAGGCGGCGACGAAGATGGTCGGGAAGGCGATCAGCGCCGATTGCGCGAGCAGGCTGCTGGTCAGCGCCATGCTGTAGCCCTTGGCGACGAGATCGGCCGGCAGCCACAGCAGCAGCCCGAAATTGATCAGCCCGTAGCAAATCGCGGCCAGGCTGAGCGCGAACAGCTTGCCGAAAAAGGCCTTGCCGGTCAGCGCCACCGCCGGCCCCTGGCGAAGCGCGACCTGCTCGGCCGGCCGGGTCGCGCGCGCCCGCGCTCCGAACCGCTCCATCACCCGCTGCGCTTCCTGCTTGCGGCCGCGGGCTAGGAGGAACTTGGCCGATTCCGGGATCAGCCCGCCGAGCAGCACCAGCGCGAGGCCGGTCGGCAGGTTCATCAGCCACAGGATCCGCCAGCCGAAGATCGGCTGCAGCAGCGCCGAGGTGGCGCTGGCGGCGACATAGCCGCCGACCGCGCCGAGCCCGCCGACCAGCACCAGGCCCCAGCCGCGATGCTTGCTCGGCATCATCTCGGCGAGCAGGGCATAGGTCACCGGCAGCATCCCGCCGGCGGCGGCGCCCATCATGAAGCACATGCCCAAATTCCAGGCGAAGCTCGGCATCGCGCCGCAGATCGCGGTGCCGACGAACATCACCGCAGAGAGCAGGATCGAGGCCTTGCGGCCGTAAATGTCGGCGATCACGCCCCACATCACCGAGCCGAACACGGTGCCGATCAGCGCGAACAAAGGCAGCAGCGACACCGTCGCCTTGTCGACGCCATATTCGCCCATCATCCCCGGCAGCGTGAAGCCGAGGCTGGCGGGCTTCATCACATCGATGATCAGCGCGATGACCAGCACGCCCATCAGCCGCCAGTGGGCCGGAGTCAGCGGCGCGTCCTCGGGGGGCGACACGACGATTTCCTGCGACGCCGCGAGCTGGCGGGCGATGTCGCGCGGCAGCAGCCCGTAGCAGGCGACGGCGACTCCGCCGACGATCAGCGCCATGCCGACGATCATGTCGGTCCCCATCGGCATGCCGTGGAGGCGGTAGCCCAGATCCCGTCCCATCAGGAACATCGGCAGGTGCAGGGCGACGCCCGCGGTCACCGCGAGCACGCCGAGCACGAACGCCCAGGGCCCGCGCCGCTCCGAGAAGGTATTTGTCACCGACATCGGCTGGTCTTGCCCCCCATGATGCGCCTCCCCGAGCGACTAACCTACGCGAGGGCGGGGGGGAAGCTCGCAAGGCGACCCGCCGCCTCCACCCCGTCCCGTTTCGCGGCTCGCGCGCCGCTTGGCGTCGGCAGCGCTGCTCGTTGGCGACGTGGCCCGCCGCTGCGCTCGGGCGGCGACGACGGCTGGTGGAAATTGAAGGCGCTCGACATACGCGACGACGAGATACGCGGCGAAATCTCGCTCAACCTGCTCAACAAGCCGAGCGTCCGCATCAACCGGCTCAACGGCACATCTCGATCCGCGGCCGCACCGGCAATTTCGACGGCTATTGCGAGCCTTACGACCCGGCCGCGGTCCGGCGCAAATTCTGAGCCGGGGCCGGGCGGCCGGCCTCGCCCGGTCCGGCGGAAAGAACCGCCCGCTCGCGCGTTACCCCGTCGCCCCCCAACGGCCCGCGGCCAGGCCGCCGCTCGCCGACCGGGATCAAGACAGGAGTAAATGCGATGAGAATGACCGCTGCCGCGATCGCGCTGCTGCTCGGCGGCGCCGCCGTCGCCCAGACCGACACGTTCGCCGGCGACGCCTATGAAGGCGACGGCGTCGCCACCACGGCTTTCGAGACCGAAGCGTCGTTCGGCCTGCCGGCGGCGGCCGGCGGCCAGGTCGTCCAGCCCGGCAATTCCGCCCCCGAGCGCGACGCCCGCGGCATCGCCGTCATCTCCGACCCGGCGATCGCCCCGCCGGGCTGGAACGGCGTTCCCGCCACCGCCGCCATGGGCGGCCCCGAGCTCGACGCCGTCACCGGCCAGCCGCTCGCCCCGCGCGACTATCCGGCCTGCACCGCGAGCGTCACCGACCGCTGCCTGCAGACCTACGAGAAGGGCCGGCATTAGGACTTCGGGGGGCGGTCTGAGGACTGCCCCCGACCCTTGCCGGAACCCACTGAAGTATGAGGACGTAGCGGGAACGCCTGGGCGAAAGTGAGGGGGACAGCGCGCTGCCGCCGCGGCGGCGAGCCCGGCCAGACGACTATTTTACCCGCTCGACCTGCTCGAACTCGAGCTCGACCGGAGTCGCGCGGCCGAAGATGGACACCCCGACCTTGACCCGGCCGCGGTCGAAATCGAGCTCCTCGACGACCCCGTTGAAGCTTGCGAACGGCCCGTCGAGCACCTTGACCTGGTCGCCTATCTCATAGTCGACGTTGATCTTGGTCTTGGGCGCGGCGGCGGCGGCCTCGTCCTTGGTGTTGAGGATGCGGGCGGCCTCGGCGTCGGTGATCGGCTGGGGCTTGCCGCTCGAGCCGAGGAAGCCGGTGACCTTGGGCGTGTTCTTGACGAGGTGGTAGACGTCGTCGTTCATCGCCAGCTTGGCGAGCACGTAGCCGGGGAAGAATTTGCGGTCGCTGGTGACCTTCTTGCCGCGGCGCACCTCGGTGACCTTCTCGGTCGGCACCTCGACCGCCTCGACGAGGGCGGCGAGGCCGAGCCGGTTGGCCTCGGCCTGGATGGCGTCGCGGACCTTGTTCTCGAAGCCCGAATAAGCGTGGATGATGTACCAGCGGGACATTTGTGGGACGTACCTTCGCGTGCGGTGGGCGTGGAGCTAGCCGATGAGGCCGAGGAGGGTGCGGACGATCAGCGAGAACAGGCTGTCGATGCCGAAGAAGAAGATGCCGAGCAGGGTGGTCATGATCAGCACCATGATGGAGGTGGTGACCGTCTCCTTGCGGGTCGGCCAGGTAACCTTGCCGGTCTCGGAGCGGACCTGCCGGAGGAACTCGCCGGGATTGACTCTGGCCATGAAGCGTCTTCGTCCTTGGTTGGCGAGGCAGCCGCCGGGGACCGGAAGGGTCCGGTCGGCCGTCTTTTGCCATGGGTGCGAAGGGCGCGAGATAGCGCCGGGGCGCCGCGAAGGCAAGGGCGGGCGGGTTGAGAGATGGGTCTACCTGCGCCGTAGTCGTCACGCGAGTGAATCGCGTGACGTCGGACCTGTCGCTTTCGCTTCGCACGCAGGCCGGCCGGCGGCTGCGCGTGCCTTCGGCACCGGCGCGCTGCTGCGCTGCGCGCCTCGGCTTCGGCTTGCGGAGGCTGGGCAGTGCCGCTATCTGCCTCGCTCGGCCTTAGGAGTGTAGCTCAGTCCGGTTAGAGCATCGGTCTCCAAAACCGAGGGTCGTGGGTTCGAATCCCTCCACTCCTGCCAGGCCGCCTCCATCAGATTCAGCAGCCGTCGCGGGAGTAAATCCCGCGACGTCAGTCCTGTCGCCTCGCGCAGGCTGGCCGGGCGTAGCGCTTTCTTCGCGCTGCTCGGGCGCTACGCCGCAATGTCGTAGGGCTGGATCTCGCCGGTGAGGTAGAGGCTGCGGGCCTTGGCGCGGGAGAGCTTGCCCGAGCTGGTGCGCGGCAGGGTGCGCGGCGGAACGAGCTCGATGACGCAGTTCATGCCGGTGATCGCCCGCACCCGCTCGCGGATGATCTCGCGCAGCCGGGTGCGCTCCTCCGCATCCGAGGTGCGGCACTGGACGAGCACGGCGGGAGTCTCCTCGCCGCCCGGCGTGGTGATCGAGAAAGCGGCGATGTCGCCCGCCTTGAAGCCGGGCAATTGCTCCACCGCCCACTCGATGTCCTGCGGCCAGTGGTTCTTGCCGTTGATGATGATCATGTCCTTGGCGCGGCCGACGATGTAGAGATAGCCGTCCGACATGTAGCCCATGTCGCCGGTGTCGAGCCAGCCGTCGGCGTCGAGGCAGGCGGCGGTCGCTTCCTCGTCGCGGAAATAGCCGACCATGACCGACGGCCCGCGGCAATAGACCTTGCCGATCTCGCGATTGCCCAGCGTGCCGCCGTCCTCGTCGCGTATCTCGATCGCCATGTCGCGCGCCGGCCGGCCGCAATTGACGATCGCCCGGTAGCGCTGCGGCCGGTCGCGGTGCATCTTGCCGTCGCCGGAGAGGGTAGTCTCCTCGACCAGCTCGACGACGATGCCTTCGCCCGGCGGCATGATCGTCACCGCCAGCGTCGCCTCGGCGAGGCCGTAGCTGGGGCAGAAGCTCCTGGCGTCGAACCCGGCCGGCGCGAAAGCGTCGACGAAGGCCTGCATCACGTCGGGCCGGATCATGTCGGCGCCGTTGCCCGCGATCCGCCAGCGCGACAGGTCGAAGCGTTCGGCGACGTTGGTCAGGCTCGAGACGCGGCGCGCGCAAATGTCGTAGCCGAAGGTCGGCGAATAGCTGCCCGTCGTGCCCTCGTTGCGGGTGATAAGGTCGAGCCAGGCGAGCGGCCGCCGCGCGAAATCCTCGGTCTTGAGGTAATCGGTCGAGATCTGGTTGGCCATCGGCGACAGCAGGCAGCCGACCAGCCCCATGTCGTGATACAGGGGCAGCCAGGAGATGCAGCGGTCGGTCTCGATCACCTCCATGCCGTGGCTGTGGGCGGCGAGGTTGTTCAAGAGGCCGCGGTGGGTGACGGAGACCCCGTGCGGGAAGCGGGTCGAGCCGCTGGAATATTGGAGATAGGCGATGTCGTCCGGGCTCGCCTGCGGCAGCGGCGTCTCGGGCCCCTCGCGCTCTGCGAAGCGCACCCACGATTCCCCCTGCACGCCGGTCGCCTCGGCCGCCGCGCCCGCCATCGCGCCGAGCTCGTCGGGGTAGAAAAGGAGGCTGGGATCGGCGCTGTCGAGCTGCACCTTGAGCTGGTCGATATAGGAATCGCGGCCGCCGAACGACGTCGGCAGGGGCAGCGGCACCGGCCAGGCGCCGGCATAGACGGCGCCGAAGAACAAGGCGGCGAATTCGGGACTGGTCTCGGCAACCAGGGCGATCCGGTCTTTCGGCTTCACCCCAGCCGCGATCAGGCGATAGGCGGCGGCGAGCGCGTCGGCGCGCAGCTCCCGGAAGGAGTAGGCGCGCACCAGCACGCCGCGCGCATTGTGGAAATTGAGGCCCCGAGCGCCTTGCGCCGCATAATCGAGCGCTTCACCCAGCGTCTCGAAGTCGGCAAAGCGGCGCGGCAATGTGTCCGCGGTCGGCGTCGGGACCAAAGTCTCGGGCACGGCGATGGCGGATCCTCTTGTCGTGGCCAGAAATGCGCATACCCTCCCCGCGGACGGGAGAGGTACGCGTTTATAATCGGGTTCGACTGTGGCACAATCATGGCGCGTGAGATCTCGACCCGACAAAAGGCCGCGGCCGCTGCTCGACGCAGAGGGTCTGGAGCGTCTCGGTCTCTTTTATGCCGGCCGCTACGCCACCACCCGTGCCAAGCTCGCCGCTTATCTGCGCCGCAAGCTCAGGGAGCGGGGCTGGAGCGGCGGCGCCGAGCCGCAAGTCGAGCGGCTGGTCGAACGCTTCGCCGAGCTCGGCTATGTCGATGACCGCGCCTTCGCGTCGGCCCGCGCCGCCTCCCTCCTGCGGCGCGGCTACGGCCAGCGGCGGGTCGACGAGGCGCTGCGAGGCGCTGGCATCGCCGAGGAAGACGCCGCCGAGGCGCGCACCCATGCCGATCAGGACGCACTGGCGGCCGCGCACCGTTTTGCGCGGCGGCGGCGGCTGGGCCCCTATGCCGGTGCCGAGCCGGACCGCGTCGCTCGCGACAAGGCGGCGGCGGCGATGTTGCGGGCGGGGCACCGCCTCGATCTGGTCCGGCAAGTGCTGGGCACCTCCCCCGCCGACCTGCCCGAGCCGGATGTCCCATAAAAACAGCCGTAAACGGTTCCCAAATCCGCAAGAGCCGTGATACTCACCCCGGTTCATCATCGTTGGAACGGCCGTTCATGACATCGCGCCGGGAAATGACTGCTGGGAGCGAGGCGCCGGAGGCCGAAGGCGCGGGCGATTCCCCTCGCCCGGACGACGAGGCCCTGATCAAGCTCACCGGCACGATGAAATGGTTCGACGCCACCCGCGGCTTCGGCTTCCTGGTCAGCGACCAGGCCAAGGGCGACATTCTCGTCCATTTCAGCGTCCTCAAGGAGCATGACCGGCGCAGCCTGCCCGAGGGGGCGGTCGTCGAATGCCTGGTCGCCGAGCAGGAGCGCGGCCTCCAGGCCCGGCGGGTGCTGTCGATCGACCTCAGCCACGCGGTGGTGCCCGAGCCGCAGCGCGCCTCCGGCGCCGGCGCCGGCGAGCGGGTGGATCCGTCCGCCTTGCTCGACGAGGCCGGCGAGTTCGAGCCGGTGCGGGTGAAATGGTTCAACCGCCTCAAGGGCTATGGCTTCCTCGTCCGCGAGGAGGAAGACGGCCAGGACATCTTCGTCCACATGGAGACGGTGCGCCGCGGCGGCCTCGCCGATTTGAACCCCGACCAGCCGCTTCGCGCCCGCATCGCCGCCGGCCGCAAGGGCCCGCTCGCGGTGGAGGTCGAGCCGCGCTAAGACTCGCCCCGGCGGAGGCCGGGCCCCGGGACACCAAGGCCGTGCGGTCGGGTTGGAAGCAGACGCGCCGCCCGGCGGTCGCCGTTCATCCTCAGCTTGGCGCGCGACGAACCGTTTTGTGCTAGGACGAGCGAGGGGGGTTAAGCCGATGGGTCAGTTCGTCGAGACAGTGCGCCGCGCATTCCGCCGGGCTTTGCGGGCGGGCGGGCGCCCGGGCCAGTTGCGGATCCTCGCCGGCGCGCCGGTTTTGCTCCTCCTCTCGACCGCCGCCGCTCCGCCACCGCCTGCCACGGGCCAGTTCCTCGCGCTCAGCGATATCCACTTCGATCCGTTCGCCGATCCGGCGATCGTGCCGAAGCTGATCGCGGCCGATGCCGATCGCTGGCCGGCCATCTTCGCCTCGTCGCGCCGGACCATGCCGGTCGGCGCCGGCAGCGACACCAATTATCCGTTGCTCGATTCGGCCCTCAAGGCGGCCGCGGCGGCGGCCGGCAAGCCCGGCTACGATTTCGTGCTGCTCACCGGCGACCTGCTCCGCCACGATTTCGAAAGAACGTTCGCCAAATATGGCGGCGCCGACAAGGCGGCGCTGGACGCCTTCACGCTCAAGACCCTGACCTTCGTCAACCGGGAGGTCGAGCGCCGGTTCCGCGGCGCGCCGCTGATCGAGGCGCTGGGCAATAACGACAATGATTGCGGCGACTATCAGCCCCGGCCCGGCGCGCCCCTGCTGGCGGCAACGGCGAGGACGCTGCCGGCGGTCTCGGGCGACGCGCAGGCCCGGGCCGATTTCGCCGCGGGCGGCAATTATGCGGTTCCCCATCCGCGCACGCCCGATCATCTCTTTCTGGTGCTCGACAGCGTGTTCTGGTCGCCCAAATATCGCGATGCGTGCGGCGGTTCGGGCAGCGAGGCCGGCGCGGCCCAGCTCGCCTGGCTCGAATGGCAGCTGTTCCGGGCGCGCCAGCGCAAGCAGACAATCAGCCTGGTCATGCACATCCCGCCCGGCATCAATCCCCACGAATCGACGCCGGCGGCGCCGGTGCCCTTCTGGGTCGACGCCTGGCGCGACCGCTTCCTCGCGATCACCGCCGCCTACGCGCCGTTGCTGGCGGCGGGCTATGCCGGACACACGCACATGGACGATTTCCGGATCCTCTCCGCGCCGGCGGGGCCCTATCTGGCGATCCGCGTCACGCCCAGCGTCACCCCCTTGTTCGGCAACAATCCGTCCTTCTCGGTCATGCGCTACGGCATCGCCGACGCCCGCCCCACCGGCTATGTCAGCTACGTCTTCCAGGCCGGCGCCTGGCAGCGGGAATATGATTTCGCGCAAACCTACGGCTATGACAGCTACTCCGCGGCCAACCTGACCGCCCTCGCCGCCGCCATCCGCTCCGGCGGAAGCGCCCGCGCCGCCTACGGCCTTTATTATGCGAGCGGCGCGAAGTCCCCGATCACCGCCCAGAACGCCCTCGTCTACGCCTGCGCCCAGACCGAGCTCCGCGCCGACACCTTCGCCGCCTGCGTGGGCGCGGCGCCGGGGGACTGACCGGCGCGCTGCGAAATCCGTGCGAAATTGGTGTCTGACACCATTTTTGGAAGGGCCGCTCGCCGTTGTGCTTCACCCTCGTGGGGTCGGCCTCGCTCCGGCCCGTCACCAGATCGAGCGACGCGAAATCGGTGTCAGACACCGTTTTTCGATCTCAACCCCGACCAGCCGCTTCGCGCCCGCATCGCCGAAGGCCGCAAGGGCCCGCTCGCGGTGGAGGTGGAGGCGCGATAGGGCCTCCCCTCCCTGGAAGGGAGGGGCCGGGGGTGGGTACGCGCCAAGCGCGTCTTAGCGTTCGTCCTCCAAATGCGAATCTTGGGTTCGTTCGCGACTGCCTCCCGGCACGACGAGGCCCGTACCCGCTTCCTCGAAGCAGAGGGCTGGACCGTAATCCGCTTCTGGAACAGCGACGTCGGCACGAATCCCGACGGCATCGCCGAGGCGATCCTGCACCGGGCCGCCGAGTGCCTCGGCGGCACCCACCCCCCAGCCCCTCCCTTCCAGGGAGGGGAGGCAGAGGCGGCGGCGCTTCGGCGATTAGCCCTTCCTTCGCCGCTTGTGCCAGTCCTCGATCCGCCAGCCGCCGAACAGGGCCAGGTCCGGATTGTGCTTCACCTTCGCGGGGTCGGCCTTGCTCCAGCCCGTCACCAGATCGAGCGGCGGCAGCCTGGGCGGGGGGGCTTCGCGGGCGTGGCGCCAGCTGCCGGTCGCCTCGTAATGCGCGGCGCGCTCGATCGCGTCGATGTTGCGGCCGATGGCGAACAGGGCCGCGGGGAGATTGGGCTCGACGCGGGCGGGACGGCCGGGCGGGCGGGCGCCGTCGAGGCGGACCGTGTCGCGGTGGAGGCAGAGGATCTGGAAGGCCTGGTCGAAGGTGAAGGGAGGGAGCGGGTTGCCGGCGATGGCGGCTCCGAGCCAGGCGGTTTCGGGGCCGCCGCCGGCCAGCGCCTGGAGCGTGCGCTCGATCGCCGCGGCTTCGAGCCGGTCGAAGCCGATCGTCAAAGCGAGCTTCATCTCGGACGCGAAGGCGGGGCGTTTCTTCCTCTTCTGGTAGAAGGCGCTGTGGGTGAAGCCGGTGGCGGCGGCCGAGAGGCGGACATTGGCGCTGGCGGCGAGCGCCCGGAAGAAGAAATGCTCGCCCGCCTCGGTCATCCGGCCGGGCGGCGCGCGCCTGAGCTGGAGCCGGCCGCCGCGGGTGCGGCCGACCATGATCTCGCCGCCTTCGGTGCGAAGCCCGGCGGACGCGCCCGGATTTTCCGCCGGACGATCGCCGCCGCCGAGCTTGAGGGCTGCGTGTGACGCCAGCGAAGCCGCTTCCCACCGGGCGGCGAAGACGGCGCTCCGCCGCCTGCGGCCGCGAAGGGTCGAGCGGTTGAGGCCGCACAAGCGGGCCGCGAGGCTGGAATTGCCGGTGCGGCGGAGGGCGTCGAGGAAGGCGGCATTCTCGGCCGCCTGGCGGGATGCTCGCATGGCAGGATCTCCCAGCGTTTGTTCCTGCTATGTTTTCATTCCCGGCCCGTGTTTCAAGGGGGCGTCAGAGCTGCGTCGCGCAGCCCGCGCCAGACGCGGAGCGCCTGGACGGTCTCGGGGACGTCGTGGACTCGGAGCAGCTGCACCCCCTGGTCGGCGCCCTTGAGCGCGAGGGCGAGCGAGCCGGGCAGCCGCGCATCGGCCGGCGCCTCCGCCGACAATGCGCCGATCATGCGCTTGCGGCTCGCGCCGAGCATGACCGGGCAGCCGAGGCCGTGGAGCAAAGCCAGCCCGTTGAGCAGGTCGAGATTGTGCTGCACGGTCTTGCCGAAACCGATGCCGGGGTCGACGATGATCCGGTCGCGCCCGATGCCCGCGGCTTCGGCCGCCGCGATCCGCGCCTCGAGCCAGTCGTAGACGGCCAGCAGCACCGGCTTTCGGTAGCTCGGAGCCTGCTGCATCGTCTCGGGCGTCCCGAGATGGTGCATCAGCACGACCGGGCAGCCGGCCCGGGCGACGATTCCCGGCGCATGGTCGTCAAAGGTGAGCGCGGAGACGTCGTTGACCATCGCCGCGCCGGCGCCGAGCGCGGCGTCCATCACCGCCGCCTTGCGGGTGTCGATCGACACCGCCGTCCCGCCGGCGGCGAGGCGGGCGATGGCGGGCAACACCCGCTCCACTTCGTCGCCTTCCCAGACCGGCCGGGCCCCGGGCCGGGTCGATTCGCCGCCGACGTCGACGATCGCCGCCCCGGCCTCGGCCATCGCGAAGCCCGCCTGCACCGCCGCCTCGGCGCCGTCGAACCGGCCGCCGTCGGAGAAGCTGTCGGGGGTGAGGTTGAGGATCCCGGCCACCTGCGGCTGGTCGAGGCGCACGACCCGCTCGCGCAGCTGCAGCGCCGGACGCGGCGAGGTCAGGTTCCGCCACGCGCGCTCCGCCCCGGCGCCGAGTCCGGCCAGCGCCGTCTCGACCCGCTCGACCGGCACCAGCTCCGACGAGAGGATGCGATCGCCCTCCATCGTCAGCCGCTCGACCGCGGCGAACCAGAGCATCCCCCCCGCCAGCCGCGCCACCTTGCCGTCATGGCCGAACGGCGCGTCGACGAAGGCGGTGGGCCGCAGATAATGGCGCAGGGTCATCAAAATGCGGCTAGCGCAAAAAAACTGCGACAGGAATCCCGGACCGCGAAGACTGAGGTGACGACCGCCTCTTTTCGAAGGTCAGCAGGGTAACTGAATTCTCCGAGGCCCGGGCCACCATGTGGGGCATGGTATCGGTCCGGGCCCATCAACACTCAAAGGGGCTCCCGCGCGTCTCCCGTGGTCAAAGGCGTGCGGGCGTTGAGCGTGAAGGGACGGTCGCCGCGATCAATGTGCCTTTGTTTGGCGCTTGTGTCGAGTGGCGGAATGATACCTTTTTGCTCGATTTGGGTTAGTCGAGCGTGAGCAGATAGCGCTGCCGCAGGACGTCGAGCGGCTCCAGCCTGCCCGATTCCTCATAATGCCAGAAGACCCAGCCGTTGCAGGCCGGCGCCCCCTGCGCGAGCGCGCCGATGCGATGGATCGAGCCGGCTTCGCCGCCGATCTCGATCGACGCGTCCGCCCGCACCCGCGCCTGCCAGCGCCGCTTCGAGTCGGTGAGCAAAGTCCCGGGATGGATCATGCCTATCTCGACCAGAGCGCCGAACGGCACCCGGGGCTGCGCCCGCTTCGACGCCATCGTCTTCATCGCGCTTTCGTCCAGCTCGAGCGTCGAGGCGATGCGCTCGCGGGCGACGCGGACGTAGCGCGCCTCGCGCTCGATGCCGATCCAGTGCCGACCGAGGCGCCGGGCCACGGCCCCGGTCGTGCCGGTGCCGAAGAACGGGTCGAGGACGACGTCGCCCGGATTGGTGCAGGCCAGCAGCACCCGGTAGAGCAGGCCCTCCGGCTTCTGGGTCGGATGGGCCTTGGCGCCGCCGTCCTTGACCCGTTCGCCGCCCGAGCAGATCGGCAGCAGCCAGTCGGAGCGCATCTGCAGCTCGTCGTTCAGAGCCTTCATCGCCCGGTAGTTGAAGGTGTAGCGGCTGTCCTCGCTGCGGCTGGCCCAGATCAGGGTTTCGTGGGCGTTGGTGAAGCGGGTGCCGCGGAAATTGGGCATCGGATTCGACTTGCGCCAGATGATGTCGTTGAGGATCCAATAGCCCTGGTCCTGAAGCGCCGCGCCGACCCGGTAGATATTGTGGTAGCTGCCGATCACCCACAGCGTCCCGTTCGGCTTCAGGATCCGCCGCGCCTCCTTCAGCCAGGCGCGGGTGAAGTCGTCGTAATCGGCGAAGGTGGCGAACTTGTCCCAGGCGTCGTCGACCGCGTCGACCAGCCCGCCTTCCGGCCGGAACAGGTCGCCGCCCAGCTGGAGATTGTAGGGCGGGTCGGCGAAAACCATGTCGACGCTGGCGGCGGGCAGCCGCGCCATCGCCGCGATGCAATCGTCCTGGATGATCTCGTCCAGCGACAGAGCCGGCGCGGCCGCCCTGGCCGGCGCGCTTTTTTCCCCCAGGCCCACGCGCACAAATGCCGTCATTCGATACCGCCCCCGGTTCGCAAAGACCGCCAGCCTGAGTCAGGCGGAGTCCGCGGTCAACCACAAGGGTTTAGCATCCAAGGCTGAGAAGTTGGTTAACATGTCGGGAACGAAACGAGTCACCGCTACTAATGGAGTCGGTTGACCTCGGGCCGGCTCAACATGCTGTGGTGTGGCCCAAAGGACTCAGCCGTGGCCGAAGTGCACCGGGGCCCGGCGGGGGCCGCGGTCAGCCTGCGTCAAGGCTCGATCCGCTAACCGGGCCGGCGATGTCGGCTTTTCTTTTCCTTCATGCGGCGGCCCGGCTCGCTTCGGCGGCCGCCGCGCCGGCCGAGGATCCGCGCCGCGTCGACCCGGTCCAGCCGGCGCAGGCCGCGACCTACCCGGATGCCGCGGAAGCGGCCCGCGGCGGCGGCATCGGCGTGGCCGAGGCCGCGCGGCGCCTGCGGCTGCAGGAAATATCGGCCCCGCACGTTTCGAAGCTGCGGCGCGAGTTTGCGGACCGGCTCGCCGGCCTCTACCGGGAAAGCGAAGGCGATTATCGCATCGTCGTCCGCCTCAAGGGCGAGACGCCGGTCCCCGACCGCTGGATCGGCAGCGGCCGCGACCGCATGCGCATCCAGTTCCTCGCCGGCGCGCCCGCGACGCTGGCGGAGACCCTGGAAAGGGTCGCCGCCGCCATGCCGGCCCTCGGCGCCCGGCTTCCCGGGCTGCTGGGCACCGGGGTGGACGAACGGACCGGCGAGGTGATCCTCGACGTCTATGCCGAAGGCGAGGAGGTGGAACGCGTCCGCGCCCTCGAGCCGGCCATCGAGGAGCGGCTGGGCCATCCGGTCCAGCTCCAGATCTCGCCGGCGCGGATGACGCTGGACGGCCGGGCGGCCGTCCCGCGGGCGCCGCCCCGCCCGCCGCGGCCGGGTACGCCGGAGTGGGACGGGCACATGCAGCGGCTCGCCCGAGCCGCCCGCTACCGGGGCTATCCCAACCCGCGGATCCGCGCTTTCCACCACGAATCGAGGCCGCTTATCGAACGCGTCCAGGCCGACCCCGCTTTCGCCGGCTGGGTCTTCAAGAACGAGAACGAGCCCTACGCCGTCGTGCTGTTCACCGGGGACGCCGCCGCCCGGCTCGCCCGCTACACGCGCGATCCGCGCTACTGGCCCAAGTCCGCGGGCCTGACCCAAACGCAATTGCGCGCGCTGCAGAATGGGTTCGGCAAGCTGCTCCAGCAGCTCGAAATCCACTGGACGTTCAGCGCCAGCGACCATGAGGCCAACCAGGTCGATTTCTCGATTTCGGAGATGGACAAGTATCGCCGAGCGATTGCCGAGGGGCGACTGAAACCGAATTCGCACATCCGTATCGCCCCCGACAAGGGTCCGATCGCCCGCACCCCGCAGGCAGCCGGTCCGGTGGCGCACTTCCCCCAGTTCAAATATCCCGGCCGCCTGATGGACGCGCTGCTGGCGGGCAGCCTGCAGGTGCGGAACGGCTGCCTGATGGTCGGCCACCATCTGGTCCTGTGGCCGTCGGCTGCGCAGCTGACCCTGGACGCAAGCGGCGTGCCGGTGGTCCGCGGCGGCCGGGGCCCGCCGCTCCGCGCCGGCGATCAGGTCAGGCTAGGCGGCGGCGAGGCCTGGTCCAGCTTCGAGGGCGAGGGCCTTCTCCAGCCGCTTCCGGCCGGCTGCACGGGCGAATATTGGATCGCAGGCCAGTTCTGAGGGGTCAAAGGTCGATCAGCTGCTGCGAGCCCAATGCCGAAATGCCGTCGCGGACCGCCAGATAATGGCGCACCGGTGCGAAGCTGCGGCGGTGGAGCGGGGTCGGGCCGAGCGCGTCGAGGCCGCGAAAATGTTCGGGCGTGGGGTAGCCCTTGTTGGTCTCCCAACCATAGCCGGGATGCTCCCGGGCATAGTCCGACATGATCCGGTCGCGGGTGACCTTGGCGACGATCGAGGCGGCGGCGATCGAGCGGCATTTGGTGTCGCCGGCGACGATCGAGACCGAAGGGCGCTCCCATTTCGGACAGCGATTGCCGTCGACCAGGACCATCGCCGGATCCATGCCGAGCGCATCGACCGCCCGGCTCATCGCCAGCATCCGCGCCCAGAAGATGTTGATCCGGTCGATCTCCTCGACCGTGGCGAGGCCGACGCCGACCCGCGCCACCTTGTAGAGCCTGGCGCAGATCGCCTCCCGGGTCGCTGCCGGCAGCGCCTTCGAATCGTCGATGCCGCGCGGGAATCTCTCGCGGTCGAGGATCACCGCCGCCGCCACCACCGGCCCGGCGAGCGGCGCGCAGCCCGCCTCGTCGACGCCGGCGACCGGATCGGGATAGATTTTCTCGAGCTTGAAGCAGGGGCGGGGCATTTGGGCACAGGCTAACGGGGCGGGCATCGCACCGCCAGAGGTGGGTGATCAATTTTCTGTGGATTACGCCTTTCAATTCCTCCCCGCGATTTCGCGGGGAGGGGGACCGCGCGAAGCGCGGTGGAGGGGCTCTTCCGGTGTCGCCAAGAACCCCTCCACCATGCTTCGCATGGTCCCCCTCCCCGGCAAATGCCGGGGAGGAATTTGCCCTAATCGATCCGCCAAGGCGGGAAACGGCGATATCCGCCCGCGCGAAACAGGCAGAGTCGGTTGCCTGCGGGATCGCGCAGATGCGCCTCGCGCCATCCCCAGCCTTGGTCCTCCGGCCCCGTCTCGAAAACCATCCCCGCCGCCCGGAGCCGCTCGACCCAGGCATCGAGCTCCTCGCTTTCGAGGCAGATGACGGCATCTCCCGCCTGCCGCCCCGCTTCTACGTGGATCGAGAGCGTCGCCCCGCCCGGGCATTCGAAACGCGCGTAGCGGCCGGGAGAATCGACGATCTGCCGCAGCCCGAGCCGGCCGTAGAAGGCGACCGAAGCGTCATAATCTGACGCCGGCAGAGTCACCTGGTTAAGATTCATGCCGCCGACATTTTTCCGTCGGGCCGGCGCGTCTTCGGGATCGAGATCGTCCCAGCGGAAATCGGTCACGCCCTGATGCCCGATGGGTCCGCAACCCTCGCCGAAGCCGGGCGCCTCGCCAATCGCGATGCGGACGAACCGCACCGCCTGCTCGAACGCTTCCTGGATGGTCAGCCCGGCGCCGAGGCCGCAGGCGAGGGCGCTCGCCAGAGTGCAGCCGGTGCCGTGGGTGTCCGTCGTGTCGATCCTCCTGCCCCTCAACTCGTACCGGCCGCCGCCCGGCGCGATCAGCGCGTCGACGATCTCCTCACCGTCGCCATGCCCGCCCTTGGCGAGAAGATGACAGCCATGGGCGAGCACCGCCTCAGCGCCACCGAGAGCCTCCAGCTCCGGAAGGTTCGGCGTGACGACCGAGGCGATCCGCATCAGGCGGCCGAAGGCGGCGATGGTCGCGGCATCGGCGAGCTCGGAGCCGCTGGTCGCCACCATCACCGGGTCGAAGACGATCGGCACCGCCAGCCCCTCCAGCCGTTCGGCCACGGCCTGGGCGGTCTCCGCCGAGCCGATCATGCCGATCTTCACCGCATCGACGCCGATGTCGGAGACCACCGCGTCGATCTGCGCAATCACCAAGGCGGGGGGCACGAGCAGGATATCGGCGACACCCAAAGTGTTCTGCGCGGTGACCGCGGTGACCGCCGTCGTCGCGAAGCCGCCCAGCATGGTGACCGTCTTGATGTCGGCCTGGATTCCCGCCCCGCCGCCGCTGTCGGAGCCGGCGATGATGAGGATGCGCGGCGGCTTCGGATCGGCTTCGCTCATCGAGGCCCCTTGCGGACCGTCGAGGCGGGGAACCGCTCGAGCCTGTCGGCGGGCCGGATCGGCCGCGGCTCGAAATTGCCGCCGCAATTCGGGCATGTTCCGGCCAGCGGACCGTCGACGCAGGCGGCGCAAAAGGTGCATTCGAAGGTGCAGATGCGCGCCTCCGGGCTCTCCGGCGGCAGGTTCCGTCCGCAGCGCTCGCAATCGGGGCGGAGCTCGAGCATCAAACGGCCTTCACCGCCTCGCAGATGCTGTCGACCACCTCCTCGACCATCGCCTCGTCCTCGCCTTCCGCCATCACCCGGATCAGCGGCTCGGTGCCCGACTTGCGGATGACGAGGCGGCCGACGCCTTCGAGCCGGCGCTCCGCCGAGGCGATCGCCGACCTGACTCCGTCCGCCTCCAGCGGCGCGCCGCCGTTGAAGCGGACGTTCTTCAGCAGCTGCGGCAGCGGGTCGAACTGGTGGAGCAATTCGCTGGCCGGGCGCCCGTCCTCGACCAGGCAGGCGAGCACCTGCAGCGCCGCGATCAGGCCGTCGCCGGTGGTCGAATAATCGGAGAGGATGATGTGGCCGGACTGCTCGCCGCCGACGTTGAAGCCGCGTGTCCGCATCGCCTCGAGGACATAGCGGTCGCCGACCTGGGTGCGGACCAGCTCGAGCCCGTTGGTGGCGAGGAAGCGCTCGAGGCCGAGGTTCGACATCACCGTCGCGACGATGCCGTCCCCTTCCAGCAGCCCGCGGCGGGCGAAGAACAGGGCGATCAGCGCCATCAGCTGGTCGCCGTCGACGATGCGGCCCTGCTCGTCGACGATGATCAGCCGGTCGGCGTCGCCGTCCAGCGCGATGCCGATATGCGCGCCTTCCTCGATCACCCGCGCCTGCAGCGCCGCCGGCGCGGTCGAGCCGCAGCCGTCGTTGATGTTGGTGCCGTTGGGCGAGACGCCCATCGCCACCACGTCGGCGCCGAGCTCCCACAAGGCCGAGGGCGCGACCTGGTAGGCGGCGCCGTTGGCGCAGTCGATGACGATCTTGAGCCCGTCGAGCCGGAGCTCCTCCGGGAAGGTCGATTTGGCGAAATGGATGTAGCGGCCGCGCGCATCCTCGATCTTGCGCGAACGGCCGATCAGGGCGGCGTCGACCAGCTTCGGCTCCTTCTCCAGCCGCCGCTCGATCGCCGCCTCGTCCTTGTCGGAGAGCTTGTAGCCGTCGGGGCCGAACAATTTGATGCCGTTGTCGACATAAGGGTTGTGGCTGGCCGAGATCATCACGCCGAGATCGGCGCGCATCGAGCGGGTCAGCATCGCCACCGCCGGAGTCGGCACCGGCCCGACCATCACCACGTCCATGCCGACGCTGGTGAAGCCGGAAATCAGCGCCGTCTCCATCATATAGCCCGACAGCCGCGTGTCCTTGCCGATCACCACCCGGTGGCGATGGTCGCCGCGAAGAAAGTGCGCGCCCGCCGCCTGGCCGACCCGCTGCGCCATCGCCGCCGTCATCGGCGCCTGGTTGGTCCGGCCTCTGATCCCGTCGGTGCCGAAGAATTTGCGAGTCATGCGCTGCCCCGTGGTTTTCGGCTGAATAGCGCGGCGGCGCCCCCTTGTCCTCCCCATCGCGAGATGGGGAGGACTATTCCGGTCCCCGCTCCCCCGCTAGAACCCTCGAATGTCGCAGGCCAGCCGCATCCTCCTCGCCCTCGTCGCCGGCCTCGCGCTCGGCATTGCCAGCCCCTGGATCGGCGGCCTCTGGGTGGACATGGCGGTCCTGATCGCCAATCCGATCGGCGGCCTCTGGCTCGACGCCCTGCGGATGACGATCATCCCCCTGATCGTCTCCTTGCTGATCACCGGCATCGCCGCCTCGGCCGAGGCGGCCCGGGCGAGCCGCCTCGCCGGCCGGGCGATCCTCACTTTCCTGATCGTGCTGTGGACCAGCGCGATCCTCGCCGCCTTCCTGACGCCTTTGCTGCTCAGCCTCTGGCCGATCCCGGGCGATTCGGCGGCGGCGCTGAAATCGGCCTTGTCCGCGTCGACCGAGAAAGTGGGCGAGATCCCGACGATCGGCCAGTTCGTCCGCTCGATCATCCCGACCAACCCCATTTCGGCCGCCGCCAACGACCAGATCCTGCCGCTGATGGTGTTCACCGCAATCTTCGGCTTCGCCCTCACCCGCCTGCCGGAGGGGCCGCGCGAGCAGCTCACCGGCTTCTTCCGCGCCGTCGGCGACGTCATGCTGGTGATGGTCAACTGGGTGCTCTGGCTCGCCCCTGTCGGCGTCTTCGCGCTCGCCTTCGTCGTCGGCGCCACCGCCGGGTCGGGCGCGATCGAAGCTTTGCTCCACTACATCCTGATCGTCTCGGCGGTGGGCTGCGTCGTCTGGTTCGCGGCCTGGCCGCTGGCGATGAGCGCGGGGCGCACCGGCTTCCTCGCCTTCACCCGCGCCGTCGGGCCGGCCCATGCGGTGGCGATCAGCACCCAATCTTCGCTCGCCTCGCTGCCGGCGATGCTGAAGGGCACCGAGAAGCTCGGCATCCCGGTCGCCCGTTCCGGCGTCGTGCTGCCGCTCGCGGTCGCCATCTTCCGCGCGACCGGGCCGGCGATGAACCTCGCCGTCGCCATCTACATCGCCCATTGGTACGGCATCGAGCTGACGCCGGTGATGCTCGCCGCCGGAGTCGCCGCCGCCGCCACCACCACCCTCGGCGCCGTCAGCCTGCCCGGCTCGATCACCTTCATCACCTCGATCGCGCCGATCTGCTACGCGATGGGCGTGCCGATCGAGCCCCTCGTCCTGCTCGTCGCGGTCGAGACCTTGCCCGATATCGTCCGCACCACCGGCAACGTCGCCATGGACGTGGCGGTCACCACCGCCGTCACCCGCGGCGGCGAGGGCGAACCGGAGGCGCCGCTCACCGAGCAGGACCGGCTGCTGAGGGAAGGCACGGGCTGAGCCCTTTGCCTCCCCGTCGCCTCCGGCGACAGGGAAGATGGTTACCGCCCCGGCGCGACGATCGCGAGGGCTTCCGGCGCGTGGAACCAGATGATGGCGAGCCACAGCAGCAGGCCGCCGAGCAAAGCCGGCCACGCCTCGCCGAGGCCGCGCCATTTCGCCCGTCCGGCCAGCAATGCGGCGAACGGGACGAAAGAGGTTTGCGCCATCCACGCCCGCCACGGCGCGCCGATGACGTCGATTTTCTTGCGGTCCTGGCCGATCGAGCCGGCCAAGGCGAGGACGAGGATGCCGCCGGCGACGATCACATTGCGCGGGCTTCCCCACAAGGCGATGTGGACCAGCGCCCAGAGGATGACGGCAATGTTCATCGGGTGGCGGGTCACCGCGAACACGCCGCTCGCCGGCCGCGCCGGCCGCGGCCCGGTACCCGGATGGGGAAAGGCCGGGTTGCGGACGAACGAGCCGACGAGAAGGATGCAGGCGACCAGCATCACGCCCGCGGCGGCCGGCCAGGCCCAGGACGGCGCCACCCAGAACGGGAAGCTGTTCCTGACCGCGCGATAGGCGAAGATGATCCAGCCCAAGGTGACCAGGGCCACTCCCGAATAGATGGCGAGGAAACCCTGCTCGCCGACATTCTGGAGCAGCCGCGTCCGCAGCGGATGCGACAAGGCGAGATGGGTGCCGACGAAAGCCAATGTCGCGAGCGCGAGACTGGCCAGCGCGATCACCTCTCGTAGGCCTTGGGAAGATCGCCCTCGCCGGGCGTGCGGTAGCGGTCCCTGAGCTTGGTCTGATGATTGTCGAGCGGCTGCTGGACGCCGTCGATCAGCACGATCTCGGCCGCCGAGCCGTTCTCGAGCGGATCGCCCGACCAGATGACGACGTCGGCGCGCCGGCCGGCCCGCAGCGAGCCGAACTCGCCGCCCATGCCGAGTGCTTCCGCCGGCGCCGAAGTGATCGTCGCCAGCGCCTCGCCCCAGCTCAGGCCGGACGCGCGCGGCAGCCGGCCGATCGCGACCAGATTGCCCGCCTGCTGCCGCGCCAGCCGCACCTGCCGCGCCTCGTCGTCGTTGATCATGCCGAGCGCCACGCTGACGCCGGCGGCGCGCAGCCGGGCGACGTTCGACTGGGTCGCGGCGAGCTGCTCGAAGGTCGAGGGCAGATCGTTGAGCGCATTGGCGATCACCGGCACTCCGGCGGCGGCGATGCGGTCGGCGACCGTCCAGCCTTCGGTCGCGCCGACCAGCACCAGGCGGAGGCGCGGGAACTCCTTCTTCAGCGCCAGCACCTGGAGGAGGTCGCTCGCCCGCTCGGCATGGACGAGCAGCAATTGCCGCCCCTGCAGCACCGGCACCAGAGCGGCCGCGTCGAAGCGGGTGAGCAGCACGTCGTCGGGCCGAGTCGCGCCGGCCGAGACCAGGCGATTGTCCGGCACCTCCTCGAGCGGGAGATCGCGCTGGTCGCTCGGGCGCGGCTCGCGGACGCCGCCGGCGATCGGAGTCGCGAAGCGCCCGAGGTCGCGCGCCTCGCGCAGCGCGTTGCGGAACAGGACATGCGCCGAGGCGCGGCTGCCGCCCGCTTCGTCCGCCCCGGTCTCGCCCAGCTCGACGAACTGGAACGCCCGCGCCCGCGTCACCGCGTCCATGTCGCTGCCGAGGTCGATCACCGCCCCCTGGCCCGCGAAGATGCTCGCGCCGGTCCCCGGCGCGACGATGGCGCGGGTGACGCCGCCGGCGCGATTGACCTGGATCGCCGTCGCCCGCGGATTGATCGCGGGGGCGACGTCGATCGCGGCGCTGAACGGCGAATTGGCGGCGGCGACGTCGTTGGTCGCATTGACCGCGTCGACCTCGAGCAGCCCCACCCGCGAGAAGCCGGCGACGATGCCGGGCGTCACCCACTTGCCGGTGGCGTCGACCCTTTGCGCGCCCGCCGGAATGACGACGTTGCGGCCCGCTGCCGCGATGCGGCCGTTGCGTATGACGACGGTACCGCCCTCGATCGGTTCCGACCCGTCGCCGAGCGCGACCGTGCCGCCGGTGATGGCGATGGTCTGGGCCAGCGCGCTGCCCGCGGCGAGAGCGAGGAGCAGCGCTCCGGCTCCGTGGATGAGACGCTTCACTTCACATCCCCTTCGCCCGGCTGGCCGAGCTCGAAATCGCTGACCGGGCGGCGCCTCGGGTCGTTGGCGTCGTAGAGCAAGGCGCCGTCGATCCAGACCCGTTCCGGCCTTGTGTAGACGCTGAACGGATGGCCGTTCCACAGCACCACGTCGGCCATCTTGCCGGCCTTGAGGCTGCCGGTCCTGTCGGCGATGCCGAGCGCCCGGGCCGGGTTGAGGCTCAGCCAGGTCCAGGCGATTTCGTCGGTGACCGCAATGCCCATCCGCCGCCCGTTGGCGAGCGCCTTGGCCGCTTCCTGGTTGAGCCGCTGGATGCCGTTGGGATCGTCGGAATGGACGATCGCGCAGGCGCCGGCATTGTGGACCAGGGGGATGTTCTCCTGGATGCCGTCATAGGCTTCCATCTTGAACCCCCACCAGTCCGCCCACATCGCCGAACAGACGTCGTTGGCCTTGAGCAGGTCGGCGACCTTGTAGCTCTCGACGGCGTGGTGGAAGGTCGAGACGCGGTAGCCGAACTCCTTGGCCATATCCATGATGACGGCCATTTCGTCGGCGCGGTAGCAATGGTTGTGGACGAGGATCTCGCCCGCCAGCACGCCGCGCAAGGTGTCCATGGCGAGATCGCGGACCGGCATCTCGCCGCCGTCTTTCTCATACTTGTCCCACTTGCGCCTATATTCCTGGGCCCGGGCCCAGGTCTGCCGCATCAAGGCGACATTGGCCATGCGGCTGCCAGGCATCTGGTTGCGGCCGCCATAGACGCGCTTGGGATTCTCGCCGCA
Source organism: Allosphingosinicella sp. (assembly GCA_036378975.1). Lineage (GTDB taxonomy): Bacteria > Pseudomonadota > Alphaproteobacteria > Sphingomonadales > Sphingomonadaceae > Allosphingosinicella. The sequence goes on along the minus strand of DASUVK010000031.1, from coordinate 12,470 downwards.
GGCCATTTTTAGCCCATAAGGCGCGCCGGGGAACTTCATCGCCTGCATGGTGCGCGCCGGCACGTTCTTGACCGTCACCGAGCGCCCGCCGAACAGATTGGCCGAGCCCGGCAGGATCTGCAGCGAGGTGACGCCGCCGTTGATCAGCGCCCGGCTGAAGCCCGGATCGTGCGGCCAGACGCTATGCTCCGCCCAGACTTCGGGGCGGACCGGCCCGGTCACCTCATTGCCGTCCTGATGCGCCTCGACGCTGGGGCTCGGATAGTCGCCGAGATGGCTGTGGACGTCGATGATGCCCGGAGTCACCCATTTGCCGCGCCCGTCGATCCGGGTTGCGCCCGCCGGGATGGCCGTATCGGCGCCCCCCACCGCCTGGACGACGCCCTCGGCCAGCACGACCGTGCCGTTCTCGATGCGCCCGCCCTCGCCGTCGAACACGGTCGCCCCGGTGATCGCCGTCACCGTGCCCGGATAGCGGCGATAGGTGGAAGGGAAGGGGTCACGCGAATAGGTCCGGGGCGGCGTGCGCGGCGCCGCCTGGGCGGAAGCGCCGGCCGGCGGATCGTTGTCCGCACAGCCGGAGACGAGGGCGGCCGCCAATAGGGCCGCGCAAGGGAGGAAGCGCATCAAGTCCTTTCCTGCGGGATCAGATCTGGTCGGTGCCGGGCTTGGTCTCGCGCTGCGGGAACATGCCCGCAGCCTGGTTCTCGGCGAGCTCCTTGTAGCCGGCCAGCTCCTCGTCCTCGGCGTCGCGCAGCGTGTTGAGATGCATCAGCTTCTTGATCAGCGGCGAGATGACGACGACCGCCGCGCCGACGCCGACCGCCACCCACCCGACCGTCGTGTAGACGTCGAGCACGACCTCCTTGGCCGCGCCCTCGCCGCCGCCGTGATCGGCCCCGGTCGCCGCCGCGATCAGGCCGGCGGCGAAATTGCCGGTCGCCGAGGCGAAGAACCAGGTGCCCATGATCAGCGAGGCCATGTGCGCCGGCGCGAGCCGGTTCATGGCGCTGAGACCGACCGGCGACAGGCAGAGCTCGCCGGTGGTGTGGAGCAGGTAGATCAGGAAGATGAAGATGACCGGGGTCGGTACGTCGACTCCGACCGCATAGGCGCCCGCCACCAGCACCAGGAAGCCGGCACCGAGCTGGATCATGCCGAGGCCGAACTTGGCCGGCGCCGAAGGCTCCAGCCCGGCCCGCCCCAGCTTCACCCACAGCCACGCGAACAGCGGGGCGAGGAGGATGATGTAGATCGGGTTGATCGACTGGAAGATCGAGGCCGGCACGCCGCCGATGTCGGCATAGCGGTCGGTGAACAGGTTGAGCGACGAGCCCGCCTGCTCGAACAGGGCCCAGAACAGGATCGATCCGAAGATCAGGAACAAGGCCGCGAAGATGCGGTCGCGGTCCTCCGACGGCAGCTTGGTCACCGCGTAGAAGACGACGTAACCCACCAGGGCCGCCCCGAACACGCCGAGCAGCGTCCCGACCACCTCCTGATACTGGATCAGCATCCAGATGCCGGCGACGGCGGCGAAGCCGATCAGGTAGATCAGCCATTCGAAGCGGAGCGGGCCGACCATCGACTTGAGGCGCGCCGGATCCCGCGATTCGCCCCGGCCGAGCAACAATGGCCTGAAGATGATGAAGACGATCAGGCCGGAGAGCATGCCCACGCCCGCGGCGCCGAAGCCGTAGCTCCAGCCATAGGTCTGGCCGAGATAACCGGCAATGATCGTGCCGATCGCGGCGCCGGCGTTAATGCCCATGTAGAAGATGGTGTAGGCGCCGTCGCGGCGGACGTCGGTGCGGGGATAGAGCTGTCCGACGATCACCGAGATGTTCGCCTTGAGGAAGCCCGAGCCGACGATGATGAAGGAGAGCGCCAGCCAGAAGACGTTGATCGCCGGATCGGACTGCTTGAGCAGCGGATCGGTGACGCCCTTCATCCCCTCGAACGCCATCAGGAAGTGGCCGAAGGTGAGCAGGACAGCGCCGAACAGCACTGCCTTGCGCTGGCCGAGATAGCGGTCGGCGAGATAGCCGCCGAGCACTGGGGTGATGTAGACCAGCGCCGTGTAGGCGCCGTAGATGATCGAGGATCGCTCGTCCGAAAACAGCCAGTGCTGCGTCAGGTAGAAGATCAGCAGCGCCCGCATGCCGTAATAGGAGAAGCGCTCCCACATCTCGGCGAAGAAGAGGACGTAGAGGCCCTTGGGGTGGCCGGCGAACTCCGGATCGCGGCGCGCCACGATGAACGCGCCACCCGCCAGCAGGATCAGAAGGACGGCGATGGCGCCGTAGAAAATGATGAGTTCCGTCGGCACAGGCTCAACTCCCCGAACAAGGCGCGCCTCTGGCGGGCGCTCAGAAGGCGCGCACACTAACGTTCCAAACGCGCTTGTGAAGCGGATTGTTGCGGCCCCGTCGCGCTGCTAGCGGGACCCATGCTCAACGACCGCTCGTCGCTCCTCTCCTATCTCGCCACCCGCCGCTCCGCCCGGCCGCGCGACCTGGTCGAGCCCGGTCCCGACCCGGAGCAGCTGCGCGGGATATTCGAGATCGCCGCGCGCAGCCCGGACCATGGCAAGCTGGCTCCGTGGCGGTTCGTCCATATCGCCAAAGATCGCCGCGCCGCCTTCGCCGCGGCGCTCGAGGCCGCTTACCGCGCCGGCAAGGACGAGGCGCCGGGCCGGCTCGAGATCGAGGCCGTCCACCGCTTCGCCACCCAGGCGCCGGAGCTGGTCGTGATTCTCTCCAGCCCGGTCGAAGGCACCAAGATCCCGGTCTGGGAGCAGCAGCTCTCCGCCGGCGCCGCCGGCATGAACCTCCTCCACGCCGCCGCGGCCTTCGGCTTCGCCAGCGGCTGGGTGACCGGCTGGGCCGCTTACTCGCCCCAGGTGCTGGCGCTGCTCGGCGGCCGGGAGCCGGAACGGGTCGCGGGGTTCCTGTTCCTCGGCACGGCCGGGGTCGAGCTCGAGGAGCGGGTCAGACCGAATCTCGACGAGGTGGTCAGGGAGTGGTGACTCAATTCCTCCCCAAGCTTGCCTCGGGGAGGAATAAGCCACCCTGGGGCTTGTCCCCTTCGAACATGTAAGGCGACATTTTCGCCTATGTATCCGCTGGCCAATATGCGCCGCTGCGGTCTCGGTGGGCCTTTGGGCCTCCCCCGCCGTAGGCATCGATCTTTCCCGGTTCGATGCGAAAACAAAAGTAGGACTGGTGGTCCCGTTCAAAGGGGGATCGATAAAGGATGACCCCCGAGATGTAGGGATAAGTGTCAAAGTCAGGCGCCGATTCCAACTCGGTCAGCAGGTTCGAATCATCTGCGGGCACCGTGACCTCTACCGGCTCCATCACCATCGGTCCGGGCGGGCCGTTGTGCGTGGACGTGGCATAGCCCACACGCTCAACATAGCCTGTGCTTTTCCCTATGTTTTCCGCCTTCAATGTGATGATCATTCGCCGCCTCTTCTCGTCGTAAGACACATCCTGGACCTGGGGGATGAGACGTGGTCGTTCGACAGCGACAAAGGCTTCATAGGTTCGTTGAGCGGCGGCGGCGGCCTTCCGGGTTTCGCCGAACGTAACGTAAACCAAGCCAACCCCGACCATGCTCAAGCCAAGGCCAAGGCCCGCAAGGATCGACATGATTCTGGTCCAGCGCGCCATATCCCGTTGGGCGCTCAAATCGTATTCACCGCGCTGATTTTCGCGGGAGGCGCTTACTATTACGGCCGCGCACTCTGCCGCAGCGGCGGAGGGGAGCCCAATACAACGCTCTTTGATCTGGCGGTTGGTACTTTCGGCATAATCACGGGCGGCGTAGTTGGCCTCTATCTGGTCACGGGCGGTCTCCCATGAGATCGTCCAGACCATCCACACCCAAAACGCGACGCCGGCCACAACGACCAGCGTCCTCAAAGCAGGCCCCACTTTCTCGCGGCCATCTTTCCACATGCGCGGAAGGAATACAGTGGCTCCTTCAGACTCCACAACCGCATTCCGACTCCACAAGTGGGGCCGGAAGGGGCAGTCTGCATGCTTCCAATGCCAAGGAAGCCGCTAGTGACAGACACTCCCGAAAACGAAGCGCCCCCGCCAATCATCACGACCAACGCACCGGCGGGCGAACCCTCAGGCGATACCGCTCAGGCGGAAGAAGATTACGAGCTTTGGGATGCACAGGATCAATCGAAGAAGCTGCGCGCCACCTTCGCGACGAGGCTTTATGTAGAGCCCGCTGGGGAACATCTTCGCCTGTCGTTCGGCGAGAGAATTTCCGACGAGACCGTCTATCACACCGCTTTGGTGGTCCCGGCGGAAACGGCGATAGAAATGGCGCAACTGATATACCGCCTCGGGACGGGCGCCGTAGATGCGAAGATGGACCGGCTTCAGAAATCTATGGCCGCCAATGCGCAAGCGGATCACGAAGCAAATGGCTGACGAGCGCAAATCGGGAAAGGTGCCCACAGGGGGGATTGGAATGCACCCCGATCTTATGGCCGCGCTCAGCTCGAGGGCTATCAACCTCGATGATTTGGCCACGCTGGCGGCGCGAGCCAAGGGCCAGGTCACGGCCAATGCAGCAGCGCGGGGAGAGATTACCGCCCGCGAGGCCGACGATACGCTTGTGGCGGAAGCAGAGCTTAAGCCCGCTATCGCTGGCGGCGACACAAAAAAGCCGACGCGCAGCCGACGTGGCAAGGTCACGACGCGCGGTAGGCACCGCCTCATGAACCATTGGGAGATTTTTGACTCGGAGCTGAACGAGCTTGGCGGGCTCCAGAAGGATGCTCAGAGAGCCTATACGGTCGCCGCCTTCTTGGCCGCGCTCGCGCTCGATATATTCCGGGATATCGCAACGTCAGACGACATGGTCGGGCTCGCTCGCGTCTTTTGGCTTGTGCTCGCATTGGCTGCTGCGGCGGGAGCCACGAAGTTTTTCCTAGATGGCCGCTATTATGAGAGACGCGGAGGTACACGGCTGCAACAGATCAAGGACGAGCACGATGACGACGAATGATCCGGAGGCCCGCTTCGACCGTCTCCTAGCCGCCATGGTGGGGGGCGAGGCCCCTAGCGCACGAAGGAAAAAAGCAGCCGGTCCAGCATCAGGTGAGGAACAGCACGCATGTTCCAGCGATACTCAAACTCCCCGAGATACTTCGGGAGATGCTTCGAGCTAACGTGGATGTGCGTCCCGTTGATGCCGCGCTTGAGCATCGACCAGAAGCCTTCAATCGAGTTCACGGTGCAGCCGTGGGGGCTGACATATTCCTTGGCGCTGTGGTTGACGGTTTGGTGCCGGAAGCCGCGAAGGCTGAGCCCACGGTAGCTGTGCAGCGTGTCGGTGTGGATGGTCGAGCCGGGAAGGACATTGGCGCAGACGATCGGGTAGAGGGTGGCGCGCTTCACGTCCGGAATGACCGCCGTGATCAGCTCGCCGCCGTTTTCCAGCATCCCGACGACATAGGATTTGTTGTGGCGGTAGTTGCCGGGGCCGCAGCCGGTTGCCTCTCCGCCGATTAGCGTCTCGTCAATCTGGACAATGGAGCCGGGGCCGCCGAGCGGATCGTCGCTGTCGAGGGAAGCCATGTACTTGCGGATTTCATGGCACATGCGCCACGCGGTTTTGTAGGTCACGCCTAGGTCACGCTCGACCCGCTTGGCGGCGACGCCGTTTCGCGTCGTCACGAACTGGAACATGACGTAAAACCAATCGCGCAGCGGAGTGCGGGTGCGGTCGAACGGGGTGCCGGCAGTCGGATAGACCTGATGGGCGCACCATTGGCACTGGTAGGAGCGGCGAGCTTTCACCCGCGAGAACTTCGCCGGGCGCTTGCAACCGGGGCATTCGAAGCCGGTGCCGTAGCGGACCTGAAACAGGTGATCGAGGCAAGCTTCCTCAGTCGGGAAGCGCTGCTGGAACTGGCGGAGTGTGGGGGCCTTGCTCATAGGCCATTATGTACCACGCCTGTTTACATGTCGCAAGGGGATAAGTGCCGCCTCCCTTGACTGCCGCACTGTATTAGCTCACTATAGCGGCGTGTCCGAAGAACGCCCCGTCTATCTCCGCCTCCGCGACAATATCGGCGCGATGATCCTCGAAGGTCGCGTCGGCGACGGCGATCCGCTGCCCTCGGTCCGGAGCCTCGCCGCCGAGTTCGGCGCCAACCCGCTCACCGTCGCCAAGGCCTATCAAAGCTTCCAGGACGAGGGCCTCGTGCTCGTCAGGCGCGGCGTCGGCATGTTCGTCGCGCCGGGCGCGACCGAGCGGCTGCGCAAGGCGGGCCGCGACGACTTCCTCAACCATCGCTGGCCGGACATCGTCGCCCAGATCCGCCGCCTCGGCCTCAGCGCCGAAGAGCTGCTCGACCGGGCGCTGGTTTAGCGTCATTCCCGCGAAAGCGGGAATCCATTCAGACTCGGTGCCAAACTCAAAAAGCCGCCTGGATTCCCGCTTTCGCGGGAATGACGAACCCCTGACACAATTGACACCAACTTCCTGCGCTAGCGACATCGCCCGGACACGCCCGGGGCCGAAAGGGGACGTGCGGTTCCGGCCGGCGGCGTTTTGCCCCCTCCGCCTGCCGGCCGGAGCCGCTCCCGCCACGGGATTCAGGAGACAGGACGACCCGACATGAATCCCGCGCGCGCCTTCTTCGCCTCGCTGTCGATGAGCCTGCTGGTGCTGACGCTGAGCTATCAGGCGTCGGCCCTGCCCGCTTTGCTCGCCCCGCCGACCCCGACTCCGGCCAGCGACGCCTGGATGAACCATATGTCGGTGCCGTCCAAAAAGTCGAAGCAGGACGACATGTCGGAGCTGGTGCCGATCGTCGGCGAGATGATCTGACCGGCCTCAGCCCGCCTTCGCCGCCGCGGTCCGTTCGCGGATGCGGCGCTCGAGGATGGTGAGCGGCATCGCCCCGTCCTTCAATATTTCGTGATATTGCCTGAGGTCGAAGCGGCGGCCGAGCGTCCGCTGCGCCTCGGCCCGCGCCCGCGACCACGCCATGTGGCCGACCTTGTAGCTGCACGCCTGCCCCGCCTGGGTGCAGTAGCGCTCGACCTCGCGCTGCGAGCGCGGCCGGGCGAAGCCGGTGGTGGCGACGAGATAGTCGGTCGCCTTCTCGCGGCTCCATTTCTTGGCGTGGAGGCCGGTGTCGACCACCAGCCGCGCCGCCCGGAACAGGAAGGACTGGAGATAGCCGGCGCGCTCCAGCGGCGTCTGATAGGCGTTGAGCTCGTCGGCAAGCTGCTCGGCATAGAGCGCCCAGCCCTCGCTATAGGCGCTGAAGCCGCCGATCTTGCGGATCGTGGGGATGTCGCTCGATTCCTGCGCCAGGCTGATCTGGAGGTGATGGCCGGGCGCGCCTTCGTGATAGGTCAAAGCGGGCAGGCTGTATTTCGGCCAGTCGCCGGTGTCCTTGAGGTTGATGAAGTAAATTGCCGGCCGAGTGCCGTCGAGCGAGGCGCGGTTGTAATAGCCGTTCGACGCCCCGTCCTGGATCTCGACCGGCACCCGCCGGATCTCGAGCGGCGCCTTGGGCAGGGTCGCAAAGGCCTGCGGCAGCCTCGCGTCCATCGCCCGCACCCCCTCGTTGAGGCTCGCGATCAGCGCGGCGCGCCCTTCGTCCGTATTGGGGTAGAGTTGCGAGGGCGTCACATTGAGTGCCGCGAGGCGCTCGCCGACGCTGCCGCGAGTCATTTCCTGGCCGTTGAGGATCCTGTCGAGCTGCGCGCTAATGTCGGCCACCTGCTGAAGTCCCATCCGATGGACCTCGTCCGGCGTGAATCGCGTCGTCGTCGCCTGCTCGAGCGCGACGGCGTAGATCGCCTCGCCGTGCGGCACCCGCCAGATGCCATCGCCCGGCCGGCTTGCCGGCCGCAGCTCGCCAACCAGCGCCATCTGCCGGTCGAGCGCCGGATAGATAAGCTCCTCGACGATCTTCGACGCGCGCCTCTCCCAGCGCCCGTCAATGTCCTTGGCCTTGGCGCGCTTGACCAGCGACTGGACGATGCTGCTCTCGTCCGCTTTCTGCTCGCGCAGCTTCGCCATCTGCCCCAGCGTCAGGTCGAGCGACCAGGCCGGCGCCAGATAGCCGCGCGACGCCTCGATGCGCTGCATCGCGCTGTCCTGGTCGAGCGCCACCGCAAACGCCTCCAGCCGCGACAGATAGGCTTCGGCATCGTCCCGGGTGTTGATCGTGTGCGCGGTATTGAGGAAATCGGGCACCGAGAAATAGGCGCCGCCCTGCTGGAAGATGCGGTAGGGCCGGATCGCGCTGTCGAGCCCGAAGCGCTGCGGCGCGATCGTCTGGTTGGTCAGCGAATAGGTGACCACTTCGAGGTTGAGCTTCGCCGCCGGCGACAGCGTCGAGCTCTCGACCTCGGCAAGGCTCGCCAGCGCCGCCTTGATCCGCGCCTGCTGGCGCGCCCGCTCGGCGAGCGTCCGCGGGGTGAGGCGTCCCTTCAGCTCGGCATTGGCGCCCTTGTCGAGGCCGAGCGAGGTCGCCAGCTCGGGCGAGCGCTGCACCGTCTCCTGAAAGATGGTCTCGAACAGCGCATTGAGCGCCGCGTCGCCGGAGCCGGCGAGCTGGGCCAAGAGGGCTTTGGGAAGCGCTGCGGCGGCGAGCGCGGCGGCGCCGGACGAGGCGATGAAGGTGCGGCGATCCAAGGTGATCCTCCTGCTTGACCGGAAGGGCCCTTAAGCGGACGAACGGCCGCCGCGCAACTTGCGTCAGGAATGGGGACACGTACTTTTTTCCAAAAAAGTACGTGTCCCCATTCGCTTACCAGATGCTGACCCTCTCCTCCGGCGGCAGGTACATCCTGTCGCCGGGCTTGACGCCGAACGCCTTGTACCAGGCGTCGACGTTGCGGACGACGCCGTTGACCCGATATTCTGGCGGGCTGTGCGGGTCGGTGAGCAGCCGCTCGCGCAGCGCCCCTTCCCGGATCTTCGAGCGCCACGACTGGCCGTAGGCGATGAAGAAGCGCTGCTCGCCGGTGAGGCCGCCAATCACCGGCGGCTCGCCATGCTCCGCGATATGGCGCTTGTAGGCGGCATAGGCCATTTCGAGCCCGCCGAGATCGCCGATATTCTCGCCCATGGTGAGCTTGCCGTTGATCCTGGTCCCCGGGATCGGCTCGTACTGGTCATATTGCTTGCCGAACTTCTCGGCGCGCTTGTTGAACTCGGCGCTGGAGGCCGGCGTCCACCAGTCGCGGATCCGGCCCGTGGGATCGAACTGCCGGCCCTGGTCGTCGAAACCGTGGCCGATCTCGTGGCCGATGATCGCGCCGATCGCCCCGTAATTGACCGCCGGGTCCGCCTTCGGGTCGAAATAAGGCGGCTGCAGGATCGCCGCCGGGAAGGTGATCTGGTTCATCAGCGGGTTGTAGTAAGCGTTCACCTCCTGGGGGTTCATGTCCCACAAGGCCCGGTCGACCGGCTTGCCGAGCCGCGACAGCTGCAGGTTCCAGCCGAACTCGGCCGAGCGCATCATGTTGCCGAGGATGTCGTTGCGGTCGATCCGGAGCGACGAATAGTCGATCCACTTGGCCGGATGGCCGATGCGCGGGTCGAAGGCGGCGAGCTTGGCCCGCGCCTGCTCCTTGGTCGCCGAGTCCATCCACGGCGACGCCGCGATCCGCGCCTCGAGCCCGGCGCGCAGATTGGCGATCAGCTCGCTCATCTGGCGGTTGCTCTCGGCCGGATAATGGCGCTCGACATAGACCCGGCCGACCGCCTCGCCGAGCGTCCCGTTGATCAGCTGCATGCCCCGCTTCCAGCGGTCGCGCTGTTGCGGGACCCCGCGCAGCGTCTTCGAGTAGAAGTCGAAATGCGCCTGGTCGAACGCCCTGGGAAGAGCGGTTGCGTTGGCGCGGATCAGGTGGAAGGTGAGATATTCCTTCCAGGTCGAGAGCGGCACGCTGTCGAGCATCTTGCCGGTCTCGGTGATCGCGCTCTTCTCGGCGGCGATGACCGTCTCGACGGTGCCGAGGCCGGCCGCCTCGAGCATCGCCGGCCACTCGAACTGCGGCGCCAGCCCGGCGAGCTGGGCGCGGTTCATCGGATTGTAGATCTGCTTGATGTCCCGCTGGCGCTCCGGCTCCCAATGGATCTTGGCGAGCGCGCTCTCGAGCGCGATGATCCGGTCGGCCCGGGCCTCGGCGTCGGCGATCCCGGCGAGCTGCTGGATCTTGACGACATAGGCGCGATAAGCCGCGCGGATCGCGTCGTATTTCTCGCCCTGGAGCAGGTAGTAATCGCGGTTGGGCAGCCCGAGGCCGCCCTGGCCGGCCGCGGCGATGTAGCGCGTCGGGTCGGCCGGATCGGGCAGGATGCCGAGGCCGACCGGGCTCATATATCCGGGAGCCGCGAACAATTTGACCAGATCGGTGCGGTTTCCGACCGCGTCGATGCGGGCGAGGTAGGGCTTCAGCGGCGCGGTCCCGCGCGCTTCGATTCCGGCTTCGTCCATCCAGCTCGCGTAGAAATCGCCGACCTGGCGGCCGGTCTGGCCCGATTTGGCGGGGTCGCGGGCGAGGTCCTCGACGATGGCGCGGACCTGCCGCTCGGCTTCGTCGACGAGAAGCACGCCGGCGCCGGCGCTGGTGCGGTCGGCGGCGATCTCGGTGGTCTTGTCCCAATTGCCGTTCACATAATGCCAGAAGCTGTCGCCGGGCTTCACCGACCGGTCCATCGCGCCAAGGTCGATGCCGAAGTCGCCGTAGCGCGGCTTGGCGGCGGCGGCCGGAGCCGTCGTGCCGCTTTGGGCGAGCAGCGGCGCCGTCGCGCCGCCGAGCAGAAGGGCCGCCGTAAAGGCGAGACGAAATTTGCGCATCGATGATCCTCCCGGGCCGTGACTCGGCCGTCGGCCCGACGCTATCAAGCCCCGCTGCGGCCGGCAACGCCTACAATTGTAATTGAGCAATAACGGTCGGCTGCGGCGCGCCCCAACCTCCCGCCCCGCCGCCGCCGCATCCCGGCGCTCGGCTGTGGACTGGCCTGGACGACGCGGGTAAAGCCGCGCTCGGGAAGGGTTTTCGTGTCCATGCCGCCGATCTGCCGCCGCCTCCGGGCCGCCGCCTTCGTCCTCTATGGCCTCGCCGCGGCGGGAACGGCGGCGCTCGCCCAGGAGACGTCGAACTCGATCGGCCCGCCTCAGCTCAAGGATTTCTCGCTGCCCGGCCAGCGCACGACGCCGCCCGCCGCGACGCCGCCGGCGCCGGCCGCGACCGTCCCCGCCGCGACCGCGCCGCGCCAGGCCCCGGCGCCCGCCCCGGCCGCGACGCGCGAGCGCACGGCCGCGACCGGCGAGCGCCCGGCCGCGACGGCCCCGGCGACTGCCGCCGCCCGCCGCGACACCGGTCCCGCCGCCGCGCCGCCCGTGACCGCGGCGCCGGCCCCGCCGGCCGCCGCGCCGGTGCCGCTCGCCAATGCTGCCGCACCCCAGCCTCGGCCCGAGCCCGCGGCGGCGCCGCCCGCCGAGCCGGCAGGCGCCGGCTGGCTGTGGCCGGCCGCCGGCGGCGCCCTCGTCCTGTTCGCCGCGGCTTTCTTGCTGCTGCGAAGGCGACGGGCGCAGGCGGCGCGGCGGCGGGCGCGCGACGCCGCCCGCGGCGAGCTCGGCGGCGCCCTGCTGGCCGGGGCCGAGCGGGCGCCCGCGCCCGCCCCGGCGCCCGAGACTCCCGTCGCGCCGCGCCCCTGGCTCGAGCTCGACATCGTTCCTGAGCGCGCGGCAGCGACCGACTCCGAGGCCGTCGTCCATTATGCGCTGACCGTTACCAACAAGGGCGATGCCGACGCGCGCAACATCCGCATCGATCCGCGCCTGTTCAACGCCGGCGCCGAGGGCGAGATGGCCGCCTTCTTCCAGGGCCAGATCCACGCCGAAAGCGGCTCGCCGCTGATCACCATCGCCCCCGGCGGGACGCTCAAGCTGAACGGCCAGGTGGCGATGCCCAAGGCGGAGCTGCGCGAGATCGAGATGGCCGGGCGGCGCATCTTCGTGCCGATGGTGGCGATCAACGTCGCCTACGATTGGGCCGGCGGCGGCACGGGTCGCACCTCGCGCTCCTGGCTGGTCGGCCGCGAGGCGGAGACTCCGTCGGCCAAGATGGGCGCATTCCGGCTCGACCTCGGCCCCCGCATCTACCGCTCGGTCGGCCGCCGCGAAGGCCGGCTGGTGATGGTCTAGGACGTATCGACATTCTGTCCAGCTCCTCCCCGAGCTTGTCTCGGGGAGGAATTAGGTTAACTCGGCATCGCTCCAGCGGCGGCCCATCTTTACAGCAGGAAGTCGCCCTGCCCGAGCGGGGTCGGCCCCTGCAGCGTCAGCGCGATGACGAGGTCGGCGGTGCCGTCGCCATTGGTGTCGCCCTCGACGAACCAGCTGCCGTTCGACTGGTAGGCGCGAAGCTGGCCGGCCGAGGCGGCGCCGGTGCCGCCGAACGCGT
>DASUVK010000030.1:0-34771 GCA_036378975.1 Allosphingosinicella sp. | reverse complement strand
CCGCGCGGCTTTGCCGCGGGGGGAGGGGGACCAGGCGAAGCCTGGTGGAGGGGTAATCCGGGTCAAAGTACCACTTTGACCCGACGCCGTTAGGCCGCGAACTTCAGAAGCTTGATCGCCTCCGAATTCGCCACCTGCCCGCCGATCCGCTTGGTCGCGTAGAAATGGACGAACGGCTTGTTGGTGAACGGATCGCGCAGGATCTGAGTCTCGGTCCGCTCGGCGATCAGATAGCCGATGCGGAAATTGCCGAACGCGATCGACAGGCTGTCGGCGGCGATATCCGGCATGTCCTCCGCCTCGACCACCGGATAGCCGAGCAGGCTGTCGGGCTGCCCCGCCACCACGCTCGGCTGCCACAGAAAGGCGCCGTCCGAGGTCTTGAACTTGCGGATGGTGGACGCCGTCGCCGAGTTCATCACGAACGCCGCGCCCTGCCGGTAGGGCGGCCGCAGCGTCTGGACCAGGTCGATCAGCTTGTCGCCCGGATGGGTGCCGGGAAACGCCCCGGCCGCGCCCGTGGCGAGGAACTGAAGCGTCCCGAACGGCCGCACCGCGTCGCCCTGCGCCGAGACCGGCTCCGCCAGGAAGCCCTTGGGCCGGTTGACGCCGTTGCCGTTCACGAACGCCGAGCCCTCCGCCCGCGCGAACTCGGTCGCGATCTCGCTCGCCAGCCACGCCTCGACGTCGAACGCGGCGTCGTCGAGCATCGCCTGGCTCGCCGCCGGATTGGCGTAGAGCTCGCCGAACGGCGGCGCCACCTCGATGAAGCCGGGCGTCGCCGTCTCCGGCCGCGCCGCCGTCTCGCCGACCCAGCCCGACGGCGTGCCGCCGCTGGTGACCAGCTTGCGGTAGCCGGCGCTGCCCACCCTGACGACGTTGGCGATCGCCCGGATCGGCGAGATCGCGGTGAGCAGCCGGCCGATCTCGGCGTCGATCTCCTCGGGCACGGCGTAGCCGCCGGCCGGGTCGGACGTGCCGGCCACCGCCTTGAGCTCGATCCCGCTCTCCAGCCCCTTGCGCAGATAATGGTCGACGAAAGGCGAGGCCTGCGCCTTGGCGCCGCTCAGCGCCGGTCGCGCCGCGGCGACCGCCTGGGCGTCGATCCGGGCCTTGAGCTGGGCCATCTCCTCGCGGAGCTGCGCCAGCCCGGCTTCGTCCCGGATGACCAGGTCCGGTCCGATCCGGAACTCGTCATCTTCCCGCTCCAGCGCCTCGAACGACTCCTCCAGCGGATCCACTTTCACTTCCAGCATGTCGATTCTCCCAGATTTGATCCAACCCCTGATCCCTCCCCGCGAACGGGAAGGGAGTTCCTGCTTTCCCTCGAATGTCGCTATCCTCGCGCGGCGCCGCCGCACCCGCGCCCGCTCCCGCCGCGCCGGCCCGGCCGGCCTGCGATCCTTGCGCTTCAGCGGCCGGACGGCCGGCCCGGCGCCGCGGCTTCCACCGCATGCACCCGCGCCCGCGGCTGCATCGGCAAGGTTACCAGGCTGATCTCGACCAGTTCGAGGTCGGTGAGCTCGCGCAGCCCCGCCGCGCCGTCATGGCCGGCGGTCTTGCGCACCCGGTAGCCGAAGCTCAGCCCCGCCACCGTCCCCTCCCGCAGCAGGGCCGCCGCCTCGCGCCCGCCGCGCCCGCCCGACAGCCGCGCGATCACCCTCAGCCCGCGCCTGTCCTCCTTCAGATATTCGATCCGCCCGACCGGCCGCGCCCAATCGTGCTGCCACAGCAAGGGCACCGCCCCCGCCGCCCGCCTCAGGCTGCGCGCGAACGCGCCGCGGCGGACGACGTCGCCGCCCCGGTCGGGCCGGCCGAAGATCGCCGCATAGCCGGCGAACCTCATTTGAGCAGCTCCAGCAGGCCGAGCCTGACGCTCATCCCCAGCACCAGCAGCGCCAGTGCTATCCTCACCGCCCAGGTCACCACCGCCTGCCAGGCCGATTTCTTGGCGTCGCGCCAGGCCTGGAGCAGCTCGCGCAGCTCGTCCATGTCGCGCCGCGCCTTCTGGTCGTTGAGGCCGAGCGCGTCGAGCGCGCGCTCCGCCCCGGTCTCGCACGCTTCCTCGACCAGCGCCCGCAAGGTGACCAGCCCCGCCCCCTGCCCCTCCGCCTGGGCGAGCAGCAGGGCGAGCATCGAATTGCTCTGTTCGGTCATGATCGATGTCCTTGATTGGGGACAGTTACCTGACTGTCCCAAGTCTCCCGGGGACAGTTGGGGGACAGTTAGGTAACTGTCCCCCAACTGTCCCCTTGCGCCCCTACGTCCCCAGCAGCGCGTAGACCGGCTTGTTGTCGGCATAGACCTGCCACAGGGCCACCCGGCGGCCGTCGCTCACCGCCCGCCACGCCGCCGGTATCTCCCAGCCGCCGCCGTCGACGGCGCGGCCGTCGCGATGGAGGGTGGCCCGGGCGCGGCCGTGGAGCAGCGCCTCCTGGCCCTCGGCGATCAGCCCGTCGACCTCGATCCGGTAATCGGGGAACAGCCGGAAATAGCCGCGCCAGCCGTCGGTCAGCGCCTGCCGCCCCTCGACCCGCCGCCCGAGCGAGTCGATGAAGACTGCGTCGAGGCTCATCGCATTGGCCACCCGTTCGGCGCGGCCGCCGTTGATCGCCGCCACCATCGCCTCGACCACCTGCCGCGTGTCCATGGCGTCCTCCCCCGGCTCAGAAGCCCAGCATCTCGCGTTTCTCCTCGCGCGTCAAAAAGTCCGCCGCCGTCACCTGCGCCCACAGCCGCTCGCGATCCTCCGCCAGCGCGCTCACCTGGTCGACGTCGAGCGCCAGCTTCAGCCCCGGCCACCAGGCGCCGAGCGCGGCGGCGATGCCGCCGAGCAGCCGGTCGGCCAGCGGCAGCACGGTCAGCCGCCACAGGGCGCGGTTGGCCTCGCGATAATTGGCGTAGGTCGAATCGCCGGGCAGGCCGAGCAGCATCGGCGGCACCCCGAAGGCCAGAGCGATCTCGCGCGCCGCCGCCGCCTTCAGCGCGACGAAGTCCATGTCGGCCGGGGTCAGGCTCATCGTCTGCCATTTGAGGCCGCCTTCGAGCAGCATCGGCCGTCCGGCATTGCCGGCGCCGGCGAAATGGCGCTCGAGCTCGTCGCGCAGCCGGTCATATTGCTCGGCCGCCAGCACCCCGTCGCCGCCGTCGAGGGTCAGCGCCCCGGAAGGCCGCGCCGCATTGTCGAGCAAGGCCTTGTTCCAGCGCGTCGCCGCATTGTGGGTCGCCACCGCCCCGGCGGCGGCGCCGAGGCAGCCGAGCCCATAATGGTCGTCGAGCGGATGCATGGCGCGGACATGGACCAGAGCCGGCCGGCCGAGCCCGTCGCGCGCCGCCAGCCGCGTCTTCACCTCGCCCGCCCGGTAGACATAGGCCGCCGGCCAGCCGCCGGGATCCGCCTCGATCGTCACCCGCTCGGGCCTGAGCGCGAACAGCTCCGCCGGCATTCCGTCCGCATCGGCGAGGATCTGCAGGAAGCAATTGCCGTGGAGCAGCAATTGCGCCGCCGCCGAGTCGAGCAGGGGCGGAGTCGCCAAGGCGAGCGCCCTCGCCGAAGCCGCCGCCGCGGCGGTCCCGTCGCGGACGTAGACCGGCGCCCAGGCGACGCACTCCGCCACCAGCCGCACCGCCCGCTGGGCCACCGGATTGCCGAGATAGGCGTCGCGCACCTGCGCCTCATAGCCCCGCGGCCAGTCCCCGACCGCCGCCGCGCCGGCATAGCCGCGATGCAGCAATGGCCGCGCGACCGGCCGCGCGGCCTTCTGCCCGAACCAGAATTTCATCTTGAGCCTCCATGGGGCGCCGCGCGTCGGCGCGCGGGCGCGATCTCGATCATCCCGCCTTCCGCGGGAGGGGGGTTTCAGCGGCTCGGCCGCCGGCTGAAATGTCATAAGCGCAAGGGCGTATCGGCATTCGGCCGGCGTCGAAGCCACGCAAATCCTCTTCCGTTGTTACGGGAGAGGCGAGAGAGCGCCACGCTGAATGTCGATGCAGCCTGGGGGTGATAGGTCCTCACCCCCGCCCCCTTCTCACCAGGGCGTGTCGCGCCCGCCGTTCCTCAGTCCGACATCGCCGCACGGATTGGCGGGACTGGGATCGTGGTTGCAGCCGGGGGCACCGTTCACCTGATGCTGCCTCAGGCCGAGCTGCTCCTGCAGCTCCAGATCCTCCCATTCCTGGGCGGTCATGCAGGTGCGCACCTTCTTCAGCCGCGAGCCGACCACCGGCCGGCTCTTGCAGATCTCGCGGCCGGGGTCGGCTTGGGCCTGGTCCCGCTTCGGCGCCGCGAAGCCCGGCGCCGCCGCCGCCAGCGCAAGCCCGGCCGCCACCCACAGGATTCTCATCGTCCGGCTCCTGTTTTCCCTCACCAGGGCGTGTCCTTGCCGCCCCGCTCGACGCCGCAGGGCCCGCCGCCGTTGCAGCCCGGATCGCCGTTGATCTGCTTGCGCGCGAGGCCGAGCCGCTCCTGCAGCTTCAGCTCCTCCCATTGCTGGGCGGTCATGCAGACCCGCACCCGCTTCAGCCGCGAGCCGACCGCGGCATGGCTCCGGCAGATCTCGCGCTCGGCGTCCTGGGCCGTCGCGCTCTTCTTCGCCGCCGCGGCGCCCGGCGCCGCCATCGCCGTCGCCGCCACCAGCACCAGGCCCATCGCCAGCCGCATCATCGCTGTCTTCCGCCTCCCATAATCGATCACCAGGGCGAGTCCCTGGCGCTGACCGGGATTCCGCCCGGATCGCCGTTGGTCTGCTTGCGCATCAGCCCGGTGCGCTCCTGCAGCTTCATGTCCTCCCACTGGGCGGCGGTGGCGCATTCGCGCACCCGCTTCAGCCGCGAGCCGACCACCGGCTTGGTCTTGCAGATCTGGCGGTCGGGATCATAGGCCGCGTCGCCCTTCTTGGGCGCCGCCGCGGCCGGTGCCGTCATCGCCGTCATCGCTGCCGCGACGGCCAGCCCGGCCGCGATCCGTATCAGGTCCATGCTCGTCTCCCTGTCGTCCCGCCCAGCCTATCGCGCCCCGCGCCCGCGAGCAAGGCGGGGACACTTGGGGGACAGTTAGGTAACTGTCCCCCAAGTGTCCCCTCACAGGAAGGTGATCCGCGGCTCCGGCCTCGTGCGGCCCAGCATCAGCTCGGTCAGCGCCCAGACCATCGCGTCGGCCCGGTCCGGGCTCCGCCCCGGCCCCTCATAGCCGCCGCCCGCGATCAGCCCGGCGAGCTCGTCCTCGAGCTCGGCGAAGGCGCCGGCGAACCGCGCCGCGCCGCGCTCGAACAGCGCCGCCACCGGCTCGGCCCGCGCCGCCTTGCCGTCCCGGGCATGGACCATCCTGACCGGCAGACCGACATCGGCGCCGCGCAGCACCGCCGCGACCATCGCCCCGCCCTGATTGCCTTCCGCCACCACCCGGTCCGCGCCCCAGCGCGCCGCCGCCGCCGCCGCCGCCCGCGCCCAGCCTTCGGGGCTGAGCCCGGCGACGCTGGCGTCGGCGAGGACATAGCCGGTCCCGTCCTCGCCGAGCGCGCAGACGACGATCCCGCAGGTTCCCGCCGCCGAAGCCGGCGGGTCGACGCCGACGACGACCCGGCTGAACGCCCCTTCCCGGACGGCAAGGCTCGCCCGGCTCTTCTCGATCAGGTCGCGCGGCCACAGGCTGCCCTCGACATCGTCGATCAGCTCCCCGTCCAGCTCCTGCCGGCCGAACCGGGTGCCGCCGTGCCGGTCGTAAAATTCCTCCGTGACGGCGTCGGCGAGGTTGAGATTGTCGCAGGTGCTGCCCCGCATGACGACCGTCTCGGCCGCGCCGACCAGGCGCTTCAACGCCGCGATCGGGCGGGGAGTCGTCGTCACCAGCGCCTGCGGCCGGTCGCCGAGGCGCAGTCCGAGCATCAGATTCTGCCAGGTCGCCTCGGGGAACGCCCATTTCGCCAGTTCGTCGCACCAGGCGAAATCATGCTCCGGGCCGCGCAGCTTTTCCGGATTGGCGCCCGAATAGACGAACGCCTTCGCGCCCGAGGCGAAGGTCAGCGTGCCGAGGCTGGGTATCCACCGGATATCCTCCTCGAGCCGGGCGGTGGCGAGGAGGCCGCTCGGCCCCTCGACCAGCACCTTGCGGACCTCGTCCGGGGTCGCCCCGACCAGCGCGATCTGAGCGCCGGGCCGGCGCCTTGCCATCTCGCTGACCCACTCGGCGCCGGCGCGCGTCTTGCCGAAGCCGCGGCCGGCCATGGTCACGCAGACGCCCCACCCGGCCTCCGGCGGCAACTGCCCTTCATGCGCCCATTGTGGCCAGCGTTCCTCGAGCTCGAGCCGCTCCGCCGGGCGCAGGCTCCTGACCACGCGTTCCCGCTGCCCCGGCTCGAGCAGGGCCAGGCGCTCGACCGGGGTCAGCGGCCGGTCGGGCAGGCCCCGCCGGCGGGCGGGCACGCTCATCCCTTGCCTCCGAGCCGGCGGTTCAGCACCGACAGCTTGCGCAGGATCGAGGCGTCGGTCTCGGCCTGGGTCGCGCGGCGGCGGCGCACGCCCGAACGCCGGTCGCGGCCGCAGGGCTCGCGCTGGTTGATCAATTGCAGCGCCAGCCCGGTGTCCATCTTCGACGGGTCGTCGAACGGCGTCGAATCGTCCAGCTCGATCGCCTTCTCGTGGCCGCGCGCGGCGCGTTCGTTCAGCATCAGCTTCAGCGCCGCCCTGCCGGTCTCGATCACCGCATCCCATTGCTCCGCGAAGACCGGGTCGTTCAGGCGATGGACGTAGGGCGTCGTCGTGCTGATCCCCGCCGCGCGGCAGGCCCAGGTGACGTTACAGGTGGCGGCGAGGGCGGCGAAGAAGCGCTTCTTCTTGCGCGCCCCGAACCCGCCTTCGCGTACCTTGCGCCGCTGCAGCGGCCCATGCTGTCGCCGCGCGATATGCTCCTCCCGCGGCTCTTGCGGACCGGTCTTGCCGGCCCGCGGCTTGCCATCCTTGCGTCTGCTCATCTTGCCCTCCTCCGGAATCGAAAGCGGCCGCCACGCCGGCAAGGCATGGCGGCCGCCCCTGTGCACCGGCGATGGAAGAGGGGGCCCGGCCCTGCCGGCGCCCCGCGCGGCGCGCAAAGAAAAAGCCGCCGCGGAAAAAAGGGCCCGCGCCGGCTTCGATCTGCTCCAGCTACAATTGTGAAGCGTGACTAGAAAGTACCCTGGCAGCGTGACGCTGTCAAGCGAAAAGAACCGCTCCGGTCAAACCCAACAGGAACAGGGCGCGAACGGGCAGAAAACTGCGCTTTTCGGCGCACCTTTGTAGGGTTTCGAAAACCTATTTTTCGCATGCCTTTATGCAAAAACTTTATTTTTAGAGCCCGTTTTTCGGCCCGATTCGCGGCCCCCAAACCCTATTCGCGCGACTCGGGCGATTCGCGGGGCTTGTGGCGCTTCCTCCGTTACGGCGGAGAACCTGCCCGAAACGGCGCAGTCCCGGCGCGACCGCGAGGCCCGCAGTGGCTATAAAGGCGGGAAAAGACGGGGGAGGGATCCGTCATGACCGCGTCCGCCGTACGCCGCCGGTCCGCCTGGCTGCTCGCCTTGCCGCTGCTCGCCGGCCCTGCCGTGACCGGTCCTTCGCCGCCCGCCTTGGCCCAGGCCCGGCCCGCCGAGCCGCCGCAGGCGGGGCCGCCCGCCGCCGACGATCCGCGCCTGCTGCGCCACCGCCGCATGGTCGAGGAAGGCGGACGCGCGAGCCGCTCCGGCCCGCCGGCGCCGCCGCCCTTGCCCAATCCCGCCGCCGGCATCGTCCAGCTGCCGGTCGACACCCGCCGCCCGCTCCCCGCCGCCCGCGGCAAGGGCGCGGGGCCGAAAGAGGAAGCGCCGGCCGCCGCCCCCTCCCGGATCGCCGCGGCGGCGGCGCCGCCGCCGCTATGCCCGCCCGCCAGCAAGACCGCCGGCCTGCTCAAGGTCTTTCCCGAGGTCAGCTGGCACGTCTGCGTCCGCGACGTCGGCCTGAAGGGCCTGTGGATCGGCCCGGTCCGCATGCGCCGGACCGCGGGCGGCCCGTGGATGACGATCTTCTACGAGGCCGGGCTGGCGGAGATCTTCGTCCCCTATCACCAGATCAACTTCCGGCCCTACGATCTGCAGTGGACGTTCGCTCTGAGCCGCGTCTATCCGCAGGATGCGGGCGTCGGCGGCCAGCTCGTCCAGCTCACCAACGAAGCCTTCCCGACCGTGGTCGCCGAGGTGCGCGAGCGCGGCATCGGCTGGCTGTGCAAGGGCGGGCCGGTGGGCGCGCCGACCAACCTCGCGCGCCGCGGCCAGGATTTCGTCGTCTGGGGAGTCATCGACGGCGGCAATTACGACAACATCGTCGAATATGGCTTCCGCGACGACGGCACCATCACCTTCCGGATGGGCAATACCGGGGTCAACTCCCCCGGCGATCCGGTCGAGCCCCATACCCACAACGCCTTGTGGCGGGTCGACATGGACCTCAACGGCGCCGGCGCCGACACCGCTACGTGGCTGACCCGCGGCGAACCGGGGACGTCGGTCCCGCTCGTCTACGCCCAGGACGAGCGGACCCCGCTCGGCGTCGAGGGCGGCCGGCGCTGGGATGCGGGCGAATTCACCTCGCTGCTGATCGAGGACGGCGCCGCCAACGGCTTCGGCCACAAGCTGGGCTACGTCTATTCCCCCGTCCAGGACGGGCTGGCGCGGCATTTCGGCTACAAGGAGCTGTGGACCCAGCAGGACATCTACGTGACCCGCTACCATCCCGGCGAGCTGGGATGGATGACCCAGTGGCAATATCCGGACGATAATCTGCTGACCTATCTGAGCGGGCAGAGCGTCGCCGGCCAGGATCTGGTGGTCTGGCTGAAGACTTCGGGCCACCACCACCCGACCGACGAGGACCGCGCCCACGCCGACCTCGCGAACAACACCCATAACGGCATCACCCTCGCCCACTGGAGCGGCTTCAAGATCGAGCCCTACAACCTCTTCAACGCCAACCCGCTGGGCGGCCCGCAAAGCTGCTGACCGCCGCCGCCGTGCGACGCCTCCCGCGCCGCCCCGGCCCTGCACCCCTAATGGGTGCCAGGTGAAAATCACAATCCGTGTCAGACACCGATTTTATCGGGCACGAGGCTTGCCCGACGCGGCCCGGGGTCGCGCCGCGTAGCGCAGCAGCACGCAGCCGCGCGCCATCGCCCGCGCCTCGACCAGCTCGAGCTCGGACCGCCGCGCCATCGGCCGGAACGCCGGGATGCCGCCGCCGAGCAGCAGCGGGTGGACGTTGAGGCCGATCTCGTCGACCAGCCCGGCCTCGATCAGGGCCGAGCCGAGCTCGCCGCCGCCCATGACGATGACGTCGCCGCCCGGCTCCGCCTTCAGCCGGCGGACGAAATCCGCCGCGTCCCCGCGCACCAGCTCGGCCCCTTTCGGAACCTCGGCGAGGGTGCGCGAGAAGATGAAGGTCCGGATCTTCGGCCCGACCCCCAGGGCGCCGCCGGCCCGAATCGCGAACTCGAAGGTCTTGCGGCCCATCAGCATCGTGTCGACGCCCTGCCAGCTCGCCGCGCTCACCGTCGCCGAATCCTCGCTCCACCTCAGCCAGTCGATCGCCTCGTCCGGCCCGGCGAAATACATGTCGAGGCTGACCGCCCCGCCGAACGTGACCTTGCGGGTCACGCCGCCCTGGCCCGCCGGGTCAGCACCCTCCGCCAGATCGGGATGGTGATCAGCCCCGCCTGCGCCATTTGCGGCAGCACGAAGCCGAGGGCGACCGCGCTCGCCGAGCCGAGCACGACGCTGAGGCTGCGGGCGCGGACATAGGCGACGGCGCCGGCCGGCACCTTCGGGTCGACCATGTCGGGCCCGGTCGCCACCCGCACCACCTTGAGGTTGAGCAGGGCCGCGGCCAGCATCGCCAGGCAGTAGAGGACCGCCGGCGTCCGCGCGAACATGTTGGAGGCGAGGAACGCCGTCACGAACGGCATGAACGCGATCGCGCCGAGCAGGGCCATGTTCCAGCCGAGTATCTTCGGGCTGTAGCGGCCCGCCAGCGCGAAGGCGCGGTGGTGGCCCATCCAGAACAGTCCGATCACGGCGAAGCTGACGAAATAGCCGAGCAGGCTCGGCCACAAATTGGCCAGCGCGATCCAGTAGGCGCGGTCGGGCGATCCCTCGGGCAGATGCGGCGCGTGGATCTCGATGATCAGCAAGGTGATCGCGATCGCGAACACCGCGTCGGAGAAAAACACCAGCCGCTCCAGCGCATGGTCGGTCTTGCCGGCTGCCATTCCCGATCTCCCCCGTGGCGGCGCCAACATGCCACGGCTCGGCCGAGCGGGCCAGCCGCAAGGCATCCTTCCGCGCCGCCCGCGCGTTGGACCGCCAAGATGATGAAAAGTTTCGGCTTTGCCTGCTCAGCTCTCGCCCTGCTCGCCGCCTGCGCCGCCGAGCCCGCGCCCGAGCCGCGGCCCGACCCGCTCCTGGTCGAGCGCCTCGCCCTCGCCAACGCCGCCGCGCCGGACGCGCCGAAGCTGGAGAAGGCCGACCGCCTCGTCGCCGCCGCCGCTCGGGTCGAGCCCGACCGCGTCGCCGGCGCCGCCGAGAAGCTGCTCGCCCGCTAAACATCTTCGGTGTCGCGCTAATTGGGGACAGCTACCGAATTCGGACCGCTGCGCGGGGGCCGGCCGCGAGTGACGCCAATTCGGTAGCTGTCCCCGATTAGAAGGGCACTTCTCCGACGACGTTGCCAGCGGTGCGGTAGCGGCAGACCAGCACCTCCTCCTCACGCCCCGCGGCGAGCGCGCAC
Organism: Allosphingosinicella sp.; assembly: GCA_036378975.1. GTDB lineage: Bacteria > Pseudomonadota > Alphaproteobacteria > Sphingomonadales > Sphingomonadaceae > Allosphingosinicella. The sequence continues at coordinate 23,989 of DASUVK010000030.1, read as the reverse complement.
CCGACGCGGTCGGTCTCGCGCCACATCAGCTGGGTGTAATGGCCGACATCCTCATAGTCGCCGGTGATGCTGTTGTCGGGGAAGCGGCCGGGCCGGAAATATTTCTTCTCCTCGATCCAGCCCTCGACCATCTCCTCGGGCGCATAGGCGCCGCGGGTCCCCGCCCACAGATTCTCGCCCTGGGGGTCGTCCTCGCCGGTGTCGGCATGCTCGAACGCGCCGGCCGCGGCAAGCGCCTCGCCCCAGGCGGCGGCCTCGGCGGCGAGCGCCGGGTCCCAGGCGAGCGGGGCGATGCCGGCCGCGTCGCGCTCGCGATTGTGGGCGGCGAGCAGCCGCTGGTCGAGGCTGGTCAGCCGCCCGGTGCCGCCGATCAGCAGCGGCGAAGCCAGGGTCAGGGCGGCCGCCGCGGCGAACCGCGCGGTCCTGCAGGCTGGGCGAATTCCGGCCATCACCGCCGCAGGCTAAGCGAGGCGCGCTTAGCGCCGGCTTGCCGGGCGAGGTTTACGCCGCGTCCACCATCGCGCCCTACTCGGCCGCCTCGGCCGCCGGGTCATCGCCGAACAACGGCGTCGGCGCCGGCGCGGCCTTGTCGGCCTTGGCCCCGGCCGAGCCGTCGGCGCCGCCGCGGCGGCGCTTGAAGCGGCCTTCGACCTCGGCGCCGGCGGCGACGCTGAGGCTTTCGTAGAGGATGTCGCCGGTCACTCGGGCGCTCGCCTCGAGGGTCAGCAGGCCGGCCTCGACGGCGCCGTCGATCAGCCCGGCGAGCCGCGCCTCGCCGGCCTTGATGTTGCCGCGCACCTCGCCGCTCTCGCCCTGGGTCAGCGAGCCGCAGGCGACGTCGCCCGTCACCTTGCCGTCGAGGTGGAGCTCGCTCGCGGTGGCGATGTCGCCGGTGACCGTCACCTCGCTGCCGATATAGGAGAAGGTGCCGCCGCTTCTGCCCGGCGCCGCCGCCTTGCCGCCCTTCAGGAACATAGCCGAACCTCCCGCCGACATCATGACATAAGTGGGAGCGGGATCAAGCGCGGGAATCCGCGCCCGCACGCCGGCCCGGACGAAAATCGGTGCCAGGCACCGATTTCTAAGCCCTTGAAAGACATGGTCGAGCAAGGCGGGCAGAAGCTTCGTCCAGCCCTCGAGGCCCGGCCAAAGCACCGCTTCGGCCGGAATCGTAATGGGGGCCGGTGTCGCCACCGGCCCCCACTTGTCCCAGCCTTGACTGCCGTCGCTGGGTGGCGAGGCCATCTCTCGCTGGGCGGCTTCGGGATCGCGGCGGGGCGCGAAGCCCCGGCCGCTTTCCCCGGATTCCGTAGCGAGGCTCGCGCCCCGTTCGGTTCCCGGTGGGTCTCGGGAGAGGCCCGAAAGCCCCTCGCCGATCCCCGTCGGGTCGCTCGGACGGAACCGAAATTTCGCCGTCGCTTCCCGTCCGGATCCGGCGCCGCCGAAGCAGAGCCGGCTCCAGGGCTCGCATCGAGGCCGAAGCCTCTCCGGTCGCCCTTCGGAAAGAGCTCGGGCCGAAGCCTTCGCGCCTTCCCGGAATATCTCGAGGCCGAAACCCTTCGAAACCCCGTTCGGGTCGCGGATCGGGCCGAAACCCTCGCCGCTTCCCTGCCGGCTCGTGCCGCGGGGCGATTCCCGCGGCCTTCGCCGGTTCGGCAGGCCTTCCGGCTCGTGAAGAGCCTTTCGGCATTGCCATGGAGGTTTCGTGAAATCCCGCCTCGCATCCGCTTGCGCTTATGCGGGCGCGGCTTCGTCCGCCTCCCCGCCTCCGCCTCGGTCGCCAGCGTCCTTGGGGGAGCGACGGCGCTTTCGGCTTCGGCAATGCGGCCTTCGGTCTGGCGGGTCCGTTTCCGGTCCGCCGCGCTTCCGGCCACGACCTGTAGCTCTCACGATTTGCGGCCGGGCGAAAGCGCAATCGACCTGTGGATAACGAGGATAACGGGGGTAAGTGCGGCCCGTTCAGCCATTGCCCTCGCGGCCCCCGGCCGGCCTCGATTCGGCGGCTTCCCAGGCGTCGAGCGTCCGCCGCGCCATGTCGAGCGCGAGTCTGCGCAGCGAATCGCCGAGGCGGATTGCCTCCTCCCCCGCTTCGCCGGCCGCGGCGGCGGCCCGGGCGCCGCGCTTCGTCGCCGGCGGCTCGCGCAGCGCCGCCGCCGCCGCCAGCAGGGCGGCCGCCACCGTCTCGCTCACCGCCGGCTGCTCGGCCAGCTTGAGCGCGGACTTGCCCACCTTGCGAACCGCCTTCGACACCTTGACCCCGGCGATCCGCTTGGGGATTTTGACCTTGGTCTTGCCGCCCTTCTTGCCGTCGCCTTTGGCCATGTCGCTGCGCTCCTATTCGACGATGATACGGCCGCTCATACCGAGCAGCCGATGAAGAAGATTGGCTCCCGCCGCCTTGTAGCGCCCAGGTTTGGGCACGAGCACGACGGTCCGCGTCGATAGCGGCGGCACATCGATGCTGCCGCCTTTGACCGTCGCCGCGTCGCGCCGCCGCAGCTGCGCCGAACGGAAGAAATCGCCCGCCGCAAAGCTCAGCCCCTGGTTCGAATTGTTGACGAATCGAAGCCGCACCGGCTCCCCTGCCTTCAACCGGATCTCGCCCGGCTCGATGTCGTAAGCGGTCAGCAGCACGTCATATTCGGGCGCCATCCGCCACTCCTGGGCGGCAGCGGGCGAAGCGAGGAGGAGGAAGGCCAGGGACAGGAGCAAGCGTCGCATTTTGAGGCCCTTAGCACGGCCCGCCGTCTCTTGTCCTCCCTGTGCGCACAGCGCATGGGGAGGAAATGAAGCGTCTCCTCTCGTGGCTCGCCGCCGCACTCATCCTGATCCCCTCGGCCGCGCAAGCCAGGCTCGACTCGGCCGAGCGCAAGATCGTCCGCACCGTCGACGCCGAGCGGCCGCGCACCGTCGCCCTGCTCGAGCGGCTGGTGAACCAGAATAGCGGCTCCCTCAATCTCGCCGGAGTCGAGGCGGTCGGCCGGGCGATGCGGGCCGAGCTCGAGCCGCTCGGCTTCGACATACGCTGGGTGCCGATGGCCGCGGCTGGCCGCGCCGGCCATCTCGTCGCCGTCCACCGCGGCAACGGCCGCGGCACGAAGATGCTGCTGATCGGCCATCTCGACACCGTGTTCGAGCCCGACAGCCCGTTCCAGCTTTTCCGGCTGAAGGATGCGGCCACCGCCGAAGGGCCCGGCGTCGGCGACGACAAAGGCGGCATGGCGGTGATGGTCGCCGCGCTGCGCGCGATGCACGCCGCCGGCACGCTGAAGCAGGCCAACATCGAGATCGTCCTCACCGGCGACGAGGAGGATGTCGGCCTGCCGGTCGAAATCGCCCGCCGCGATCTGGTCGCCGCCGCCAGCCGCGCCGACGTCGCGCTCGATTTCGAGGGTCTGGCCCGCGAGGATGACGGCCGCGACATGGGCTCGATCGCCCGCCGCGGCGCCGCCTCGTGGACGGTGACCACGCGCGGCCGGACCGGCCATTCGAGCGGCATCTTCAGCGAGACCGCCGGCAATGGCGCGATTTACGAGCTCGCCCGCATCCTCGCCGCGTTCCGCGCCGAGCTGCCCGAGCCGAACCTCACCTTCAATGTCGGTCTGGCCGTCGGCGGCGCCACTGCCGAGCTCGATCGCGACCGCATCCGCGGCACCGCCACCGGCAAGGCCAACATCATCCCGCCGGTCGCGATCGCGCGCGGCGACCTGCGGGCGCTGTCGCTCGACCAGCAGCAGCGCGTGATGGCGAAGATGCGGGCGATCGTCGCCCGCCACCTGCCCGGCACCGACGCCGAGATCGCGTTCGACGACGACGCCTATCCGCCGATGGCGCCCACCGCGGCGAACCGGGCGCTGCTCGCCCGCCTCAACGCGGTCAATCGCGACCTCGGCCTCGCCGCGATGGGCGAGCTCGATCCGCTCAAGCGCGGCGCCGGCGACATCGGCTTCGTCGCCCATTTGCTCCCCGGGCTGGTCGGCCTCGGCGCCGCCGGCCGGGGCTCGCACGCCCCTGGCGAGACGATCGACCTCGCCAGCCTCCCCCGCCAGGCCAAGCGCGCGGCGATCCTGATGACTCGACTGGCCAGGGAGAGGCGCTGACCGCCGGGGCTCTAACAGCCCTCGAAATGGGCTTCGAGCAGGCGCTTCCACGCCGCCGCGCCGCGGTCCAGGCCGGTCAGCCGCAGCTTGAAGTCGCGATATTCGGCGTGGTTCGGCCGGCCCAGCTCGGCGCCGACGACGAAGCCGTTGCGGGCGTCGAGCCATAACGGACCGCCCAACGCCCCCGCGAAAGCCGGACCGCCCAATTGGTAGCGGAGCGCGGCTCGGCCCTCGCGCCGCTCCGCGCGGACGAAATGCGCGTCGGCGCGTCCGAGGTAGCGCAGAAAGTCCGCCGGATCGTCGCCGAGCCAGATCAAGGCGACGCCGAACGCGAAGTCGCGCCGCATACGCACCGCCGCCGGCGGCGCGGCGGCGAAGTCGGCGAAGTCGAAATCGTAGAGGCGCCACGGCCTGTCGGCAATCTCGACAGCCTGGCGCAGCTCTCCTTGCGGCATCGTCACCCGCGCCTCGATCCGCCCGTCGCGATAGGCGAGCTCGGCGAAATCCTCGTGCGTCGCCCCGGGCCGCAGCCGCCCGCCGGTCAGCCGCAGCGCCTCGCCGCCGGACAGGGTCGCGGTGACGAAGGCCGCATTGGTGCAGCGCTCGCGCATCTTGGTCACTTCGACGAGATCGGCCCGTGCCCGGTAGACGTGGATCGTCTCCGCCTCGCTGCCGTCGCGGTTCGAGCGGACATAGGAATAGATCCGTCCCACGTCGGCCTCGGGCGCCGGCGGGTAGGCGCACCCCGCCGCCAGCAGCGCCAGCGCGACGGCCAGTCTGGTGCCGTCCCGCCGCAGCGCCGCCGCACCGTTGGCCGTGCCGAGGTCGATGTCGACTCTCATCGGGCCAAGTCTAGAGAGTGGATGACGCCAGTCCAGCCGCCTTGCGGTCGTTGCGGCCGACAGCGCGGGGCGGGTCTTCGGCTAGAACGGGACCTTCACCGTGATCATGATCCGCTTGCTGATCCGGCCGTCGGGCATGCCGACCTGGTCGAGCCTGGGCTCGACCCTGGCCCCGCTCATGTCGAAGCCGACGACGCCGCCCTCATCGATCTCGATTCCCTCCGGCGGCTTGACTTCCTTCAGCCGGTATTCGTCCGGGCTGCGGCCGCACACGACGATCTCGCCCGCCGCGGCCGCGCGCCGGCAATCCTGGGGAACGGCGCGCAGCGAGGCTGCGGGAGGCTTGAGCTGGAACGCGCTCGGCTCGATCTTCACCGGCTCGGGCGCGGCGGAGGCGAGAAGCAGGATCGTCGCCACGTTCAGCAATGCCGGCTCCGCGCTGTGGACGGCGACGTTAGTCGCTCGCGGCGCGCCCGCCAAGGCCGTCATCGCAGGCGGTAATGATCAGCCAGCCGGTCGAGCGCCATCGTCAGCACCAATTTGCCGGCTCGCGCCGGCCAGCCGAGCGCCGTCTCGGCGTCGCGCATGCCTTCGCCCGCGCAGACCACCCGCCAGGCGATGTCGCGCAGGCCGGGGCCCAGCGCCTTCACCGCCGCGTCGAACCGGCGGCGGGCGGCGACCTGCACGGTCGTCGCCGCGCCCGGCTCGGCGGCACCGCGCGGGCTCCGGTCCGGCGGCGGCGCGTCCCAGCGCATCGTCACCCGCGGCGGCAGGCCGGAGCGCTCCCAGTCGCGCCGCAGCTGCTCCCCGGCGGCGAACTGACGCTCGCCGACATGGCCGCGCGACTTCAGCCAGCCGAGCGGCGACTCGGCCAGGTTGACGGTCACCGACCGTGCCGCCGGCGACCGCCCGCGCCTCTTGCCCCGCTCCCGCCCATCCTGCGGTACCGGCGCTTCCGCCAGCAACCGGTTGCGCCTCGCTCGCTCGGTCTTCATCTCTCTCTCCAGTACGAATCGGGAACGATCTTGCCACGGCGGCGAGGATGTAGGAAAGTGAAATAACCGCTTGGGTTGTCGTTCGGGGGGATTGGGAGATGATCACCCGCATTCGCGAGGTGCGCCGGGCCAGGAAGCTCACCCTTCAGGACGTCGCCGACCGCTGCAATCCGCCGACCACGCCGCAAACCATCGGCCGGCTCGAAACGGGAACGCGCACGGTCTCGGTCGGCTGGCTCAACCGCATCGCTGCCGCGCTCGGCGTCGACGCCGCCGACCTGGTCGAGCTGCCCGATCGCGACGACGTCCCGCTCGCGGCCCTGCTCAGCCATGACGGCACCCACGCGCCGCGCCGGCCCGGCGTCGCTTTGCCGCCGCGGCCGGAGCCGGGCACGGTCGCCGTCGCCGTCCAGTCGAGCGTCGGCGATTATCGCTTCGGCGACGAAATCTGGTGCCTGCGCGTGGCCCCCGACGGCTTTGGCGCCGCCCTCAACCGCGACGTCCTCGTCCCCCGCCCTGCCGGCCGCTATCTGTTCGGCCGCCTGATCGGCCGCGAAGAAGGCAAGCTCCACCTTGTCCCGCTCGGCGCCGGCTCCCGCCAGCTGGTCATCGCCGATCCCCCCTGGATGGCGGTGGCGACGACCTTGGTCCGGAATCTGTAATCGCCGCCCGCCTGCGCTCCTGCGCAGCTTCGGCGGGCAGCCTGGTGGGCGCTGACGGGCTCGAACCGCCGACATCTTCCGTGTAAAGGAAGCGCTCTACCAACTGAGCTAAGCGCCCCGTCGCCGGCGTCTGCCATCCGCGCGGCGCGGCGGCAAGCCTTCACGCCGGCGCTCAGACGATGAGGTGTGCGATGCGCTGGGCCGATTTGAGATAGGCCTCCATCATCGCCGCGGTCTCCGCGGAGAGCTCGATGAACACCCGCCGCCCGTCCTCGGGATCGGCGACGCGGACGAACAGGCCCTGGTCGCAGAGCGTCTTGATCCACCGCAGCGCCGTGGTCGGCGGCACCGCAGCGGCGATGCACAGGCTCGACACGGCGACGCGCTGCCGCTCGACTCGCGCCGCCATCAGGTCGAGCAGCATGTCCCAGGCCGGATCGGCGAACATGTCGCTGGTGAAGAAATGGTCGCGCAGCCGCCGTGCCCGGATGATCGAGCGGATGAAGCCGGCGTCCAGCTTCTCGCCGTCGCCGTTGGGTGCGGCGCCGACCGCGGCCATCGCCGCGGCGGCGGCCTCGTCTTCCGACAAGGCGGCGAGCACGTTGGCGATCCGGCCGACCTCCTCGCTCAATTGCTGCAGGCGCGCCGTCGCCTGGGCCTTGTTGACGTCCCTGATGCGGGGCGCGCGGGGCGCCGCCGCCAGGCATATCGCCGCCACCCTGTCATCCTCGCTGGGCTCGCACAGCTGCTCGATCTCGGGCGTGAAGACCCGGGCGGCGACCTGGTCGACCAGCGCCATCGGCGTCGCCACGACGCTGCCGAAGCGGCCGGAGGCCGCCGCGCCCGCCAGCCGCCCGAGGACGTCGTCGAGGAGGTCCGCGCGGTCCCCGGCGCAATCGAGCAGCACGGCGTCGGCGGCGACCTGCCGGTCGAGCCGCGCGACGGCCTCGCCGAGCGGCACGACGTCGATGACCCGGCAGCCGGCGATGCGCGCCGCCTGCCGCCACTCCTCCCCCGCGGGCTCGTCCGCGAGGACGAGTACGGAAGGATTTCCTCGATATTCGATCCATTCCAGCGCCTGATAGGCGGGACTCTTTGTGGTTGCCGTCATCGCGCGATCCGCTCCCCCAAGCTGCAGATTGCCGCCGTTACGGAGCAATTGCAGGCCCCACAATGGTCCGTTTCGGTCCCTGTTATACTCCTATCCCTTTGAACGTCCGCGTTTTTCGGCGCTAAGCCGGTGACACGGACGCGGCAAAGCTTCATCCGCTACGGCGCAATCCCTCGCCAGGCGGCAGCGATTGAATCTGGGTTAGTCTTTACCACACCGCGTTCATGTCGGTCGATTCCATCCACTTCGGACTAAAATTCGTCGAGAATCCAGCGGGCGGCGGCGGCGGCGTGGATCGCGGTGGTGTCGTAAAGCGGAATTACGCTGGCGCCGGGATCGACGAGCAGCACCAGCTCGGTGCAGCCGAGGATCACCGCCTGCTGCCGCGCCTTGCCCATTTCGGTCAGACAGGTCTTGAGCCGGCGCTGCGAGTTGCGGCTGACCTGGCCCCTGGCCAGTTCCTCGAAGATGATGCGGTCGATCTCGGTCGCGGTCGCCGCGTCCGGCAGCGCAATGGCGATGTCTCGCGCCTCGATGCGGTCGCGGAAGAAGCCCTCGCTCATCGTGAAGCGGGTGCCGATCAGCCCGGCTTTCGTAACCCCGTCCGCGGCGAGCCGCTCGGCGGTGGCGTCGGCGATGTGGAGCAGCGGCACCGCCACCGTCGCCTCCACTGCGGGGGCGACCTTGTGGGTGGTGTTGCTGCACAGGATCAGCGCTTCGGCCCCGGCCGTTTCGAGCCGGACCGCCGCCGCGGCGACGATCTCCCCGACCCGGTCCCATTCGCCGGCCAGCTCGAGCGCGGCGACCGGCGCGAGATCGAGGCTCTCGATCACCAGGGGCGCCGAGCTGAGCCCGCCCCGCGCCTTCGCCACGGCCTTGTTGATCTGCTCATAATATAGAGCGGTCGAATACCAGCTCGTCCCGCCGATCATTCCCAATTTGCGCATCGTTCATCCCGCGTCGAAAACGGCCGGCCCGCTGTGTGCTTGTCGAGCGGCTTCGCCTGCCTTCAAGAGAGGGGATCGAAGGGGCCAGCCCGGACGGGTCCATAACGGGCCGAACCGATCCCGGCCCTCAGCCCAGCGATTTTACGATCTCTTCGGTCATCTTCTTGGCGTCGCCCAGCAGCATCATCGTGTTGTCGCGGTAGAAGAGGTCGTTGTCGACGCCGGCATAGCCGACCCCGCCCATCGAGCGCTTGATGAACAAGACCGTCTTGGCCTTCTCCACATCGAGCACCGGCATGCCGTAGATCGGAGAGGTCTTGTCGGTCTTGGCCGCCGGGTTGGTGACGTCGTTGGCGCCGATCACGAAGGCGATGTCGGTGCGGGCGAACTCGGAATTGATGTCCTCGAGCTCGAACACCTCGTCATAGGGGACATTCGCTTCGGCGAGCAGCACGTTCATGTGCCCCGGCATCCGCCCGGCCACCGGGTGGATCGCATATTTGACGGTGACCCCCTCCTTCTTGAGCTGGTCGGCGAGCTCGCGCACCGCATGCTGCGCCTGCGCCACCGCCATGCCGTAGCCGGGGACGATGATGACCTGCTCGGCCTGCTTCATCAGGAAGGCGGCGTCTTCGGCCGATCCCCGCTTCCAGGGACGGTCGGAGGCCGCGCCACCGCCGGCGATCGCGCTGTCGCCGCCGAAGCCGCCGGCGATCACCGAGATGAAGCTGCGGTTCATCGCCCGGCACATGATGTAGGAGAGGATCGCGCCCGACGAGCCGACCAGCGCTCCGGTGATGATCATCGCGCTGTTCTGCAGGGTGAAGCCCATCGCCGCCGCCGCCCAGCCCGAATAGGAATTGAGCATCGACACCACGACCGGCATGTCGGCGCCGCCGATCGGGATGATCAGCAGGAAGCCGACCAGGAAGGCCAAAGCGGTCAAAGTCACGAACACCCACGGACTCTGGTCGGTGGTGAAATAACCGATCAGGCCGACGATCGCCGCCAGGGTGCCGAGGTTGACGACGTGCCGCAGCGGCAGCAGGATCGGCTTGCCGGACATATTGCCATTCAATTTGAGGAAGGCGATCACCGAGCCCGAAAAGGTCACCGCTCCGATTGCGGCGCCGAGGCTCATCTCGACCCGGCTGACCGGATCGATCACCCCCGCCACGGCGATGCCGAAGGCGTCGGGGTTGAGGTAGGCGGCGCCCGCCACCAGCACCGCCGCCATCCCGACCAGCGAATGGAAAGCCGCGACCAGCTGCGGCATCGCCGTCATCGCGATCCGCCGCGCCGTCACAAGCCCGATCGTTCCGCCGATCACGATCGCCCCGCCGATCAGCATTAAATTGTCCCAGTGGACCGGTTCGTGCCACTGCAGCACGAATTCCTCGTCCCGCGTCGGCATGTGGTGGATCAGGGTGGTCGCCAGCGCGATCCCCATGCCGATGATGCCGGCGCGATTGCCCCGCCGCGCCGTCTCCGGGTTGGAAAGCCCGCGCAGCGCCAGGATGAAGCAGATGCCGGAGATCAGGTAGGCGACCAGCACCCAGGACGGGACGGCGGCAGCCTCATGCATCGGCAAGCACCGTCACCCCTTCTTCTCCTTCTTCTTGTACATGGCGAGCATCCGCGCCGTCACCGCGAAGCCGCCGAAGATGTTGACGCTGGCCAGCACCACCGCAACGAGGCCGAGCCACTTGGCGCCCGGCACGCCGGCCGCCGCCGCCGCGATCAGCGCCCCGACTATGATCACCGAGGAAATGGCGTTGGTGACCGACATGAGCGGCGTGTGCAGGGCCGGAGTCACCGACCAGACCACGTAATAGCCGACGAAGCAGGCCAGCACGAAGATCGACAGGATCGAGACGAAATCCACGCGCCCTCCGCGGCTGGTCGAAGCGGGCCGCACCTTGGCGGCGAGGTTCGGGCTTGTCGAGGGGCTATCGGCGGGCGGGCGCGATCAGCGGTAGATGATCCTCTGGACGACCCCGAACGGCTGTGCGGACATCGTCGAATGAACCTCGATCGCCAACTTGCCCCCTGATTCGCTGATGACGGTGAAGCGGGCGCCGAGGATCGTGATCTGCTTCGGCATCTCGGCGGACTCGAACCCGCCGACCGCAGCGCTGATCCGCGCCTTCCGGTCGCCCGAGCCGAAGACCATTCAAAAGACCTCCCGCCGGCACCGCTCGATCGCGACGAAGGCGTCGAGCCGCGAGGTGGTCGGGTCGAGGCGGCGATAGGGGAGCGGCGCGGCGAGCGGCCTCGTCTCCGGCGCGTGCGCGGAAATCGTCACCAGCGCCGGCGTCGAGCTCCATCGCTTGAACCAGCCCTCGAAGCGGCCGTCCCATGGTTGGGTCGCTAGTAGCACCCCGGCCACTTTCCACGAAACCGATTGGCGGCGGAAAGCAAGGCTGTCGAGGGCGCTACTCTTCCACCAACATCGTTACGCCCTCACTCGCCGCCGTAAGCATGGCGCCGAGCTCGCGGGCTCGGCGCCGATCGGCGGTCCTCAGGGAAAGACGAATATCACACCCGGATTCTCCGTGGATACAGAGAACTCGCCGCCACCAGAAAATGTGGCCGCGGCGGTAGACGTGCTGGATTGAAGCCAAGGATGGTCTCCCCGGGCTGCGCCACTGCACATCGACCCGCACAATCGATGGGCGCAATGTTCGCAGCCCCTTATGGTGGAGCCAACGAAATCAGCAACCTAGCGAGGAAACTGGCTGGGGCGGCAGGATTCGAACCTGCGAATGCCGGTACCAAAAACCGGTGCCTTACCACTTGGCGACGCCCCAGCATCGCGGCGCGAGCCGGGCCTTATAGCGAGGGAGGGGTTGCGGGGAAGCCCTCCGTCGCGGTTCAGACGTTCGAGATGCGGCGGTGGACGAGGTCGAGATAGTCCTTGCGGAGCTGGAGAGTGAGCTCGCCGACCTCGAAGCTCCACGGCCCGGCCGAGGCCACCGGCGTCACTTCGGCGGCGCTGCCGGTCAGGAAGAATTGTTCGAAGCCCTCGAGCTCCTCCGGCCAGATCGCCCGTTCCACCACCTCGACGCCGCGCCGCCGGGCGAGCCCGATCACGGTCTGGCGGGTGATGCCGTTGAGGAAGCAGTCGGGCGTCGGGGTGTGGAGGGCGCCGTCCTTGACGAAGAAGGCGTTGGCCCCGGTCGCCTCGGCCACCTGTCCCCGCCAGTCGAACATCAGCGCGTCGTCATAGCCGTCCGCCTGGGCCTGGTGGCGGGCGAGGGTGCAGATCATGTAGAGGCCCGCGGCCTTCGACTCGGTCGGCGCCGTATAAGGGGCCGGCCGGCGCCATCGGGAAATGGCGAGCCTGAGCCCCTTGCGGACCGCCTCCTCGCCGAAATAGGCGCCCCAGGGCCAACAGGAGATGGCGAGATGGATCTTCGAGCGCTGGGCGGAGACGCCCATCTGCTCCGAGCCACGCCAGGCGAGCGGCCGCATATAGGCGTCCTCGAGCCCGTTGGCGGCGAGCGTGTCGCGGCACGCCTGGTCGATCTCCTCGACGCTCCACGGTATCTCGAAGCCGAGCAGTTCGCCGCTGCGTTTCAGGCGGCGGCTGTGATCGTTGAGCCTGAAGACCTCCCCCGCATAGGCCTTCTGTCCCTCGAACACCGACGACGCGTAATGGAGCGCGTGGGTCAGCACATGCACCTCGGCCTCGCGCCACGGCACCAAGGCCCCGTCCAGCCAGATCACGCCGTCGCGGTCGTCGAAGCTGCGCTGGTCGGTCACTCGTGGCTCCCCATCTGGTGCGCGGCGGGGATAGGACCGGTGCCGGCGAGCGTCAACTTGGGCCCCTGGCGGCCCGGCGGCGGCGATTTCGGGGAAGGTCCGGAAGGCTTGGCTGCACTGGCTCAGTCGCGCAGGCTCGGGTCGTCCGTCTCGCCGTAAAGGCTCACTATCGAGGTCGCGCCCCAGGCCAGCGGCGGCAGCGTCAGCAGCGCGCCCAGGCCGAGCCAGATGCCCTCGGCGAAGACCACGCACAGCACGAACACCGGCCCCGCGCACAAAGCGAGGAGGGCGCGGCCGAGGCGGCGCTGCTCGGCCTCGCCGAGCAGGGCGTCCCAGCGCTGGCCTCTGCCTGCCTCGCCCCATTCTCGCGCAATCACCGCCCGCCCCTCGGCATCCCATCCGTCGGCGACGCAGGCGACCAGGAAATCGGCGGCGCGGTCGATCGGCCCGGGCCCGGCCGGCGCCACCGGCCCGGACGGCGAGGCGGAACGCCGGCCCGGCCGTGCCGACGGCAGCGATCCGAGCGACGACGGGATCGCGCCCGCGGTCTCGTTGTCGATCACGACGAGGCGCCCGTCCTTCTCGACCACCCGGTAACGGCCTTTGGGCGCGTCCATCGGCTCCTCCTGGCCTAGAGATTAATCCGGAGCGGCAATCTGCGAAAGGGGGCGGGCCGGCGCAAGCCGCTCGAGCGCGCCGTCCGGGTCGAGTCCGACGCTCTCGAGGACGGCCGGTGGCGGCGGGCGCAGAACCTCGTCGCGATCGGCTGGCCTGGTCGCGCCGATCTGCTAGGCTGAGCTTCGCCGATGGGGGAGAATCAGGATGAGCGACGAGCGCGAGGACACCACGATCTACGTGGCGGTGGTCAACGACGAAGAGCAATATTCGATCTGGCCGGCCGACCGGGAATTGCCCTTGGGCTGGCGCGACGCCGGCAAGCGGGGGCTGAAGCCCGAGGTGCTCGCCTGGATCGAGGAAGTCTGGACCGACATGCGGCCCAAGAGCCTGCGCGACAAGATGGACGGGCGGCCGACCGGCTAGGGCGGGCTCGACGTCGGGAACAAGCAAGCCAGCGGTCGCCCCGCGAAAGGAATGTTGCACTGCAACAAAAGGGCCGGCAAGGCGTTTTCCCGACGCGCGTCTCGCTTTTTGAGGGCGTAAGGGGAGTTAAGCCTATGCCCGCCATGCGCCCCGGCCCGCGACTGCGTCCCATCGGCAGTGGAGCGAGCGGGTTCGCGCCGCCGGCCGCTGCCTGCAACCGGCTCGCTGCGCTCGAAGGGGTGCACGACAATCCCGGCAATCTGCGCGCCCGCTGCTATCTTCCCGCCGGGCTGAAGCGGCCGGCGCCGCTGGTCGTCATCCTCCACGGCTGCACCCAGGACGCCGCCATCTACGACCATGGCTCGGGCTGGTCGACGCTTGCCGACCGCCACGGCTTCGCCCTGCTCTTCCCCGAGCAGCAGCGGGTCAACAACCCGATGCTGTGCTTCAACTGGTTCTCCGGCAACGACACCCAGCGCGGCATGGGCGAGGCGGCGTCGATCCGGGCGATGATCGAAGCGATGAAGAAGGCGCACGGTATCGACCCGGCCCGGATCTTCGTCACCGGCCTCAGCGCCGGCGGGGCGATGGCGTCGGCCATGCTCGCCACCTATCCGGAGGTGTTCGCCGCCGGCGCGATCATAGCCGGAGTCGCTTATGGCTGCGCGGCCGACCTAACGGAGGCGTTCGACTGCATGGGCGGCCGCGCCCGCAGCGACGCGCGCGAGCTCGGCGCGCGGGTGCGCCGAGCCTCGCCGCACAAGGGGCCGTGGCCGCGCGTCCAGGTCTGGCAGGGCAGCGCCGACCGCACCGTCGTCGCCAGCAATGCCGACGCCATCGTCCTGCAATGGGCGGATCTGCACGGCGTCGGTCCGCAGCCGGACCGGGTCGACAGGGTCGAATCCTACCCCCGCCGCGCCTGGCTCAGGGCGGACGGCGTTCCGCTGATCGAGCAATATACGATCACCGGCATGGCCCATGGCATTCCGCTCGCCGGCGGCACGGACTCGCTCGGCGAGGCGGGGGCGCACATGCTCGACGTCGGGCTGAGCTCGACGGCGCGGATCGCCGTTTTCTTCGGCATCGCGCCCGAGACGGAAGCGCCGAGCGACGCGGCGGCGCACCCCCCGGCGCCGCGGCGGGCCAGGCCCGCGGCAGCCCGTACGCCGCGGCCGGAGGCGGCGCGCGGCGTCCAGGCGGTGATCGAGGACGCGTTGCGCAAGGCGGGTCTGATGCTCTGAGCGGACGGCTGTAACCGCCCCGCCGAAAGGGATAGGATGCCAGGCGGGGGAATCGCCATGAACCGTGACACCTGCCTCAAGCGCCACCTGCTCCACGCCTGCGTGGAGGCCTATCATCCGGACCCGCCGGTCTATAGCGGCCCGGCGCGTTGGACCGCGCGGCCGGTTCGGATCGCGCCGGGGCGCTCACCCGTCTCCTTCCTCAACCTCCCGGTCCCGGAGATCGATTTCGCGCTGGCCGGACGCTTCGCCGAGGGCATCGTCGTCGCCTTCCGCGGCACCCTGCCGCCGCTCGATCTGAGCCCGGACGGGATGCGGATCGTCAACCCCGACATAGCCGGCCTGGCCATCGCCTTCGACTGGGGCAATAATCTGGACGCACCTCCGATACGCAACGTCGCCCTTGGCGGAGCGACCCTCCCCGGCGCCGTCCACCGCGGCTTCGCCGAGTCGCTCGCCAGGCTGTGGCCGGGCGTTGCCGCCGCGATCGACCGGCTGCGCTCGGACGACCCGGCGCCTCGTCTCTTTTTCACCGGCCACAGCAAGGGCGGAGCGCTCGCCAACCTCGCCGCCGCCTGTGCCCGCCAGGTCTGGCCGAGCGCAACGGTCAAGGCAGCGACGTTCGGTGCCCCCCGCGCCGGCGACCCTGATTTCGCCCGCGAATATGCCGCGGCGGGGATCGAATGCCATCGCTACGAAGTGACCGGCGATCAAGTGCCGACGGTCCCCCCGGGGACCGAGCCGGTGGGCGCCCTCCACAGCCTCGAGCAGGTCCCGCGGCCGCGGCCGCCGGGGCCGGTCCGTTTCGTCCGCAGCCTGTTCGCCGGGCGCGACGACCGCTGGATTCTCCCCGGCGTCGTCGCCGCCCATTTGCCCTATCGCCACTTCGGCTATGGCGACAATGTCTGCGAGCCGGGCTGCCAGCACGACTGGCGCTGAGCGCGCCTTCTCGTCAGGCTAGCTTGTCGGCGAGGAGACGCTGGAGCGGGCGCAGGTCGGTTCCGGGATTGGCGCGCAGGTGGAGCGGCTGGGCCTCGTCGCCGAGCCAGACCCGGACCGTGGTCCGGCTCTCGGCCGCCTCGCCTTCCTGGATCGAGAAATGACGGACCGCACGATAGGGCCAGGAGCTGGTCTCGATCCGAGCCTCGAGCAGATGCTCGCGCTGGACGATGAGGAGACGGCGGTCGCTGAACAGGATCGCGCCGGTGGGGGCGACGAAGGCGGCGTGGACGATCTCGCCGGGGACGAGGTGATCGGTGAGGGCGGCCGCCTGTGCAGGCGGCGCCTGGTCGACGTCGAGGATGCGCATCGCCGCCAGGATGGCCCACCTCAGCAGCGGTGGCAACAGCGCCGCCGCCCGCGACCGGAGCAGGCGGGCGGCGAAGCGAAGCGGGCTTCATTCGAAAGCGAAGCGGGCATCATTCGAACACGCGCGCCAGATCGACCTCCTGCCTCACCTTGAGCGAGGGACCGCGCCACGGCACGAGGCGCAGCAGGCACAAGGCGGCGACCTGGAGCAGCGCAACGAACGCCGCCAACACCAGGCTGGCGAAGGCGAGGCCGATCATCACGACCGGCACCGGCTCGGCGTCGCCGCCGCCGCCGGCGAACAGGCCCGCGACCTGGAGACCGAGGAACAGGATGAAGATCACCGCGGCGGTGGCGAGGCCGACGGCGAGCACCGCCTTGACCTGCGATCCGAAGGACAGCTGCTTGAGACGGATGTTCACTTGGCTCCTTTCGCGCCGCGGCGGCCTCGGACCGGGGGATCGGCGTCGCGCCCGGCCGCGCTCGGGCCGTGCGGAGCCGATATGCCAAGCTTGGCGAGGGGGCGCCAGCGCCGTCGGCAGCGATGGCGCCGGAACTCGACGAGGCTTTACTGCGCCCGCGCCTGCCGCTAGGGGACCCGTCCCGCGCGAGGCGCGATCGAGCAGGAGGAGGCCGAAATGCACCGCATCGACGACGACCTCCCAGGCTTTCGAGGTCACTTCCAAGCGTCGTAAGGGCTTCCCCTCCGAGACGAGGGTGAAACGCGGCCTGCGCTTCGTGCGCGGCGGCGAGAAGGAGCTGGTCGAGAAGCTCGGCCGGCGCGACCCTTGCCCCTGCGGCTCGGGCAAGAGCTTTCAGGCGCTGCTGCCTTAGCACCGGCGGCTTTCGACGGCGCCGGCCGCAGCGACTATTGGCGCGACTGAGCTCCGGCCGGCGCTCCCGCAGCCCCGGCCTTCGCCCTCCACCTCAACCTCCAGTCGCCGGGCAGGCCCGGCCGGCGAGGCGTTCATGTACGTTCGTTTCATCACGCCCTGGTGGCGGGTCCGCCGCGGCATCGACTGCGGCCTGTTCGGCCCGGCCTACGCCCTGGCGCGCGACCGCGAGGTGCCGGCCGTGCTGCGCGAGGCGCTGTGGGCCGAGATCGTCTGGTTCGAGGACCGGCTGCCGACTCCGTCGCGC
Source organism: Allosphingosinicella sp. (assembly GCA_036378975.1). Lineage (GTDB taxonomy): Bacteria > Pseudomonadota > Alphaproteobacteria > Sphingomonadales > Sphingomonadaceae > Allosphingosinicella. The sequence goes on along the minus strand of DASUVK010000030.1, from coordinate 6,837 downwards.
TTCTGCGTCAAGTCGAAGCGGCGCTGGCGGCCGCACGGAATCTGCTGGTTCGTCGACGACGCGCGCGAGATGATCGCCCGCGCCTTCGCGCTGGCCTCGCTGATCGGCGAGTGCGGCGTTCCGGCGACCAAGGTGGCGACGCGCCGCCCGGGCCAGATCCTCTACCGCGACCCGTGGCAGATCGTCGCCAAGCCGGAAGCGGCGACGCCGACGCTCTGGCACTGAGCCGGCGCCCCGCCGCGTCCGCGAGGACGCGGCGGGGTTGGAGGGCCCCGGCCGGTCAGTCGAGCCAGGCATCATGCCTCGCGAACGGCGTCAGCCAGCGCCGCCGGAGCAGCGCGAGGTGAATGTCGGTCGAGGCGAGCGAAATGCATTGCGTGGCGATCAGCCGGAACCGAAGACGGTCCGGATCGAACGCCCGCATCGCCTCGATCCTGCACAGCGCCTCGTGGCGAAGCGGCGGCGGGAGATCGTCCTGCTTCAGGATCTCATATTGCGCCTGCACCGCGGCCGGCCAGGGCGGCGCCGGCGGCTGCCGCCAGTGCGCGCGCCCGAGGAAGTCGGCGAGGCCCCGGCAGTCGGCGGTGACCTCGTAATATTCGTCGGTCCGGGCGACGACGCAGTCCTCGACGTCCTCGTAGACGTCGGCGAAATAGCCGGCCGCGTAGTTCAGCGCCATGCGCAGCCGCTCGATCCGCTCCTGGCTGAGCAGGTCCTGGCGGGAGATCACCCGATCCCGCACCTGCTCCGATTCGATCTGCGCCGCGAGCAGCTCCTCCATCGCGGCTTCGAAGGCCTTGGTCGGGATCCGGTAGGGAAGGTCGCGGGTGCGGTCGCGGCCGCGCTCCTGGACCGCCATCTGCGAGCGCAGCCGGCGCTTGACGATCTCGAGCTTGCGGTAGGCGCTGCGGATCTGCTCGACCAGGGTGCGGACCTCGGCCTCGCGGGCGTCGTCCTTGCGGTCCTCGTCGCGCCGGGCATTGATGAAGATCAGGAAGATCCCGCCGGCCACCGTGACCAGCAGGAATTGCACAAGGATTTTGAGCACCTCGTTGCCCAGCGCCGGGTCGGCGACGCCCAGAATCGCGATCAAGAGGACGAGGCACGAGACCGACGCGACGATCGTCGCGATCGTCCAGAACCTCATCGGCGGCTCCAAAAGGCGCATCGACACCTCCCCCGGCAGCGGCCGGCCCGAGCCGCTGCCTAGCACGGATTTCAGCCCCCCGGCACCGCCGCCGCGCTGCCCGGGCCCGGGGAGGGGGCACGATCATGCCCGCTCCCCGCCCGTCCGGACTCTAGCGGCAGCGGACGCTGCCGCGGTCGATCTCGCGGCCGAGCGCGGCGCCGGCGCCGGCGCCGATCAGGGTGCCGAGCAGGCTCGAACGGCCGTCGTCGATCGCATTGCCGATCAGCGCGCCGATCGCGCCGCCGATGATCAGGCCGGTGGTGCCGTCGTCGCGCCGGCAATAATAGCGCCCGTCCAAGCCGCGATAGATGCGGTCGTTGGGGCCCAGCCGCCGCTCGCGATAATAGCGGCCGTCGCGATAATAACGGTCGGCATGATAGGTGTCGTAGCCGGATTCGTAGCGGTTCCAGTCGTAATTGCGGTAGGTGCGCCAGTCGCGATTGCGGGCGCGGGCGATCTCGCGCCGGCACTCGCGCAGCTCGCGCCGATATTCGCGGCGGCTTTCCGACCGGCGCAGCTCGCGCCGGCATTCGCGCCGCTCCTGCCGGGTCTCGTAGCCCGGCTGGGCAGCGGCCGGCGGGGCAAAAGCGACCGGCACGGCGCAGGCCGCCGCGGCGGCGGCAAGAACGAGTTTGCGCATCTCACTCTCCTGTGGAAGGCCCCGTGGGGCGGGGTCGGGAGGTCAACGGGCGGGACGCGGCGGGGTTTCATGCACGGCTCGCTGCGCGGGGTTCAGGTTCGGGCCCGGAACGCCCCTTGCCGGGGCCGCCGAACGGCGCGAATGGCACGAGAGTCACATGGAATCGCCGGGGGTGTCCCCCTCGCCGTCCGCCGCGCCCGGCGGCCGCCAGTCCGGGATCGGCGCGTAGCCGGGCGGGACCCAATGGCCCTCCGGGCTCTGGGTCCAGCCGCTCGCCAGCTTCTCGGCATCCTGGCGCAGGCCGAACGCGTCGAGTTGGCGGTCGAGCGCCACGATCGCCTCCTCGAACGTGAACTCCGGAGTTTCGGCGGCGATCTCGGCCCGGATCTCGCGCTCCATCTGCTTGCGTTCGTGACGAAGCAGGCGCTTGCGCTTGAAGCCGGGGCGGGGGCCGTATTTCTTCGGGTTCGAGCCCTGGAGGAGCAGGCGCAGCAGATTCTCCGAATAGCGGCGCCTTTTGACCAGAGTGCCGCCGACGGCCACCTCCTCCTCCACGCCCTCGACCGCCCGCTCCCAGGCGGTGAGCTCGACCGGAGCGCCGGACATCCTGAGCGCCAGCTGGCAATGCTTGAGGAAGCGCGGGTCGCTCTCCTGGTGGCGGTAGACGGTGCGCGGCGACGGGCCGACGAGGCGGCAGGCGTCGACGATGCAGCCCGTCTTCACCAGCGCCTTGAGATAGGCGCATTTCCGCGCCTCGGTGAAGGCGTCGTGGCGCTCGCGGGGCCCCTCCTGAGCCGGGCCTTCGGCGGACAGGGCATCGGGATCGCCGGGCGGGGACGGCTCGTCCTAGGGAAAGGGCTGCTCCGCAGGCGGCGGGACGGGGTCCTCCTCTGCGGGGAAGGCTCGGGGGGAAGATCGGTCATGACAGGCTCCGAATCGCTGTTGAGAACGGAGCAGGAACAGATAAACATGCAAACCCTATTTTGGAAACCTTTTTTGGGGGGTGGCTTGGCTGAGATGATCGGGGCCGGCGATCACCGCAATCCGCTGAGGCGTACGCGCCGACTTGCGCTCTTCAACGGCTGCCTCGGGGTCGCCGTCCTCTAAGATCGTCCGCTCATGGCGACTGCAAAGCAGGAACTGGGGGCGCTGGGCTAGCGGCTGGTGGTGGCGAATTGCGCCTGCCCCCGATGCAAGCGGGCGGGCACGTTGCGGACTCTTCCGCCCAACTTCAAATGCGCCGACGTGATCTGCGATTTTTGCGGCTATCTCGGCCAGGTGAAGGCGCACAGCTGCAAGGACGGTGCGACCCCGCCCGACAAGCTGCTGGGCGCGGCCTGGGGTCCGCAGAAGGAGCGGATGGCGGCGGGCATCTATTTCCCGCTCTTCCTCGTGCTGGTCAGCCGCGAGCTCGGCCGCTTTTCCATCCACTATCTCTCCGCGGACCTGCAGACTCCGGAGCTGTTCCTGGAGCGCAAGCCGCTCGGGCCGGAGGCGCGGCGGGCGGGTTGGCAGGGCTTCCACTACCATCTCGGCTCGCTTCGCGAGCGGCTGATCCGGATCGCCGAAGGGCGGCTGCCGGGACGGGCGAGCCGGACGCCGGGCAAGGCGGCGGAGCCGGACGCTAGAGAGCCGGACTAGTCCCCGGTCGGCTCGCGTGTCGCGAGGTCGACCTCGACAAGCTCCGTCTCCGCCTGGCAATCATGGCAGAAGGCATAATCGAAGACGGCTCCGAGCCCCCAGTCCTGCGCCGCGGCGTCCCAGTTGGCCCAGGCATCGCGGCTGATGCTGTTGCCGCCGCATTCCTCGCAGACGTAATCAACCGCCATAAGCGAGCCTTCGGGCGTCGGCGGCGGCGGCGGAGAGGCAGGACTCGCAGCCGCCGAGCTCCCAGGCCTGATCGGCGACGGCGAGGTCGAGCTTGAGGGCGAGGGCGGACAGGTCCGGAGCGGGAAATCGCAGCAGCCGGCGAAGCGCCGCGAGCCGGAGGCCGTCGAGCCGCTCGAATCTCGCTTCCAGATCTTCGCACGGATAGGCCCGCCGCTCCGCCGGCAGGAGCGCCTCCGCGGCCTTGAACGCGGCCACTCGCGCTTCGGCCCGGCGGCAGGCGGCGAGGGCGCGGTCCCAGCGGGCGCGGAGGGCGGGGACAGCCTCGTGCCGCTCGGCCCCGGAGGACGCAGACGGCGCGGCCGATCGGCCGGCCGGCAGGCGACCGTCGCTCGCGATCGACGCGCAGGCGCCGACGCCCGCGCCTAGCAACGCCCGGCGCGACAGGTTATGCCTCGCGGCAGCCATGCCTGAGGGTCTCCTCGGAACCGAGTCACTATTGGTGTACACTCACTATTAGTGACTCACGTCGGATGGGTCAAGGGGGTTGTTATCGCCACCGATCTGCTACGGCCTGAGCAGTCCCGGATGGCCCGCGCCGCCCTCGGGTGGTCGCTCGACGATGCCGCGGCGGCCTCGGGATTGAGCCGCAGAACGGTGTTGCGCGTGGAGCAGTCGAAGCCCGTGCTGTTCGTGAGCATGCGGGCACTGCGCCAAGCTTTCGAAGCCGCCGGCGTCCGCTTCGTCGAGGAAGGTGGCGTCTTCCCGCCAGCCTAAGCGACATAATGTGCTTCCCGAGCTCGGGGAGCTTGCCAGGAACCGGCAGGACGACGCCCGCGCCTAGCAACGCCCGGCGCGACAGGTTATGCCTCGCGGCAGCCATGCCTGAGGGTCTCCTTCTTCGTGGTCAAGAATATTGACCGACCAAGGACTCGTCAAGGGGGTTGTTCTGGATCGTGACTCGCTCCTCCCCGTTCAGTGCCGGATGGCGCGGGCGGCACTGCAATGGTCGCTCGACGAGGCGGCCGCGGCGGCGGGTGTCAGCTACCGAACCATCTTCCGCCTCGAGAACGAGCAGCGGGATGTTCAGGCGGAGAAGGTCGCCGCGATCCGACGCGCATTCGAGGGGGCGGGCGTGCGATTCCTGGGCGATGGTCCCGACGCGGGCGGAGTCATACCGCCATCGCTGAAGGTGCTGCCGCCAAGATAGGCGGCACCGGCGTACCGTGGGGCCGTAGGCCCTACCGGGTGTGACAGGCGTCGGAGCAATAGGCGCAACCGTCCACGTAGGTGTAGCTTCCCTTTGCCTTCGTCACCGCACCTGTGCAGTCGGCGTGCCAGCCGAGGTCGTCCTGGTTTTCCGGGTTGGCACCTTGCGTGCAGCCGGTTTCATGCACCTCGTGATAGCCGTCGCTTTGCGCGTTTTTATTCACATAATACCAAGGCATATATGCCTCCTGACCACTCGACGCAGACCACGGCTCGGAGGCATGAACTATAGCACTAGTTAGGAATTCGGCAGAGCAGAATGTCCGCGCCTACTAATACCCTGCGCGACGGGTTATGCCTCGCGGCAGCCACGGCTGGGTCTCTTTTGCTCGGTCCCTTTTAGGGACCGCACGAAACACATCGAAAGGGGGTTGATCTGGAGCGTCCCGTTCTTCGGCCCGAGCAGTCGCGGATGGCGCAGGCGGCACTGGAATGGTCGCTGGAGGACGCCGCCGCCGCGGCCGGGGTGAGCCGCCGGACGGCGCTGCGCTTCGAGCGCTACCATCGCGACGTCACGCCTGAGCTGGTCCTGGCCCTCCGCAGAGCCTACGAGGCGGCCGGTGTGCGGTTTCTGGACGAAGGCTCTGATGCCGGAGGAGTCGTCCCGCTGCCATTGAGGATGCGTCCCCCATGATAGCTGGTCAGCGGCATTGACCGGCCAAAATGGCACCCGGCTTGGAGGCCGTCCGTTTATCGCGCTTAGGCGTTGAATGCGCTATAATCGACGGTGGGATCCGGCTGGGGGTACGGCGATGAAGTATTCAGACCACGTCGATTATCTTGTTGCTTCGGTGATTTACCTAGCGACGCAACGGGGATGGTGGGCGCGGACGCCCAGCGCCATGGCTGGCGAATTGTCGCTCGACGAAAATAGACTGCTGACGGTGTTTGAGGGATTTCCAGGACTGTTCCGGCGGTCAAAGCGGGTCAGTCCGAACGGGCAGCATTACTATTCGCTTCAAGCCCGTTATGCGCAACGCGACGAATATCAGGTGAAGGAGGAAGTGACCGATATCTTCCCGCTAGAGACGGACAAAATTCGTCTCATCTACGACTTCATCCTGAAGTCTGCCGACGACGAACGGACCGGACGAAGGTGGCTGGTCGGCAACAGCATTGCAGTCTGTGCGGCCGTCATATCCGCTGCAACGGCCGTGATCGTGGCATATTTGAAAGCGTGACCCTGCCGTCCGGGGACCGAAGCACGACCCGTAGAGCGCTCGCGGCGGGGCGATTGAAGCGCCTGCTCCGCACGCCGTCGCCCGACCGTCCGCCCTTGCGCTGAAGATCGAGCTCAGCGTCGACCAGGAGGTAGCGACACTCGCGGGCGGTGAGCGGTGCCTGGCTGTGGCGGCTGGCGGCCTTGGCGAATTAGCTGCCGGTGGGAACGGAATCGGTGCCTTTGCCTCGCCCTTTAGGCGACACCCGCCGCGCGGGCGGACTGGAGCGTGTCGGTATATTGCTGGAAGGCGGCCGCCTTGCCGCCCTCGACCCGCCAGACATGGGCGAGCTGGGCGTCGAGCGGGCGGCCGGTCGCCTTGTTGGTGCCCTTGTAGCGGCCGAGCACGACGATCGTGTCGCCGGCGTCGAGAAACTCCTCGGGGATCGCCGCGAAGCCGTCCCACTCGCCGAGGCAGCGCGCGAACACGCCGTTCAGAACCGCCTCGGGCCCGCAATAGGGATTGCCGTCCGCATAGAGGAAGCTCTCCGCCTCGTTCCAGACGATGTCCGGGCTCATCCGCCCGAGCACGCCCGGCACGTCGCCGGCGGCGAAGGCGGAGTAGATGGCGCGGATGAGGGCGAGGTTTTCGGCGGACATGGCGGATTCTCCGTGGTTGCGGGGCCAACATGCCATGAGTGGAGGCGGCGCGGAAGTTTGATAAGTTCGAGCTTCCCTGGGGCGAATCTGGTA
>DASUVK010000029.1:0-10329 GCA_036378975.1 Allosphingosinicella sp. | reverse complement strand
AGCTGGAGCTGCAGACTTAAAAGTCTTCGGCGATGCGGCGATAGAGGTCCGGCCGGCGGTCGCGGAAGAAGCCGAAAGCGGCGCGGTGGGCGCGGGCCTGTTCCAGGTCGACCGAGGCGACCAGCACGCCGGTCTCGGTCGCGCCGAACTCGGCGAGGATGTCGCCGCGCTCGTCGCAGATGAAGGAATGGCCGTAGAAACGCTGGCCGTGCTCGGTGCCGATTCGGTTGGCGGCGACGACGGGGACGACGTTGGAGACGGCGTGGCCGATCATCGCCCGGCGCCACATCCGGCTGGTGTCGAGCTCCGGATCGTGCGGCTCGGCGCCGATCGCGGTCGGGAACAGCAATATCTCGGCGCCGCCCAGCATCAGCGCCCGCGCCGTCTCCGGATACCATTGGTCCCAGCAGACCGCCGGGCCGACCGTGCCGAAGCGGGTCGGAAAGGTCCTGAAGCCGGTATTGCCGGGTCGGAAGTAGAATTTCTCCGAATAGCCCGGCCCGTCGGGGATGTGGCTCTTGCGGTAGACGCCCATCACCGCGCCACGATCGTCGATCATCGCCAGGCTGTTGTAATGATGGTGGCCCTCGGCCTCGAAGAAGCTGGTCGGGATGTAGACCTGAAGCTCGGCGGCGAGGGCCTGCATCGCCGTCACCGCCGGATGCTCGCCGACCGGCAGGGCGCGGGCGAAATGCGCCTCGTCCTGGGTGCGGCAGAAATAGGGACCCTCGAACAATTCAGGCGGCAGGATCAGCCTGGCGCCGCGGCCGGCGGCGTCGCGGACGAGCTCCGACACGGCGGCGATATTCTCGTCGACGTCGTCGGTGAAAGCGAGCTGGAGCGCGGCGACGGTGAGGCTGGTCATCTGGGTCCTTCGATACGGGCCTTCGCCAGGCTCAGTCCCTACCCAGGATGAGCGGGAAGGAACAAGCGGAACTGCACCCTCCGCTCATCCTGAGTAGCTGCTGAGCGAAGTCGAAGCAGCGTATCGAAGGACGTATCGACGGATCACCGCGGCATCTGCTGGCTGATGCAATGGAAGCTGCCGCCGCCGGTGAGGATATGCCCGGCTTCGAAGCCGGTGGTGCGCCGGTTCGGGAACAGATCGGCGATGGCGGCGAGGGCGGCGCCGTCATTGGGCCGGCCGTGAAGCGGCACGACCACGGCGGCATTGCCGATGTAGAAGTTCATGTAGGAAGCGGGGACGATGTTGCCGTCTCTTTCGGTGGGGCCGGGGGAGGGGATGCGGACCACCTCGACGCCGAACGTCTCGGCGCGCCGCGTCGCGTCCTCATAAGCCTCGCCATTGGGGTCGAGCCCATGATCGGAATGGGGAATGGCGAGGCGGTTCTCGCCGACGAAGCGGGCGAGATTGTCGACATGGCCGTCCGTATGGTCGTTGAGCAGCCCGTCGCCGAGCCACAGCACCCGCTCGATGCCGAGATGATCGCGCAGCCGCGCCTCGACATCTCGCCGGGCGAGCCCGGGGTTGCGATTGGGATTGAGCAGGCACTGCTCGGTCGTCACGGCGAGGCCAGTGCCGTCGACGTCGATCGCCCCGCCTTCGAGGATCCAGTCGTGCCGCATGGTGGCGAGGCCGGCCCGGTCGGCAAGCCGCTGCCCGACGCTGTCGTCTCCCTCGAGCCGGTATTTGCCGCCCCAGCCGTTGAACAGAAAGCGGGCCGCCCGCCGTTCGCGTCCCCGCCCGAGGACGATCGGCCCGGTATCGCGCAGCCAGATGTCGCCGAACGGCTCTTCGATGACGGTGGCGAACGGCGCCAATGCCCGCGCCGCCTCGGCGGAAGCGGCATCGGCGGCGACCAGCCGCACCGCCTCGCCCGCGCCGTCGGCATGGATCGCCCGGGCGAAGGCCGCGACCTCGCGCCGCGCCGGCTCGAGATCGTCCTCCCACAGCTCGGCATGGCTCGGAAAGCCGATCCACACCCATTCATGCTCCGCCCATTCGGGCGGTTGGCGGAAATGCGGCTCACTCATTTGGCTGCCCATAAGCGCACGATCCGGCTTGCCCAAGAAAAATGGGTTTGACAAAACGTAACTATTATCGTAACTATTCAGTAATCGAATAGGAAATGAGAAATGGGTAAATACGAATCCCTAGCTGCCTCGCTTCAGGATCGCGAGCAGGACGAATGGGATGCAAGCTTCGAACAGATCGAAGAGGTGCTGGGCTTCGCGCTGCCGCCGAGCGCGAGACGTTATCGCGAATGGTGGGCGAACCAGCGCGGGCAGGGTCACAGCCAAGCGAGAGGGTGGCAGGATGCCGGGTGGCAGGTTTGGAAAGTCGATCTCGCGGGTGAGCGGGCGACCTTCCGCCGAGCCAATCACGGTTATCCGCCCGCAGGCGGCGCTGATCCTGAAAGCATAGAAGGCCTGATCAAGCATGCGGGACAATTGCTGGGCATTCGGGATCGCGCGGAAGTGGTGCGAGAAGCGTTGCGTGCGGTGATCCAGCGCGAGGCCGGCAGACGGCTGGCAAAGCTCGGCGGAACGATGCCCGACTTCAAAGCGCCGCCCCGCCGCCGCTTCGGATGATGATCCTGGTCGATACGTCGATCTGGGCCGACCATTTCGGCCGGCGCGATGCGGACCTCGATGACATTCTCCAACGCGAAATCGTGCTCGGCCATGAATTCGTGACTGCCGAGATCGCGCTCGGAAACCTTGCCGACCCCGCGGGTACTATATGGATGCTCGAGTCGATGCCGCAGGCTCGCATCGCGAATCACCCCGAGCTCATGATCCTCATTCGGCGCGGGCGGCTCGCGGGCAGCGGAATAGGGTTTGTCGACGCCCACCTGCTCGCCGCGTGCCAATTGTCGGGGGCCCGGTTGTGGACGCGGGACAAGAGGCTTCGGGCCCAAGCCGAGGTGCTGGGGGTTTCCTGGGAGCCGAGCTGATCAGGCTATGAACTAGGCTCTGCAAGTCACCGCATGATCGGGCCGGCATTGCCGCGGCTGCGGTCGCGGATCGCCCGGAATTCGTCGCCGGGATACCAATTGGGCCATTCCATCGAATCGGCCAGCTCGCGGCCCATCAGCCAGTAGATCTGGAGGTCGCGGACCGCGCCCGACCAGTCCCAGGCCGGATCATATTCGTCGCTCGGCTGGTGGTAGCGGTTGCGCCGATAATCCTCCGCCGCGGCCCGTCCGGCGGCGAGGCCGCCGTTGACCAGATCCTCGCCGCCCTCGGCGTAGAGCATCGGCACGCCGCCCCGGGCGAGGCTGAAATGGTCGGAGCGGTAATAATAGCCGGCCTGCGGCGTCGGCTCGTTCTTGACCTCCAGCCCGAAGCGGTCGGTCGCCCGCTTCATAACATCTTCGAGCTCCGACTTGCCCTTGCCGATGACGACGAAGTCGCGGGTGTTGCCGGCGACGTTGAGCCCGTCCATGTTGATCCCCCCAACGGTCTGCGCCAGGGGATAGACCGGATTCTCGGCATAATATTTGGACCCGAGCAGCCCGGATTCCTCCGCGGTGACGGCAAGGAAGACGATCGAGCGCTCGGGATTGCCGCGCCGGGCATGGGCTTCCGCGAGGGCGATCAGGCCCGCCGTCCCCGTCGCATTGTCGAGCGCGCCGTTGCAGATGTCGTCGCCGGTCGAGTCGGCGTCGCAGCGGCCGAGATGGTCCCAGTGGGCGGTGTAGATCACATATTCGTTCGGCCGCTTCGCGCCGGGCAGGATGGCGATCACGTTCTTCGACGCCTGTTTCTTGATCCGGTTGGTCAGCGAGACGGAGGCGCGCGTGCGCAGCGGCACCGCCTTGAAGCCCTTCTGCTTCGCCGCCCGGGAGAGGGCGTCCAGGTCCTGGCCGGATGCCGCGAGCACCCGCCGCGCCGCCGCGTTGGTGAGCCAGCCGATCACCTTGGACTGGTCCATGTGGCCGCCCGGCTCGTCCATATTATATTGCGGCCCGGTCCAGGACGACTGGACGACGTTCCAGCCATAAGCCGCCGGTTCGGTGTCGTGGACGATCAGCGCCGCTGCCGCCCCCTGGCGCGCCGCCTCCTCATATTTGTAGGTCCAGCGGCCGTAATAGGTCATCGCCTTGCCGCGGAACGGGCCTTCGAGGCCGTCCGCCTGCCAGTCGGGGTCGTTGACGAGGATGACGACCGTCTTTCCCTTGACGTCGACTCCCTCATAATCGTTCCAGCCCCGCTCGGGCGCGTTGATGCCGTAGCCGACAAAGACCATCTCGCTGTCCCTGAGGTCGATCCTGGGCTGCACCTGGTAGGAATTGGCGACGAAATCGGCGCGGTGCTCGAGCACGATCGGCGCGCCGGCGCCGGCGATGGTGAGGGGCGTCGGCGTCGCGCTGCTCTCGACGAGCGGGACGTTCTGGAACCAGCTGCCCCGGTTGCCCGGCTGCAGCCCGGCCTGGCGGAACCGTTCGGCGATATAGGCGACCGCCTTCTCCTCGCCGGCCGTGGTGGGCGCGCGGCCCTCATATTCGTCCGACGAAAGGATCTGGGTCGCGGTGGTCAAAGTCGCCAGCGAGATGGGTGGGCCCGGATAGGGGCTTTGCGCGGTCCGGTCGCGGGGCGTGGCGCAGGCCGCGAGCAGCAGGGCGGCGGCGGCGGAGGTGGCGAGGGATCGAAGCGGCACGGTCAGTTCCTCCTCTCGGCCCGCCCCGCAGCGCCCATGGCAGCAAGATTCAGGCCGCGCAAGCTTGTGCAGCCGCGCCACGCCTGTCATCTTCCCGACGACCCGGGCATCGGGGGCCAAGCCATTGGGGGTATTCATGTTTCGGATTTTCTCGCTCGCCACGTTCGCGTTCCTCTTTCTGATCGGCGCGGGTCCGCCGGACGATGCGCCGGCGGCGTTCGGCGCCCGCGAAGGCGTGCTCGACATCGCCCTTTCGCCGAGCGGCGACAAGATCGCGTTCATCGCACCGGGACCGGGAAAGGCGACCCTGCTCTTCACCGGCAGTACCGCCGGCGGACAGGCACCGCGCCAGACGCTGAGCGCCGACGGCAAGCCGGAGCGGCTGATCGAGTGCGACTGGGTTTCCGAGAAACGCCTGGTCTGCACCGTCTTCTTCACCGTCAAGACGATGGTGCCCGGTCAGCCGGCGGGCGTCACCCGGGTGCTCGCCATCGACGAGGACGGCCGCAACCTGAAGCTGCTCAGCCGCCGCAGCACTTCGGACGACGAATATGCGGTGCTGGGGGGAGGCGAGGTGATCGACTGGCTCCCCGGCACGGAAGGCGCGGTGCTGATGGGTCGCAACTACGTTCCGCAATCCCGGATCGGCAGCAATTTGCAGGACAGGCGCGAAGGATATGGCGTCGACCGCATCGACACCCTCAGCCTTTCCGCCAGGACCGTCGAGTCGCCCAAGCCGAACGCCACCGACTTCATCAGCGACGGGCGCGGCAATGTCCGGATAATGGCGGTAAAGGACGTCGCCGGCGCCACCGGCTATGACAGCGGCAGGATCGCTTATTACTACCGTGCCCGCGACGGCGGCGACTGGAAGCCGCTCGCGACCTACAACCTGCTGACCGAGCAGGGATTCTTCCCGATCGGGGTCGATCCCGCCCTCGACGTCGCCTACGGCTACCGCAAGGGCGACGGCGGCCGTCTGACGCTCTACAGCCTCGCGCTCGACGGGACGAAGCAGGAGAAGCAGGTCTTCGCCCACCCGCAGGTGGATGTCGGCCGCGTCGTCCGGCTCGGACGGGCCCAGCGTATTGTCGGCGTCACTTATGCCACCGAGAAGCGCGAGGCAGTCTATTTCGATCAGCCGCTCGCCGCCCTCGGCCGCTCGCTGTCCAAGGCTTTGCCGGGCCTTCCGCTCATCCGCTTCGTCGACGCCAGCGCCGACGAGAGCAAGCTCCTGCTCTGGGCGGGCAGCGATACCGATCCCGGACGCTATTTCCTGTTCGACAAGGCGACCAAGCGGCTGAACGAGCTGATGCTCGCGCGGCCCGATCTCGAGGGCGTCGCGCTCGCGACGATGAGGGCGATCACCTACAAAGCCGCGGACGGGACGGAAGTGCCCGCCTATCTGACGCTGCCGGCCGGAGGCGCCGGGCGCAACCTGCCGGCGATCGTCATGCCGCACGGCGGGCCGGATTCGCGCGACGAGTGGGGCTTCGACTGGCTCGTCCAGTTCTTCGCCAGCCGCGGCTTCGCGGTGCTGCAGCCCAATTACCGGGGCTCGGCCGGCTATGGCGACGCCTGGTACCAGCGCAACGGCTTCCAGTCGTGGCGCACGGCGATCGGCGACGTCAACGATGCGGGACGCTGGCTGGTCGCCCAGGGAATCGCCGATCCCGGCAAGCTCGCCATCGTCGGCTGGTCCTATGGCGGCTATGCGGCCCTGCAGGCGAACGTGCTCGACCCGGACCTGTTCAAGGCCGCGGTGGCGATCGCGCCGGTGACCGACCTCGCGGTTCACGTGGAGGATTCCAAATACTGGACCCACCATCGCATAATCCGCGATATGATCGGCTCCGGCCCGCACGTCCGCGAGGGCTCGCCCGCGGAGAATGCCGGAAGGATCAAGGCCCCCGTGCTGCTGTTCCACGGCGACATGGATCTGCACGTCGCCGTCCGCCAGTCGCGGATCATGCACGACAAGCTCAAGGATGCCGGCGTCCGCAGCGACCTGATCGTCTATGACGACCTCGACCATCAGCTCGACGACAACAATGCCCGCACCGACATGCTCCGGCGTACCGACGCCTTCCTGCGGGGCGCGCTGAAGATCCGATAGAGAAGAAATCCTCCCCGAGGCGAGCTCGGGGAGGATTTTCAGGTCAGCGCGAGTAGAATTCGACGACCAAATTTGGCTCCATCCGAACCGGATAGGGAACCTCGTCCAGCGTCGGCACGCGGGTGAAGGTCGCCTTGGCGGTGCCGTCGGGAACGACGTAATCGGGGATGTCGCGCTCGGCGAGGCCCTGCGCCTCCATCACCAGCGCCATCTCCTGCGCCTTGGAGCCGAGCGTGATCTCGTCGCCGACATTGACCCGCCGCGAGGCGATATTGCATTTCGTGCCGTTGACCCGGATGTGGCCGTGGCTGACCAGCTGGCGCGCGGCCCAGATGGTCGGCGCGAACTTGGCGCGGTAGACGACCATGTCGAGGCGGCGCTCCAGGAGGCCGATCAAATTCTGGCCGGTGTCGCCCTTCATCCGCGCCGCCTCGGTGTAGGTGCGCTTGAACTGCTTCTCGGTGACGTCGCCGTAATAGCCCTTGAGCTTCTGCTTGGCGCGAAGCTGGATGCCGAAGTCCGACATCTTGCCCTTGCGGCGCTGGCCGTGCTGGCCGGGTCCGTATTCGCGGCGGTTGACCGGGCTCTTGGGCCGTCCGAAGACGTTCTCGCCCATGCGGCGGTCGAGCTTGTACTTGGCGCTGGTGCGCTTGCTCATCTCTGGTCCAATCTGCTTGTTTCACATGTCCCGGAACCGCACCGCCGTACCTGTTGCACGACGCGGCCACCGCTTCACCGGGGTGCGGGGCCAATTGCGAAGCGCCGCACATGGCGGCGCCGGCCGCGGAAGTCAACCGCGGGCGTCGGCCATTACTTCGGAAGGGTTCAGTTGGACGACGGCTCGTTGCGCCGGGTCTGGGCCTGGTTGAGGTCCAAGCGCATGATCCGCTTCTGCTCGGCCCACTGCTCGCGGGTCATGCAGACCCGGCGCTTCGACAGTCGCGACCCGGTCTCCTTGATCGGGCGGCACACCATCTGGGTATCCTTGCGGGACTTGGCTTCGAGGCTGCCGCTGTCTTGGGCGACGGCCCCGGTCGGGGCGATCAGCGCCGCAACCAGGATCAGTTTCTTCATCGCAATCCCCATCGAAATCCGCGGCAAAATCTCCGCTGGCGGGGCCGAAGTCAAGCTCGACACCCTGTGTGGCCGCGCTAAAGCATGTCGCATGAACCCGAACCGAACGGCTCCCGAGGCTTGCCGGACGATGGCCGAGGTCCGCCACGGCGTCGACCGGCTCGACGAGGAAATCGTTGGCCGGCTCGGGGAACGCTTCCGCTACATGGATGCCGCGGCACGGATCAAGCCGGTCCGCGAGGCGGTGCGCGACGAGGGGCGCAAGGCGCAGGTGCTGGCCAATGTCGCCCGTCTGGCCGGGGAGCATGGCGTTCCGGAGACGGTTGCGACGGAACTCTACGAACGGCTGGTCGAAGCCTCGATCGCCTACGAGCTTGGGCGCTTCGACGCGACGAGAGGCTGAAGCGTCCTTCGTTACGGGCCTTCGCCAGGCTCAGTCCCTACTCAGGATGAGCGGTTGGGCTTATTCTCGCCGCTCATCCTGAGTAGCCGTTGAGCTTGGCGAAACGGCGTATCGAAGGACGTCTCAGTCCCGCCGTCTCGGCTCGACCAGCGCGCGGATCATGCCGCGCAGCGCCTGCACCTCGCGGTTCGACCAGCCCGCCTTGGTGAGGATGGTGCGCATCGTGTTGCGCGTCGCCGGCGTGCGGTCGGGCGGATGGTAATAGCCCGCCGCGTCGAGCGCCGCGTCGAGCTGGCCGATCAGCCCCTCCAGCTGCGCGTGGCTCGCCCGCGGCTCCGCCGGCTCGCCCGCCGTCGGCACCGCCAGCGCCTCGTGCTTCGACCATTCGTAGGCGATGAGGATGACCGCCTGGGCGAGGTTCAGCGAGGTGAAATCCGGGTTGACGGGCACGGTGACGATCTTGCCGGCGACCGCCACTTCGTCGGTCTCCAGGCCCGACCGCTCCGCGCCGAACAGGATGGCGGACGGCTCGGGCTGCGAGCGGATCTCGCGGGCGGCCTCCTCCGGGCTCACCACCGGCACGACGAGGCCGCGCTTGCGGACAGTGGTGGCGTAGACGTGGGCGCAATCGGCGACGGCTTTCGCCACGCTGCCGAACACTTGCGCGCGTTCGAGCACGATGTCCGCCCCGGAAGCCGCCGGTCCCGCCGACGGGTTGGGCCAGCCGTCGCGGGGCGCCACCAGCCGGAGGTCGGTCAGCCCGAAATTGAGCATCGCCCGCGCCGCCTTGCCGATATTCTCGCCCAGCTGCGGGCGAACGAGGACAATGGCAGGGGCCGGGCTCACGCCCCGCCCGCTTCGCCCACCGACCCGGCAAATTCCTCGAAATCCTTGGCTTCGCGGAAGTCCTTGTAGACGCTGGCGAAGCGTATGTAGGCGACCGGGTCGAGCGCCTTGAGGCCGTCCATCACCATCTCGCCGATCCGGGTCGAGGCGATCTCGCTGTCGCCGCTGGTCTCGATCTGGCGCTGGAGCGAGGAGACCAGGCGGTCGAGCCTTTCCTGCGGGACCGGCCGCTTGCGGCAGGCGATGGCGATCGAGCGTTCGAGCTTGTTGCGGTCGAACGGCTCGCGGCGGTTGCCGGCCTTGACGACGGTCAGCTCGCGCAGCTGGACGCGCTCGAAGGTGGTGAAGCGGGCGCTGCACTCCTCGCACTGGCGCCGCCGCCGGATCGAGGCGCCGTCCTCGGTCGGGCGGCTGTCCTTGACCTGGCTGTTTTCGTGCGAGCAGAACGGGCAGCGCAATTATTGTTCCTGGTAGATCGGGAACCGGGCGCAGAGCTCGCGCACCCGGCGCCGGACCTCGGCCTCGACCGCTTCGTCGCCCGCCTCGCCCTTGTCGCGCAGCCCCTCGAGCACGTCGGCGACCATGTCGGCTATGTCGCGGAACTCGGCGATTCCGAAGCCGCGGGTGGTGCCGGCGGGCGAGCCGACGCGGATGCCGCTGGTCTTGACCGGGGGCAGCGGGTCGAACGGAATGCCGTTCTTGTTGCAGGTGATGGCGGCGCGCTCGAGCGCCTCGTCGGCGTCCTTGCCGGTGATGCCGAGCGGCCTCAGGTCGACGAGGGCGAGATGGGTGTCGGTGCCGCCCGAGACGAGGTCCGCGCCGCGCTCCTTCAATCGGCCGGCGAGCGCCTTGGCGTTGGCGATGACGGCGCGGGCGTAGCTTTTGAACTCGGGCTGCAGCGCCTCGCCGAAGGCGACGGCCTTGGCGGCGATGACGTGCATCAGCGGCCCGCCCTGGAGGCCGGGAAAGACCGCCGAGTTGATCTTCTTGGCGATCGCCTCGTCGTCGGTCAGCACCATGCCCCCGCGCGGGCCGCGCAGCGTCTTGTGGGTGGTGGTGGTGACGACATGGGCGTGGCCGAACGGGGAGGGATGCTCGCCGGCGGCGACGAGGCCGGCGAAATGGGCCATGTCGCACATGAAGATCGCCCCGACCTCGTCGGCGATGGCGCGGAAGCGGGCGAAATCGATATGGCGCGGGTAAGCCGAGCCGCCGGCGATGATCAGCCGCGGCTTATGCTCCCTGGCCAGCGCCTCGACCTGGTCG
>DASUVK010000028.1:0-30468 GCA_036378975.1 Allosphingosinicella sp. | reverse complement strand
ATGGCGACAATCTTCTCGTCGCGCTCCATCTCCCCCGACAGAGCCTTGGCGAAGACGGCGGTGTAGCTCGGCGGGCCGCCGCCCGGCCCCTTGTCCTGCTTGCCCGAGACGACGTCGAACTTGACGACGCCATGATATTTGTCGGCGCTGTTCTCGGCCGGGCCATAGCCCTTGCCCTTCTGCGTCACGACATGGACCAGCATCGGCCCTTCCTCGGCGTCGCGGACGTTCTCGAGCACTTCGACCAGCGCGTCGACGTCATGGCCGTCGACCGGCCCGACATAATAGAAGCCGAGCTCCTCGAAGAGCGTGCCGCCGGTGGCGAAGCCGCGGGCGAATTCCTCGGTCTTGCGGGCGAGATTGTGAAGCGAGTCCGGGAGCCTTCGCGCGACCTTCTGCGCGAGCCGGCGCAGGGTCAGATATTTGCCCGACGAAACCAGGCGGGCCAGATAGTGGGAGAGCCCGCCGACGGGCGGCGCGATCGACATGTCGTTGTCGTTGAGGATGACGACCAGCCGGTTGCCGGCGGTCTGGGCGTTGTTCATCGCCTCATAGGCCATGCCGGCCGACATCGCGCCGTCGCCGATCACCGCGATCGCCCGGCCGGGGCGGTCGCCGAGCTTGTTCGCCACCGCGAAGCCCAAAGCCGCCGAGATCGAGGTCGAGCTGTGCGCCGCCCCGAACGGGTCGTATTCGCTCTCCGAGCGCCGGGTGAAGCCGGACAGGCCGCCGCCCTGGCGAAGGGTGCGGATGCGGTCGCGGCGGCCGGTCAGGATCTTGTGCGGATAGGCCTGGTGGCCGACGTCCCAGACCAGCCGGTCGGCGGGCGTGTCGAACACGTAGTGGAGCGCGACCGTCAGCTCGACGACGCCGAGCCCGGCGCCGAGATGGCCGCCGGTCACCGAGACGGCCGAGATGGTCTCGGCGCGAAGCTCGTCGGCGAGCTGGCGAAGCTGGCCGGGCTTCAGCCGGCGAAGCTCGGCGGGTGTGCCGACGGTGTCGAGCAACGGCGTATTCGGACGGTCGGTCATGGCTCGCGGATATGGTCCCTCTCGCGCCGCCCCGCTAGCCCAAAGCCGCCGCGCTGTCGAATGGGGAAGATGTGCAGCCGGGGTGCAGGCGCGCGGTCCGGACGCGCCGGCGAAAGGTTCGGAAGGTCGGAAGATCGGCGACAAATAAAAATATTTCCGATCAGAGGCGAGCCTTTGATCGGTTCCTCCGATCAATCCCGCTTCGGCCGGCCCCGGCGAGCGAGGCGATTCGGGCGTCGCGGCGCCGATCGTCTCAGGAAAATGGAGCTCCTGCATGGGTTGAACATAACAGGAACATCGTGCAGGGGCAATCTCTATGTCCCAAGCGGTCTCGGGGCGGCCGATGCCGGCCTCGAGCCGGCCCGCCGCCGGATCGCTGCCGTTCGCGTGCCGGGTCGCCGCAGGGGGCGGGCGGGGTCCGCGCAGCGTCGGCACCGGCCGTCGACGGGACGGAAACCGGCCGGCACGACCCCCGGCACGACCCGCCACTGCAAATCTTTGCAAGGCCCCCTTATCGGAAATGGCTACCGAGGGTGGCGAGATTCTCTTTTGGAACAGCGCGCGTCGCGGCAGAGGAAGGGAACTAACGGCGTCGCACAGCCCAGTTCAGCCTTCCTTGCAGTCCGGGCAGGTGCCCCGGACCTCGATCACCGGCCGCTCCGGCGAGAAGCCCGCCGCGCTGGCCGCCGCCCGGACCCCGCCGGACAGCTTGTCGTCGTCGAGATGGGTGGTGTTGCCGCAGGTGTCGCAGATCAGGAAGATGCAGTCGTGCAGGCAGTCGGGATGGTCGTTGGCGACATAGGCGTTGGCGCTCTCGACCCGGCGGGCGAGGTTGGCGCCGACGAACAGGTCGAGGATGCGGTAGACGCTGTTCGCCGCCACCCGCCGGCCCTGCGACCGGCTGACCTTGTCGGCGATGTCGTAGGCCGAAGCGGGACGGTCGAAGCCGGCCAGCGCCTCGAACACGGCGGCGCGCATCTGCGTCCACTGCTCGCCCGAGCGCTCCATCGACGACTGCGCCGCCTGCATGAGGGAAGCGCCTTCGTGCGCCTCGTGGTGGTGGGGGTGCGCCATCGGCGCAAGGTAAGGCTTTTCAGGGGCCGGAACAAGGGAGGGGGCGCGTCGCCCCAGCGAAGGCTGGGGCCCCGGCGGGTGAAGAACAGCGCGCCTTTCACTCGCTGGGGTCCCAGCCTTCGCCGGGATGACGTCAGATCACGGCGCGGCGGTTGAGGTCGTGGCCGAGCGCGAGGATGGCGACGCCGACGATCGTATAGACGGTTTCGATGCCGCTATGGGGCATGGTGAGCGCGCCCGACATCACGCCAAGCCCGAGCCCACCCACCGCCGAGGGCATCATGAAACCGTGATCGAGAACGCCGCGGCCCAGCGCAACGATACCGAGCAGGATCGCCAGGCTCAGGCCGATCTCGTGAATGATGGGAGCCACGAGTAGGCCACCCGCCGAGGCGAGCACGGCCAGCACCACCGAGGTTGCCAGGCAATGGACGAGGCAGAGCCCGGACAGCGCGATCGCCACCCGGTCCATCGACCCGTTCAGTGCTGCCTTCGCCAACATCGGACTTGCCGCTCTCCTTGTCCGCACGTTCTATAATCTCGCATCCGTAAAGATACAACATAACATTCTGAAAAAAGTTGCATTGCTTTCCCCGGCCCCGCGGCCATATCGCCGGTCTCATGCCTCTCCCGTCCTTCACGGGAGAGGAGGGGCCCAAGCCGAAGGCTTGGGAGGTGAGGGTCTTGCCGACTCCGGTGTACAGACCCTCACCTCCCACCGCTTCGCGGCGGGCCCCTCCTCTCCCGCCAGGAGCGGGAGAGGGGTCATGGAGCAGATCCTTCCGATGCCCCCCGGTCCACTTCCCCCTCCGTCCAGGCCGCGCGCGATCGCCTATTGGCTGCTCGCCGTCGCCGTCCTCGTCTTCCTGATGGTCGTCGTCGGCGGAATCACCCGGCTGACCGAATCGGGCCTGTCGATCGTCCGGTGGGAGCCGATTTCCGGCGCGCTTCCGCCGCTCGGCGAGGCCGCCTGGGCGGCCGAATTCGCCGCCTACAAGCAGAGCCCGCAATATCAGCTGGTCAATAGCGGCATGAGCCTCGCCGACTTCAAGACCATCTATTTCTGGGAATATGTCCACCGGCTGCTCGGCCGGATCATCGGCCTCGCCTTTGCCCTGCCGCTGGCCTGGTTCGCCTGGAAGCGGGCGATCCCGCGCGGCTATGGCTGGAAGCTGGCGGGCCTGCTCGCGCTGGGCGCGCTGCAGGGCGCGATCGGCTGGTGGATGGTCGCCTCCGGCCTCGTCGACCGGCCCGACGTCAGCCACATCCGCCTCGCCGTCCATTTGCTCGCCGCGCTCGCCATCTTCGCGGCTTTGCTATGGGTCGCGCTGGACCTGCTCCGCCTCGCCGCCCACCCGCAAGCCCGGCCGGCGCGCATGCCGACCTCGGCGATCTGGATGCTGTCCGTCCTGTTCCTGCAATATCTGTTCGGCGCCTATGTCGCCGGCCTCGACGCGGGCTACGCCTATTCGAGCTGGCCGAAGATGGGCGATCAATGGTTCCCGGCCGACGCGCCGATGCTCGAGCCTTTCGTCAGGAACTTCGCCGACAATCCGATCGTGGTCCAGTTCGTCCACCGCTGGCTCGCTTTCGGCGTCGCCGCGGCGGCTCTCGTCCTGGCCCGCCAGGCCTGGCTGAACGGCCACGGGCAGGCCGCCGCCGCGCTCGTCGCCGCGGTGACTCTGCAGATCCTGCTCGGCATCCTGACGCTGCTTTCGGGGGTAGAATTGTGGATTGCCGCCGCCCACCAGGCGACGGCCGTCCTCCTGCTCGCGGCGACTTTGGTCGCCGCCCACCGGATCGGGGAGCGCAAATGAGGAGCGGCATCGTCACCGTCTATGCGACGTTCGGCTCGGAGGCCGAGGCCCGGGCCATTGCCCGAACCCTGGTGGAGGAACGGCTCGCCGCCTGCGCCAACATCCTTGGGGCGTGCCACTCCGTCTACCGCTGGCAGGGCGCCGTCGAGGAGGCCGAAGAAGTGGCGGTCCTGTTCAAGACCCGTGCCGAGGCCGCCGACGCGCTCATCGCCCGTCTTGCGGAGCTCCACAGCTACGACGTCCCGGCGGCCGTCGCCTGGCCCATCGTTGCGGCCCTTGACTCCTATCGCGGCTGGATCATCGCCGAGACGGCTGACTAGCGCCTCGCATTCCGTCTGCTATGCAAAACAGGTAAATTCGCGGAGCGGGAATGTTACATCTATTCAGGATCCTGGCTGCGGCGGTCGCCGCTTCTCAAATCGCCGCGCCGCTGACCGCCGCCGTCGCGCCAGCGCAGAGGCCGGCCGCCTCGATCTTCATTCCCTTTGATCCGCCACTGGGCCAGCGCCTCATTTACCGGAAACAGCGGATCGAAGAAAAGCCGGACGGGAGGGAAAGAAGCGAATTCACCTTCGCCATCGAATTCCGGCGTGATGATGACCATTACATAATGACGCTATCGCCGGGTGGCGCCGAGGATCGGGCGGAGGAGCCGGCTCGAATGCAGGCGGCTTTAAGCCGTCGCAGCTTCAGGATGTCGCCCCAGGGCGAGATCGTCGGCATGATCGATGAAGCCGATTATTGGACGGCACTGGAGGACACTGCCGAACGAGCCCTGGGGAAAGGCGCCGGTGAAGTCGAGGCTGTCGGCACGCGTTGGGCGATGCGGCAGACGCGCGAGCTTCCGTTGCGCGAGCGCATGCATATTCTGGCAGGAACGGTCATGCCTATACTGTTCTATGCCGGGCTGTCCGTCGATCCTGAACAGCCCATAGAGAGAAAGGACATTCAAACAACGGTGCTGGGGCCGATAACGGGGACGGCGCGAACGACCGTCGAGAGGATCGCTCGGGACCATGTCACGATTACCCGCTCCTGGATTATCCCGAACGAGCAGTTGCAGGAGGCAATGGATCGGCTGTCGGAGCGTTTCGGGCGGAGGCCTTATGGCCTCGGCTCCCATCTGATCTCGAGCGACAACGTGCAACGCTTCGAGATAGATCGTCGCACAGGACTCGCCCGCTCGTATCGATCGGTGCGATCGACGGTGACGCAGGAAGGCGACCAGCGTCCTTTCAGCACCGTGACGGAGATTCTCGAGCGCATCGACTAGAATTGCTTTAAGGTACCACAATACCTCTCGCCAAACGCGCCGTTTTCCTTGACTTTCGTCACTCTCCCTGCCATTTGGCCGGCAGCGCCGCGCCTTCGGGCCGCGGCGCGGTTCATTTCAAACGCAAAGGTCCGGGCCCCATGAAGGCGCTGATGAAGACCACCAAGTCGGCCAAGCCGGCCGAGGTGGAGAAGAAATGGCATCTGATCGATGCGGACGGGCTGGTCGTCGGCCGCCTCGCCTCGATCATCGCCAACATCCTGCGCGGCAAGCACAAGCCGAGCTACACCCCGCATGTCGATTGCGGCGACCATGTCGTCGTCGTCAACGCCGACAAGGTCAGGTTCACCGGCAAGAAGCTGGCCGACAAGATCTACTGGCGCCACACCGGCTATGCCGGCGGCATCAAGGGCGTCACCGCCGGCAAGGTGCTCGAGGGCCGCTTCCCCGAGCGCGTCCTCGAGAAAGCGGTCGAGCGGATGATCCCGCGCGGGCCTTTGGGCCGCGACCAGATGCGCGCGCTTCACCTCTACAACGGCACCGAGCATCCGCACGGCGGCCAGAATCCTGAACCTCTCGACGTGGCGGGCATGAACCGCAAGAACAAGGTGGGTGCCTGATGACCGACAATCGCCAATCGCTCGCCGATCTCGGCCAGCTGACCGGTGCGGCCGCGGCCGCGCCGGCTCCCGAAGCCGAAGCCGCAGCGCCGGCGGCGGCCGCCGCCGAGCCCGTCCCGGGCTCCGAGGACCATGGCGCTTCGACCCAGGGCCCGCAGATCCAGGCCGTGCTTCGCGAGCAGCAGCTCGACAAGCAGGGCCGAGCCTACGCCACCGGCCGCCGCAAGGACGCGGTCGCCCGGGTCTGGCTCAAGCCCGGCTCCGGCAAGATCATCGTCAACGGCCGCGACCAGGAAGTCTATTTCGCCCGGCCGACCTTGCGCCTGATCATCAACCAGGTGTTCGACGTCACCGAGCGGCGCGGCCAGTATGACGTGATCGCGACCGTCAAGGGCGGCGGCCTCTCCGGCCAGGCCGGCGCCGTCCGCCACGGCATCTCGACCGCGCTCACGCGTTACGAGCCGGCCTTGCGCACCACGGTCAAGCGCGAGGGCTTCCTCACCCGCGACCCGCGCGTCGTCGAGCGCAAGAAATACGGCAAGGCCAAGGCCCGCCGCAGCTTCCAGTTCTCGAAGCGCTAGTTCGAAGCCTCGGCGACGAGCGAGAGGGGCGGTCCGGCGACGGGCCGCCCTTTTTCGTTATCGGCTCGGCTCGGCCGCGTGTCGCGGTGAAAAGTCAGGCTAAAGTCGATGAAAAGTCGGCTCGCGGTCGGCTCCAGATCCTTTCGACGAAAGGGCAAACGCTTTCTCCTGCCCAGGCGGCCCCAAGCGCGCCGCTCTTAGGGAGAATGACCATGATCCGCCATTTAATCAGACTGTCCGCTCTGGGCCTCGCCGTCGCCGGTCTTTTTACGCCCGCCGCGGGGGAAACGGCGAACCCCGCCCCGGCCCAGGTCGTGGTGCGCTATGGGGACCTGGATCTCGGCACTCGGGACGGCGTCCGCGCCCTCAAACGCCGCGTCCGCGATGCCGCTGGACGCTTGTGCCGGCTGCAGTTGCGGGGAGAAGTTCTCCCCTTGCGGGCCGCGTGCGAGCGCCGCATGGTCGCGGCGGCGCGGCGACCCGTGAGCTTGGCTATCCGTCATTACCAAGGGCGAGACCTTACCCAGGCGAGGGCTCCCCGGATCGTCGTTCGCAGCGAAAGACGGGTGCTGCGGCCGATGCCATTCGCTAAACCGCGGCGATGGGGAAATCGGGCTGGATCGCGCGTCGGCGCCAGTAATCGGCCAGCCCGATGCCCGCGCAGAGCTCACCGAATCGGGGGTCGGCTCGCAGTGCGGCGGTGGCCGGGGTGAACAGCATCATCGTTCTCCGCCACCGTTGGTCATTGACCGGCATCTGGCCGTTGCCCGTCCACAGCCTGCCGACGAGCGCTCCGCGCCGCAAGAGGTAGCCATCGGTCACCGCGAAAGCCGCGTCAATTTCCCCGAGCAGCGACAGCACCATCACCGCGTTGTTGGCGAAACCCGGACTGCGGGGCGCGGCCTCGACATTGGCCTTGCGCGCGGCCGACACATCCTTTGGATCGCCGCTGTCGAGCGCCACGAGAGAGGTGCGCCAAAGATCGTAAGCTTGACGAGAGAAGGTCGGAGGGCGAGCGGGCTCATCCGCAATCAAGGCGAGGGCGGCCGGGGCCCGGCCGGTGAAGGCGAAGATCTGGAGGCGGGAGTTCCATACGCCCGGATGCCGCGGCCAGAGCTGCAGCGCCCGATCGATGGCGAGGTCCGCTTCGGAGACGCGACCGAAAATCCAATGTTTCAGCGCGCGGCGATATTGGGGTACGGGCGAGAGCGGGTCGAGCGCGGCGGCGCGCTCATTCCAAACCCAGGAATCACGACATCGGCCGACCGACTGAAGAAGGGTGACGAGCTCGCCGATCGCCGCCACATTGCCCGGAGCGATGGCGAGAACACCCCTCAGCCGATCCTCGGCGGCAAGCCAGTCGCCGAAAAATGGCTGCAGCCCGGCCAGCGCGGCAAGCGCATTTCCCTCCAGGGGGTCCAAAGACAGGGCGCGCCGGGCCGCCAGCTCGCAGGCCCGCACCGTCTCGGTCGTGTCCCGCGGCGGCGCATTTTCCACAGCGTTGCGCAGCGCGAGCGCGAGCAGCCCCCAGGCCTCGGCATTGTCAGGCTCGATTGAGACGGCCTCACGAAAAAAGCCGGCGCCCTGAGCGTCGCTGTCAGGTAATTCTTCGCGCAAGGCCTGGCGGCCAAGCTGCATTAGCTCGGCGACGCGGGGGTTGGCGCCATCGCGCAGCCCAGCCCAGATGGTGAACCCCGCGACCGAGGCCAGCAGGGCGGCGCCGAGCAGGCGCCGTCGCGTGACGGGATGGAACCGGGTCCACACCTTGTCGTCCCGCGCGGTGATCTCAGCGGTCGCACCGGTCGCTTCGGTAAGGCGATATCCCACCCGCGGGATCGTCTCGAGGACGAATTCCCCGCAGGCCTCTCCAAGCCGGCGGACTTTTGCAATGCTCCGATTTATCGCATCTTCGCTGACGGCGCGGCCTTCCCAGCAGCGCTCCACCAACTCGTCGCGCGAGACCACCTTGCCGCGCTGCCGGGCGAGGGTGACCAAGACCTGCATGACGCGCGGCTCGATCGTCTCGGCCACGCCATGGGCGATGACCTGCCGCGTCGACGGCTGAACCATAAGGGGCCCCAGCCTGAATTCCGGTTCGCGGACGAGGTGGACATGGCGGTTCCGCCGCCCCTCCTCAGCTGAAGCCGGGTCGCCGCGCGCGTCCCTGTCATGGTCCGGAAACCCACTCATTTCCGTAGCCCACCAACCCTTGGTGCAATTCTAGCTCAACGCGAGCATTGCGTCCAACGACGTCCCCTGCCGATGCCTGCGTCGCCGGCGAGCAGCACAAGAAACACGGCAAGGCCAAGGCCCGCAGCTCCTTTCAGTTCTCGAAGCGCTAGTCCGAAGCCGCGGCGAGCGAGAGGGGCGGTCCGGGGACGGGCCGCCCTTGCTCGTTGCGGGCGGGCGAGTCGACGGGCAGCAGCCAGCCCGAATAGCGCACGACGTCGCCGACGAGCGGCAGGGCCACGGCCACGGCAAAGCGGAAGCGGCCCCCTTCCTCCCACTCGCGGGCACGAATCCGCGGTGCCAGGGCGAGGGGAAGCGGGAGGCGAAAGGCGCTCCAGCCGCGCAGGTGCATTTCCAGGCCGTCGGCGCCCGAGGGAAGGTCGAAGGCGAAGCGCAGCGGCCCGAACCGCTCGACGATATGGCGTCCGGCCTGGCTCAACTCGCTGGAGAAACGGTGGCCGCCGAAATCGCGGGTCCAGCGTTCGGCGGCGCCATGTTCGGCGAAGGCGACGTGGAGCGGCCATCGGCCCACCGGCGGGAAGCGCATCGCCGCCGCGATCGTCCGGGCGATCGGGCCCCGCCCTCGCTCGACCCGACCCTCGCCCTCGGCGCCGGCGTCGCCGCAGAAATCGTGCAGCCGCCGCACGGCGGGCGGCAGCCTGTCGAAAGCACTGCCCATGACGCGCGCGTAAAGCGGCGGCGGCAGCGCCCGTTCGGCGATTTCGTGGCGCAGCGCCAGGCGCGACAACGCGGGCTCGAACCGCTCGAGACTCAGCAGCGAGGCGGCGGTGCGGGCGCCGGCGGCCAGGCGGCCGGCGAGGATGTCGCCGGCGAGCAGCTCGGCTGCCAGCGTCGGCACTTCGAGCCCCTCGCCGCGCTCGGCGATGACGGTCCAGCGCCGCTGCACCCGCTGCCCGATCGCGATCCCGATCAGGGTGATGCTCATCCCCGAACGCTCGCCGCCGATTCGCGCGGTCAGCCGGTAGAGGGGGAGCAGCCAGCGCCGGGCAGGGCTCAGCGAGGCCAGCCAGCCCCAGCGGACCGGCCAGCTCGCCAGCCACAAGGCCCGCATCTGAAAGCCGAGCTCGGTCCCGGCGCGAAAAGTCACAGCCGGCCGGCCCGGCAACAGGCCGGGGAGGAGCTCGCCGTCAGGCAGGTCGGCGATCGCCACCCGTCGGCCGCGCAGCGCGCTTCCGTCGGCCAGCACGAAATCCTCGCGCCGTAGCTCCTGCCATCCCCACGCGTTTGTCCAGCGCCCGCCGCGCCACAGGGGAACGCGGCGGCCGACATAGCTGAGGATCGCCGCCATCACGGCTTCGCCGCCCGTCACCCGATTGGCGACGCTGAGCGCGATGTCGACGCCGCAGACGCGCTCCAGGCCTTCGGCCAGCCTGTGGCAGACCGCGCCGGTGAGCGCCGGCGCGCTCGACGCGCCGGACACGACGGCGACGCCCTGCTCGCGCGCCGGACGATCGAGCGCGGCGATGCCCGTGACGAAATCCCTGGCGTCGGCGAGATCGAGATAGGGGATGGCCGCCGCGATGCAGGCCTGCGGCACCTGATAGCGGCTGTCCTGGAACGGTCCGGCGGCATCGATCACCAGATCCGGCCGCTCCCGGGCGAGGACGGCGCCGACGTCGCCGTCCCGATCCATGGCCAGCGGCCGCGCGTCCGCCAGCCCGGCGCAGAAGCGCGCCGCTTTCTCCTGACTGCGGCCGGCGACGATCAGGCCGTGGCCGGCGGCCGAGAGCCTCCGGCACAGCCTCGCCCCGAAGCCGCCATAGCCGCCGATGACGAGGATGAGGCTCATGGCCGCTCCTCGAACATCGCGGTCTGCCGGACGAGCTCGCCCAGCAGGGGATGGACGAGGCTGAGCATGAAAGCGAAAGCGCCATTGCCGCAATCGATATGGCTTACCCGCATCCGCCCCGGCGACAGCAAGCGCGGCAGCCGCAGCCGGACCCGGCCGAGCTTGAGGAAATAATGGTCGCTGAGGAAGTGGAGCGCCTCGCCTTCAACCTCGAGACGGAGCGCGATGCCGATGCCGGCGCCGACATATTCCTCCAGCCCGGTCGGTCCGGCGAACCGCTTGGAGCTGTGGATCACCTGCGGGAAGCCGCGGCGGCGGCCATAGACCCGGGTCCAGAACTGGCCGCCGCTCGCCGGGTCCTCGGTGACGCTCACCGCCGCCGGGACGAAGCTGTCGCTCGAGAGCGGCAGCGGGGCGCCGATGAGGCGCACCATTTGGCACAGCAGACGGCCGCAGCGGCTCATCCGGCATTCGACCACCTCGCCCGCGTAGAGGATCGTCGTCCCGGGCCCGATATGGCGCTCGAAGCGGGCGCGCACCGCCGCCGGCAGCCGGCTCCAGGCCGGCTCGCCGGCGAGGGTGCGGAAGCGCAGATCCTCGATCGTCGCCGGAGCGGCGGGGGCCGGGGAGCGCCGGGCGAAGGGGATGATCCGCGCATCGCTCCGGCCTCTTTCCATCTCGCCCACCTCGCCTTCCTGTCCGGCCGGATCGGCGGCCGGCCCGATCCTATTCCCTCGCCGCCTTGCCGCCGCCGAAGCCGACGAGGCTCGCAACCTTCGCGCCCATCCGGATCAGCGCCATGATCTTGGGCGCCGGCACGCCGAGCATCTGGTCGTACCAGCGGTTCACCGTGCGGACGAAATCCTCCATCTCGGCGAGCCGCTTTCGAGCGACCGGGCTGATCCTGGGATCGCCCTCCGCGTCGGCGAGGCAGGCCCGCAGCGCCGCCGCGGCGGGATCGATCTCCCGTTCCTTGCGCCCCTGGGCGATCCGAGTGACCATCTCCCACAAGTCGGTCTCCGCCTCGAAATGGTCGCGGCGGTCGCCGAGCAGGGGAACGCGGCGGACGAGCTTCCAGCCGATCAGCTCCTTGAGGCTGTTCGAGACGTTCGACCGCGCCATGCCGAGCGTGTCGGCGATCTCCTCGGCGGTCATGGGCCGTTCGGCGAGGTAGAGAAGGGCATGGATTTGCGCGACCGAGCGGTTGACGCCCCATTGCCCGCCCATGTCGCCCCAATGAAGGATGAACCGCTCGACCGCGGGCGCCAGTTTCGGCTCGAGCGTAATTTCTGTCATAACAGAAGCTTCCGATAAAACCGAAGACGAGTCAACCCCCTTTGCGGCGGTCGGCCCGAATCGGCTGGGCGACCGGCCGGCGCATCCTCGACGCCTTCGCCCAGCCGGACCTGCTCGAGCGGCGCGATGACGCATGTGCGCGTCTCAAGGGTCGCCTTGGCTTGCGCGTCGGCCTAGGGTGGCGCGATGCGCTCGCTCCTCCCATTCCTTCTCCTGCTCGTCCCCGCGGCCGCGGCGGCGCAGCCTCCGGCCGCGCCCGCCGTCCGGGGCAGCCTGTTCATGAGCCCGATGGGCGAGCCGTTCCGATCCGATGACCGGGGCGCCGACAATATCCGCACCTGGTTCGGGGGCGCCGATCGCGACAGCGACGGCGCCCTCAGCCTCGCCGAGCTGCGGCACGACGCCGTCCGCTTCTTCGCCGCCCTCGACAGGGACGGCGACGGCGAGATCGGGCCGGTGGAAATCACCCGCTACGAGAATGAGGTCGCTCCCGAAGTCCAGCTCGGCCTGCAGATGCGCAGCACCGGCTTCGGCGACTGGCGCGGGCCGGGCAGCCGGCGCCGCCGCATCGCCGTCTTCGACAAGGGCCTCGAGGGCGCCGGCCGCTACGCCTTCCTCAACATCCCGCAACCGGTGATCGCCGCCGATCTCGACATGAACCGCGGCGTCTCCCGCGACGAGTTCGCGCGCGCCGCCGGCCAGCGCTTCGCGCTGCTCGACACCGACCAGGACGGCCGCCTCGTCCGCGCCGAGCTGCCGCCGCTGCCGCAGCCGCGGACCCGGCGGCCGCGCGACGACGAGCCGGTTAGCCGGCCGATCGGGAACCGGCGCTACTAGCCCTTGCCCTCAAGCGGCTCCCGGTCCAGCGCCGCGCCGAGCGCCGCCTCCAGCAAGGTGACGTCATAGGGTTTGCGGACGATCTCGAACTCGGCGCCGGCCAGGCCGACAATCTCATCGCTATAGCCGCTGGCGAGCAGCACCGGCAGCGACGGCTTTTGCGCCCGCGCCAGCCGGGCCAGCTCGACGCCGCTCCGTCCGGGCATCACCACGTCGCTGAACAGCAGGTCGACCGATTCCTCGGCCATCCGCTCCAGTGCCTCGTCCGCCGAGGCGACGCTCAGCACCCGGTAGCCGAGCTCGTCGAGCAAATGGTGGGCGAACTCGCGGACATGGTCGTTGTCCTCGACGAGCAGCACCTTGAGGCCGCGCCGCGCGACCGGCGGGCGCGTCCGCTCGGCGGCGGCGCCCGGAGCCTTCGCAGTGACGGGGAAGAAGATGCGGACCGCCGTCCCCTTCCCCGGCGCCGAGCTTATCTCCGCCCGGCCGCCGGCCTGGGCGGCGAAGCCGTGGATCTGAGACAGGCCGAGGCCGGTACCTTCGCCCACCGGCTTGGTGGTGAAGAAAGGCTCGAACGCGCGATCGAGCACTTCCGCGGGCATCCCGGTGCCGGTGTCGGCGATCTCAACCATCACCTCGCCGAGGCCCTCGCCGGCGACGTGGCGGGTGGCCAATATCAGCCGCCCGCCGTCCGGCATCGCGTCGCGGGCGTTGAAGGCGGCGTTGAGCAGGGCGGTCTCCAGCTGGGCGAGGTCGACCTCGACCGGAGGGAGCGACGGCGCGAGCTCGAGTGAGACCTCGATGTGGCCGCCGAGCGTTCGCCCGACCATCTCGGCAAAGGCGTCGAGGCGGACGTTGAGGTCGGCCACTTCGGGCTTCAGCGCCTGCCGACGGCCGAAGGCGAGCAGGTGGCTGGTCAGCGTCGCGGCGCGGTCGGCCGTGTCGATGATCGCCTGCAAGTAGCGCGCCCTCTTCTCCTCGCTCAGGCCGGGGCGGGTGAGAAGGTCGGCGGCGCCGCGGATCACCGTCATCAGATTGTTGAAGTCGTGGGCGACGCCCCCGGTCAGCTCGCCCAGCGCCTGCAGCTTCTGCGACTGGAACAGGGCCGCGCGCGCTTCCTCCAGCGCCTCGTTGGCGCGCCGCCGTTCGGTTATGTCGCGAGTGATCTTGGCGAAGCCGACCACCTCGCCATCCTCGTCGTGAATCGGATCGAGGACGACGCTCGCCCAGAAGCGGGTGCCGTCCTTCCGGACCCGCCACGCCTCATTCTCATACTTGCCCTCGGCGATGGCGGTCGCGAGCGCCCGCGCCGGCTCCCCGCGCGCCCGGTCCTCCTCGGTGTAGAAGCGCGAGAAATGCTGGCCGATGATCTCGTCCGCCTTGTAGCCCTTGATCGCCTCCGCGCCGGTATTCCAGTTCGACACGCGACCGTCCCGGTCGATCATGTAGAGGGCATAATCCTTCACCCCCTGGACGAGCATCCGGAAGCGGCGCTCGCTCTCGATCAGGGCCAGCCCCGCCTCGCGCCGCTCGGTATCGTCGCGGGTGATCTTGGCGAAGCCGATCAGATTGCCGGCACCGTCCCGGATCGGGTCGATCACCGCATTCACCCAGAAGCGGGTGCCGTTCTTGCGCACGCGCCAGCCCTCGGCTTCGAAACGGCCCATTTCGGCCGCTTTCTCCAGCGCGTGGGCGGGCAGGCCGGCCTCGCGGTCCTCGTCGGTGAAGAAGGTCGAGAAATGGCGGCCGATAATCTCCTCGGCCTCATAGCCCTTGAACCGCCGCGCGCCCGGATTCCAGGTCGCGACATAGCCGTCCGCATCGAGCATGTAGATGGCGTAATCGGTGACCGAATTGACCAGCAGCTCGAAGCGCTCGGCCGAGACATGGATATCGAAACGCATACCTTCAGCCATTCGCGATCCCTGTCGAGCGAGCGGTCTACGGCCGCCGAACCCGTGGGACTACGCTCCCGTATTCGACGCCGCAACCGGCAAAAGTCGATGCAGGCCATCGACTTGGCCGGTCTTGGCGCGCGCGACTTGGCTTGCCATCGACGGCGCCGACAGACGAATGGTGGGGAACAGAGGGAAGCCCCGAAGCCTGCCCATTTTGCGGCCGCCCTCGCTTCGGTGGCCTTGGACCCTCCCGCAAGGCGCCGCCGCCGCGGTCCGGAAGAAGCCGAAATACGATCCCAACCGGGTCATTCTGCGAGAGTCGCGACGTGATCGGTTCGCGCCCCTATTTCTGCAGATCCGCCAGAAAGCTCCGCACGCGTTTTGCGTTCATGCCGACATCGCTGCCGCCGACCCGGCTGATCGAGCGCATGTCGACGAGGCTGCCGCCGCCCGGCGCCGGCCGCACCCTGACGACGATATCGTCCTTGAAGCGGAAGAAGGTGCTGGTCTCGGTCGCCTCCACCGTCCCGGCCTTGTCGTCGACCAGGGCCGTCTCCCACCCGCGCTCGCGGGCCAGCGCCGCCGCGCGCCGCACCGTCTGCGCCGGCGGCGTCGCGACGCGGACCGTGCGCAAATCGCCGTAATGGGCGCGGTGCACGGCTTTCCACCGGGCTTCGGGCGGCAGCGCCTTGAGCTCGGCCTTGCCCTCGTCGGGGACGTTTTCGAGATTGTCGGCGCGCACCGCCAGCCTGGTGAATTGCGGCACGTCGTCCAGATTGGTGGCGACGTCGTGGATCGCCGGCACGCTCCTGGCGGTCCGCACGAGATTGCCGAGATAGAGGACGAAGCCGAGCGCCACGACGAGGGCGAGCAGGTTGGCGAGCATGAGCTTCGCGCGGCGGCGCGCCATGATCAGCCCGACCAGCCCGAGCACGGCCCCGGCCGCCGCGGCGAAGAACAGATAGCGCAAAGCGGTCAGGCCGGCGCGGAAGCTCCACAGGCCGTTCGCGCTGCCGATCGCCGCGACCAGGGCCGCGAGCACCGCCCCCACGCCCAGCACCACCGCCATTTTGGTGATCAGCCGCGTCCAGTCCCGCTTCGAGTCCGCCATGTCGCCCTCCTTGCTGCGCCCATGCTGCGCCCGCGGCACGCTCACCGCAAGGGCGGAGCCTTGCAATGCCGGTCTATGAAGGCCCGGTGGGTCGGCATCGCCTCCGCCGCCTCGACGGCGACGCGGCGGATGCCGGCGAGCATGCGCGCCGCGTCGACCTCGCGCCGCTCGTCGACCAGGGGGTCGTAGCGCTCGGGCCAGTTCAGCTGGCCGATATGGACGGCGAGCCAGCTGGGATTCTGGAACAGTTCGTAGCCCGTCGCCACCAGCCGTCCGTACCGCCGGAAATGGTCGATCTTGTACTGGAGAGGCTCCGGCACCTCCATCGCCGCGCAGTCCCGCCACAGCGGCGAATCGTCGCGCTCGGTGAGGTGGTAGTGGAGGATCAGGAAGTCCCGGATCCGCTCATATTCCTCGATCGTGATGCGATTGAATTCGGTCGGGCCGAGCGGATCGAAATCGCGGTCCGGCCAGAGCGCGAGCAAGCGGGTCACCGCCGACTGGACGAGGTGGAGGCTGGTCGATTCGAGCGGCTCCATGAAGCCCGAGGCGAGGCCCAAGGCGACGCAATTCTTCTCCCAGAACAGCGTCCGGCGCCCCGTCGTGAAGCGGAGCGGACGCGGATCGGCGAGCGGCTCGCCGTCGAGATTGGCGAGCAGGGTCGCCGCCGCCTCGTCGTCCGAAATGTGGCGGCTGGAATAGACGTAGCCATTGCCGATCCGGTGCTGGAGCGGGATGCGCCACTGCCAGCCGGCGTCGCGCGCGGTCGAGCGCGTATAAGGGGTGAAGCCGCCGCCATGGGCGCAGGGCACCGCCATCGCCCGGTCGCAGGGCAGCCAGCGGGTCCAGTCCTCGTAACCGACGCCCAGCGCCTGGCCGATCAGCAGGCCGCGAAAGCCCGAGCAGTCGATGAACAGGTCCGCCTCGATCTCGCGGCCGTCGTCGAGCACCAGCCGCTCGACGAAGCCGTCCTCGCTGCGCAGCCTCACGTCGACCACCTTGCCCTCGTGGCGCGTCGCCCCTTTCTTCTCGGAATAGGCGCGCAGGTAGCGGCCGTAGAGGCCGGCATCGAAATGATAGGCGTAATCGTAGGTCGACTGGATCATGCGCCGGTCGGGGATCGGCCGGTCGAACCGCTCGCGCTTGGCGGCCGCCCAGGCCATCGAATAATCGTCGAGCGGGGAAGCGTCGCCTTGGGTACGGGCCCGCAGCCAATAATGATGGAGGGGCACGGCGTCGAAATCGGCCGCGAACGGGCCGAACGGGTGGAAGTAGCGATGTCCCCGGCGCGCCCAGTCGACGAACTCGATGCCGAGCTTGAAGCTGCCCTGGGTGGCGCGGATGAAGTCGTTCTCGTCGAGGCCGAGCGACTGGTTGAACAACTTGATCGGCGGGATCGTCGCCTCGCCGACGCCGACGATGCCGATCTCGTCGGATTCGACGAGGTCGACCCGGCAGCCGCCCCGCAGCGTGTTGGACAGGGCCGCCGCCGCCATCCAGCCGGCCGAGCCGCCGCCGACGATGCAGACTCGGCGGATGTTGCGCTCGGTCATGAAACCCCTCTCCCGCTTTTGGCGGGAGAGGAGGGGCCCAAGCCGAAGGCTTGGGAGGTGAGGGTCTTGCTGAGTCCGGTGTAAAGACCCTCACCTCCCATCGCTTCGCGATAGGCCCCTCCTCTCCCGTAAGGACGGGAGAGGGGCTTCACCTCGACACCTCCACAGTCAGCAACCGATAGGACCACGGCGCCAGCGCCAGCTCCGTCGACGCATCGACCGTCGCCGCCTCGCCGCCGTCGAAATCCCGGTAGCGGCCGTGGTGGAGCGCCTCCCGGAACGTCACCCGCTGCGGCTCGGCCGAGAGGTTGAACACGGCGAACACCCGCGCATCGTCCTTCTGCCGCACGAACGAGAAGACCTTCGACGGTGCGCTGTTGACGATGCCGATCATCCGAGCGCCCCACGGGGCATTCCAGAGCGCCCTGTTGCGGTGCTTCAGCGCGAACAGTCGCTTGTAGAGATCGCCGATCGGATGCGGCCGCCAGGCGATCGGGTCGCGCTCGAAGAAAGCGAGGCGCTTCGGATTGCCCGCTTCCTGGCCGTTGTAGATGAGCGGGATCCCTTCGCCCGCGACGGAAAGGACGATGGCATTGGTGAGCGCCGGGCCGAATTGCTCGAACTGGGTGCCGTGCCACGCATTCTGGTCGTGATTCTCGACATAGGCCATGCGCATCGCACCGGCCGGCCAGGCGCTTTCGTTCTCGCTGTAATAGCCGAACAGCGCGCCGACATCGGCCTTGCCCTTTGCGATGTCCGAGACCGCGCCGTACCAGCCCCAGGCGTAGCTGGCGTCGAAGGCGCGGTAATGGAGGTCCCGCATCTGCGCTTCAGCGAGCATGAAGACGGGCTTAACCTTGTCGAGATCGTCGCGCACCCGCTCCCAGAAATCGAGCGGCATGTAGGCGGCGACGTCGGCCCGGAAGCCGTCGACATCGGCTTCCTTCACCCAGAACAGCATCGCCTCGGCCATGTAGCGGCGGATGCCGGGCTGGCGGTAGTCGAAGTCGATGATGTCGGACCAGTCCCACCAGGGGGTGGGACGGAAGTCGCCCTTCCAGTCGCGGTCGTACCATTCGGGGTGCCGGGCGACGAGCGGGTTGTCCCAGGCGCTGTGGTTGGCGACCCAGTCGAGGATGACCCGCATTCCCAGCTGGTGCGCTGTCCGGACGAATGCCTTGAGGTCGTCCATCGTCCCGAATTCGGGATTCACGCCATAATAGTCGCGGACGCTGTAGGGGCTGCCGAGCGTCCCCTTGCGGTTCTTCTCGCCGATCGGCTGGACCGGCATCAGCCAGATAATGTCGGCGCCGAGCGCCTTCAGGCGCGGCAGCTGCTTCTCGGCGGCGCGGAACGTCCCTTCCGGGGTGAACTGGCGGGTATTGAGCTGGTAGAGAACCGCGTTCTTCACCCATTCCGGGTGTTTGACCCCGCTGAGGTCGACCGGGTGGTAGGGATCGGCCGCCGCCGCCGGCCCGCTCCAGGCCAGCAGGGCCAGCAGGCCGAGCAGCAGTCGCAGCATCATGCGGGCTCCTTCGCGGGCGGCTCCTCGACCCGCAGCATGGCGAGCGCAGCGAGGACCATCACGCCGGCGGCGAAGGCCATCGTCCAGATCGGCTCGTCGGGGAAAAAGCGCTTCATGATCGAGCCCATCACCGTCGCGACCAGCAGCTGCGGCACCACTACGAAGACGTTGAACAGGCCCATGTAGATGCCGAGCTTCCTCTGCGGCAGCGCCGAGGCGAGGATCGCATAAGGCATGGCGAGGATCGACGCCCAGGCGATGCCGATGCCGATCTCGCTGGCGATGAGCAGCTCCGGGTCGGTGAGGAAGAAGAAGCTCGCATAGCCGGCGGCGCCGCACAGCAGAGCGGCGACGTGCGTCCGCACCCGGCCGATCCGGCCGGCCAGGAACGGGAGCAGGGTCAAGGCGGCGATGGCGGCGACGCCGTTATAGGCGGTGAACAGCACTCCGACCCAATTGGCTCCCTCCTGATAGCGCGGATCGTCCGCGCTCGGCGCGCCGTAGAAATATTGGGCGACCACCGGCGTGGTGTTGATCCACATGATGAACAAAGCCGACCAGCTGAAGAATTGCGCCAGCGCCAGCCGTTTCATCAGCTCGGGCATGCCCGAAAAGTCCCCTACGATATGCCCGAGTATTCCCGGCGCGCTGCCGCCGCGCGCGCCGCGGATCGCGATGATGCTGGCGAGGCCGTAGGCGATCAGCAGCCCGCCGAGCAGGTAGACTTCCTTTTCGAGGCCGAGCTCGCGCACCGCGAGGACGACAAGCACGCCGGCGGCGATCCAGATCGCGCTCGAGGTGAAGCCGCGCGCAGCCAGCATGCGAAGGGTGTGACCCTGTTCCTCGGCTCGGCCGCTCTCGAACTCGGCCATCTGCTCGGGGCTGTATTCGCGGGTCGTCAGAACCGTCCACAAGACTGCCAGGAACAAAGCCGCGCCGCCGAACCAGAAGGCGTAGCGGACCGTGTCCGGAATGCCCCCGTCCGGCGCCACGTTCGACACGCCGAGCTGCTCGAGCGCCCAGGGCACGATCGATCCGACCACCGCGCCGGCGCCGATGAAGGCGGTCTGCACGGCGTAGCCGGCGCTGTGCTGGTCCTTCCTCAGCATGTCGCCGACGAAGGCCCGGAACGGCTCCATCGAGATATTGAGCGACGCGTCGAGCACCCACAGCATCACCGCGGCGAACAGCAGCACCGGCGCCAGCGGCATCACGAACAGCGCCAGGGCGGCGAGGATCGCGCCGGCCAGGAAATAGGGCCGCCGCCGACCGAGCCGGCCGAGCCAGGTGCGGTCGCTCATATGGCCGATG
Source organism: Allosphingosinicella sp. (assembly GCA_036378975.1). GTDB lineage: Bacteria > Pseudomonadota > Alphaproteobacteria > Sphingomonadales > Sphingomonadaceae > Allosphingosinicella. The sequence continues at coordinate 10,502 of DASUVK010000028.1, read as the reverse complement.
ACCGGCTGGACGAGCAGGCCGGTGAGCGGCGCCGCGACCCACAAAGCGGGCAGATCGTCGAGGCTGGTGCCGAGCGACTGGAAGATGCGGCTCATATTGGCGTTCTGCAGAGCGAAGCCGATCTGGATGCCGAAGAAGCCGAAGCTGATGTTCCACATCTGGCCGAAGCCGAGCTTCGGCTTGGTCGCGATCGTCGGCATCTCGTTCACGGATGGGCTCCTGCGCTGGCGGCCGCTCGCGGCTCGGGGATCGCGCAGCAGCGCGCGATGAATTCGGAATGGGAGGGAAGCCTGGAGGCGACATGGTCGGCATGCTTGCGGGCGAGGCCGAGGAACTCGCCGAGCTGCTCGGCCGCAAGCTGGTCGGCGAGCGGATGGTAGCCTTGCGGCAGCACTCCCTGCCCGATCATCACCTGCAGCCAGCCGACCTCGGCGAACAGCTCCTCGCTGCTGCGGAAGATGCGGCCGTTGGCGCGGAACAGGGCGACCCGCCGGGCGAGGCTGTCGGGCACGGTCATGTCGCGGCAGGCGCGCCAGAACTCGCCTTCGCGCCCGTTCGCCCAGTAATGGAAGATGAGGAAGTCGCGGATCGACAGCCATTCGACGTCGGTCTGGCGGTTATATTCGTCCACTTCCTCCGGCACGATGGAGCGACCTGGAAAGAACTGGAGAAATCGCGCAATTCCGGATTGAATCAGATGGATACTGGTCGATTCGAGCGGCTCCATGAACCCGCCCGCCAGCCCGAGCGCGACACAGTTGCGGTTCCAGGCCTTGCGCCGCTTGCCGGTCACGAACCGCAGCGGCCTGGGCTCGGCGAGCGCCTCGCCGTCGAGATTGGCGAGCAGGGCGCGCGCGGCGTCGTCGTCCGAGGTGAAGGCGCTGCAATAGACGTGGCCGTTGCCGGTGCGATGCTGGAGCGGGATTCGCCATTGCCAGCCGGCGTGGCGCGCGGTGGCGCGGGTGTAGGGAGTGAGCTCGCCGCCGGCCGCGCACGGCACCGCCAGCGCCCTGTCGCAGGGCAGCCAGCGCGACCAGTCGTCATAGCCGGTGTTCAGCGCCTGCTCGATCACCAGACCGCGAAAGCCCGAGCAATCGAGGAACAAATCGCCCTCGATCCGCTCGCCGCTCTCCAGCACCACCGCCTCGACGAAACCGTCCCCGCCGCGCAGCGGCACATCCTTGACCTTGCCCTCGGTGCGGCGAACGCCGCGCGCCTCGGCGTAGCGCCGCAGGTAGGCGGCGTAGAGCGACGCGTCGAAATGAAAGGCGTGGGCGAGGCCGCTCGGCAGCCGGTCGGGTTTCTCCTCCCACCGCCCGAACAGGTTGCGCCGCGCCGCCTGCGCCGAGGCGGAATAGTCCCACAGCGAGGTTCCGCCGCCTTCGGCCCGGTGGCGCAGCCAGTAATGGTGGAAGGGGATGAGGCCGAGGTCGCGGCCGATCGTGCCGAAGGCGTGGATGTAGCGATCGTCCGGCGCGCCCCAGCCGACGAACTCGATGCCGAGCTTGAACGTGCCCGACGTCTCGCGGACGAACTCGTCCTCGTCGAGGCCGAGACCGGCGTTGAACAGCCGGAGCTGGGGGATCGTCGCCTCGCCGACGCCGACCGTGCCGATCTCCTCGGATTCGACTAGCCGGATCGCGGCCCGGTCGCCGAGGAACCGCGCCAGCGCCGCCGCGGCCATCCAGCCGGCGGTGCCGCCGCCGACGATCACGATTTTGCGAACGAACTGCGTCATGAGATGGGCATAGCCCCTCTCCCGTCTTTACGGGAGAGGAGGGGCCCGCGAAGCGGCGGGAGGTGAGGGTCTTGCCACTCGTTGCTACAGACCCTCACCTCCCAAGCCTTCGGCCTGGGCCCCTCCTCTCCCGCGAAGAGCGGGAGAGGGAGAAAGCCGGCCGCCATTGGAATTCGCGACGGCTCAGAACTTGTAGTTGAAGCCGGCCAGGAAGCGGCGGCCGTAAATCTGATAATCGAGGACGGTCAGCCGGTTGTTGGGATCGAAGAGGGTGGCGAAGCGCTCGTCGGTGAGGTTCTGGCCCTGGAGGTAGACCGACAGGCCCTGGAACCTCGAGCCCTCCTGGAATTCGTAGCCGATCTGCGCATCGACGATGGTCTCGCCCAGCGCCGTGCGGTTGGTACGATTGCCGCCGAAGCCGGACAGCTCGCCGAGGAAGGTCGAGCGATGCCGGACGCTGCCACGCGCCGAGAAGCCCGCCCGTTCGAAATAGGCCGTCCCGTTGATCACCCATTTCGAATAGCCGAGGATCTGGGTGGGAGCGCTGGTCGGAGTTTCCCTGACGCTGGTCTTGGTCCAGGCGACGCCGCCGGTGATGCCGAAGCCCTCGAGCGAGTCGGCGATGACCTCGAACGGCAGGGTCGCCGCGGCCTCTGCGCCGTACATCTTGCCGCCGCCGGTGTTGACCGGCCGGCTGAGCCTGCCGATGCGCGTGTTGATCAGCGCCTCGTCGCCCGGGTTCAGCGGGAAGCCGGTGAAGTCGAACGGCGTCTCCCTCGGATCGTAGATGAAGTTGACCAGATCCTTGTAGAATAGCTGCAGCGCGACATAGCCGGTCCGGCCAAAATATTTCTCGACGTTGAAGTCGATGGCGTTGGCGCGGATCGGCCGCAGGAACGGATTGCCGCCGCTGCCGGTGATGATCCGCTCGGCGATGTTCACTCCATAGCCGATCGCAATCCGCATCTGGTCGAGCCGCGGCCGCTGGATCTCTCGCGCCAAGGCGAGGCGGAAGACCAGGTCGCTGGGCAGTCGGAGCGACAGGTTGAGGCTGGGCAGGACATCCCAGAATTTGTCGCCCAGCTCGGCCGGACTGAACGTCGTCCCCGATCGTATCAGACCGGTCGACGATTGATCCGTCCGAATCGCCTGGACGCCGACATTGCCGGTCAGCGTGGCGCTGCCGAGCTCCGCCTCGATGTCGGCCTGGACGTAGCCGGTCAGCAGATTCTCATGGACCTGATAGGCCTTGGCCGCGACGTCGCCATTCGCGTTGTTCGACACCAAGGCGTAGATGTTGCCTGCCGCGAGAAGATCGCGCGGATCGTAGCTCACCATCGGGCCGAGGCCGAGATAATCGAGGTCGGTCGGATCGAGCAGGAATTGCGAGGGGATGGGCAATTCGAGCGCGCCGTTGGCGAGCCGGATGATCGACTCGTCCGGAGTCAGGCTCTTATCGCGGGTGGTATAATTGAGGCCCGCTTTGACCGCCGAGAGGAAGCTGCTTTCGAGCTCGCGCTCCACCTGCCCGCGGAACTGCCACAATTCGTCGTCGACGATGCGGTTGTTGTAATAGCCGACCTGGGGAAGGACGCCGCCGCCCCAGCCCTGCGGATCGGTCAGCTTGATCAGGTTCGGATCGGAATAATTGAGGGTCGGATCGAAGATGATGCCGCGCTCGGTCGCCTGGAAGGCGATCGTGTCGCGGGCGCCGTTATTGGCGCCGAAGCCGGTGCCGGAATAGCTTTCGAGGATAAGCTCGTTGCGGTCGGTGCGCGAATAGCCGAGATCGACGAAGGCGTTCCAGCCGGAATCGCCTTCGTAGTTGAAGTTGAGGCCGCCCGAATAGAGATTGGCGTGGCGCTGGAAGGCGTCGTTGCGGACCACGCCCTCGACCCCCGTGGCGATGCCCGACACGAGGAAGCCGTTCTCGACCGTCCCCGAGCCGGGCTGCAGGCTGGCATTGCCCCAGGCGAGCGGCAGCTCGATGCCGCGCTTGATCTGGTCGTCCCTGAAGTTGGAGTAGAAGGCGTCGACCGTCGCCGTGAAGTTGGGGGTGGGCCGGAATTGCAGCGTGCCCTGCATGCCGAGGCGCTTCAGCTGGGTCGAGGTGACGAACGACTTGGAGCCGCCGATCACATAGGGATCTGTCTGGGTGCCGCTGCCGGGATAGCCCCAGGCATTATATTCCTGCAGCTGATAGGGCTCGTCGACATAGGAGGCGGCGAGCGCGAGGCCGACCGTGTCGTCCGCGAACTGGTCGACGAAAGTCGCGTTGACCCGATAGCCCTTGTCTTTCGAGCCGGCGTTGAGCTTGCCGAGATCGGCGTAGGAGCCGCGGGCGCCGACGGCGAGGACGCTGCGGCCGCCGAAGTCGAGCGGGCGGATGGTGCGGATGTCGACGGTACCGACCAGGCCCTGGCCGACCAGGCTGGCGGTCGGCGACTTGTAGACGTTGACGCTGCGGACGACCTCGGAGGGATATTGGTCGAACTCGACGGCGCGATTGTCGCCGGTCGAGGTCTGCTCGCGGCCGTTCAGCAGGGTCTGCGAGAAATCCGGGCCGAAGCCGCGGATCGAGATGACGTTGGCGCGGCCGGACAGGCGCTGCGAGGTCAGGCCCGGCAGGCGGGCGATCGATTCGGCGATCGAGGCGTCGGGAAGCTTGCCGATGTCCTCGGCGGAGACCGATTCGACGATCTGGTCGCGATCCTTCTTCTCCTGAACCGCGTTTTCGAGCGAGCGGCGGAAGCCGGTGACGACGATGTCGCCCTCTTCGGTGGCGGCTTCGGCGGCCTCGGCGGCCTCCTCATCGGTCGGGTCCTGCGCGAGGGCAGGCGAGCTTCCCAGCGCCAGCGCGAGCGCGGCTGCGCCGCCGAGCAGGCAGGAACGGCGCGAGTCGAAGCGATTCGTCATTCTCGGGTCCTCTCAGTTCAGCCGCCGAATGCCCCCACCCGGACGACCCGTTTGCATCCTCAGAGGGGCCCGCTCGCCGCCGGAAAACGGCGGAAAAGCTCGCGTCGGGCACGCCCCCAACTGCTCGCATCGCGGCTTCGGCTGTTAGGCTTCCCCCGCAATGCACGCCGCGATTGGCTCGCGGTCTTCGGTGCTTCGCAAATTACTGCAAACTAATTTCCATTCTGGCAAGCGCCAAATTTCCGAACCGCCTCGGCCTGTGGCTTCCCGGACACGCTTTTTCCGGCAAGTTTGGTGCTTTTCCTTAGGTGATGGAGGTACGGCGGCCAACCTGCCCCCAGCCGACCCGGCCCCTTGACCGACCGGGGCGGGTTCTGCAAAGAATTGCAAAAAGGTGGCGGGGACACGCACCGGGACCGAGAGGAGCGTTCGATGGGACCCTATCGCAGGCCATGGCCGGGAGCGCGCCTGCGGGCCGCGGCCGCGCTGGCGCTCGCCGCCGGCAGTGTCGCGCTTGCGGGGTCCGCGGCCGCCGCCGAATCCTATCTCGACCGGCCGCCGACCGACGAGGTGGTCTATTTCGTGCTGCCGGACCGGTTCGAGAATGGCGATCCGGCGAACGATCGCGGCGGCTTGACGGGCGACCGGCTCCGGACCGGCTTCGATCCTGCCGGCAAGGGCTTCTATCATGGCGGCGACCTGAAGGGCCTGACCCGCCGGCTCGATTACATCGCCGGCCTCGGCGCCACCGCCATCTGGCTCGGCCCGATCTACCGGAACAAGCCGGTGCAGGGGCCACCGGGACGGGAATCGGCCGGCTATCACGGCTATTGGATCACCGACTTCACCGACGTCGATCCCCATTTCGGCACCCGTGCGGATCTGAAGCGCTTGGTCGACGCGGCCCACGCCAGGGGGATGAAGGTCTATCTCGACATCATCACCAACCACAGCGCCGACGTGATCAAATATCGCGAATGCCCGCGCAACGACTGCGCCTATCGCGGCCTCGCCGATTATCCGCATACGCGCCGCGGCGGGACCGCAGGCGAGGCCATCAACCCCGGCTTCGAAGGCATCGACAAGCCCCGCCAGCGCCCCGACAATTTCGCGCGGCTGACCCGGCCGGACTATGCCTACACGCCCTACGTGCCGGCGGCCGAGGCGGGCGTGAAGAAGCCGGCCTGGCTCAACGACCCGATCTACTACCACAATCGCGGCGACTCGACGTTCAGCGGCGAGAGCTCGACGATGGGCGACTTCTCGGGACTCGACGATCTGTTCACCGAGCATCCCCGGGTGATCGATGGCTTCATCGAAATCTTCGGCAGGTGGATCGACGATTTCGGAATCGATGGCTTCCGCATCGACACCGCCAAGCACGTCAATCCCGAATTCTGGCAGGCCTTCGTCCCGGCCATGCTGGAGCGTGCCCGGGCGCGCGGTATCCCCAACTTCCACATTTTCGGCGAGGTCTACGATCCCGATCCGGGCATGCTGGCGAGGTTCACCCGGGTCGACACCTACCCCACCGTTCTCGATTTCGCCTTCCAGTCGGCGGTGACCGACGTGGTGGCGAAAGGCGCGCCGACCGGGCGGCTGGCGCGATTGTTCGAGGCCGACCCGCTCTATGCGGGCGGCGAGGCGACGGCCCGGCAGCTTCCCACCTTCCTCGGCAATCACGACATGGGCCGCTTTGCCCGCTTCGTCCGCGAGGCCAATCCGGGCGCGGGCGACGACGAGATATTGAAGCGGGTCGTCCTCGGCCACGCCTTGATGTTCCTCGCCCGCGGAGTGCCGGTCGTCTATTATGGCGACGAGCAGGGCTTCGCCGGCGACGGCGGCGACCAGGACGCGCGCGAGGACATGTTCCCGAGCAAGGTCGCGATCTACAACGACAACAAGCTGGTCGGCTCCGCCGCCACCACCGCCCAGTCGAACTTCGATCCGCAGGCGCGCCTCTATCGGGCGATCGCGGCGCTGGCGGCGATCCGCCGCGCCGACCCGGCGTTCAGCCGCGGCGAGCAGGTGGTGCGCGCCGCCGGCGACGCGCCCGGCCTGTTCGCCCTCTCCCGCCGCGCGCCGTCGGGCGGCGGCGAGACGCTGGCCCTGTTCAACACCTCCACCGCGCCGGTCGCGGCCAATGTGATCGTCGACGGCGGCTCGGCGCGCTGGAGCTCGGTCCGCGGCCGCTGCGCCGCCACCGCCGCGGCGCCCGGCAGCTACCGGGTCGAAGTGCCGGCGCTCGACTATGTCGTCTGCAGGACGGCGCGGTGAACCAGATCACTCTCGAACGGCGCGGCGCCGCCAGCACGGCGGCCAGCGGCGAATGGTGGCGCGGCGCCGTAATCTATCAAATCTATCCGCGCAGCTTCGCCGATTCGAACGGCGACGGCGTCGGCGATCTCCCCGGCATCACCGAGCGGCTCGATCATGTCGCCTCGCTCGGCGTGGACGGGATCTGGCTGTCCCCCTTCTTCACCTCGCCGATGAAGGATTTCGGCTACGACATCGCCGATTATCGCGGCGTCGACCCGGTCTTCGGCACGCTCGCCGATTTCGACCGGCTGCTCGAGCGGGCCCACGCGCTCGGCCTTCGCGTGCTGATCGACCAAGTCTATTCGCACAGCTCCGACCAGCATGATTGGTTCCGGGAGAGCCGTTCGAGCCGCGACAATCCGAAGGCCGACTGGTACGTCTGGGCTGATGCCAAGCCGGACGGATCGCCGCCCAACAACTGGCAGTCGGTTTTCCACGGACCGAGCTGGACGTGGGACGCGCGTCGCGGCCAATATTATCTGCACAATTTCCTGGCCGCGCAGCCCGATCTCAACGTCCACAATCCGGAGGTGCAGGAAGCGCTGATCGCGACCGCCGGCTTCTGGCTCGACCGCGGCGTCGACGGCTTCCGGCTCGACGCGATCAACTTCGCGATGCACGACCCCCTGCTGCGCGACAATCCGCCGGTGCGCGAAGGGCTCGGCCGCCGCTCCCGCCCTTTCGATTTCCAGCACCATCTCCACAACCAGTCGCACGCCGACATTCCCGACTTCCTCGCCCGCCTTCGCCAGACGGTGGACGAATATGGTGCGGCCTTCACCGTCGCCGAGGTCGGCGGCGAGCACGCCGACCGGGAGATGAAGCTCTACACCCAGGGACCCGACCGGCTGAACAGCGCCTATGGTTTCAACTTCCTCTATGCCCGGGCGCTGACGCCCGACGTCATCGGCGCCGCCATGGCGCTTTGGCCGGGCGAGGCGGGCGAAGGCTGGCCGAGCTGGGCTTTCTCCAACCATGACGCGCCGCGCGTCGTCTCGCGCTGGCTCGCCGGCCGCGATCCGGCCGCTTTCGCCCGGCAGGCGATGCTCCTGCTGATCAGCCTGCGCGGCAACGTCTTCCTCTACCAGGGCGAGGAGCTGGGGCTGCCGCAGGCCGACGTCCCGTTCGAGCGGCTGCGCGACCCGGAAGCGATCGCCAACTGGCCCGAGACCCAGGGTCGCGACGGCGCGCGGACGCCGATGCCGTGGCTCGGCGATGCCGCTTATGCGGGTTTTTCGACGGCTGAACCGTGGCTTCCCGTCGATCCGGCGCACGTGCCGCTGGCGGTGGACCGGCAGGAAGCCGATCCGGTCTCGATGCTCAACCTTACGCGCCGGCTGGTGGCGCTGCGCAAGGCGAAGCCGGTCCTGCGCACCGGGTCTCTGCGCCGGGTCGAGGCGCCGCCGCCCCTGCTCGTGTTCGAGCGGGGCGACGGCGAGGAGCGGCTGCTGTGCGCGTTCAACCTGGGCGACGAGGCGATCGACTGGGTGCTGCCGGCGGGCTGGCGGATCGTCGAGCGGATCGGCGAGCCGATGGCGCCGCTCTCGGGGCTGGTCGCCGAGCGGACGCGGTGATCGGGAGGCTAGCCCCCGCACGTCTCCCTGACGATGAGGTCGGTCGGCAGCCGCTCGGAGCGCATGTCGCCGGCCGTGCCGGCATCGAGCAGCTTCGAAACGAGCAGCCGGCCGGCGCGGGCGGTATCCTGCTTCACCGTCGTCAGGGCCGGGCGGCTGTAGCGGGCGAAGGGGACGTCGTCATAGCCGACCACCGAGACGTCGCGCGGGACGCTGATATTGTGGTGGAGCAGCGACCGTATCGCGCCGAGCGCGATCAGGTCGCTCGCGGCGACGATGCCGTTGAACCGGACGCCGCGGGCGAGGAGGGCGTCGACCGAAGCTTCGGCGGATTCGACCGTAAAATGGGCCGGCACCATGAGTTCGGGGTCGTGGGGACGCTGGAGCTGATCGTGCGCCTCCAGATAGCCGCGCACGCGCTGCGCCACTTCCGGGGCCTCCGTATCGCCGAGGAAGACGACCCGCTCCCGTCCGAGCCGCATCAGGTGCAGCGTCGCCCGGCGGCCGCCCGCCAGATTGTCCGAGCCGACCGAGCAATAGGCCTGGTCGGGCAGCTGCGCGCCCCAGACGGCGAAGCGCGCTTCGCTTTGCGCGAGGCGGTTGAGGGCGTGGTGCAGCGAGCTCTGGCCGAGGAAGATGACGCCGTCGGCACGGCTGGTGCTCAACGCCGCGGAAAGATCGTCGAAGCTGGCCGGCGCGATGTGGCTGACGATGAGGTCGCAGCCGCGCGCGCGCGCCGCGTCGCTGATGCCGGCGAACAATTCGAGCATGAAGGGGTCGTCGATCTGGGCGTCCCTGCCCTGCGGCGGCGGCACGACCAGGGCGATGGTGCCGGTGGCGCCGATCGGACCGGCCGGCATGTAGCGGCGAAACGGATAATCCTGCTCCCGGGCCAGCTTCCAGATCAGCTGCTTGGTGCGGTCGTTGACCGCCGGGCTGTCGTTGAGCGCGCGCGACGCGGTCGATATGGAGACGCCCGCAAGCGCGGCAATGTCTTCGAGGCGGGTGGTGCGGCGGCTCATCCTGCAAACTTTGCTGCAAATAATGCGAATGGCGCAAGCCCAATCCGCGGAGGCATGCCAAGATGATTCGAATCCTGCTGTTGCTGGTGGCGTTCTTCGCCGCTCCCGCTCTGGCGGCGCCGGTCCAGGTCGCCTCGCCGGACGGCGTGCTGAGCGTCGCGGTGGACGTCAATGGCGAGGGCAGGCCGGAATATAGCGTCTCCCGCCTCAACCGCCCGGTCATCCTGCCTTCGCGGCTCGGCTTCATCCTCACCGACGCGCCCAAGCTGGAACGCAATGTCGAGATCGTCTCGAGCCGGCGCGGCAGCGTCGACGAGACCTGGGAGCAGCCTTGGGGCGAGCGCCGCTTCGTCCGAAACCGCTACAACGAGCTGCGCGTCCGGCTGACCGAGAAGGCGCCGCCGAAGCGCAGCCTCGAAATCGTCTTCCGCGTCTATGACGACGGCATCGGCTTCCGTTACGAATTCCCCGACCAGCCGGGGCTGGAGCAGGTCAATATCGGCGAGGAGATCACCGAGTTCGCTTTGGCCGACCCGGCCACCGCCTGGTGGATCCCGGCCTTCCAGTGGAACCGCGAGGAATATCTCTACAACCGCACCAGGATCAGCGAAGTCGGCATCGCCCAGACGCCGATGACGATCCGCACCGATGGCGGCCTGCACATCGCCTTCCACGAGGCTGCCCTGGTCGATTATTCGGGGATGAACCTCCAGAACGAGGGTCGCGGCCGCTTCCGGGCGATCCTCACGCCTTCGTCCGACGGCGCGAAGGTCAGGCGGACCGCGCCCTTCCCGACGCCGTGGCGGACGATGCAGATCGCCGACAGCGCCGGCGGGCTGGTCACCAACAATCTCATTCTCAACCTCAACGAGCAGAACCGGCTCCCTGACATCCGCACCTGGTTCAAGCCGTTCAAATATGTCGGCGTCTGGT
>DASUVK010000027.1:0-13871 GCA_036378975.1 Allosphingosinicella sp. | reverse complement strand
CTGCTGCGCCTCGGCCGGGGCCGCGGCGAGCATCAGGACGGCGGAAGCAGCGATGGCGCGCTTCATCGGGATCAGGCCGCCTCGGCCGCGAGCCGCTGGGCCTTCTCGACCGCTTCCTCGATTCCGCCGACCATGTAGAAGGCGTTCTCGGGAAGATGGTCGTACTCGCCGTCGACCACCGCCTTGAACGAGCGGACGGTGTCCTCGACCTGGACGAACTTGCCGGGGATGCCGGTGAACACCTCGGCGACGTGGAAGGGCTGGGAGAGGAAGCGCTGGATCTTCCGAGCGCGGCTGACCGTCAGCTTATCCTCCTCGCTCAATTCGTCCATGCCGAGAATGGCGATGATGTCCTGCAGAGACTTGTAGCGCTGGAGGATCTCCTGGACGGCGCGGGCGGTCTCGTAATGCTCCTGGCCGACCGTGCGCGGCTCGAGCACCCGCGAGGTCGAGTCGAGCGGGTCGACCGCCGGATAGATGCCGAGCTCCGAAATCGCGCGGCTCAGCACGGTGGTGGCGTCGAGATGGGCGAAGGAGGTCGCCGGCGCCGGGTCGGTGAGATCGTCCGCCGGCACGTAGATCGCCTGCACCGAGGTGATCGAGCCCTTGTTGGTCGAGGTGATCCGCTCCTGGAGCTGGCCCATGTCGGTCGACAGGGTCGGCTGGTAGCCCACCGCCGACGGGATGCGGCCGAGCAAAGCCGACACTTCCGACCCCGCCTGGGTGAAGCGGAAGATGTTGTCGACGAAGAACAGCACGTCCTGGCCTTCCTGGTCGCGGAAATATTCGGCGATGGTGAGGCCCGACAGGGCGACGCGGGCGCGGGCGCCCGGCGGCTCGTTCATCTGGCCGAAGACCAGGGCGACCTTCGAGCCTTCCGAGATGGCGTTGCCGTCCTCGTCCTTGGCGATGACGCCGGCGTCGAGGAACTCGTGATAGAGGTCGTTGCCCTCGCGGGTGCGCTCGCCGACTCCGGCGAACACCGAGGTTCCGCCGTGACCCTTGGCGATGTTGTTGATCAGCTCCTGGATGAGCACGGTCTTGCCGACGCCGGCGCCGCCGAACAGGCCGATCTTGCCGCCCTTGGCGTAGGGCGCGAGCAGGTCGATCACCTTGATGCCGGTGACGAGGATCGCATTGTCGGTCGACTGGTCGACGAACAGCGGCGCGTCCGCATGGATCGGCGCGGTCTCGCTGGCGCCGATCGGGCCGCGCTCGTCGATCGGCTCGCCGACCACGTTCATGATCCGGCCGAGCGTCTTCGGCCCGACCGGCACTCGGATCTGCGAGCCGGTGTCGGTGACCGGCTGGCCGCGGGTGAGGCCGTCGGTCGAATCCATCGCGATCGTGCGGACCGTCGATTCGCCGAGATGCTGGGCGACTTCGAGCACGAGCTTGTTGCCGTTATTGTCGGTGGTGAGCGCCGACAGGATCTCCGGCAGGTCGCTGTCGAACGTGACGTCGACGACGGCGCCGATCACCTGGCTGATTCGGCCGATATTGTTGGTGCTGGGGGCGGCGGTGGCCATGTTGCTTGCCTTCTCTAAGCGGTCCGGCGCCTGCCGGAATGGGAAAGTTCTGCGTTGGTCAGGAATTCCTCGAGAGCGTCCCGGACCAGCCGAACCTCTTCGGGGTCTCGGGAGGTGAAGAATTCGCAATATTGCGAGCCACGCTCGATATCCAAGGCATAGAGCGGGCGCTTCATCGCATGTTCGTGCCGCCGGAGGTCCAGAAGCCTCTGGAAGCTGCGGATCGCCAGCCAGCCTGCCAGGATGGTTGCGACGATGCCAAGCGGGAGGGCGATGTCCAAGCCGCTCGCCACGCCCAGCGCGGTCAGTGCGGCGGCGGCGATCGGCAGCGAGATGAGCAGGCGATCCACGGGCGCCAGGCCCGTGGCATAAGTGTTGGCGCCGACGATCCGCTGGTGGAGAACCCAATCGTCGGACGGCCTCATGGTGAGGGTCGCGGATCGCACGGCCTTCTCCGAGAAGCGGATCTCCTCCTCGCGGAGGATGGTTTCGAGCGGCCTCGTCACAGAGCCTCCGCGCCCGAGATGATCTCGACCAGCTCGGTCGTGATCGCCGCCTGCCGCGTCCGGTTATACTGGATGGTCAGGCGGTTGATCATGTCGCCGGCATTGCGGGTGGCATTGTCCATCGCGGTCATCCGGCTGCCCTGCTCGGACGCGGCATTCTCGAGAAGGGCGCGGAAGATCTGGACGGCGACGTTGCGCGGCAGCAGGGCGGCGAGGATCTCCTCCTCGTCGGGCTCGTACTCGACCGCCGCGCCGGCGGCGCTGCCGCTCTCCGGTATCGAGACCGGGATGATCTGCTGCGTCACCGGCTCCTGCACCAGCGCCGAGCGGAAATGCGCGTAGAAGAGATGGACCACGTCGATGCCGTCGGTGGTGTAGCGCTCGATCAGATCGTCGGCGATCGCCTGCGCATCGGCGAAGCTGACGAACTTCATCGCGCTGGTGTCGTGCTGGTGGACGATCTGCTTGGGATAGAGGCGCTGGATCACCGGCCGGCCCTTGCGGCCGACCAGGTAGAAATAGACCTGCTTGCCTTCGCGGACGAGGTCGTCGGCCTTCTTGCGGGCGGCTCGGACGATGTTCGAGTTGAACGCACCGGCAAGGCCGCGGTCGGACGTGCACACCACCAGCAAATGGGTCTGGTCGCGGCCGGTGCCGGCGAGCAGCTTCGGGCTTTGCGGGCTGATCGTCACCCGGGCGGCGAGGCTCGCCATCACTTCCTGCATGCGCTCGGCATAGGGACGGCCGGCCTCCGCCGCCTGCTTGGCGCGGCGCAGCCTGGCCGTGGCGACCATCTTCATCGCCTTGGTGATCTTCTGCGTCGACTTGACCGACGCGATCCTGCCTTTGAGCGCCTTGAGGCTGGCCATTCTGCTTTCTCTCTTCGCGTCATCCCAGCGAAGGCTGGGATCCCGTGGGGTGAAAGGCTCGGCGCCGTTCACCCGCTGGGGCCCCAGCCTTCGCTGGGGCGACGGTTTCGTTACGCAAACGTCTTCGCGAACTCGCCGATGATGGTCTTGAGCTGCCCGGCGGTGTCGTCGTCGAGCGTCTTGGTCTCGCGGATCTTGCCGAGCAAATCGGCATGATCGGAGCGGAAATAGCTCAGCAGCGCGCTCTCGAAGCGGGTGACCGCGTTGACCGGCACCTTGTCGAGGAAGCCGTTGACGCCCGCATAGATGGAGACGACCTGCTCCTCGACCGGCATCGGATGGAATTGCGGCTGCTTCAGAAGCTCGGTCAGCCGCGCGCCGCGGTTCAAGAGGCGCTGGGTCGAGGCGTCGAGGTCGGAGCCGAACTGGGCGAAGGCCGCCATCTCGCGATATTGGGCGAGCTCGAGCTTGATCGAGCCGGCGACCTTCTTCATCGCCTTGGTCTGGGCGGCCGAGCCGACCCGGCTGACCGAGAGGCCGACGTTGATCGCCGGACGGATGCCCTGGTAGAACAATTCGGTCTCGAGGAAGATCTGGCCGTCGGTGATCGAGATGACGTTGGTCGGGATGTAGGCCGAGACGTCGCCCGCCTGGGTCTCGATGATCGGCAAGGCGGTGAGCGAGCCGCCGCCATTGTCCTCGTTCATCTTCGCGGCGCGCTCGAGCAGGCGCGAGTGAAGGTAGAAGACGTCGCCCGGATAGGCCTCGCGGCCCGGCGGACGGCGCAGCAGCAGCGACATCTGGCGGTAGGCGACCGCCTGCTTGGACAAATCGTCGTAGACGATGACCGCGTGCATGCCGTTGTCGCGGAAATATTCGCCCATCGTGCAGCCGGTGTAGGGCGCCAGGAACTGGAGCGGGGCCGGCTCGCTAGCGGTGGCGGCGACGACGATCGTATATTCCATCGCGCCATTCTCTTCGAGCGTGCGCACGATCTGGGCGACCGTGGAACGCTTCTGGCCGATGGCGACGTAGATGCAGTAGAGCTTCTCGCTCTCCTTGCCGGCCTTGTTGATCTCGCGCTGGTTGATGAAGGTGTCGAGCGCGACCGCCGACTTGCCGGTCTGGCGATCGCCGATGATCAGCTCGCGCTGGCCGCGGCCGATCGGGACGAGCGCGTCGAGCGCCTTCAAGCCGGTCTGGACCGGCTCGTGCACCGACTTGCGCGGGATGATGCCGGGCGCCTTGACCTCGACGCGGCGGCGCTCCTCGCCCTCGATCGGGCCCTTGCCGTCGATCGGGTTGCCGAGGCCGTCGACAACCCGGCCGAGCAGGCCCTTGCCGACCGGAACGTCGACGATGGTGCCGGTGCGGCGGCAGGTGTCGCCCTCGCGGATCGACGAGTCCGAGCCGAAGATGACGACGCCGACATTGTCGGCCTCGAGGTTAAGCGCCATGCCCTTGATGCCGCCGTCGAACTGAACCATCTCGCCGGCCTGGACATTGTCGAGTCCGTAGATGCGCGCGATGCCGTCGCCGACCGACAGCACGGTCCCGACCTCGGAGACTTCGGCGTCGGTGCCGAAGCTCGCTATCTGGTCGCGGATGACCTTGGAAATTTCAGCGGCGCGGATGTCCATTTTCAGCCTTTCATCGCCTGCGCGAGGGTGTTGAGTTTGGTGCGGATGGAGCCGTCGATCATCTGCGAGCCGATCTTGACGACCAGCCCACCCAAGATGGTGGGATCGATGCTCAAATCAACGGCCACGTCGCGGCCGAGACGCGCCTTCAGATTGTCCTTGAGTGCGGCCACCTGCTTGTCGTCGAGCGGGTGGGCGGAGGTCACTTCGGCGGTGGTTTCGCCGCGGTGGAGGGCGGCGAGCAGGTTGAAGTTGCGGACGATCGCCCCGAGCTGGCCGAGCCGGCGGTTCTGGGCGAGCACGCCTAGGAAGTTGGTGGTGATCGGATCGAGTTTCATCGCCGCGGCGACCGCGGCGACCGACTTCAGCGCGTCGTCGCGGCGGGTCAGCGGGCTGGTGGTGAGCTCGCGCAGCTCGTCCGAATCGGCGAGCGCCCGCTTCAGCGAGGCGAGGCTGGCGCCGACCGCATCGAGCTGCCGTTCGTCGCGGGCCAGTTCGAACAAGGCGGTCGCGTACCGGCCTGCCAGACTTGCCTGAATGCCGCCGGAATTCTCCACGCGCGCCTCTACTCCCAGATCGGATTTCTGACCCATGATAAGAGGCGCGCGCGGCGCCCTCGTAAGGATCGCGGGCGCCCTAGCAGGGGCTTTGCTGCGATGCAACCGCACGAAACTATTCCTCCCCGAGCCTGCCTCGGGGAGGGGGACCGCGCGAAGCGCGGTGGAGGGGTGATGGGACTCGACATTGCCCTCCACCAGCCTTCTGGTCTCCTCCCCGAGCGAGCTCGGGGAGGAATGGATAAAGACTTTGAGCGCAAGCGGCGGGACGCGGATGCGCTTCGAATCGGGCAAAACGGCCACGAGATCGGAGGACCCTATGACCTACAGAATCGAAGGCCTGGACCGCGACGCCTATGCCGGTCTGCTCGGCCTCAGCGACGAAGCGCTCGCCGAACGCGGCGCTCGTCGCGTCACCGCGGATTCGAAGCCCGGCTTTCCCTGCCGGGTCACGCTCGAGGACGCCGAACCGGGCGAGAGCCTGATCCTGTTCAACCACGTCTCCCACGACGTGCCCAACCCCTATCGCAGCGCCTATGCGGTCTATGTCCGCGAGATCGCCGGTGAGCCCGCCCGCTTCCTCGACGAGACCCCGCCGGTGTTCGACGGGCGGGCGCTCGGCCTGCGCGGCTTCGACGCCGACGGCATGCTGCGCGGCGCGCTGCTGGCGCTGCCGGGCGAGGCCGATGCGAAGATCCGCGCCCTGTTCGAACGGCCGGAGATCGCCGCCATCCACGCCCACAATGCCGCGGCCGGCTGCTTCGCGGCCAGGATTGTGCGAGACTGAGCCATGGCGACTCTCCTTTCACCCGCGCCGCTCGACGCCGACGCCGCCTGGGCGGCGGTGCTCCGCCGCGACCGCGCCGCCGACGGCCGCTTCGTCACCGGCGTGCTCACCACCGGCATCTATTGCCGGCCGTCCTGCGCCGCCCGCCACCCGAAGCGCGAGAATGTCCGCTTCTTCGCCACCGGCGCCGAGGCGGCGGCGGCCGGCCTCAGGGCCTGCCTGCGCTGCAAGCCCGAAGAGGTCGGCCGCGACGCGGCGGCGATCGAGGCGGCGCTCGCTCTGATCGAGGCGGCCGAGGAGCCGCCCGCGCTCGAGGCGCTGGCCGCCCGGGCCGGTTACTCCCCCTTCCACTTCCACCGCCTGTTCAAGCGCGCCACCGGCGTCACGCCGGCCGCTTATGCCCGAGGAAAAAGAGCCCGAGCCATGACCGACACCCTGGCCGCCAACGGCCGCGTCACCGACGCCATTTACGATGCCGGCTATTCCGGGCCGGGGCGCTTCTACGCCGACGCCAGGGACCGGCTCGGCATGACCCCGACGCGCTGGCGCGACGGCGGCCGCGGCGAGACGATAAGCTGGGCGACGGCGCCGACCTCGCTGGGCACGATGCTGGTGGCGGCGACCGAGCGCGGCATCTGCCGTCTCTCGTTCGACGAGGGCGAGGCCGAGCTGAAGCGCCGCTTCCCGAACGCCGCGATCCGGCCCGGCGGCGAGGCGATGGCCGATCTCGTCGCCCGCACCGTCGCCGCGGTCGAGGCGCCGGCGCGGCCGCACGACCTGCCGCTCGACGTGCGCGGCACCGCCTTCCAGGAAGCGGTATGGCGCGAACTCGCCCGCATCCCGCCGGGCGAGAGCCTGTCCTACGCGGCGCTCGCGGCCCGCGCCGGGCGCCCCAATGCGGTGCGGGCGGCGGGCACGGCCTGCGGCTCCAACCAGATCGCCATCCTCATCCCCTCCCACCGCGCCCGCCGCGGCGACGGCTCGCCGGGCGGCTATGCCTACGGCCTCGAGCGCAAGGCCAAGCTGCTCGAGCGCGAGGGCTGGCGGGGATAGCGCCCTTTAATTCCTCCCCCGGATTTCCGGGGGAGGGGGACCGCGCGAAGCGCGGTGGAGGGGTTCTTCGGAGCCCGTAAGAACCCCCTCCACCAGGCTTCGCTTGGTCCCCCTCCCCTGCGAATGCAGCGGAGGAATTTAGCTGATCGACAGCCGTACTTGGGCATCCTCAGCCGGGCTTCTTCTCGGCGGCGGCCCTGGTCGCGGCCTCCCACGCCTCGAGCGCGTCCTTCGTGCCTTTTTGGTCGAGCCTGGCGATGATCGCCATCACCGCCTGGCCGAGCGGGCCGCCGTGGGGATCGTAGGCGATCGGAGTCAGCGCGCGGCGGGCCTCCGCCGCCTTGCCGTCGACGAGCAGCTGGCGGGCGACGTTCATCCTCAGGCCGGTGTCCTGCGGGGCCAGCTCATAGGCCTGGAGCAGCCCCTCGACGGCGTTGCGGGTCGGGGCGACGCCCTGGGCGGCGAAGCTCTGGTAGAACAGGATCAGCGGCTCGGGATCGTTGGGCTCGGCGCGGTTGGCCTGGGCGATCAGGCGCCGGACCTCCTTCCACGCGGCGGCATCGCCGGGACCGGCGGCCCGCGCCCGCGCCATCGCCACCCGCGCCTTGTAGATCAGCCCGTCGACATTTTTGGGATCGGCGGCGACGGCGCGGCCGGCGGCGGCTTCGGCCGCGTCGAGATTGCCGGCGTCGAGCTCCGCCTCGGCCAGCGCCGCCTGCACCGCGGGGTCGTCCGGCCAGGGCGCGGCCGCCCGGCGCAGGTCGCGGGCCACCCGTGCCGCATCCTCGCGGCTGACGCCGACGCGCGAGCGCATGCGCAGCTCCATGATCGCCGCCTCGCCCGGCCGCAACGTCCGCAGCGCGACCGGCTGGATGGTGAGCAGCTCGGGCGGGATTAACCGGTAGGGAATGCGCCGCTGGTTGAGATAGGACTTCAGCTCGCGGTCGAGCGCCTTGAGGTCGCCGAACGCCCCCTGGGCCGCCTCCAGACTATTTTTGCCGCCGTTGAGGGCGGTAATATAGGCCGTCAGCTGTCCAATACGTTTGCTCTCGAACATCAGATAGTGGGTCAGCAGCCAGCCGCGCCCGTAAATGGTCGCTTCCCATTCGAGCTGGCTGAGCTTGCGCCTGGTCGGATCGAACAGAATTTCGATCGGCAACGGGTTCATGCCGATCAAACCCCATGCGCGGTGGTTGGCGGGGGCGCCGAAGCCGATCGAGCCGTCCTTCTCGAAGCGGGCGGTCCCATTGAACTCGGCAAATCCCTCGCGGAACCACGCCGGATAGGCGATCGCCGCATTCTGCAGCATGAGATGATGCGAATATTCGTGGAGCAGCACGGTGGCAGGATCGAGAGCATTGATGCCGCTCCCGCCGCCACCGGACCGGGGCACGACGGCGATCGAGCCGGTTGAACGCCCGCTGTAGAAGCCGGCGACGCCGGAGCCTGGGCCGAAGCGGCCGAGCCGCCGCACCGCGTCGAGATTGTCGACGACGTAGACCGTGACCCGATTGGCCGGGCCGAGGTCGACGTCGCCGAGGCCGAGGCGCAGGCGCATCGCCTTGTCGAACTTCTCGAGCTTGGTGGCGAAATCCTGGAGCGACTGGGCGCTCCCTTCCGAATAGACGAGGAAATGCCTGCTGCTCGCTTCCCGCCACTCGGCATGCGCCGGAGCGCCGGGGAGCGCGAGGGCGAGCAGCAGCGCCGCGAGACCGAATAGTCGCTTCATCATCATCGGGGCCCTAGCCGCGCTTCTTTTCGGCCAGCTTGCGCTCGAGCCGGACCAGCATCTCGCGGGCCGATTCGCGCCGTGTCTGGCCGGCACCGCGATATTTCTCTTCGCGTTCCTCGCGGCGCTTCTTTTCCTTCGCGCTCTCGCCCTTACGGTGCGGCAGGACGTAGGCCGAGGGCCGGATGATGGCGATCGCGTCTTCGATCATGTCGCGCTTTTCGAAGTCCGCCGCGACTTTGTAGCGCAGGTCGGAATCGCTGGGGGCGAGCTCCATCGCCCGGTAGAGCGTGGCCTGCGCGGCCTCGGGCGGCAGGCTGCCCTGGCCCGCATAGGAATCGTAATAGGCTTCGAGGATCAGCGGATCGTGCGGGGCCGCGCGATTGGCGCGGACGAGATATTGGCGCGCCGCGTCCCACGCCTTGGAGTCCGTCGAGGAGGCCGCCTTGAGCCCCTCCATCTGGGCGAGCGCCTTCTGCAGCAGGCCCCTCGGATCCTTGGGCGCGGCTGCCAGGAGGCGGTCGGCGGCGGCCGCGGCGGCGTCGTATTTGCCGGCGAGCCGCTCGGCCTCCGAAAGCAAGGCGAGCGCGAAAGGATCGTTGGGGAAGCGGCCGGCCGCGCCGCGCACCTTGTTGGCGAAGTCGGCCGCTTCCCGCTTGAGGATGCCCTGGCCGAGCTCGATCGACAGCGTCATCATCGCGTCCTCGGCGGGAGATACGGTGCGGACCGCGATCGGGCCGACGTCGATCTTCTTGAACGGCAGCCGCAGCACCGAGAACTTGCCCTTGCCGGCATAGCTGTGGAGCTGGTTGTCGAGGGCGTCGACGTCGTCGAACGCCTCGTTCATCGCCTGCTCGTAGCTTTTGCCGGCATTGACCGAGTTGAGATAGGTCTGGAGCTGCTTGCGCCGCGCCGGATCGTCGAAGACGTACCGGACCAGCAGCCAGCCTTCGGCATAGAGCAGGTCGAGCTCCGGCACGTCGGCGTAGCTTTGCGCGGTGAGCAGCTTCTTGAGCGGAAGCCACCGATTGAGGATGAACGACCCGAAACGATAGTCGGCCGGCAGCCCGACCTCGACCACGTCGTTGGCGAAGATGTTGGTGGCCCCCCAGAACTCGGCAAACCCTTCACTGTACCAGGTCGGGTAGGTGGCCGGGAAATAATGGTGCATGAAATGGTGCGTATATTCGTGGAGCAGAATGCTCTGGGCATCGATCTCGACGGTCGCATGGGCGGTGCGCACGTCGCTGCTGCGCGACACGCTGCGGCCGGTCGTGCCCACCATCATCAGCCCGCGCGCGCGGGAAATGTAATAGCCCGCGACCCCGTCGCCGCCGGCCATGTTGCCGACCGCGGCGATGCTGGGGAAGAGGTAGACCTTGAGCTTGATCGGGCTCGGCGGCGCGGTGACGCCGTGATAGGTCCGCAGCACGTAGTTGAACTTTTCGAGCTTGGTCGCGAACTCGCGCAGCTGCGTCTCGCTGCCCTCGGCATAGACGACGAAATTGGCGGTCGTCGCTTCCTTCCACTCGGCCTGCGCGGCCGCCGGAATGCAAACGAGCAGCGCCAGCCACGCCAGCTTGATCAGTCGGCTCACCATCCCGCCCTCGATTTCCTTTGGAGCGCAGCCGCTTAGCGGATTTTCACGGCTTTGGAAAGGGAGCCCTAAAGGAAACTGTAAGGATCGACGTCGACCGTCACCCGCACCCCGCGCGGCCAGCTCAGCCGGCCGAGCCAGTCGCGGATCACCTCCTGCATGTCGACGGCGCGGGCGGCGTGGACGAGCAGGCGCTGGCGGTGGCGGCCGCGCAGCATGGCGAGCGGGGCGGGGGCGGGGCCGAACACCGCCAGATTGTCGACCCGCGGCGCCGCCCGGCCGATCAGCCGCGCCGCCTCGGTGGCTTCGGCGAGGTCCTCGGACGAGATGACGATTCCGGCCAGCCGGCCGAAGGGCGGCATCGCCGCCTCGCGCCGGGCCTGCGTCTCGGCGGCGTAGAAGCTCTCCGCGTCGCCGCTGACCAGCGCCTCGATCACCGCGGCGGAAGGGTCGTGGGTCTGGACCAGCACCCGCCCCGGCTTCTCGCCGCGGCCGGCGCGGCCGGCGACCTGGGCGATCTGCTGGAAGGTCCGTTCCGCCGCCCGCAGGTCGCCCCCCTGCAGGCCGAGATCGGCATCGACCACGCCGACCAAAGTCAGGTTCGGAAAGTGATAGCCCTTGGTGACCAGCTGGGTGCCGACGACGATGTCGATCTCGCCGGCCTCCATCCGGTTGACGAACTCGGCCGCCTTGGCCGGCGACCAGATCGTGTCGGAGGTGACGATGGCGGTGCGCGCGTCCGGGAACAGGGCCGCGACCTCGTCGGCGATCCGCTCGACGCCGGGGCCGACCGGCACCAGGCTGCCTTCCTCGCCGCATTCGGGACAGGCTTGGGGCGGCGGCATCATGTGCCCGCAATGGTGGCAGGCCAGGCGGCGGACGAGCCGGTGCTCGACCATCCAGGCGGTGCAATTGGGGCATTGGAAGCGGTGGCCGCAATGGCGGCACAAGGTGAGCGGAGCATAGCCCCGCCGGTTGAGGAAGAGCAGGGCCTGCTCGCCTTTGGCCAGAATCTCCTCCAGCTCGCGCACCAGACGCGGCGCCAGCCAGCGGCCGCGCGGCGGCGGATCGGCGGTGAGGTCGAGCGCCTCGATCTCGGGCAGTTCGGCGGCGCCGTAGCGCTCGGGCAGCTTCACTTCCCGGTAGACGCCGATCTCGGCCATCTGCCGGCTCTCGATCGCCGGCGTCGCCGAGGCGAGGACGATCGGGATCCGCTCCAGCTTGGCCCGCATCACGGCGACGTCGCGGGCATGATATTGGACTCCGTCCTCCTGCTTGAAGCTGGTCTCGTGCGCCTCGTCGACGACGATCAGGCCGAGCTCCGGATAAGGCAGGAACAGCGACGACCGCGCCCCGACCACCACCTTGGCGTCGCCGCTCGCGATCGCCCGCCAGGCGCGGCGGCGCTGCGACTGGCGCAGGCCCGAATGCCAGGCGACCGGCTCATGGCCGAAGCGGGCGGCGAAGCGCTTCAGGAAGGGCTCGGTCAGCGCGATCTCGGGCAGCAGCACGAGCGTCTGCCGCCCCTGCCGCAGCGCCTCGGCGACCGCCTCGAAATAGGCTTCGGTCTTGCCCGAGCCGGTGACGCCGTCGAGCAGGAACGGCGCGAACTCGGCCGCCCGCACGGCCTCGACGAACAGGTGCGCCGCCGCGCCCTGGGCCAGGTCCAGGTCCGGCGGATCATGGTCCGGGTCGGGCAGGGGGAAGGGGTCGTCGACCGACACTTCGACGGCTTCGATCGCTCCCGCCTTGACGAGGCCGCGTATCACCCCGTCCGACACGTCGGCCGCTATCGCCAGCTCGCGCACCAGCCCCTGCCGCTCGCCGATCCGCTCCAGTGCCTGCGCCCGCTGCGGGGTCAGCCGCTCGGGCACGAAGCCGGTGGCGCGATATTCGGTGACGGTGCGTCCGCCCTCGAGCGCGCTGGCCGAAGCGAGCGCCATCCGCAGCACCGAGGCGAGCGGAGCGAGATAATAATTCGCCGTCCACTCGATCAGCCGCCGGAGCGGCTCGGCGAGCGGCGGCAGGTCGTAGGCCTGGAGCAAGGGCCTGAGCCGGTTGTCGCCGACCGCCTCCGCCTCCAGCCGTTCCGCCTCCCACACCACGCCGGTCAGCTGCCGCGGCCCGAGCGGCGCCAGCACGATCGAGCCCGGCCCCACCTCCAGGCCCGCCGGTACGCGGTAATCGAGCGGCCCCAAAGCGGCGTTGAGCAGGAGGACGCGGCAGCGGTTCATGGCTCCAGATAGCTAAGCCACCCCGCGAAAGGTATAGTGGAGGAGTCCGCAGGAGCGGGTCCGGGGCAGGGTGGACCGATGGAAAGCGCCGACGAGAACGGGTGGGATGGAGCCGGCGAAGCGATCGCGATTCTGCGCGCGCTGGCCGAGATGCTGTTGAGGGCGCAGAGAGAGGATCGCTGGAACCCTCACGACCAGGAGAAAGCGGTCGAGCTTGCCGGGCAGCTTCTGGGAATCGCCGGCGAGATCAGTGCGGCGGCGCCGGACGAAGGGGGGCGAGTCGCTCGGCAATTCGCCGTGATAAACGAGCTATTCTATCGCTGGGAAAGGCAGGACGATGCCGGGTGGGCAATCGACCGGTTGCGGCACCGCCTGATCGATCTGCCGTTCCCCGGACCTTTCGGTACGCATTTTCCGGCGCTGATCGACGAATTGCTCTTCCTGGTCGACCGCCTCCTGGACCGCGCTTCATCTTTTCGCCGGGAGTATCAGTCCGCCGCGTCCGCTCCTTTTCCTCCTGCCAGCGCTGCGGAAGGGCCGCCCGAAGCCGACCGAACCGCTTCGAGCCCTGACCGGGTCGCTTCGCCCCCGGACGATCTTTCCGCACCGCCTCCGCCTTCGTCGGCCTCACCTCGAAAATCGCGTGCCGCAGCCAGCGGATCTGAGGCCGCTCTCCCGACTTCTGCAGGACGGCCAGCCCCGGAAATCCCCGAACCCGAGCCGCCCCCACCCGCCAAGCCGAAAGTCGCCGATACCGAATACACGGTCTGGTATGGCACGAATCGTCGTCCCATCGATCCCGCTGATCCCTCCCGGGGCTATTCGGGAAGGCGCGACCGGATGGTGCATTACGGAACCTGCCGGGTGTTCATTCCCGATTCCCACAAGATCGGATCGATCGGTTCGGGGTGGTGGAAGCGCCTCATTTCCCGGAAGGACGACCGGCTGAAGCTGCGCTCGATCGACGAGCTTGCCACGTCCCAATTCTGGGAACAGCTGTCTGCCCGTATCCGCAAGTCGAGAAAGCGGACCGGCATAGTCTTCATCCACGGCTACAATGTCAGCTTCGAGGAAGCGGCCCTTCGCGCGGCTCAGATCGGCTCCGACCTGGGCCTCAACGGGGCGATGGCGTTCTTCAGCTGGCCTTCCAGGGGCAGTTTGGCGGCCTATATCCGCGACGGTCAAAGCATCGAGGCCAGCGAAGATGCGATCGCCACCTTCCTGATCGATTTTGCCGAGAGGAGCGGTGCGGAGAGGATTCACGTCATCGCGCACAGCATGGGGAATCGGGGCGTGCTCGGCGCGGTGAACAAGATCGGGCAGGCCGTCCAGGACAGGACGGCCGGGCGGTTCGGACAATTCATTCTGGC
>DASUVK010000026.1:0-16753 GCA_036378975.1 Allosphingosinicella sp. | reverse complement strand
TCCCGATCATTCTCGACGCGGGAGTGGGCACTGCCTCGGACGCCACCATCGCGATGGAGTTGGGCGCGGACGGCGTGCTGATGAACACCGCCATCGCCGAGGCCAAGGATCCGGTGATGATGGCGCGGGCGATGAAGCTGGCGGTGGAATCGGGCCGCCTCGCCTACCTCGCCGGGCGCATGGGCCTGCGCCGCTACGCCGACCCGTCGAGTCCCCTTGCGGGACTAATCTGATCGTTACGGCGGAACCTAACCCAGATTATCACGTTGCACCCATCGGTCGAGCCCCCAACCGGTCACGCGGGGTTCCCATGGACGCCTCAGCCCCACGTCGCTGGGGCGTCCTTTTGTCAGGGACCGAATAAAGGGGACAAGGAATGAAGTTCATGTTGAAAGCCGCGCTCGGCGCGAGCCTGCTCGCGCTCGCCGCCTGCGGCGGCCAGGGCGACGACAGCCTCGGCGACAATGTCGCCGACAATGCCGACGCCGTCGCCGACAATATCGAGGCGGTCGCCGAGAATAGCGGCAACGAGGTCGTCGAAGAGGCGCTCGAGAACAAGGCCGACGCCGTTCGCGAGGCCGGCGAGGACAAGGAAGAAGCGATCGACGACGCCGACGTCACCGTCAACAAGTAGTAAGATCGCGACTTCTCCTTTCCGCGATCGGGCGCCCCGGGGCTTAATATCCGGGGCGCCTTTTTTTGACGGGCGGGCGGCTCCCGGAACGGGAGACGAGCCCGCACGTCACTTCAGCCGCTCGATCTTCTGCGCCGCCTCGTCGAGGATGGCTGCGATTTCGTGCAGGCGCTCCTCGCCGGTGTCGTCGGCGGTGACCCGGTGCCAGAGCGCCGAGAGGAGGTTGCCGACCGCGCGCTGGATCGGCCGTCCGCCGGCCCGGCGCTTGCCCTCGCCGGCGCCGGTCAGCCGCTCGAACAGGGCTTCGACCTCCTCGGCCCGCTCGGCGAGATGCGCCTCGCCCTCGGGGGTGATCGCGAACGCCTTGCGCGGGCCGTCGGCCGCCGCTTCCTGGATCAGTGCCATGTCCTGGAGCATGGTCAGCGTCGGATAGACGACGCCCGGGCTCGGCGCGTAGCTGCCGTGGGTCAGTTCCTCGATCGCGCGGATGAGGTCGTAGCCGTGACGCGGCTGGTCGGCGATCAGCTTGAGGAGGACGAGGCGCAGCTCGCCCGATTCGAACATCCGCCGGCGGCCGCGGCCGCCGCGGCGGCCATGGCCGAACTCGGCGCTCCAGTCGCCGCCTTCCCACCCGCCCCAGCCGCGCGGGCCGAAGCCCATCGCCAGCAGGCCGGCCGGGATGTCGCCGAACGGGAAACGAGGACCGCAGCGCATTCTCATGATCTGTCTCCAACCTATCCAGAGCGTACTGAGATATATCTTGATACGGTCTGAGTCAACGGCGGCTGCATTGCCGCGGCGATCGGGCTAGAAGCCCGCCATGGCCGATCTCTTCGCCAGCGACCCGCCGCCGCCGCCCGCCGCCGGGCCGGCGGAGAGCGCCCCGCTCGCCGACCGGCTGCGGCCGCGCTCGCTCGACGAGGTGGTCGGCCAGGACCATCTCACCGGTCCCGAAGGCGCGATCGGCCGGATGGTCGCCGCCGGCAAGCTCGCCTCGATGATCCTCTGGGGTCCCCCCGGCACCGGCAAGACGACGATCGCCCGGCTGCTCGCCGACGCGGTCGGAATGCGCTTCGTCGCCATCTCGGCGGTCTTCTCGGGCGTCGCCGATTTGAAGAAGGTGTTCGCCGAGGCGCGCGAGCACGCCAGGATGGGGCGGCAAACCCTGCTGTTCGTGGACGAGATCCACCGCTTCAACCGCGCCCAGCAGGATGGCTTCCTGCCTTATGTCGAGGACGGCACCGTCGTGCTGGTCGGCGCCACCACCGAGAATCCGAGTTTCGAGCTCAACGCGGCGTTGCTGTCGCGCGCCCAGGTGCTGATCCTCAATCGGCTCGACGGCGCCGCCCTGGGCAAATTGCTCGACCGCGCCGAGGCCCTGGTCGGCCGGCGGCTGCCGCTCACCGCGGAAGCGCGCGACGCGCTCGTCGCCACCGCCGACGGCGACGGCCGCTTCGTCCTCAACCAGGCGGAGACCCTGTTCTCGGTCGACCTGCCCGAACCGCTCGACCCGGCCGGCCTCTCGGCCCTCCTCCACCGCCGCGTCGCTGTCTACGACAAGGACCGCGAGGGCCATTACAACCTCATTTCGGCCCTCCATAAGGCGGTGCGCGGCTCGGACCCGCAGGCCTCGCTTTACTATCTGGCGCGGATGCTGGTGGCCGGCGAGGAGCCGCTCTACCTGCTGCGGCGGATGGTGCGGATGGCGAGCGAGGATATCGGCCTCGCCGATCCGCAGGCTCTGGTCCAGTGCCTCGCCGCCAAGGAGGCCTATGATTTCCTCGGCTCGCCCGAAGGCGAGCTCGCCATCGTCCAGGCCCTGCTCTACCTCGCCACCGCGCCCAAATCGAACGCTGCCTATTTGGCGCAGAAAGCCGCCTTCCGCTCCGCCCGCGACACCGGCTCGCTGATGCCGCCCAAGAACATCCTCAATGCGCCCACCAGGCTGATGAAGCAGGTCGGCTACGGCAAGGGCTATCAATATGACCATGACGCCGAGGGCGGCTTCTCCGGCGACGATTACTGGCCCGAGGAACTGCCGCCCCAGATTTTCTACACCCCCACCGATCGCGGCTTCGAGAAGCGCGTTGCCGAGCGCCTCGCCTGGTGGGAGGAGCAGCGCAAGGTGAAGCGGGATGAGTGACTCGATCACGAGCTGGGACGAGGCCGTCGCCTTCGCGCTGACCCTGCCCGATACCGAGCTTTCGACCAGCTACGGCAAGCCGGCGGTCAAGGTGAACGGCCGCGCTTTCCTCTACACCGGCCACGAGGACAGGACCTCGTTCGGAGTCGCCATCGACCTCGACACGGTCGAAATGCTGATGGAAACCGATCCCGACACCTTCTGGCAGACGCCCCATTATGCGGGCTGGCCCGCCGTCCTCATCCGCTACGACAGCCCCGATCCCGAGCGCGTGCACTCGGTCATCGAGCGCTCCCATGCCTGGACGGCCGCCAAGCCGAAGCCGAAAGCCCGGAAACGAGCGAAGCATTAGAGCTGCTGTGGGCTCAGGCTGCTTCGGACCGAGCTCCGAGCAAAGCGTCGCGTAGCGTGACAATGGCGGTTTCGACCGATTGCCGGGAGGTGAAAGCCTGTGCGCTTACGGCCAGAACCTCCCCATCTGCCGCCAAAAGCCGCCAGCGCCAACCGCCGCTGCGGTCGCAATACAGCTCATATCGATAGCTGGCGCCCTTACGGCCGAGCAGTTCCGCCTCCTCAATGCCGTAACTGTCGGGGTCGTCAGCAATAGCCGCGTCGATTTCCTCATCCGACAGCGACCGGACGCGAGCCCAATCTGTCCGCGAGCCGTCAACTGCCACGGCCGAACCGGTCTTGGTAGGCTTTCCGTTCATGTCGCCTCGCTCGGCGGGCGCTGATTATCCGTAACGCCGCTGGTCTGGCCGTATACACCACGGCTATTGTCATTTCATCATCTCCAATCGTCCCAATCGCCGTAGGGCGGACCTCCCCTCGTACGATGCGCTGGGAGGCTGGATCCAGGACCGGCCGCTCCCACACGGTGCGGTCGTCGACAAAGTCGATGCCATGCTTCTCCAGGTTGGCGAGCCGCTTGTCCTCGTCCCATTCGAACTCCATGGCGTCCCATACCATGGCAGGGATGCATTTCACCCGCTTCGCGGCGATCGACTGGTCCGGCGCCAAGGGCAAGCGGCACAAGGGGATCGCGATCGCCATCGCGACGTCCGGCGACTCGGCGCCGAAGCTGGTGCGCGCCGGCCATATCTGGTCGCGCAGCGAGGTGCTGGACTGGCTGCTCGCCGAGGCGGCGGCGGCACCGACCCTGTTCGGCTTCGACTTCAGCTTCGCCCCGCCGATCGCCGAACGCGGCGAGTATCTGCCGGGAGAGCCGGACGTCCCTTCGACGGCGCGGGAGTTCTGGGCCTATGTCGAGGGACGAAGCCAGGATGAGGATCTGGGCGCCGCGAGCTTTCTCGAGCAGGCCCACCGCCGTCATTTCTATTTCGGAATCGCCGACGGCGAGAAGGCGCGCTTCATGCACTTTCGCCAGTGCGACGCTCGCCTGAACGCCCAGGGCGGCCGCAAGACCGCGAGCGCCTACGACGCGATCGGCGCCGCCCAGGTCGCCAAGGCGAGCTTCTCCGGCATGCGGCTGCTCCACCGCCTCGACGGCAGGGTCGCGATCTGGCCGATGGACGAGCTGCCGGAGCATGGCAGCGCCGTCGTCGAAATCTACACGCGCATCTATCTGCGCCGGGCCGGCCTGCGCGGAACCAAGCTGAGGTCGCGAACCGAGCTCGACCGCGCTCTCATCGCGCTCGGCAGCGGCCCGGCACGGCTTCGCTTCGAGCCGGACGACCACCAGACCGACGCTCTCGTCACGGCGGCCGGCATGCGGGCGCTCGCCGCCGCGGAACCGCGCGCCTTCGCCCCTCAAGGCCTGACCCCCGAGCTTGCCCGCACCGAAGGCTGGACGTTCGGCGTCCTGTGACCTCGCTTTACGGTCCCACCGCCGCCCTGCCGACCGGCCGGGTCGCCGCCTTCGGCATCCGCGCCTCGAGCGGCTTCAGCCAGGCGTCCACCCGGCTGCCGATGCTGACCTGCGGGTAGGAGGGCTCGAACCCCTTGCCCGCCTCCCACTCACCGACCAGCCGAAGCGCCTCGGTCGAGGCGGCGGCGAGCGGCTGGGGCTTGCGCAGGGCGCGGTTGATCATCGCGTCGCCGAAGAAGGTCCAGTCATTGTCGGCGGCGCAGCCGAACGAGGTGCGGCCGGCCGAGGCGGCGGTGAACAGGGCGGTCGTGTCGCTCCACAAAGCGGGCACGAACAGGCCGGAATAGCAGGCCGACAGGATCAGCAGCCGGTTGCGAAGCCGCAGCTCGTCGAGGAGCCCGGCAAGGCGGGCCGGGGTCAGCACGCCATAGCCCTCGTCGCCGTCATGATAGGTGATGCCGTAGGGGGCGCCGTGCCCGGTCGAGTAGAGGACCAGCACATCCTCGTCCGTATCGATCAGCTCCGCGACCCGGGCGAGCGCGAGGCTGAGCGAATGGAGCGACCCTCTCGGCACGGCCGCGGCGCCGTCGCCCGCGGCGAGCACCAGCGTCCGGCCGCCGGCGTCGAAGCGGCGCGACAGCACCTTGCCGGCCTCGCGCGCCTCGCGGCCGAAGACGGGATCGCTGTCGAGCCCGACCACGACCACATAGGCGTCGACCACGCCCCGGCGCTGCGGGGCCAGCCCGGCTAGCGCGGCGGCGAGCCGGCGATGCTCGGCGAGCTCGTCGCGGGCCGCGCGGCCGCGCTCGAGATTGGGGCCGAGGTCGAGGCTCGTGCTATATTCGGCCGGATTGGCGCCGGAGACCAGGGCGGGCCAGCCGCTCCGGTGCGTCCGCCCCGGATCGGCCGGCGCCGCCGGCTGCGCGGCTGCCTGCGCGGCCAGCAGCAATGCCGCCGCCAGCATGTGATTGGACCAACGCACGCCATCCCCCTGTCGAGCCGTCGCCGCCACTCTCGCCCGGCCGGAGGCGTATCGTCAACGGCGCCGGCCGCACCGCGTGCGTCGATTGTAAAATCTTGCCTCGGCGCACTTACGTTCTTCGCGCGCGGTCCGGCCCTACGCCGCCGCCAATCCCGTCGAGATCGCCGCCGAGTCGCGCTCGAATATATTTAGGCCGGCCAGCGGCCGGTCGGCCGAGGGTCGCCCGGCGGGTCCGGCCCCGTCGGGGCTGGACCTTCAGCCACTTATGACCCATTTGTGGGCGCGGGCCGGCTTAGCTCAGCTGGTAGAGCAACTGATTTGTAATCAGTAGGTCGTCCGTTCGAGTCGGACAGTCGGCACCACCTTCGCGGCCCGCGGCCGCGCCGCCCGACAGGCCGCCGCCGCGGTTGCTCCGTAATGGTCCCTTTCGGCGATTCAGCCCGCACCCCGCGGCAAGGCCGGCGTTTGACTGCGACGCGCTGTTCATCCTATCCATTGCAAGGCTACGACGATCCGAAATGGAGCAAGTTCGCGGTGTCACTCCTCGTCAACGACCTGAGAGCCGCACACCGCCATGACGGCCTCGGTGTCGTGCAGGAATTCGTGACGGCGGCCGCCAATGTCGCCAGCATGGCTGAGCTTAGGCCGCTACTCGCCGACGCCATCCGAGAACTCGGCTTCGATTATTACGCCATCGTCCACCACGTCCGCTTTGGCCGTCCCACCAATGAGCATGTCCGCCTTTCCAACTATCCGCTGGAATGGCTGGCGGTGCTGCGCGATTACGCCAAGCTCACCGATCCGGTGCTGCGAGCAGCGGAGCGGATGTCGAGCGGATTTAAATGGGAGGAACTGGACTCAATTCTTCATATGACCCCGGCCGAGATTGCCTATATGCGGCGCGCCGCCGGCTATGAAATTCTGCAGGGTTATACGGTGCCCAATCACGTTCCCGGCGAAACTTTCGGATCCTGCCATTTCGTCGTTCGCGGCACCCGTTCTTTCCCGGATGTCAACGTCTCGGCGACGCAGGCGCTCGGCAATTTCGCCTTCGAAGCGGCGCGGCGCATGCTCCGGATCCGGCCCCACGAGGACTATGTCGAGCCGGCGCCGCTCTCCGACCGGCAGCGCGAGTGCCTGGTCTTCGTCGCCAAGGGCAAGAGCGATTCCGTCATCGCGCAGCTGCTCGCGATCCGGCCGAGGACGGTCAACGAGCATATCGAGGCGGCCAAGCGCCGCTATTCGGTCGCGACCCGCTCCCAGCTGGTGGTGCGGGCGCTGTTCCGCAGCGAGATCTGCTTCTCGGAAGTCATCGACTAGGCTGCGGCCGCAGCGCAAGCGGCAAGGCCGAGCGCGGGCGGCAATTGGGCCAATGGTACCAGGACGGCGGCCTGCCCCCGGCCGCGACCAGCTCATGCCCCTCCAGAATCGAGCGGAGCAAGGCGCGCACTTGGAGGGAGGCGAAATTGGCGCCGAGGCAGCCGTGGGCGCCGCCGCCGAACGGCACGAAGGCGAAGCGGTGGCGACCCCGCGCCCGCTCGGCCGAAAACCGAGCCGGATCGTAATCGAGCGGGTTGCCCCAGATTTCCGGCAGCAAGTGGGTGAGCATCGGGTTGACGCCGGTGATCGTTCCCGCCGGGAACGCATGGCCGCCGAAC
Organism: Allosphingosinicella sp.; assembly: GCA_036378975.1. Taxonomy (GTDB): domain Bacteria; phylum Pseudomonadota; class Alphaproteobacteria; order Sphingomonadales; family Sphingomonadaceae; genus Allosphingosinicella. The sequence goes on along the minus strand of DASUVK010000026.1, from coordinate 9,508 downwards.
GCGAACGGTTTCACCGCCCGCCGCCACAGCACTGGCGCCGCCGCGTTGAGGCGCAACGCCTCCTTCACCGCCCATTCCGCAGTCTCGCATTCCATCAGGTCGGTCAGCCCGATCCGCCGCGAATCCGCGATCCGGCCGCACAATTCGTCGCGTACGGCCGACTGCCAGGCCGGATTGGCGGCGAGATAATGAAGCGTCGACACCGTGCCCGACGACAAAGCGTCGAACGAGGCGGCGATGACGAAGGTGAGATGGGCGACGATCTCGTCGTCGTCGAGCTGCCCGGCCTCGCGCATCCGCCACAAGGTGGCGAGCAGGTCGGTGCGCGCGGGCGACACGCTTTCGGCCAGCATCGGCCGGATCAGGCGCTCGACGTGCCGCTTGGCCCACCGCGCCCGCGCTTCCGCCGTGCCGGGCAGCGGCACGGTGACCAGCGCGATCGCCGAGCGCATCAGATAGCGGAAGGCCAGCATGTCGTCGCGGGTGGCGCAGTCCGGGTCGCGGCCGAGGAAGGCGGCATAGCCGTTGGCGAAGGTGAGCTGCTGGGCGAGCTCGTAGACGTCGAGCGTGCGTCCCGACCAGCGCGCCAGCAGCCGCGCGTTGCTGGCGGCGAAAATGTCGAGATAGGATTGCAGCGGCCCGGCCTTGAAGGCGGTGGCGATCAGCTTGCGGTGCCATTGGTGGTTCGCGCCGTCGCGGAGCAGCAGGCCGCCGTCGAAATGGCGGCCGAAGACGGGCCGCCAGCCGCCCTCCGCTGAGAAGTTGCCCGCCTCGTCGAACAGCACGAACTCGTTCGCTTCGGGCCCGACCAGCTGCACGTTCCAATTGCCGCAGGCGCGGAAGCGGTGGATCGGCCCGTGGCGGGCGTGCATCCGCCGCGCGAAGGCGAGCGGATCGAGCACCGCTTCGGGGAGGATGCCGAGCAGCGGCAGGCCGCGCCGCCCCGGCACCGACGCCAGCTCGCTGCCCCGCACCCGCCGGTGAGCGGGGCGGACCACCGGCGGTTTTTCCCGGCCGGCAATGGGGGGCAGGAAGTGGGCGGTCACGGCGCCTCCAGTCGCCCCAGACTCTAGCCGGGCGCGGCGCCATCCCCGCCCCCGGTAATTACCGGGGTTTGAAATCGGCGGCCGTAAGCGGACGCTGGCGGGGCTGGAGGATGATAGATGATCGACCTGGTCCTTCCGGAAAGCCGTCTCGGCTTCGCCGCGGCGCTGATGGAAATGCACCATGATCGCAAACAGGTGTTCATCGATCGCCTCGGGTGGCGTCTGCCGGCGCAGGGGAGCTGGCTGGAGGTCGATCAGTTCGATGACGATTATGCGATCTATCTGCTCGCCCGATCGCCTGAGGGCCATCATCGGGGGTCTGTGAGGCTTCTCCCGTCCTCACGCCCCCACATGCTCAACACCCTGTTCGGGCAATTATGTCCGGGCGGAGCTCCCGACGGGGACGATTGCTGGGAGATTTCGCGCCTCGTCACCAGCCCGGCCGACGCCGCCGGCACTACGGTGCTTCGCCTTCATCGGCTGCTCGCCCTGGCGCTCGTCGAGTTCGCCGCCGCCAACCGCATCCGCCGCTACACCCTGGTCGCCGAGGCCCATCGGGTGCCGGCCTTGCTGTCGGTGGGCTGGCCGGTGGTGCCGCTCGGCCTGCCCACCCTGGTCGACGGCGAGGAGCTGCAGGCGTTGCAGATCAACCTCTCCGCCGGCACCCTCGCCGACATGCGCCGCCGGCTGCGGATCGGCCGGCCGGTGTTGCGGGTGATGCAACCGACTCGGAGAGCCGCATAATGGTCGTGCAGGCGACAGGCCGGCCCGGGCGGGAAGAAGGCGCCAGGATCGCCCCCGAGACCGAGCAGATCATCCTCGAGATCGAGTCGCGCCTCCACCGGCTGATCGAGACCTCGCGTCGCGAATCCGGCGTCGCCGCCCAATCCTCGGTGCTCGCCGCCGCCGCCGAAGCCTGCGCGGCGCGGCGCCGGCTCTACGCCTTGTTCGGCCGCCGCCTGTTCTGCGATCCTTCCTGGGACATATTGCTCGAATTGTTCGTCAGCACGCTCGAGGGCCGCAAGGTCACCGTCTCGACCGCCTGCATGGCCGCCTGCGCGCCGACCACGACCGCGCTGCGCCACATCGCCTATCTCGTCCAGGAAGGGCTGGTCGTCCGCCGCCCGCACCCGTGCGACGCGCGCAGCACCTATCTCGAGCTGACCGGCCAGGCGGTCTCCCGCCTCACCCAATATTTCAGTGAGTCGCGCTGAGCCCGGGATAATCGCGCCGCATCGTGTCGAGCGCCATCGAGACATAGGCGGCGGCGCCGTGCAGCTCGGCATGGTCGAGCGATTCGAGCAGCTCGTTGAGCTGGGCGTGCAGATCCTCGACCCGCCGCCGCGACGGCCTCTTCTGCGATATATTGAAGTCCATAGCGGCGAGTCCCAAACCGGTCCGTCGATCCTTAGCGCAGCATCGGCGGTGCGTCACTGATTTTGGTTGCGGATCGCTACCGACCGGCGCGCGCAGTCATCGGCCCGCCTCATCCAGCCGCGCCAGCTGCGCCGGCGTCAGCGCCAGCGTCAACGCCGGCAGCAATTCCTCGAGCTGCTCGAGCGTGCGCGCGCTGGCGATCGGCGCGGCGACGCCGGGCCGGGCGGCGACCCAGGCCAGAGCGATCTGCGCCGGCGTCGCGCCGGTGCCGGCGGCGACCTCGTCCAGCGCGGCGAGCACATCCGGGCCGCGCCCCTCGACATATTTGGCCATGCGGTCGCCGCGCACGCTCTTGCCGTAATCCGCCTCGCTTCGATATTTGCCGGTGAGATAGCCCGAGGCGAGGCCGTAATAAGGCAGCACGCCGATCCCCTCGGCGAGGCAGAGCGGCTGCAGGGCCTCCTCATATTCCTCGCGCGCCAGCAGATGATATTCGGGCTGCAGCGCCTCGTAGCGGGCGAGGCCGAGCCGCGCCGAGACCGCCAGCGCCTCGGCCAGCCGCTGGGCGGTGAAGTTGGAGGCGCCGAGCGCGCGCACCTTGCCGGCCCGGACGAGGCCGTCATACGCTTCCAGCACTTCCTCCATCGGCGTGCCGGGATCGTCGCGATGGGCGTAATAGAGGTCGATCGTCTCGACCCCGAGCCGCTCGAGCGACGCCTCGGCGGCCCTGGCGATCCGCCAGCCCTCGAGCCTGCCGCCGCCATGGCGGTGGAGCATGCCGACCTTGGTGGCGATCTGGACGCCTTCGCGCGACCCCCGCCGCTTCAGCCATTCGCCGATCAGGGTCTCGGACTCGCCGCCCCGATGCCCCGGCACCCAGGCCGAATAGACGTCGGCGGTGTCGATCATGGTGCCGCCGGCGTCGATGAAGCGGTCGAGGATGCGGAACGCCTCCTCGCCGGTCGCGGTCCAGCCGAACACGTTGCCGCCGAGGACCAGCGGCGCGGTCTCGAGGCCGCTGCGGCCGATCGGGCGTCGCTCAGGCATCGGTGCGCGCCTTCACGATTCCCGCCGCCGCGTCCGCCGCGCCTCCAGCGCCTCGATCGCCTCGTGGACCCGCTGGCTCTCGCCGCGCGGCACCACCAGGACCGCCCGTTCGGTGGCGACGATGACGAGGTCCTCGACTCCCAGAGCCACCACCACCGGTCCCTCCGAGCGCACCAGGCAGTTGCGGCTCCCCGGCGCGACGACGTCGCCGGCGAGGAGGTTGCCGTCCCCGTCGAGCGGCCCGAGCGCGTGCAGCGCATCCCAGCTGCCGATGTCGGACCAGCCCATCGCCGCCGGCACCACCGCCACCTTGGCGGCTTTCTCCATCACCGCCGTGTCGATCGACGCCACCGGCGCCGCCGCGAAATCGCCGGCCACGGCCGCCAGCACGTCCGGGGCATGCGTCCGCAGCGCGGCGAGCAGGGCCTCGCGCGCGAACAGGAAGATGCCGGCATTCCAGTCCCATCCCCCCTCGCCGAGCCAGGCCTCCGCGGTCGCCCGGTCCGGCTTCTCGGCGAACCGCGCCGCCCGGTACGCGCCCGGCGCCAGTGCCTCGCCGCGCTTGATGTAGCCGTAGCCGGTCTCCGCCCGGTCCGGCGCGATGCCGAAGGTGACCAGCCAGCCGTCCCGAGCCAGCGGCTCCGCCGCCGCCACCGCGGCGCGGAACGCCGCCTCGTCCTCGATATGATGGTCGCTCGGCATGACCAGCAGCAGCTCGCCTTCCGCCGCCTCGAGCGCGGCCAGCGCCACCGCCGCGGCGGTGCCGCGCGCGGCCGGCTCGAGCACCAGCCGCGCGTCGGGCACTTCCGCCCGCACCGCCAGCCCCTGCTCGCGCCCGGCGACCACGATCGGCGCCCCCCACGCCGCCGCGCGCCGCGCCGTCGCTTTGAGCAGACTCTCCTCGCCGGCCAGCGCCAGGAACTGCTTGGGCCGCCCGGCGCGCGACAGCGGCCACAGCCGCGTCCCCGCGCCGCCGGACAGGATGACGGGCCTGATCGTGCCGCTCATGGGACGGCGGTGTAGCAGAGGTCCGACGCAGCGCCACCCCGGTCGGGTCCTTCGTCATGCCGAACCCGGTTCGGCATCGAGGGTTGAACCGCCGGCCGTGCGGAGCTGTCCAAAATGGTGCCAGACACCAATTTGACGCACTTCGCCGCCGCAAATTCAAGGAGATGGAAATTGGTGCCTGGCACCGATTAACGCCTCAGCTGCGGACGATCGGCTCGCCCATCTCCAGCTTCTTGCCCCGGGTGACGATCACCAGATCGCCCACCCTGGTCGCCTCGAACAATTTCTTCGCGAACGCGATCGGCACCGCGACGCAGCCGTGGGTGGCATAACCCGGCGCGACGCTGTCGCTGCCGTGGATGGAGATGCCGTCGTCGGTCATCCGCATCATGTAGGGCATCGGCGCGCCGTAGAGGTTGGAGACGTGGCGGGCGCGCTTCTGGGTGATCGGGAAGGGGCCGAGCGGGGTCGGCTTGTCCTCGCGGCCGTAGAGGATGGCGGCGGCGCCGATCTCATGGCCGCCGCGAAAGATGGAGAGCACCTGCGCCTCGAGGTCGACGGTGATCACGATCGGGCCATCGGCCGGCGCCCCGCTCTCGTCCCAGTGCCAGGCGCCCATCTTGAGCGGGCCGGGAATGTCGAGGATGCGCCGCACGACGAAATCGGGGTCGACCGGCGGCGGCGCGGGCGCCGGCGCGGCGGCCTCGGCCGCGGGCCGGGCGGGAGGGGCGGGAGGGGCGGGAGAGGCGGGGGCCTCGCCCAAAGCGGGCGATCCGGTCGTCACGCCCGCCACGGCGAGGGCGACGCTGATCAGGGCCGCCGCGAACAGCGACCACACGATCCGCACCGCCGTCCTTGCCGCCATGGCTGCGCCCTTCCGTCAAGCCCGAATCCGTCGAAGAATCGCCATGGCCGAAGCCGGGCGCCGGCGCCAGACCCCCGTTCGGCCTGTGCCGCCCCGGGACGCGCCCAATGCGGTTGCTAACGCCGCTCCGCTTCGGAGGCGGCCTTGGTCGGGTTCAATTCCGTCTGATCGGCGTGCGCGGCCGCGCCGCGGGCGGCGGCGCGTGGACGGGTCGGAGCGGCGGCGCCGTCAGGGGCTGAGCGGCTCGCCGTCCCCTTCCCAGAGCAGGATCACGCCGGCGACCAGGGCGAAGATCACGCCCAGGGCCTCTGCGGTCTGAATGCCGTCGCCATTGTCATCCTGGGCGATCGCGACGCTCGGCACCGCGACGATCAGGGCGGCCGCCGCGAGGGCGGAGATCAGCTTCGAGGCCATGAATGACTCCCTGATGGAGGTCGGCCAATTTGCCCGATAAGCGGCGGTTTCACAAGCGCCAAAAACCGCTTTCGGCCTCGCGGCGCCGCTTTTTCCCCGCTTCCCGCCCCCCGAAAAGCGCATCCGGGCGCGCGCAGGCGCGCCGCGCGCCCCTTCATGCCGGGGTGCGGGCCCCGCCCGCCGGACTCGCGCGGGCGAGGAATCGACGCGCCGATCCCGATCGCCGCCTCGCTCGCGCCGGGCGCGACGCCGCGCGGAAGTTGACCGGAGGACGGGTTGCTTCGGGCCCCGGCAGCGACAGCTTCCCTCATCGCGGCTTCTTCTCCCGCTGCCGCCTGATCGCGCGCACCAGGCGGTGGATCCGACCGGCCACCGCCTCGATCGTGGGCGGCGGCCGCCGCCGCGGCGCGTGCTTGCCGCGCCGGCGGTTGTCGCGGAAGGTGAGCGTCCGCATCGCCTGCTCGGCGTCGAAGCTCGCCTCCGTTCCGTCGCCATAATCGTCCCCCATCTGCCCCTGCGCCAGCGCCATCAGCCGGAATTCGAGGGCCATGTCGGCGTCGTCGCGCGCCGCGTCCATCGCCCGCGCGAAGCGGGGCAGCCGCTCGCGCCGGTTCCACGCCGTCTTGGGCGTGAACCCTGCCGCCCGCGCCGAGGCGGCGACGTTGTTGGTGGCGCGCAGATGGGCGAGGAAGGCGGCATCGTGCCGCTCCGTCCACCAATGCCGCCCCGCCGCCATCACCCTCAGCCGCCCGCCTCTCCCCCGCCGGACGACGAGCGCAGTGGGGACAGTCACGCGTGACTGTCCCCCGTCGGACTCCAGCCGCCTGTCCGCCGCCGCCACCGCCGCCGCCATCTTCTCCGTGAACCCCGCCTCCACCCGCCTCAGCCGGTAGATGCAGCTCAGCGAAACCCCCGCCGCCGCGGCCGCCATCTGCGCATGCCCGGTCTCTTCCAGCACCCGAAAGAAATGCGCCCTGCGCCAGCGCGTGAAGCGGACGTAGCAACGTCGCGGGCCCCCCGTCTTCCGCCTTGAGCTCCGACTCATCTCCGCTGCTCCCGTCTAGGAACATCAGGGGAACAGATGAAACCCTATTTTGCAAATCCTATTTTTCAGCCCGACCCGCCGTTCGAAGGCGGCCAGCCCCCCGCCCAGCCCCGGTCATCCCGAATCAGCTTCCGATCCATTCGGAGCTCGCCCCCTGTCCTTTTACCTCTGGATCGCTTACCTGCCGACCCGAAGCCGGAGGCGATCCGGCGCCTGGTCCAGGAGGGTCTGAGGCAGTCATGGCCAATGTGGGCTGTGTCGCAACGTACCCCCATCCGCTCGTCAGGCGGCAAGAAGGGCTTCGATCCTGTTGAGTTCCTCCGCGAACTGAAGACAAAGCTGCGTAGCCTCCTCTTCGGGCAGCCACCGCGCCTTCTGTGGGAACACGACGGCGTGAAAGCGATGGGTCCGCCGGTCCCAGGGCGCTTCACGCTGCGCGGCTCGGGCGGTCGCCAGCAATTGCAATAGTTCCGCCCTCGCCATATCCGGATCGATCGCGGGACCAGGCCGGGGCGTTTCGGGGAAGAAGTCTGGCTGGTCGGTCATGATGGTGGCACCGTTATGCAGCCCAGGTTGCAGGCCGGGCCAGCCCCGTGCAACACAGCCAACTCAATAAGTTCCGGATCGAATTGTGGGTAAGCTGAGGATGAAGGCGGGGAAAACGGTGCCCGGCACCAATTTCCCGGACGCGGCTAGGGGCCATCAGCTTTGGTGGTGCGCGCGACCCGGCGGGCCGTGCGGCGATTGGCCCTGGCCGCGGCGGCGGTAGGCTGGACGAGCGCTTCGTAGAGGGGGAACAAATGCTCCACCCGTTCGCGGTCGGACCCGAAGGGACGGGCGCGGTAGAGCCGGTCGACGGCGACATCGAGATCGCGGTGCGCCTTGCGCAGCTCGGAGGGCATGAAGTTGGGATCGTACAGATCGGCAAGGGTCGATGTCGCGTTTTTCGGCAATGCCCGGGCATCGAGGACAGCCTGGGCCAGCGCTTCAATTTTCGCGCGCTGTGCCGGCGTCGCTTCGGGCCAGGGGAAGGTGTTGTAGACGAGCCCACTTGAGTAGCGGTAGCGGCTCTCCAGCCTTCCGCCGATGTGGCGGAGCCAAGCCATGTGAATTGCGCTCGTCAGGACACCGAAATGCCAGAGCGTGGCATCCTGCACCACCAGAAGCTGGTTGCTCGGTATGGTAGGCGGTTCGAGCCAGCCGATCGGCACATAATCGCGTCGTTCGGAGCTGACCTCGGGGATGACGAGGAACGGCGCCTCGGGAACCACCGTGACGTGGTAGGCGGTTGGGTCGTGAGCAAGCGCGCGGGCGAGGGCACCGCCCTCCTCTTCGCGATATTTTCTAACGGCCGCAATTTGCTTTCGGACTACCGGCATGGAACGCAGCACGCTCGGGGAAGCAGCCTGAGCGTGAAGCAACCAGCGGGGTATGCCGTTAATGAATTCCTGGCCGCCGACGAAGGGCCGCAGCAGCGCCTCCGCCCCCGGCTCCTCCGCCAGCAGGCGCCGCCGCTCGACGCCGTTGTAGATGAGGTGGCCGCCGTCAACGGGCTTGGTTCCGACCGTGATGAGAGGTTGCCCGCTGAGGGAGGCGCGCTCGCGGCGGACGACGAGATGTCGGTCTGCTTCGGTCGCATCGAAGAGATAGGCCGTGAGCTGGCCATGACGCGTTTCCAGGGGCTTCCCCCGGCCCTCGACATAGCTGAACAGGCGCTTCTCGGCAGGTTCTCGCTTGCGGGGACCGAACCCCACGATCACGCAATGCACGGCTGCGTGTCCCGGCCAGATAAAAGTACGATGGGCGAAGTAGATTTCGACTCTCGCTCGAAACATTGCGGGCCAGAGCTGCGCGACTTGCTCGCCTTGCGTTATTGAGTTGGTGCCGATGAAGGCCGCGCGCGTTTCGGTGGCCGAAACATAGTGCGCCGCCTTCAGAAACCACGCGGCGACATAGTCCAGGCGACTGCCGGTCGCGCCAAGCCGGGCTAGCAGTTGTGCCGCCTGTCGCTGCTGCGATTGTTCGCGAAACACGAATCCCACGAATGGCGGGTTGCCGAGGATGTAGGAGCACCGCTCGGCGGGGAGAACATCATCCCAATCGATCTCCAGCGCGTCGCCGTGATGGATACCGGGAGCGGCGACCAGTGGGATCCGTGCATAGCTTTCGCCGAAATCCTCGCCGAGACGAACGTTGGCGATGTGGTCGGTCATCCACAGCGCGACCTCGGCGATGCGGGCCGGGAACTCGTCGATTTCGATGCCAAAGAATTGATCGACGTTCAGGCGCGAGAACAAGGCGGCGTTGCTCTTGAGGTCGGTGCGAGGCATGCCCCGCCGGAGGTATATTTCCTTGACCAGCTCGCGCTCCAGTTCGCGCAATTCGCGGTAGGCGACGACGAGAAAGTTCCCGGCACCGCAAGCCGGGTCGAAAAAGGTGAGGTTCGCGAGCCGGTCGTGGAGCCGCTTCAGGGCTTCCTCACGTCCTGAGCGGAGGCCCTTCGCCCTCTCGAACTCGGCGCGAAGCTCGTCGAGGAACAGCGGCCCGATCAGCTTCAGGATCGCGTCCTCGGGCGTGTAGTGCGCGCCCTGCTTGCGCCGCGTGACCTTGTCTATGACGCTTTCGAACAGACCCCCGAAGATGGCCGGAGATACCTCGCCCCAATCGAATTCGCAGGCGTCGAGCAGGATGATGCGCATGGCATTG
>DASUVK010000025.1:0-66421 GCA_036378975.1 Allosphingosinicella sp. | reverse complement strand
ACGCCGACAACGCCGCGGCACTGCTATCGGCCGCGGGGGTCGGAGGGGCGCTGGTCGGCGGCGCCAGCCTGTCCGCCGACAGCTTCCTGCCGATCGTCGCCGCCGCCGGAGGCGAACCGACCGACTGAGCTTGCGAACGGCCGGCGAGCGGGTCGGCGACCGGCGGCGCGGCGGGAGTGAGCGGCGCTCCGCTGGCCGGCGCCTGCTTCGACAGCGACGGGTCGATCTGGGTCGGCGCCCGCTCGATCGAGGCGAGCCCGGCGAGGGCGATCGACAGGACGACGAACAGGACGGCGAGCACCGAGGTCGCGCGGGTCAGGAAATCGGCCGCGCCGCGCGCCGACATCAGCCCGGACGGGCTTCCGCCGACGCCGAGCCCGCCGCCTTCCGAGCGCTGCATCAGGATCACCGCGACCATCGACGCAGCGACCAGCGACTGGATAATCAGCAGGAAAGTGAACATGGAGGGCTTTCGGAAAATCAGGTTCGGCTGCGATCTAGGAGAAGATCGAACCAGGTTCAACCTTGCCGTCTCAACTCCTCGCCGCCGCCTCGATGATCGGCACGAACTGGGCGGCGGTGAGGCTTGCGCCCCCGACCAGGGCGCCGTCGACATTGTCGACCGCGAACAGCTCCGCCGCATTCGCCGCATTGACCGAGCCGCCGTAGAGGATGCGGAGGCGGCCGCCGGCCTCGCCGAAGCGATCGACCAGCGCGCGACGGATCGCGGCGTGCATCGCCGCGACGTCGCTTGGGCTCGCGACCTTGCCCGTGCCGATCGCCCAGATCGGCTCGTAGGCGATGACGAGGTCGCCGTCGCCGCCCGGATCGGGCAACGAGCCTTCGAGCTGCGCACCCACCCGCTCCATCGCCTGGCCGGCGATCCGCTCGCTTTCGCTCTCGCCGACGCAGACGATCGCCTGCAGGCCGGCGGCGAGGGCGGCGGCGGCCTTGCCGCGGACGACCGAATCGCCTTCGCCCGCCTCGGCGCGGCGCTCGCTGTGGCCGACGATGACCAGCCGCGCGCCGGCCTCCTTCAGCATGGCCGCCGACACCGAGCCGGTATGGGCGCCGCTCGCCGCCCAGTGGCAGTCCTGGCCGCCGATCGCGATCCCCCCGGAGCGGGCCGCGGCCGCGGCGATCAGGGTGAAGGGCGGGCAGATGGCGACATCGGCGCCGCCGGCCGCGCGTGCCGCCTGCGCGATCGGCGCGAGCTCGGCCAGGGTGGCGAGGCTGCCGTTCATCTTCCAGTTGCCGGCGACCAGCTTGCGGCGGACATGCATGTCGATATTCCTTTACGGGGAGCGGGCGGCGCCTAGCATCCCGCCGGGGCGAGTGCCAAGCTTGCCCGCGCCGGGCGGCGCTTCTATGACCCGCGCAACTCCACCCGCAGGATGAAATCCAGATGCTCTCCCTTTTCCGCCGCGGCCTCATGGCGAAGATCATGCTGGCCGTCCTCTTCCTCACGCTCGTGGCGATGGTCATCACCGGCTTCGGCACCGGCGGCGGCGGGCTCGGCGATTTGGGAGGCTTGCGTTCCGGCACGGTCGCCAGCGTCGACGGCGAAAAGATCACCTCGGACCAGCTGCGCGACGAGACCCAGCGCCAGTTCGAACGCATCCGCCGCGAGCAGCCCGAGCTCGACATGGCCCGCTTCCTGCGGACCGGCGCGCTCGAGCAGGTGCTCGAGCAGCTGATCGACCTTGCCGCCACCAATGTCTTCGGCCGCGAGCAGGGCCTCGGCGCGTCGCGGCAGATGATCGACCGCGAGATCGCCGGCGTGCAGGCGTTCCAGGACGTGTCCGGCCGCTTCGACGACGCCGCTTTCCGTCGCGTCCTCGCCCAGGAGAGGATGACCGAGCAGGCGCTGCGCGCCGATCTCGAATCCCGGCTCATCCAGCGCCAGCTCGTCCTCCCTGTCGCCGGCTCGGCGCACGTGCCGGACGCGATCGCCCATCAATATGCCTCGCTGCTGCTCGAGACTCGCAGCGGCATCGTCGGCGCGGTGCCGTCGGCGGCGATGGGGCCGGGACCGGAGCCGAGCGATGCCGAGCTCGCCGCTTTCTACCGGAGCAACCAGGGGCGCTACACCATCCCCGAGCGGCGGGTGATACGCTACGCCCTGTTCGGCCCGGAGAATGTCACCGCCCAGTCGCAGGCGACCGAGGCCGAGATCCAGGCCGCCTATCGCCAGAACCCGGCTTATGCGGCGCGCGAGACGCGCAGCCTGTCGCAGGTGGTGCTGCAGAACGAGGCGGCGGCGCGGGCGCTGGCGCAGAAGGTCGCGGCCGGCACCAGCTTCGCCGCCGCCGCCGCCCAGGCGGATTTCTCCGCCGCCGACATCGCGCTCGGCATCAACAGCCGCGAGGCTTTCGCCGCCAAGAGCTCGCCGGCCGTCGCGGCGGCGGCGTTCGGCGCGGCCAAGGGCGCGACGGTCGGGCCGATCCGCTCCCCGTTCGGCTGGCACGTCGTCCGGGTCGACGACATCATCGTCTCGCCGGCGCGACCGCTGGCGGCGGTGCGCGGCGAGCTCGCCGCCCAGATCCAGCAGCGAAAGGCGACAGATGCCCTCAACGACCTCGCCACCCGCATCGAGAATGCGGTCGGCGACGGCGCGAGCTTCGAGGAGATCGTCGCCGCGCAGAAGCTGGCGGTCACGGAGACGGCGCCGGTGACCGCGACCGGCGCGGCGCCGGACAATCCCGGCTGGCAGGCGCCGCCCGAGCTGCAGCCGCTGCTCGAAGGCGCCTTCGCGATGGACGCCGGCGAGGATCCGGCAGTCGAGACCGTCGCCGAGAATCAGCGTTTCGCGCTGGTCGCCGTGACCCGCGCCATCCCCGCCGCGGCGCCGCCGCTGGCGCAGATCCGCGAACGGGTGAAGGCCGACCTGATCCTCCGCCGCGCGTCGGAACGGGCGCGGGCCATCGCCACCGCGATCATCGCCAGGATCAATGCGGGTACGGCGCCGGCCCAAGCCTTCGCCCAGTCGCCGGTGAAGCTGCCGGCGGTGCAGACGCTCACCGCCAGCCGGCGCGACATCGCCCGGCAGAACGCGCAGGTGCCGCCGCCGATGGCGATGATGTTCAGCCTGCCTCGGGGCAAGGCGCGCATCCTCCCCGCGCCCGACGGCCGCGGCTGGTTCATCGTCTATCTGGAGCGCATCGTGCCGGGCGACGCCCGCAAGGAGCCGGGCCTTACCGAAGCGGTGCGCGGCCAGTTCGCCCAGATCATCGGCGACGAATATGCCCAGCAATTCACCCGCGCGCTCCGCGCCGGGCTGAAGGTCAAGAACAACGGCGACGCGGTCCGCCAGCTGCGGGCCGAGCTGCTGGGGACCGGCCCGGCGCAATAACGGGGGACGGTTCGGAAAAACGGCTGCCATGATCCTCGTCCTCGACAATTATGACAGCTTCACCTGGAACATCGTCCATTACCTGCGCGAATTGGGCGCCGAAGTGCGAGTCGAGCGCAACGACGCGCTCACCGCAGCCGAGGCGCTGGCGAGCGGCGCGCAGGCCTTCCTGATCTCGCCGGGGCCGGGCCGTCCGGAGGCGGCGGGCGAGTCGCTGGCCCTGGTCGCCGCCTGCGCCGAGGCGCGCCGGCCCCTGCTCGGCATCTGCCTCGGCCACCAGGCGATCGCCCAGCATTTCGGAGGCCGCATCCTGCGGTCGGAAACGGTGATGCACGGCAAGACCAGCGCCGTTCGGCACGACGGCTCCGGGCTGTTCGAGGGCCTTCCCTCCCCGTTCACCGCCGCCCGCTACCACTCGCTGACGGTGGCCCCAGAGAGCGTGCCGGCCTGCCTGGCGGTCAACGCCGAGGCGGACGACTCGACCGTCCAGGGACTGCGCCACGAGACGCTGCCGATCCACGGCGTGCAATTCCATCCGGAGAGCGTCGCCAGCGACAAGGGCCACGAACTGCTGGCAAATTTCCTCACAATCGCGGCCTGTTCCGTCCCCGCTTGACATTCCCCGTAACGTTCCCTACACGTTCTTTATACGTTTCGCAGGGGACCAAACATGCTGACGCGCAAACAAAGTGAGCTTCTCACCTACATCCAGGCCCGGCTCGCCGAGAGCGGCATTTCGCCGTCGTTCGAGGAGATGAAGGAAGCGCTGGCGCTCAAATCCAAGTCGGGCGTCCACCGGCTGATCTCGGCGCTGGAGGAGCGCGGCTTCATCCGCCGCCTGCCCAACCGCGCCCGCGCGCTCGAGATTTTGCGCATGCCCGACGCCCAGGCCGGCATCGCTGCCAATCCGAAGAGCCCGGCGGCGACGCCGCAGGCCGCCAACGACGTCATCGAACTGCCGCTGCACGGCCGCATCGCCGCCGGCATGCCGATCGAGGCGCTGGAAGGACAGACCACCCTCCCCGTCCCCGCCGCCTTGCTCGGCCCGGGCGAGCATTATGCGCTCGAAGTGGCCGGCGACTCGATGGTCGACGAAGGCATACTCGACGGCGACTATGCGCTCATCCGCAAGACCGACACCGCCCGCGACGGCGAGATCGTGGTGGCTTTGATCGACGACAATGAGGCGACCCTCAAGACCTACCGCAAGGAAGGCCAGATGGTGCGGCTCGACCCGGCCAACCGCCGCTACGACCCGCAGCGCTACCGCCCCGACCAGGTCCGTATCCAGGGCCGGCTGTCAGGGCTGCTGCGGCGCTATTGAGGCCGTCGCGGACGCCGCCGTCGGGCGGGTTCGCGGCCGACTCTGCGAGCCGGCCGGCCGCAACACCGGAGAATGAGCGATGGCGCGTTTGAATTATGTCGAGCTGCCGGTGAGCGATCTCGCCGCGGCCACAGGCTTTTACGAAGCGGCGTTCGGCTGGAGCCTGACCGGCTTCGGGCCGACCTATGCGGCGACTCTGACCGGCGACACCGATATCGGCCTGCAGGCCGACGCCGCCGAGGCGACGCGGGCGCCGCTGCCGGTGATCGACGTCGCCGACCTCGAGGCGGCGCTGGCGGCGGTGGAGGAAGCAGGCGGCCGAATCGTCCGGCCGATCTTCGCCTTTCCCGGCGGCCGCCGCTTCCACTTCCTCGACCCCGGCGGCAACGAGCTGGCGGCGGTGACCGCGGATCATTAGCCGCCGCCCCGGCGCAGGCCGGGACCCCAGGGAATGAAAGGCGCCCAGCGTCTTTGCCGCGGCGGAATCGAACGGGCCGGACTCGCGCCCTTTGCGCGCTGGGGCCCGGGCCTACGCCGCGGCGACGAGGCGGCTGCACCCGCTGCGCCGGTTGCAATCCGCCGCGTCCGCCCCTAGATGGCCGCTTCGCCCGACAGGCGCGGACGCATAGCTCAGTTGGTAGAGCAGCTGACTCTTAATCAGCGGGTCCCAGGTTCGAGCCCTGGTGCGTCCACCACCTTTCCATGTCCTAGGAGCCTCTCCCGGCGGCCATTCCGACAACGGAAGGCTTGCGATTCCGACAAACGACCGCACCCTCCTGCGAAGCGGTCGCCCGGAAGCGGAGTAACCGGGGCGGAGGCCTTGAAAGGCGTTGGCGACGGGACGACGCGACGACCCTTGAGCGGGCTATCGCGATCGTTGCCTGGCTCGGGCCAAGGAAGGCGGGGTCAGGCGCACCGCTCAGGATCGGTCCGCAGGCTCGCTTCGGATCTTATCCGTGATTGCTCGGCAAATCGGCACGGCGTCTTTGACTCGTCTGCGCCGATCGGTCGACGGCCTGGCCGATTGGCGGCCCTTGTGGCGCGCCGCCGGACGAGAAACGAAACCGTCTCAAGCGCCCGGCGCTTGCACGCTTCTACGGCCTTCGCTCCTCCCGCGACGGCGGCCGAAGTCGGAGGCTCCGTATTCCCGCTGCTCCCGATCCTTTCGAGCGCGAAAGTAGGCGATCGTTTTCTGCAAGCCCTCATCGAGATCGACGGACGGGGCCCAGTCGAGGCGAGTCAGCGCCAGCGAGATGTCCGGCCTGCGCCGAAGGGGATCATCCGCCGGGAGCGGTCGAAATTGCAGCGAAGAGCTTGAGCCGGTGAGGTCAAGCACGCGTCGAGCAAGTGCGAGC
This sequence comes from Allosphingosinicella sp., assembly GCA_036378975.1. GTDB lineage: Bacteria > Pseudomonadota > Alphaproteobacteria > Sphingomonadales > Sphingomonadaceae > Allosphingosinicella. The sequence continues at coordinate 60,390 of DASUVK010000025.1, read as the reverse complement.
ATCGTCACTTCTGACGGATTGCCGAGATTGACTGGTCCCCTGAAACCCGGGGGAGAGGCCATCAGCCGGATCAGCCCGTCGACCAAATCGTCGACATAACAGAAGGAACGCGTCTGCCGTCCTTGGCCATAGATGGTGACCGGCTCCCCCTTCAACGCCTGCACGATGAAATTCGACACGACGCGACCATCATGCGGATGCATCCGAGGACCATAAGTATTGAAGATGCGCGCCACCTTGATGGCAAGGCCGTGCTCACGCTCATAATCGAAGAACAAGGTCTCGGCGCACCTCTTTCCTTCGTCATAGCACGAGCGAGGACCGATCGGATTGACGCTTCCCCAATAGCTTTCCGGCTGCGGGTTTACCGAGGGATTGCCGTAAACCTCACTGGTCGAAGCCTGAAGAATCCGGCAGCCGAGGCGTTTGGCAAGGCCCAGCATGTTGATCGCACCCAGCACTGATGTTTTAACGGTGTGGACCGGATCGTGCTGGTAGTGGATCGGCGACGCGGGACAGGCAAGATTGTAAATCTCATCGACTTCAACGTGGAGCGGCAAGCAGATGTCGTGACGCAGGAACTCGAAGCGCGAATTCGAATGCAAATGCTCTATATTCTCCCTGCTGCCGGTGAACAGATTGTCGACGCAAAGCACCTCGTCGTCGAGCGCCAGGAGCCGATCGATCAGATGAGAACCGAGAAACCCCGCACCACCAGTAACAAGTACCTTTTTGCCACTGCCGGTTTTCCGCGTCACGCTACCCCCGCTTAGTGAACGGCGCCGATCCGTGCCTAGCGGCTGGCGCCGACTGGCGCCAGCGCCGATGTGGACGAGGGCCCGGTTGCTTCGCCCGAGCGGAGCGGCGACGTCTCCGCCGCAGCCGCAGCAGCACAGCGCGGTCGCGAAGTCGATCGCAATGTAGAGTTGACCTGGCTGCCGGCACTCTGGGATCGCTCGAGCCAATTCCGGCTCGAGACGCTCGACCCGGTTCACGGACGATCTTCGGAGGAGGTGACTGCCGTCGATCGCCTAGGTCGAGAAGATGTCGCCCAGAAAATTCAAGTGAAAGCCGGGGTGGCGCTTGCAGCGTTTGACTGACAGGAAGCGTTCAGCGTTCAGGTCGCCGATCCGGATATTCTTCGCGTAGAGGTCGAGCGAGGATTTTGAGGTCCGGTCTGCCGGGCCGGGATCGTCCGGCCCCACGGAGGAGGATGGCTCTACCCGGGCAGCCGCGATCGGGTGGATCGTTCAGGCAGATGAGGGGAAGAAGATGCCCGCCTTCGCCGCGCGACCGGCCGCCCGATTTCCCCCGTTCAGTTCAGTTGACTTCGGACCGAGTAAGTGGGAATGCATAGTTGCCGTCCTATAGTTGGAGTCGAGCAATGCCGAAAAATGAAAAAGACAGCTCAGTGTTCGTAAACCGGGTGCGAGTTCTGAAGGCCGACGAACTCGAAAAGGTCGTCGGTGCCGGCTCTGGTCCCTCGTGGCAGGGGGGAAGGTACAAGACAACTCGCGGCCCGGATAATCAGACCAAAGAGTGGATTTAATCTGGGGGTCGTTCGGAAAGCGTTTCCGAGGACAGCTACAGTCTTTCCTTTAGAGCTCACGAGGTTGGATGCTAACTCTTCGGGCGGATCTTGGAGATTTGGCCGGTCCGTGTGAGCTCCTTGATAAGTCGGTAAGGTTTGGGGACAGCAAAATCGAGGCGTTTTGCTCCCCTCACCTTCAAGTCGGCCTTGCGTCCTATCGTCATTGTAGCATTGTTTGGGTCGGAGAGGACGAGGATCCTTCCGGCACGGTAAAGGGCTCGCCTCCCGGTCCGGAACTTTACCGCAACTTCTTTGACTCCGAAGGTATGGCTGTCTTTCTCTGGGATCGCGATGGGACACCAGAGATTGAACTTGCTCGATCAGCAACGGGCTGTTGTCCGATATACATCAGCGCGGAAGGCGGAGTCCTGACCGCATCGTGGCGATTTGAAGATGCGGCTCTCGCGATCGCGAACCGCCGTCCGAACATCGACGCATGCCGGATCCTTCTCGAACACGGCAATTGCCAGGTCCGGGACATGGTGATCGACGGCGTCTACATGCTGTGGCCGGGGGAGTCGTTGACCTTCGGGCGGGCCGGGCTGGCGTTTCGGGAAATTGACGAGCCGGACGTCGTTCTTCCTGGCAGCCTGCGCGACGATGCGAGAGCCACTGACGAATTTGTGCGGATCATCGAGGACGTACTCCGTCCGCGCATCGAAAGATCATCGTCCACCGTCATCGAACTTAGCGGCGGTCTCGACTCCTCATGCGTGGCGATCGCTGCGTCGAACCTTCGCCGGCCCCTCAATTCCTACGCGCTCATCCATGATGGCGCGATGGGTAATCAGCAGCGCAACAGGCGCCGGGAATTGGTATCGCTCTTGGATTTACGCGACTCTACTCATCCATCTGGCGAGCCGGGGCCACTCGCGGGTCTTGAACACCAGGAAATCAGCTTAACGCCTTTCGACGACATTTACAGGATCGCGTGCGTAGCTGGAGTCGCTCGTCACCCGGACAAGTCTATAGACTTACTTCTTACAGGTATCGGCGGCGATGAGTTGTCCGGGGAGAATACCTTTTACCGACACGAATGGGAGGTTAAAGGGTATTCGTCGCTCTCCTCTATAGCCAGCGCCTCGGCCCGGTGCGACATGTTCATGAGGATGGGGATTTGGGTCGTGCACCCTCTGGTACATCCGTACGTCGTGGATTTCTGCAGGGCGCTGCCGAGCAAGATGCGTGCGAATCGTCTTTTGCACTTCCTTACTCTCGCCAGAGCCGGACTGAGCGATGGATTTCTACTGCCCCGATATCAGGAGCATTACGGCAATCTCATTCAACATGAGGCATCGCTGTTCGACTTCGAGAAGGCCCTAGAAGGCTCGCTCGTCGCTGATTATGGCATCCAGGACTATGGGCCCTTGCTTTCCAAAGCTTATGACGCGGGCTGGGGCGGCTTTTCTTACGCCCTTATCACGGGGCTGTACGAATATCTCAAACTAGATGCCGTTCTCAAGCGCTACGTCACCGCCTAGCTGCGCGACGATTGATGACCGTGCCCCTCAATCAGCGCGGCGAGTAGGTCAGGATCAGGATGCAACTCGTGAGAGGTACGCCGCGATCGAAGATCAAGCTGATCAGGCAAAGCGAGGTTGCCGAATGCGGCCTCGCATGCTTCGTCATGGTAGCAAATCACCATCATCGGACAGTCGGCCTCGCTGCTGCGCGAAGGGTTGTCTCTTCGCTGGCGCGAGGAGCTTCGCTGAAGACGCTTTCTGCCCTGGCCGATCATTTCGGGTTCGCTGGGCGAGGCATCGAGGTGGCAGCGGAGGATCTGGCCAGCGTTGCCCTGCCTGTCATCCTCCATTGGGACCACAATCATTTCGTGGTTCTTGAAGCGGTCCGGAGTGGGCGGGGCCTCGTCCATGATCCGAATGGAACCAGCAAATGGATGGATCTCGGAGATGTCGCTCGTCATTTCACCGGTTTTGCCTTCGAAATGAAGCCTGTACGGGAACCCGACGAGCCGGTCAGGACAAGCCGGCAGGGGCTTCGCTATCTAGTCTCTCATGTAGGCGGCCTGTCGCCCAAGATCCTGCAAGTCCTAGCATTGACGCTTTTTCTGCAGGTTGCGGCGCTGGCCACGCCCTATTTCGCTCAACTCGCCCTGGACAAAGCTTTGCCGGAGCGGAACGAGGCGTTTTTGGCAGTGCTCTCGATCGCCTTCATCGCCTTCATTCTGCTGAACGGTGCCGTGAACCTACTCAGGCTGAGCGTGATATCGTTCATTGGGGCATCGATCGGCGAAGGCATGGCGTCGGGCGTCACGCACAGACTGTTCCGACTGCCCATCGAGTGGTTCAGGAAAAGAGAATCCGGCGACGTGATCGCAAAGTTCCAGTCGATTTTCCCAATAACGCAAGTCCTTTCCGAAGACTTGCCGGCTCTGTTGATTAATGTAGCGCTTGCTGCACTCACCCTGGTCATGATGGTGATCTATTCGCCGGTGCTATCGCTGATCGGAGTGGGTACGGTGGTGGCCTACGCGGTGGTCAGAAGCATCCTGCTACCTCGTCAGAAATCCGCGCTCTCGGAAATGGCTCAAGCCCATGGGAAGGAGCAAGCCTTCCTGTTCAGTTCACTGTACTGCATGAGATCTCTCAGGCTATCGTGCCGGGAGTCGGTCCGGCACGAGCACTGGCGTTCGCGATTCTCGCGGTTCATTCGCGCGGAAGTCCGATACAAGCGACTGACGAATTGGCAAAACGCGTTCCAGACCACCCTGCTGGCCTCGGCGAACATAATTGTGATCTGGATCGCTGTGACTCTGGCAATGAAGGGTCAGTTCACACCCGGCATGATCTTCGCGTTTCTTTCTTACTCGCTTCAGTTTATGACGGCCGGGATCGAGGTCATCGATAAGTATTCGGGTTTCCGTGAATTGGACTCTCACTTGGAAAACCTTGGCGACATCATCGAGACGGACGATGATCCTGCATTCGCAGCCGAGAGTCGGTCGCCTCCGATTCTGAAGGGGATGATCGAGCTGAGGCACGTTGCCTACAGATATGGTCCAGACGCCCCGAACGTCCTCAAAGACATTAATCTTGTCGTTCAGGCCGGGGAATCTGTTGCTATCGCCGGGCCCTCCGGTGGGGGCAAGTCAACCCTGGCGCAAATCCTTCTAGGTCTTCACAGGCCCACTTCGGGCTCCCTTCTCGTCGACGGGATGGAGCTCGAAGAGTTCGGATATCGAAACTACTTTCGGCAAGTGGCGGCGGTTCTGCAGGATGAGGGTCTCTTCGCCGGGACGGTCTTGGAAAACATCACGCTCTTCTCAGAGCGTGCCGACATGGAGTTGGTTGAAGCCTGCGCTCGGGCCGCGGCGATAGACGAAGAGATCGATTCCTGGCCGCTGGGATACAGGACCCTGGTTGGCGAGATGGGCATCGCCGTCTCAAGCGGCCAGAGGCAGAGAATATTGTTGGCCCGGGCTTTGTACCGTCAGCCCAGGATTTTGGTCCTCGACGAGGGGACCGCTCATCTCGACAGCCGGTGCGAAAGAAGAGTCAACGAGGCTGTCCGGAAGCTGGGGATCACCCGGATCATTTTTGCGCATCGCCGGGAGACGATCGCCAGCGCCGACAGGATCCTCACGCTCGACGGCGGCAAGGTCAGCGATCCCGAAGGCCCGAATTTGGAAGCGTCCTATGGCTAGGGCGGCCAATTCCGACCTCTGGAATCATCCTCGCCTCGGGGACTTGGAATATGGCCTTCTGCCGTTCCGGCCGGTCCGAGCGAGCCGCAAATCATATCGAACTCTCTGCTAGGAACGCCATGCAAGATATCACTACTCGAGCTCCCTTCGAGGTCGCCATCGGGTCACGAGACGCCGATCCGGAGGGGTTTGCGCGCGATTTCGACGCCTCCTTCGAGCGGCACGGGTGGGCTGTGGTCCCGGACCATGGTGTCGATTCCGCACTCGTCACGCGGGCATCGGCAATGTTCGACGCCTTTTGCTGTGAGCCGGCGAGCTATAAGTGCCGGTTCCACCACCCCCGGTCGGTTACCGGGGACGGCTACACGCGCTGCGATCTTTCGCACGAACCCAGCCGGGATGATTTCGGCGACCGATGGCAGGTCGGTCGCACGCTGGCGCAGGGGGAGGCCGATCCCGCGATTGCCTCCGGCGTCGTCTGGCCTGAGCAGCCCGGGGGCTTCCGCGAGGCACTTTCCGAACTCTTTCTTGAGCTCGACAGGGCCGGGACCACCCTGCTGTCTGCGATCGCGCGCTTCCTGTGGCTCAAGGACGACTGGTTTGTTGATCCCGTTGCGAGGAACGACAATGTGCTCCAGCTCATCAGGCTTCCACCGTCCTCGGCTCGCGCCGATCGTAAACCCTTCGGGTTCGACCGGAATGTAGACCTGATCACCATGACCCTGTGTCCCGGTGGAGCGGAATTCGAGCTTCTCGGCAGGGATGACCGCTGGATCCCGGTCAAGCTGTCCCCCGGCAAAATGCTCGTTGCAGTCGGCGACATGCTCCAGCGCATTACAAACGACGTCCTGCCGTCCTCAATCTTTCGTCTGTCACGCGCCGGACCGGAGCCGGACCTGCCGTCGGTCCACCTGGTCCACTTCTCCGTACCTTTCCGTTCGGATCACCAGATCCAAACCCTTCCGGAGTGCGGCCTGGGAACGGCAAGGGATCAATATCCCGTTCCCATCGCGGCCGGCGAGTACAGGCGCCAACGGCTGCGCGAAGCCGGAAGGGCGTCGCTGTAACGCTGTTGATTATGAGGCGCTCTTGGCGGCCGCCGTCTATCGGAGACGCCATGGCCAGCCCGGTTGCGGTCGGCAGGTGCCCGTTGCGCGAGATCCGCCTCGGTGCCGTCATGGACAGGGTGAGACGGCGTTCCCCCACGTCATGTCGCGGCCCTAACCCAGGAAAACATCGGGACGAGCGCGCGTGATCTATAGTGTCGAGCAATATTACGAGAGTGCCTTCGCCGAATACGGCCGTGAGGATCTTGGCCGAAGACTGACAGACGACAAGATCACCATGGCCATGATGCTGGCTAGCGGTTCCTCGCGAAAGTCCGGAGTCGATCTCGTCCCGTTTCTGTCTTTGGTGAGGATGGCGGAGGAGCAAGGCAGCCTCGCCGTCTACGTGAACGTGTACGGCAGACCGGTCAGTTACGTGATCTGGGGCTATTACGATCGATCCGAAAACACGGACTCGCCCGCGATCTGGTTCGGAGACATCGAAGTTCCGGCCGATCTCTATCTGGTCGATTTCGCCGTCCGGGAAAACAGCGTCGACGAGACGATCGCGCTCTGGGCAAACCATGTCCAGGGAGAGCGCATCACTGTTCCGAGAAGCGATCGTCCGAAGAAACTCAGGACCTACAGGCTTCCTAGAATTCGGGAGTTTGCCTGGCGCGTCTCTTACGTTGAGGGCAGGTTTCGCTGTCCAAAAGGCCACGGCATCTTCGAGCACGAGTCCAATAGCCGGGATCTGATTGCGGAACACCGGCAAGCACAAGCGATACTTCACACGATCGCCGACGACATCAACGACCCGCTGGACATAACAAAGGTCGTGCCCCTGATGACGGATTTGCTGTCCGTCGATCAATGCCAGCCCCTGTTCGAGGACGGTGACTGCAGGGCCGCGCTGGTCGTCGCCTTGTCGGACGCGGCCCGATGGAGCGGTCGAACCGCGTCCGAGCTCCTTGAACTGCCGTTCCGGCAGTTCGTGGACGGGGAGGACATTGTCTTCGCCGGTCTCTATGGCGATGAGGCGGGAAAGCGCCAGGTTTACGACCGCCAATTGTCGAACCTCGAGCGGGCGGGGGAGCGGCTGGCGTACATATCAGAAAGCATTTGGTCCGGTCTGTCGCGGCTGGAGAGCGGAGCGGCGGAAGGCAAGTGGCGCAGGGCGTCTTCCGACGTGCCGGGGTTGATCAGGCTGGTTCGGGATTGATCGGCGTGGCGATGGGCCGGACTTTCCCTGATTGCTCGTCGATGGTGTCGAATGAACTATCGTCAGCAAAAGTCGCTCTGAAGCGTCTCGCCGGCGCAAGGGTGATCTGGCTGAACAAGGCCGCGCCGGAGGTCGACGATCCTTCTCCTGCGAGCCGCGAACGGGAAGCGCTTCGCCGGGCGCGCCTGATCGAATCCTGTGCCTACCTGGTATCCGATCGACGAACGGTAACGGCGCATGGATGGGCCGACCGATATGGTGGGTCCGGGATCGGAACGAACGGCGGTAGCGGCCGAAGCGTCGTCCTGGACGGCTATAGCGTCAAAGGCGTCGGCCCCACGCCGCTGATCGGTGTCGGGACGCCCCTGGCTCATAGCTCGGGTGGGGCTTACCTGGAGGAGGCGATCAGAGAAATTCTGTTCTCCCGGCTTCTCCAGAGGATCATGCCGCATGGCGCCTCGCCCATCGTCGCCGTGATCGACACCGGGATAGACCAGCAATGGCATCTCGAAGGCGGGATCAAGACCGAACGGCGGGTGCTCATCGTCAGGCGCTTTGCGTTACGCCCGGCGCATTTCCAGCGCGCCTATCGCTACCGCCCGGCCGGCTACGAGGGGAAGCGCGCCGATATCGCGCGGGTCGCACATAACTTTCGGACCTTTTCCGGACTGTTCGCAGCTGCCGGGCTAAGACAGCGGCTGGAAGACTGCTATGGGCGATGGGCAGAGCAGCTTGCTTTCGCTTTGGTCCATAATGTCGCCCTCGGGCCGTCGCCGTCAAACGTGACCCTCGAGGGAGAGGTCATGGACTTTGGGGCATGTTCGACCCTTCCAGTGTCGGCGAACTACTTCATATCGCCAGGCAACAGCGTCGTTGGGGATTTCGGGAGGTTGCTCGGATCCCTCGACGAGGTTGCGCTGTCGGCGACCTCGTTCGACGCAGATATGTTCCACGACTTTGGAGCAACGGTCGAGGCAAAGGCCGTCGAGGCTTATGAACGCACGCTGGTATCTGAAGTGCTGAATGCCGTCGGGCTCGGAAATCGCTACAAATCTATCGAGAAGAGCGCGAGCGCGCGCGCCGACGTCCTCAAATCCTTCCTGTCCTATCGCCGTGATGCGACCCGGCTGAGGCTGGACCTGCTGGCCAGCCAGTATCAGCTACGATTTCGAGCCGTCCCCGGGCTGGAGGCCATCTGGTCCGCTGATCGCCCGGCCAGTTTGGACCCTCTCGCGACTGCTCTGCAGATGCATTTTGGCTGCACGGGGCGCGGGGTCTCTTCAGTCTTCAAGCCATGGTCCGTCACTCGAGAATCTTTGCGCGAAGAGATTACGGACTACATTGAGAAGGCTGGCTCGATTACAGACCTGGACGAGGTCATCAGCCATTTCGGCCAAGGTTTTGATTAGTCGTTGCTCCCGCAATGGCGCGATGCAGCAGCGTTTTGGCAGTGATTCGGTCTCACGCCACCGACCTGTGTCGGGGATTTTTTTCAAAGCGATATCGGTCTTGGCCTCTGGATTGACCAAGCGAGATCTGTGTACCATGGGTTATTACGTTGATTCGCCTCCCCCTTCACCGGTTATGCAATAATGCTCTGAGAATAGAGGCTCATGTTCGCATTCGATCAGCCACCTGCCGTTCAGGCGGCGCCCACCGAGGAGCAATTCGACGTCATCGAGGTGGTGGGGACCCGCGCCGATCAAGCGCTGAAGATCGACCGGCGCACCTATCGCGTTCAGCAGACGCCGCACACGGCCCAGAAGGATGCGGTCCAGCTTCTCAGGGGTCTGCCTGCCGTTACGGTCACCGCGGACGATCAGATCCTGCTGCTCGGCTCCGGCAACCCCAAGATTTTCATAGATGGCCGCCCTTATGCCGGAGATTGGAGGCAATATCTCCGGACGCTGCATGGCAGCGACATCGAGCGGATCGAGATCATCACCAATCCCTCGGCGCAATATTCGGCCGAGGGAACCGGGGGGATCATCAATCTGGTGCTGCGGAAGAAGACGGACGAAGACGTCTCGGGAAATGCCAGCATGGAGGCTTCGAGCTACCGGCGTATGCACCTGGATTCGACGGTCAAAGGCAAGCACGGCAAGTGGGCGTATGAGCTCACGGGCGGGGGCAACATCGGGTGGATGTCGCGTTCGACCTACCACAAGCGGCGCAGCGTCGAGCCGACGCTCGGCGGACCCCTCACGGTCAACGTCGAGGAGGGAGGAGGCGGATACAAGGGCACAGACGGACGCTTGAGCGGCAAGGTCAGCTACAATCTCGACTCCAGGACAACCATCTCGGCCAAGCTGGGCGGCGGCGGCGGGCACGACAAGTTCGTCAACGATGCCGAATTCCGCGGGCTCACGCCGGATTTCACCTCATTCTCGGAACGCCGTCGGCTGGACAGCGTCGCGAGCTTCCTGACGGCCGATTTCAACCTCGATCTGAAGGGGAGAAGGGACGGCGAAACCTTGAGCGCCGCGGCCCAGTTTTACGGCAATCCGAAGGTGCGGGACCTGACCGACGCGCAGTTCAGCGACGCCACCTCCTTCTCGACGGTGCAGCGCAAGCGATCCTTCGTCGGCCACGCCCAGCTCGACTGGAATCGTCCGATGGGCAAAGGCCAGATCCTGTCGATGGGAGGAAGCTGGGACCTTGACGACACTTCGTTCCAGTATCGCTTCACCAGCGTCGGCGGCGATGGCTCGCTTGGTCCCAACGCGACCGATGAGTATGACGCCCGCAGCAGGACGGTCGCAGCCTATGCGACCTTTCAGCAACCATTGGGAAAGCTGACCGTCGTCGCCGGGATCCGGGCCGAGCAGAACAGCCGGCACATCAGGAGCCCGGGCCTACCGGACGTCGACACCGAGCGCACGAACCTCTTCCCGACCGTGCATCTCAAATATCCTTTCGGCAAGGGCCTGGATCTGACGGCGAGCTACAGCAGACGGATCGATCGAGTCCCCCTCCAGCACTTGCGGCCGTATCGCACCGTCGAGGACGCCGTTACGATCTTCCAGGGCAATCCGGATCTCAAGGACGAGTCCACCGACGCGTACGAAATCAATTTGCATTATCGGGCGGGGAAGATCGACGCCGGCGCGATCCTCTACGTTCGCAATACCAGCGATCTCTGGAGCAAGAGCTATTCGGTCACTCCGGACGGAACCAGCGTCTATACCTATGTGAACGCGGGAAGACGTCGCGACAGCGGCGCGCAATTCGACCTGAGCGCGCCGATCCTCCGGCGGGTCAAAGCGAATGTGAGCGTCAATCTGTTCGATCAGCAGGGTCCGGTAGACACTTTTGGAGGCCGCCAAACCTTCAGGACGTTTCGCTACACGACGAACGGGACGCTGCAATGGAACGCGCCCGATCGGGGTCGGGTGCCAGGCGACGTCGCGCAGCTGCAGTGGACCTACAACAGTCCGTCCCGGGGATTTCAGTTGAGAGAAGCCGCGTGGAACCAGCTCAGCTTGTCCTACACCCACAGCTTCAGCAGGCAGCTGTCGCTGTCCGGCACCTTTCAATATTACGGCCGATATCGTCACCGCCTGGAGGCACCGCTGGTGGAGGAATTTTATTCCCAGCAACGCCGGCCGGAGTTCAAGCTCAAATTGCTGAAGACGTTCGGGAACCCCTGAAGCCGGTGCGTACGGGTTGCGAGGTGATCTTGAGCGAGTTCTAGCCTAAGCTCGCCGCCGCGTGACATGACGCCACGAGCCGACACGTCCATTGAGGCAACCGAATGCGCTCTCCCAGCGACGGCATTCTCGAGAAGCTGATCGCCGACGACCTCATGACGAGCGGCATCGGGCGCGCTTCGTTCGAGAGCCTCGAGCGGTATGTGACGACGTGCGAGAACCTGGGCAGCATCCTCGCCATCCACGACGTTTGGCAGCCTCCGAGCAGCGACTTGCTGGTCGGCAGTCCGGAATCGGTCCCGTTTCACTGTGATGGGCCGGTGCCCGATGTCGTGGCTTGGTTCTGCGTCCGGCAGGACGAGGAAGCCGGCGAATCCCTTCTCGCCGACACCCTGCCGATTTTGCGCGGCCTCGAACCTGAGCAACGAGCGCATTTGCGCTCGGTCACCATTCCTTATTTTGATGATGCGCATCCCGGCGGGCCTGCCGGCACTTGCGCGTTGCTGCGCGGCGACGACGAGGCGGATTGGCGCATCAATTATACACCCTGGCATTTGCCGGAGATGGATGAGGGGCAAAAAGCGGCCGTGGCTGCGTTCGACCAGGCGCTGTCGACTGTCCCCCCGACATCGTGCCGGCTTGCTGCTGGCGAGGCCATTTTCGTGGACAACTGGCGCATCCTGCATGCGCGCGGCCCCCTACGCGCGGACAGCCGGCGGCATCTGAAACGCGTCTGGCTGCGTACGCCACGCGCTTCGAGACTGGACCGCATCGCTGCGCGGCCGGACCGGCGCGCCGCCCTTTGAACTCCGCTAATCGGATCTTCAATTCTCGCGAGGCGCGAGGGCGCGCCCTCTTGCTGCGGCGCGTTCCATCCTCGCGTCGCGATCACATCCAGCCCGCACCTTTGCATGCGGTACCCGGCATCGGAGAGCCGACGCTCTGCCGCTTCCAAATCTTGCACCGAAAGGTGCACATACTCAAAAATGATCATTCGCGGCCGGTACCGGTCCAGATCAAACTGCGAGAGAACGTTCCAGTCGGATCCTTCGGTGTCGATGTGCAGGAGATCGACGCGGCGGGTATTATGCTTCTCGAGGATGTCTCCTAGAGGCAGGCAATCGACCTCCGTTTCCACGATGAAAGGCGCCAACTGGCCATCCAGATGTTTCATGATGTGGTTGCGGTCGAACGAACCGAGCTGATCGTACCACTCGGGAAGGTCGGTGAGATGCCGCTTCGCGGATTCGCAAACATGGTAGAATTTGGCGGTACCGGGCCTGTCGCTGACCGCCAGATTCTCGAAGGCAAACCGATCCTGGTACCGATAATTCCTGCGCAAGCGCTCGAAGGCATAGAGCACGGGCTCGATCAGGATACCCGACCATCGCGGATCGCGGACAGCGAGATCGTGAATGGGGTCGCCATGCTTCCCGTCGTTGGAGCCTACCTGCACGAAGAAGACCTCGCCTGAGGGAAAACTACTGCGGACAAGATCTTCGGTCGTCAGGGCTAGCTCCTTCTATGACCAGCGCAAGCGATCAGGCCCCCTCAATGCAGGGGGCAGGGCTTGGTCGGTTCACGGCGTGGTGGCCCGCTCTAGCCTGCTTGCGTTGGTGGAGTCGGAGGAACAGGTCCGCATAAGCGGTTCGGGCTGCTCTGACTTCGTGCACCCGCATGCAATCCTGCTGGAGCGAGCGCCACGTCGCGCTCCCAAGCCTCAATAGCAGGCGATCAATCGCCGCGAGGAATGATGCGCGGTCCGAGGGGTCGAAGATGAAACCGGTTTGTCCTTCGGTGACCGTGTCGGGCAGTCCGCCGACCCGCGAAACGACCGGCACGCAGCCGTAAATTTGAGCATGCTGCTGACTGAGGCCGCAAGGCTCGGTGAGCGATGGCATCAGCAGCGCATCGGCGCCACTCAGGACCAGCCGCGCGTCCTCTTCGCGATACGGTGTGATCAACGCGATCCTGCCCGGGTTCGCAGCCTGAAGGCTCCTTGCCGCATTCACCAGTGGACGGTCCCCTTCGCCGGCAAGGACGACCCGACACCCACGCTCCAACAGCAAGCCGATATTCTTGAAAAGAAACTGGAAGCCCTTTGCCTTGGTGATCCGGCTGAGTGTGCACAGGATAGGCCCGTCCATGTCGCCCCAGTTGAGTCGTCTTTGGAGAGCAATCCTGTTGATTTTCCGATGCTCAAGACTGTCGATGTCGTATTGTGCGGGAATGGATGTGTCTGAGGCCGGGTTCCAGACATCGGTCTCCGGCCAGTTGGTAATGGAAATTAGCTTCTCTTGGTTGGTTGGATTGACGTAATACCAGTTGAAGCGATTCCCTTTCTTGATCTCGTCGACATAGCTTGGACTAACCGTCGTCAGCACATCGGCGAGTTGCAGGCCGGCTTGAAGGAAGCTGAAGCCGGAAAACAGCTCACCTGCAGCCGTGACTCCCTCCAGCCCCAACCCCAGAATGTCTCGCCGGGGAAACCGGCCTTGGAACATGAAGTTCTGCACCGTGAGGATCACCGGGATGTCCACCTCGGGATCGAGGTAGGCGGGGGTCGGTCCTGCATGCCAATCGTGGATATGCAGGAGCTCCGGAGCAGGAATCGCGGTTCGACCGTTCACGATCGACGCAGCGGCGTAGCAAAGGACTCCGAAGCGCTGGGCATTGTCACTCCACGGCGTCCGGAAATCCTTCATGTAGATATTGCCGGGCCGGTCGTAGAGCGGGTCGCAGCGCACAATGACGATTTCCATGCCGTGCAGATCTTGGACGAGAAGTCTTGCCTGGTGGCCCAGCGCCAGCAGCCCGCCCACATCCTTGGCGCCCGCGCCAAGCTTGCGAAGAATCGACCTATAGCCCGGGATCACGACGCGGACTTGGAAGCCGCTGTCGCGCAAGGACGTCGCGATGGAGTAAACCATGTCACCCAGGCCGCCGGTCTTCGCCAGCGGCCAAAATTCAGCGGTGACGAGCATTACGGTAGGTCTCGCGTTCATGGCCCCCCTCGACCGTCACCAACACGGACCGCAATGACGTTCATGAGCCGATCAGGGGGCGCGGCCCTGCCGTCCTCGGACGGTCCTCGTGATCTTGTCGATTTCAAAACGAACCCTTGAAAATAAATTTGCGCCGCCGCGCTGTGCCTGTCAACATTTCTTAGCGACGCAAATCAGTAATGCCCACGATAACGACGGTATAATTGTCCGTGAGCTTGCGCAGCCGGAAACATCGCGGTGACAATTGGCTTCCTTTTGCAGAAGCGCGGGCGACCTATTCCAAAGCGCCCGGAAACTACCCCTGGTGCATCCACCACCCGTTAACGAGCGAATGGCTGATTCGACCAACGGCCGTCGAGCACACGGGACTTGCGGCTGCGATCGAAAGCGATCCGTGACGCGGCAGTTGAGTCCGCTTCGGCTACATCCTGATCCCGAGGCTGAGGCCGGCACCGACGTCGGGTGAGCCGTCGGAGAGGCCGGCCATGCCCTGGACGCCGACCGAGAGCCGCTTCGACACCTTTGCGCGGATGCCCGTGGAGATCTGCTGCTCGTCGCCGAGCCGTGGGCTGAGGTTGCGGGCATAGCCGTAGGAGACATGCGCTTCGGCCCTTTTGGAGAGCCCGAACGCGGCGCCCGCCCGCGCCGAGAGGCCGTTTCTCAGCTGATAGCCGTCCGGATCTCCCGCGATCGTGTATCCGATCGCGGCGAACGGGACGAGGCCGCCGACCCGGGTCGATACTTCCGCGCCGACGGCATAGTCCGTCTCGCCGGTGCCGAGACCCTTCGCCGACGAGGCGGTCGGCAGCTTCACCTGGCCGGAGACGGCGAAGCCGACGCCGCCGAGGCTCTCGCGGGGCACGGCGTAGGTGGCGCCGAGGCGGACGTCGCCGAGGCCTTGGCGGACGCTCCGGGTCGCCGGCTGGGTCGGGTCGATGATGATGCCGAGCAGCCCGCCGCCGCCGACCGCGTTGCCGGGTCCTTCGATGCGCTGCCACGGCACATTGGCGGTGAGCGTGACTCGGCCGCTTTGCAGCCGGAACCTGCTGGGGACCGAGAGGATTTCGATCCGCTCGCCGGTGCCGTAATCGCCTCGCTGATATTCGACGCCGCTGCTGAGCTCGACTTCTTGCTGCTGCGCGGCCGCAGGGGCTGCGGCGACGGCGGCAATGATGGCGAAGATGCGCATGTAACCTCCCTGAACCCTGGCTCAGGGGGAACGGATGGGGCGAAAGGTTTAATCCCGGCGCCAGCCTCGGTCGCGCGCCCTTCGCTCGGCCGCCGCGTCGAGCGGGGCGCCCGCCATCATCGCCTGCGCCTGCTCCATCACCAGCGGGGATCCCGCCTGACGATATTCGCTCGTGGCGGCGCCGGCGCCGGCGACTGTCATGACGAGGCGCCAGCCCGCGGGCTCCTTGCAGGCGATCCCGGACAAACCCGGCGTGTCGAAGGCCCGGCACAACCGCCCTGCCGAGTCGGCGAAGCTCAGGCCGATCCGGGTCTCCACCCCCGCCGGCTGAGCCGAGGCGAGCCGGGTCTCCAGAATCTCGGCGAGCCCGCCGCGCGCCAGCATCACGCCCCCCTCGACCGCGACCGGGCCACTCGCCGGCCCGGTCGCGAACTGACCGACGAGCACGCCCGCGGCAAGGCTCGCCGCCATCGCGGCGACCTGCGGCCAGGCGAACCCGCGGCGGCGCTCGCGCGCCCTGGCGAAGTCGACGACCGCCGCCCCCTCTCCGGTGGCGAGCAGCGTTTCGAGCCGTGTCGGCAGTGGCTCGTCGGCAATCGGATCGTAATGCGCGTTGAGACGGGCTCGAAGCGCCTGCTGGACGCGCAAGGCCTGCCGCAGCTCCGCATCTTCGGCAAGCGCCGCCTCGACCGCTGCGCGATCCTCCGCGCTGAGCTCGCCGTCGGCGAAGGCGGTCAGCATCTCGTCGGTGACTTTGCTCATGACGCCGGCTCCAGCAGCCGGACCAGCGCCTGGCGGCCGCGGGTGAGCCGCGAGGTCAGCGTGCCGATCGGGATGTCGAGTATCACGGCCGCCTCCTTGTAGGCGAGGCCCTCGACCAGGACGAGGGCGATGACCTCGCGCTGCTCGGGCGGCAGGGTCTCGATCGCCCGGCCGACGTCACGCATCTGAGCGCGGCGCTCGACCTCCTCGTGCCCCGGATCGGCTATAGCGGCCCCTTCTTCCTCAGGTCTGAAGGTCTGGGCGCGGCGGGCGCGAGCCCGCGCCTCGTCGATCCAGCTGTTGCGAACGATCGTGTACATCCAGGAATCCAGCCTTGTCCCTTCCTGCCACTGGTGCCTCGCCTTCAGCGCCCGTTCGACCGCAGCCTGAACGAGATCGTCGGCATCGGCCGTGTCGCGAGTTAGCGCACGGGCGAACCGGCGCAGCCGGGGCAGCAATGTCAACAGCTCGCGTTCGAATGCCAAAAGGCACGTCTCCCGTGGCTTCGTGGAGGAAACGGCTGGTCTCGTACGTTTAATCCACGAGCAAGCCAAATTGTGCGAGACGCTTCCTGCGATGACGACCCTGATCCGACGAGCGGCGCTGGCGACGGCGGCACTGACGCTGGCGAGCGCGGCGGCGGCGCAACTGCTGCCGCCGCTGCCGCCGGTCGGTCCCGTCGTTCGAGACGTGGAGCGGATCGGCGCGGGCGCCACGGACGGCGTGGTCGGCGAGGTCGAACGCGCCGCAAGGAGCGCTCAGCGGCTTGCTCGGGCGCGGCTCGACCGTCTGGACGACTTCGTTCGCGCCCATACCGATTTGCTCGAAATGACCGCTCTTGGTCCCGCGGTGCGCGGCGAGATCGTCGCCGTCGATCCCGATCCGGCGACGCTCGCGGCGGCGCAGGGGGCGGGCTTCACGATCGTTGCCGAGGAGCGTATCGAGGGACTGGACATGATGTCGGTGACGTTGCGCCCGCCCGCCCGTTTGTCGCTGGACAAGTCCCTTGCGCACCTCCGCCGCATTGCCCCGGAAGGAGAGTTCGCCCCCAACCATCTCCACTTCCGAAGCGGCGGGACGGGGCCGGCGGCGTCGGCAGCCGCGCTTGCTTCAGCAGCGCAGGTCAGCCGCGGCGCAGTCGTCGCCATCATCGACGGCGGCGTCGCCGCCCACCCAGCGCTGCCCGGTAGCGCCGAGCAGCGCGGCTTCGCCCGCGGTGCCCCGGCGGCGAGCGTCCACGGCACGGCAGTCGCATCGCTCGCGGTTGGCTCCGGCGCGGTGGGCGGCGCAGCGCCGCGCGCGCACCTTCTGGTCGCGGACGTCTACGGCCGCGACCCCGCTGGCGGCAGCGCGGTGGCGATTGTCCGCGCCCTCGGCTGGCTGACCGCGCGCGGCGCGCCGGTCGTGGCGATGAGTCTGGTCGGCCCGCCCAACCCGCTGGTCGGCAAGGCTGTCGCTCAGGCGCGGGCGCGCGGTGTCCATATCGTCGCCGCCGTCGGCAATGACGGCCCCTCGGCGCCACCCCCTTACCCCGCTTCCTATCCCGGCGTGATTGCGGTCACCGGCGTCGACGGCCGCAGCCGCGCACTGCCCGAGGCCGGCCGCGCTCTCCACCTCGATTACGCCGCGCCGGCGGCCGACATGGCGGCGGCGGCGCCCGGAGGGCGGCTCGTCCGCGTGCGCGGCACGTCCTACGCGGTGCCTTTGGTGGCCGGCCGCCTCGCCCTCGCGGTCGCTCGCCGCGCTCCGCCGCTGCGCGCGCTCGACGCCGAGGCCGAGGATCTCGGTCCCCGCGGCCCCGACAATATCTACGGCCGCGGTCTGGTTTGCGGTGCCTGCCGGACGCCCCTGCCCAAGAAATAGGTCCTGACAGATCAGGTGCGGAAAACATTGCCGGGGCGGGATTAATCCGCCCGGCTCTTCCGTTAGCGGGATGAGGAAACCACCCTCGGACCAGCTTCAGTAAAGGAGAACAGGCATATGAAACCGATCTTCACCCTCGCGACGGCCGCTCTGGCGCTCGCCGCGGCGCCGGCCTCGGCGCAGATTCTCGGGGGCGGCCTCGGCGGCGGCCTCGGTGGCAACGTCCAGGGCACCCTCAGCGGGGTCCTCGGCGGCCCGATCGGCACCGCCACCGGGACCGGCTCCGGCCGCGTCGACGGCCAGGCTTCCGGCCGCGCCGGCAAGCGGGTCGACACGCGTTCCGGCCGCGCCGATGCCGATGCCGGCCTGACCGGCGCGCTCGACGGCGCCGTCGGCGGCGCGGGCGGCACCGACGGCGCCTCCGCGAATGCCTCGGGCCGCGGCAGTGCCCGCGCCTCCAAGAATGCCAGCGTCGGCGTCCAGGCTATCGGCACCGACGCGATCGGCGGCACGCTGAACGGCGCCGTCGACACCGCCGGCTCGCTGGCAGGCGGGGCCACCGGCACCGCCGCTGGAATGCTCCGCGGATCCGGCGCGGCGTCCAGTTCCGGTTCGACGGGGCTCGGCAGCTCCATGCTCGCGGCGGCCGGCTCGGCGGCGGCGAACGTCGCCGGCGCGCTCACCGTCACGCCCGGGATGACCGTGGCAGATACGCGCGGCAAGGTCATCGGCGCGGTCGAGCAAGTCCGCACCCGGGCGAACGGCATCGTCGACACGGTCGTCGTCCAGGTTCGGGACTCGGAGCTCGCGCTTCCGGCGGACAATTTCACGGTCGAGGGCAATACGCTCGTCTCGGCCATCAGCCGCGCCGAACTGCGCAGGCAGGCGAGGACGCAGGATCGGGAAGGTTAGGCCGCACGCGCCGAGGCGGGCCCGGAGCCGCGAGGTTCCGGGCTTTCCTCTGCCGCGCCGCTGAGCTGGGAGATGCTGCCTTCGACCTCATCACGCCGGAACGGCTTCGTAAGCCGAGGCAGATCACCGGCAATGCCCTCGACTTGCGCGTAGCCGGATTTGATGAGTACCGGCAGTTGCGGCTGCAATTTCCGAGCCGCGCGGGCGAAGTCGATGCCGGTCTCCAGCAAAGGGTCGGAATGTTCTCGGCCAGAAGCCGGCCACCCTAGGCAGAGGCGCCGGCCCGCGCCACCGGATTTTTTAGGGGGCCGAGATATGCGAATGGTGGCTCGCGATTACCGTCCCGCGAAGCTTGCCCGGCCGTAAATATCCTTCGGCTCATGGCGCATCGGGACGATCGTTCCATTGGCCTCGACCCGGCAAGAAACAGAGCGGGTCCGCCGCGCGGAGTGGTCCCGCAGCAGGCGGGAAAAGCTCGAATTGTCGGAACCACCATTGAGTCGCATCACTCATATTTGAGCGCCATCGCGGGGTTTGCCCGTGCAACTCTGAAGCTGTGCGCGGCCACTGCCGCGCACGCGATCAGCGCCGCGGCAGAGCTGGCCAGGACGAATGCCGAGATCGGCAGGTCGATCCGATAGGCAAACTGATCGAGCCACCGGCTTGCGATCAGGAAGGCTACGGGCCAGGCGACCAGATTGGCGGCGACCACCGGTTTCAGGAATTGCCATAACAGGAGCTGGAAGATGTCTCGCGAACGCGCGCCGAGGACCTTGCGGATCGCGATCTCCTTGGTCCGCCGCTGCACGGTGAAGGCGACCATGGCGATCAGGCCGAGGCAGGAGATGATGATTGCGACGGCTGAGAAAAGGCTCAGCAGCGCCGCCTGCATATGCTCGCGCGCGTAGAGCCCCTCGAGCGCCTCGTCGAGAAACTGGCGCTCGACGGCGTGACCGGGAACCCGCCGGCTCCAGATTGCGTCGATCGCGGCGAGAAAGCTCTCTAGATCCGCGGTCCGATAACGGATCGAGATGGACGTGCCGGGCGTGTCGTCCAGCGAATAGATTTCCTGCCGCACCGGCTCGTGAAGTGAGCGGAAGTGGAGATCCGGCACGACGCCGATGATCGTGAAAGCCTTCTCCCCGGCGCGCAGCACCTCTCCCAGGGCGTCCGCAGGCGCTTTGAAGCCGAGCAGGTCAAGGGCAGCAACGTTGATCACGGCCGGGGCGGCGACCGCCTCCCCATCCTTTCGAGCGGCGCCCGCCTCGTCCATCTGGCGTCCGGATTCGGTGCGGCCGCTCAGCGGCCGCACGCCATAAGTACGGAAGAAGTCCGAATCGACCTTGTGGTAGCCGAGCTGGATGGGCTTGGCCGAACCGGGCCTGCTGATCGAAATATTGTCTTCCGACAGGTCGGAAGGGACCGCGGAAGACAAGGCGACGCCGACCGCGTCCGGGTGATGCGCCACCTCGTCTCTGAAAGCCGCTGCGAGGGCGGCGCCGCCGGCACCGTCGGGCGCGCGTACGACGAGCATGTTCCGTCGGTCGAACCCCAGATCGACATCGCGGGCGAAGCGAGTCTGCATGACGATGACCAGGGTCGTCGCGATCAGGGCGATCGAGATGGCGAACTGGACAACGACCAATGCGCTCCGCAGACCTCCCCCGGCGAGGTGGGCCGCGCCGCGGTTGAACACCGCGGCCGGCCGGATGCGGGCCGCGACTACCGAAGGATAGAGGCCGGAGCCGAGCGCGGTGGCGACGATGGCCGCGGCGAGCATAGCCCAGAGCGTCCAGTAATTGGGCACGGCCGTGCCGCGCTCGAGCCCAAGCAGATCGCCCAGCCACGGGAGGGCGAGCTCCGCGACAGCCAGGCCAAGCACCGCGGCGAAGGCCGTAAGCGTCACCGCTTCGACGAGGAACTGGGTGAGGATGTGCCGGCGCCGGGCTCCGACGACCTTGCGCAGGGCGACCTCGCGCGCCCGCAACGACGCGCGCGCGGCCGACAGGTTGGCGAAGTTGATCGCGGCGATCAACAGGATGAGGAGCGCCACGAGCGACAGCGCGAGTATCGTGGTACGGCTCGCCGGCGGCTTCATCGCCGCCATCGAAGCGCCGTCGAAATGGACGTCGCGCAGGGGGATGAAACGGAATTTGAAGAAGTCGTGGGGGGCGGTCTTCAACAGGCCGGTCAGCCATTGAGGGAGGCTGCGGTCGACGAAGGCGGGGAGGCCCCGCTCGATCGCGGCGAGGTCGGCACCCGGCTTCAAGCGCGCATAGGTATGGAAATAGGCGCCTCCCCAATTGTCTGGAATCCCCCGCGTGCCCTCGTCGGCGAGCGGGAAATAGCCGGCGTGGGGGATGACGATGTCGAACTTCATGTGGCTGTTGTGCGGGATCGTTCGGAACACGGCACTGACCGAATAATCTCGCGGCTCCGGCGTCAGGATGACAAGCCTGCGGCCGACCGGATCGCCGCGGCCGAAATATTTCTGCGCGGCGCGCTCGCTCAGAGCGACCGAGGCCGGGGCGCGCAGCGCCTGGTCGCCGGCACCGGTCCGGAAAGGCAGGCCGAGGAGACTGAAGAAGTTCGGGTCGGCGACGAGGATGTCCTCGTTGAAAGGGCGGCCGTCACGGCTGACGGTCAGCGGCGCGCTATAGGCGCGGGTGACCTCCTCGATCTGCGGAAAATCCTTGATCAGGGCGGCGGCCATGGGTCCGGGCGCGCGGGCGATCGCGATCGGCTTCTGCCCCGGCGTGGTTTCGACCGTGTCGATCCGGTAGATGCGCTGATGCCCCGAAAGCCAGCTGTCGTAGCTGAACTCCGCCGTCACGTGGAGGAAGATGAGGATCACCGAGGCCAGCCCCGCCGCCAGCCCGAACAGGTTGATCGCGGAGAGGAAGCGCTGCTGCGCCATCGCGCGGAAGCACATCTTGAAGTAGTGAAGCCACATCGCCCATCGCCTCCGCGCGTCCCGGAGCCGAAGCCGCCGGTCGGCCGCCCGCGGCGCTCAGGACTGTTTCCGCTGATCCCGACCGCCAGGATGAACGGCTTCAAGCCACGATTGCAATTCAAAATCCCGCAGAAAATCGTGCTATGCTGCGGAGGTGCAAGGCATAACGCGAACCATCGGGCCGATGGAAGCGCGGCGGCGGATCAGCCTAAATGTCCCAGCGCTCGGTTTCCCGGATGCGTGCATCGCCCTCGCCCGAAGCCCCCTGCCGCCCGCTCAGGCCGCCACCCTCGGGCAGGGCAGGCCGGGTACGTCGACGCGGAACTCGAACAGGTCGCCGGCGCGCGGCTGGCGCGCGATCTCGTCGGGCTTGAGATGCAGGCGCGCCGTGGTCGCGTAGGCAGTCCGCAGATCGTCGCCGCCGAAGGCGATCTTGGTGATGTTGGCGACCGGAAAGCGGACGCGGTCGACCAGATTGCCGGCCGGCGAGTAACGGCGCGTTTCCCAGCCGGCAAAGAGGCTGATCCAGACGCAGCCCTCACCATCGATCGTGGGCCCGTCCGGATAGCCGTCGGCCGGATCGATGCGGACGAAGGGCCGGGCGGGGCCCAGCTTTCCGTCGTCCGCCACGTCGGCGGCGCCGATCGTGCCGGCGCGGGTGTCGACGAAATAGAGGATGCGCCCGTCGGGCGAGAGCGCCGGGCCGTTGGTGATCGCGATGCCGTCGAGGCCGGTGGGCCGGACGAGGCCGCGCTCGAACCGGTAGAAGGCGCCGGTCTTGTCGGTCTCGCCATCGTCCATCGTGCCGAACCAGAGCCGGCCCGCCGGGTCGACAACGCCGTCGTTGAGCCGGTTGCCCGGCCGTTCGGGCTCCACCTCGACGATCGGCTCGTAGCGGCCGGCGGTCCCGTCGAAGCGATGGAGCCCGCTCTTCAGGCCGGCGATGAAGCCGCCGCCCTGCGCGGGCAGGACGAAACCGACCGGCTCCGGCGCGTCCCAGCTCCGCTGCCCGCGCGTGACGGGCTCGTAGCGGTGGATCCGACACCCCTTGATGTCGGTGAACCACAGCGCCCCGTCGACCCAGACCGGGCCCTCGCCGAGCTCGGCCCCGATCGTCCACACGCTCTTCGGTTCGGTCGTCGCCATAGGCGCGAAGCTCCTGCCAGATGCGCGCGCCAGGTCAAGCGGCGGACCGGGCGAGGCGGATGATTCGCAGGCCCTCGCGGGCGTCGGCCGGATCGACCGGGGGCGGGCCGCGCTCGCTTATCGCCGCGGCGACCGCCTCGTAGAAAGCGAGATAGCGGCCGGGAAGGGTCGGAATCGCTTCGCTTGGGCCGGAAATGTTGGTGATGTTGCCGCGCAAGGCGGGGTTTTCGGCCCCGAATCCGGGCGAAACTGGCGCAATTCCGTCGTTCAGCTGCCTTTCCTGTGGGTCGAGACCGTATTTTATGTACGAAGATCGCAGCCCGTATGCCGCGAACCGCGGCCGCGGCGTCCCGATCAGGCTCGAGGCCGCCAGCAGCACCCGCCGCGCGCCGTAATGAAGAGTCAGCGCGAAATAATCGTCGACCCCCGCCGCCTCGCGCTGGACGGCGACGTCGCCGACGACTCGGTCGGGCCGCCCGAACAGCAGCAAGGCCTGGTCGATCAGATGCGGGCCGAGGTCCCAGAGCAGACCGGTCCCCTCGCCCGGCCGCTCCCGCCAGCCCGCTTTCGGGACGGGGCGCAAGCGGTCCCAACAAGCCTCGAAATGGAGGATCTCGCCCAGCCGCCCCGATTCGATCAGCCGCCGCACGGTGAGGAAGTCGCCGTCCCAGCGCCGGTTGTGGAAGACGGTCAGCAGCCGCGCCTTAGCCGCGGCCAGCGCGATCAGCGAGTCCGCCTCGGCGAGGCTGAGCGCGAACGGCTTGTCGACGACGACATGCTTGCCCGCCTCCAGCGCCGCGGCGGCGAGCGCGAAATGGCTGGCGTTGGGCGTGGCGACGACGACGAGGTCGATGCCGGGCGAGGCGATCGCCGCCGCCGCGTCGGCGGCGCCGACCACCGCCGCCAGCTCGAGCTCCGGCACGGCGCGGATCAGCGGGGCGTGAAACACGGTTCCCGCCATCCCCCGGCCGAGCAAGGCGACGCGGATGCTCACGGCGACGGCCTGTAGGCCGCGGGCCGGACCGGCTCAAGCCGCTGCCGGCCGCTCGTCGAAGAGGAAGCGGGCGACGAGCGCCGCCGCCGCCGCCCCTGCCAGCTGCGCCGCGACGAAGGCCGGCACGTCGGCCGGGGCGATGCCGGCGAAGCTGTCGGAGAGGCTGCGGGCGATCGTGATCGCCGGATTGGCGAAGCTGGTCGAGGAGGTGAACCAGTAAGCGGCGACGATGTAGAGCGCGACGCTGGCCGGGACCCAGGCCGGCCGGTGGCGGACGGTGCCGATGATGCTCAGGATCAGCCCGAAGGTCGCCACCGCTTCGCCAGCCCATTGGCCCAGCCCGGTGCGCGCCTTCAGCGACAATTGCAGCGTCGGCAGGTCGAACATCAAATGCGCCGCCCACGCCCCGAGGATGCCGAAGCCGAGCTGCACGGCGGCATAAGCGGCGGCGTCACGCCGCCTCAGCTCGCCGCGTGCAGCGGCGACCAGGCTCACCGCCGGATTCATGTGCGCGCCCGAAATCGGGCCCAGCATGGCGATCAGCACGAACAGGATCGCGCCGGTGGCGAGACTGTTGCCGAGCAGGGCGACGGCGTCGTTTCCGCCCGCGAGCGTCTCCGCCATGATGCCGGAGCCGATGACGGTGGCAAACAGGAAGAAGGCGCCGAGCCCTTCCGCCGCCAGCCTGCGGGCCAGAGCGGGCTCGTCCGGCGCGGCGCGGCCCACCAGGTTCAGCCGCAGCAGGGCGCCTGGGCGGGTTCGCCGGCGAAAGCGTCGAACGCCGGGCTGTCGCCGTAGACGGTGGCCTCGCCGCGGGTGAGGAAGGCTTCCCACACCAAGCCGTCCGGATCGGCGATCCAGCTCTTCTCCGATCTGGCGTAGCAACAGGTGGTCGCGCCTTCCTCCAGCACCGGCCGGTTGGCGGCCTCGAGCCGGCCGTAAACGGCGGCGAGCTCGGCTTCGTCCTCGACCTGGACGCCGAGATGCTCGACCCCCCGGGCCGCGTGGCGGCCGGACGAGATGGCGAAATTCACGCGCGGATCGTCCAGCATCCATTTGGCGTAATCGGGCTTCGCCACGCTCGGCGCGGCGCCGAACAGGGTCGAATAGAAAGCGATCGAGCGATCGAGATCGGCGACGCCGACATGGACGTGCAGGCGCTTCATGCGGATTTCCTTTCTTCGACAGGTGCGGCGGCGCATCCGGCCCCGGCGCAGCAATTCTCCATGAGGTAGCCGACGAGGGCGTTCATCGCGCCATAATCGGCGCGGTAGATGATCGACCGGTGGCGCCGCTCCTGCCGGGCCAGACCGGCGCGGCTGAGCTGGGCGAGGTGGAAGGAAAGCGAGGAATTGGGCACGCCCAGCGTGTCGGCGATCGCGCCGGCCGCCATCCCGTCGGCGCCCGCCTGGACGAGCAGCCGGAACAAGGCGAGGCGATGCTCCTGCGCGAGCGCTCCCAGCGCGGATATGGCCGTCGGCGAGTCCAAGCCCTGCTCCTCGTTTCGATGTTTATAGAAATGTCACAGCAGCCGCGGCGAGTCAAGGACATTTCTAGAATGATCGAAACGAGCAGGAAACCAGGCGGTATCGCCGCCGTGCGGAACGCGCTAATCGTCGCTCATGGCCCTCGACGACGAGCTCATCGACACTCCCGACGGCCCGATGACCTGGGCGGAATGGAAGAAAAAGCATCCGATCCAGATCCCCTCGCGCCGCACCAAGGGGAAAAAGCTGCCGGTCAAGGTGAAAAGGTTCACCGGCGAGACGTGACGCGCCCGGATTCGCGCCCCGCTGAGCGCCGGGCCGAGCCTCGCCGGGGAATCGGGCATCAATTCTCGGGCAATCGGGGTTAGAGCGGCCTGCGCAAAACCTGGAACGGCAGCGACGCGGCCAGATAAGCTGGGCGCTGCCGGTGCGCTCGCCCGGCCCGCCGCCCGACGCGGCAGCCGGCGACGGCGGTCCCTCGCATTCTTCCGAGCCCCCGGCAGCCGACCCGAGCCAGGCTGTATCGACATTCAGTAGCGGCCGAGTTCCCCGAAATTCCTCCCCGAGCTTGCCCGGGGAGGGGGACCGCGCAAAGCGCGGTGGAGGGGAAATACGGTGTCGCCATTGCCCCTCCAGCACGACGCTTCGCTCCGCGGTCCCCCTCCCCGAGACAAGCTCGGAGAGGCGTTAGACAGATCGATGCCGTCGGCGGAGCGATCTCGGCTCAGCGCTGAATGTCGATACAGCCTAGTCCGGGGACCCGGAACCAAGGCCGGAAGCCCGCATTGACGCCTCCGCAACGAAGGAGGCCTTCCGTGGCGAAGTTCTTCAAGAACAACGGTCTGACCATCACCTTGATGCTCATGTTCCTGGTCAGCATCGTCGGCCAGTGGTTCGCCGGCTGGCATGTCGAGAATGAGGAGCTGAGCCGGCACGGGCGCGACGCCATCTCGCTGGGGGCCTATACGATCGACCCCGCTTTCCTCTCTTCCGTGTTCGAGAATTGGGAAAGCGAGTTCCTGCAGATGTCGGCCTATGTCGTGCTGACCGCGGTGCTGATCCAGCGCGGCTCGGCCGAATCGCGCGACCCGGACGATCCGCCCCGCGACCATGATCTCGAGCAGCAGGCCCGCAAGGCCGGGGCGCCGAAGATCCTGCGCTCGGGGGCACTGGCGCGCGCGCTCTATGCGCGCTCGCTGGGCATCGCCCTGTTCATCCTGTTCCTGCTCTCCTTCCTGCTGCACTGGCGCAACAGCGCCAAGGCCGCCGCCGCGGAAGCGCTCGAGCATGGCGAGGCTGCGGTGAGCGCACTCGCCTATCTGGGCGACCCGCAGCTCTGGTTCGAGAGCTTCCAGAACTGGCAGAGCGAGTTCCTGTCGACGGCGGTGCTGATCGTGCTGTCGATCTGGCTCAGGCAGCGCGAATCGCCGGAATCGAAGGCGGTCGCCGCGCCCCACGACGCGACCGGGGCCACCTGACCCCCCTCCCCCGCCTTTCGCGGGAGAGGGAGAAGGCGCCGGCCTTAGCCCGGCTTACGGCCAGACCGGGTGGATGAACGGATCGCCGGTGGCGTCGCTGATGAAGCTGGCGTCGACCCCGATCAGCGGGAAGCTGGGGCCGCCGCCATTGACCATCACATTGCCCTTGCCGAGGAAGAAGGCGTTGAGATCGACGCTGGCGGTGCCGCCGAAATTCTCGCCGTCGTCGTCGCCCGCATAGCCCGGGAAGTAATAATGGGCGTCGTTGGACACCTGGTCGAGATAGATGGCGTTCATCCCTGAGGAGGAATCGCCGTTGTTGAGGATGTTGTCGCTGAGCTCGAGGCCGAGCCGGGCGAAGTCGCCGTTGAGCGCGCTGCCGCCGACCATGGCGTAAAGCGCCGCGATCGCGAAATCGCCCATGTCGTCGACGATATTGTTGGTGACCGTCGCCTCGAGCGTTGCCGGATTGGCGGCGCCGCCGCCGTTCGAGCGCAATTCGATGCCGCCGAGGCCGAGCAGCACGTCGTATATCTCGTTGTCGTCGATGGTGACGGTGTAGCTGGCCGACCCCGCCCCGGCGATCTTCTCGAGGCCGGCGAGGATGCCGCTGCCGCCTGCCGACGAGCCCTGGCTGCCGGCGGTGCCGTCGTTGAGGCCGACCACGTTGCCGCTGATCAGGCCACGGATCGTGCCCGCCACCGGCGTGTAGACGGTGTTGATCGCCGGCCCCCGGGCGCCGGTGAAGGTGCTGTCCTCGATCCGATAGTCGACGATGATGTTGGAACCGGCACCGCCGCCGCCGAGCGCGAGGCCGCCGCCGCCGCTCAGCGTGTTGGTATGGGTATTGGCGAAGCTGCTGTTCTGGATCGTGATGTTCTGCGTCGACGTGCCCTGGGCGGAGACCTGAAGGAGGTCGCCGCGCGCGCCGAGGAACGAGACGCCGTCGACGAGCATGGTCAGCGCCGCGCTGGCCGAAGTCTCGACATAGACGCTGTCGTTGCCGTTGAGATTGTTGAGGCCGAACACCGCCTGATCGGAAGCGCTGTCCCGGATCGTCAGGTTGAGGCTGCCGCTATTGTTGACGATGCGCAGATTGTCGGCGCGGCCGCCCGAGATGGTGTTGCCCTCGAACAAGGCATTGCCGCTGAGGTTGGTGAAATTGACCGCCCCCTCGTGGATGGTTGCGGTGGCGGTCGTGCCGTGGGTGGCGGTGACCGTCGAATCGCGCAGCGTGAAATTGTTCACGTTGTTGCCGAGAATGCCGAAATTCTGGGTGGTGGTGATCGCCATGTTGGACAGCGACACGTTGGCGGCGTTGGTGATCGTCACGCCGATGCCCTGGGTGAGCGAGCCGTCGGCGCCGTTCTTGTTGGTGATCGTGCCGCCCGAGCCCGCGACCGAGCCGAGACCGGTGACGGTGAAGCCGCCGCTGCCGGCATTGTCGAGGATGATTCCCGCCGCATTGCCGCCCGAAGAGGAGACGCTCTCCAGGGTGACGCCGTTGCTGGTCGCATTGCGGATGATCACCGCCGAGCCGGTCGTGCTGGTGACGCTGTTGCCCGCGCCGGTAACCGTCACGCTGCCGCCGGTCTGGACCGAAAGGCCGATGCCGGCGGTGACGTCGATGTCGAGACCGCCGCCGGTGATGGCGAGCGCGCTGGTGCCGCTATTGTTGGTGAACAGCAGGCCGTCGGCGCCGAAGCCGGTCGCGTTGATATCCTTGACCGCGCCGGAGAGGGTCAGGCTGCTATTGGCGTTCATGTCGAAACGGATCGCGTCGGTGGAGCCCGCCACGACGACCAGGTTGCCCTGGAAGCTCGCCGCCAGGCCGCTCGAGGCGGTGATGTCGATGCCGCCGCCCGTGTGGCCGGCGATCGTCGTCGCGCCGGTGACGGTGAAGCTGCCCGACAGGCCGTTGAGGTCGATCGCGCCGCCCGCCGAGCCGGTCGAGGCGGCGCTGTTCAGCGTGATGCTGACAGTGCCGCCCTGATCGATGTCGACGATCTGGCCGCCGCCCGACTTGGCGACGTCGGAAACGGTGAGCGTGCCGACGGTGCCGCCGCTGTCGGCGATGCCGGCGCCGCTGGTCGTGCCGATGTCGATGCTGGTGACGGTGTTGCCCTGGGCGACGTTGATGCCGTCGCCGCCGGTGGTGACGATGGTCGGGCGCAGCGCGCCGGTCGCGACGCCGGTCAGCGTCTGGCCATCGAGCAGGTTGATGCCGTCGGCTTCGGCATAGACGCCGCTGCCAGTGCCGGTTAGCAGGTAGACATTGTCGCCGGTGCCGGGGCCGCCGGGCGTCCCCTGCGCTGCGTTGAACGCGGCGATCGAGGTGAACGGGTCGGTCGGGCTGCCGGTATTGGCGCTGTCGACCGCGCTGTTGTCGATATACCAGTTGGTGCCATCGGGAGGCACGCTGTCGGCGGCGCCGGTGATGGTGATGGTGACGTCCTGGGTGGCGGTGCCGCCATGGCCGTCGTCGATCGTGATCGTATAGGTCTGGGTGACGACCTCGCCTTCCTCGAGGCCGTCTATGTCGGCGTCGCTGACGTCGAAATGCCAGGCGACAGTATCGCCGGCCTGATTGACCGGATCGAGCGTGAAGGTGCCGTAATAGCCGCCGCCCTGCGGAGTCGCGGTCGCGCTGTGGGTGTCGGACAGGTCGACGTCGTCGAAGGCGACGGTGCCATCGGCCTCGTGGACCGTGGTCCCCTCGCCCGGATCGCCGTTGGGCAGCTCGGTGACCGAGCCGGTGGCGCTGGTGCCGCCGGCGTCGATGGTCGGGGCATCGTTGGCGCCGGTGACGGTGACGGTGAGAGTCGCCGTATCGGAGGCGGTGCCGTCGGAAGCGGTGTAGGCGAAGGCGTCCTGCGCCACCTGGCCGGTGGCGAGCCCGTTCGCGGCCGCGTTCGGCGTGTAGGTGTAGCTGCCGTCGGCGGCGAGGGTCAGAGTGCCGTAGGCGCCGACATAGGTTCCCGGGTTGGTCACCGTCAGCGTCTCGTTGTCGACGTCGGTGTCGTTGGCGAGGACGTTGCCGGAAACGCTGGCGTCCTCGGTGGTCGCGGCGGCGTCGTCGACGGCGACCGGGGCGTCATTGGCGCCAGCGACCGTGACGGTGAGCGTGGCCGAATCCGAAGCGGTGCCGTCGGAGGCGGTGTAGGAGAAGCTGTCCTGCACCGTCTCGCCGTCGTCGAGCGCCTGCGCTGCGGCGCTGGGCGTGTAGGTATAGCTGCCGTCGGCGGCCAGCGTCAGCGTCCCGTAGGCGCCGACATAGGTTCCCGGGTTGGTCACCGTCAGCGTCTCGCCGTCGACGTCGGTGTCGTTGGCGAGGACGTTGCCGGAGACGCTGGCTTCCTCGGTGGTGGCGGCGGCGTCGTCGACGGCGACCGGGGCGTCGTTGGCGCCGGCGACCGTGACGGTGAGCGTGGCCGAATCCGAAGCGGTGCCGTCGGAGGCGGTGTAGGAGAAGCTGTCCTGCACCGTCTCGCCGTCGTCGAGCGCCTGCGCCGCGGCGCTCGGCGTGTAGGTATAGCTGCCGTCGGCGGCCAGCGTCAGCGTCCCGTAGGCACCGACATAGACGCCCGGATTCGCCACCGTCAGCGTCTCGTTGTCGACGTCGGTGTCGTTGGCGAGCACGTTGCCGGAAACGCTGGCGTCCTCGGTGATCGCGGCGGCGTCGTCGACGGCGACCGGGGCGTCGTTCAGGCCGCCGATGGTGATGGTGAGGGTGCCGGTGTCGCTCAGGCTGCCGTCGGAGACGGTGTAGCTGAAGCTGTCCTGCACCGTCTCGCCGTCGTCGAGCGACTGGGTCGAGGCGTAGGGGGTGTAGGTGTAGGTGCCGTCGGCGTTGAGCGTGAGCGTGCCGTAGACTCCGTTGAACGTGCCGGGGGTGACGCTCATCGAGTCGCCTTCCCAGTCGAAATCATTGTCGAGCACGCTGGTCGAGCCGCTCGAAAAGGTGCCAACGTCCTCGTCGGTCGAGGCGGCGTCGTCGAACGCGATCGGCGCATTGTTCTGGGTAAGGTCGATCGTCGCATCGGCGAAGACCAGCCGCTCGATCGAGATCAGGTGGTCGTTACCGTCGATTCCAGTGCCGCCGCTGTGGCTGACGTAGAAATTCTCGCCGTCCCGGCTGAAGCTGTATTCGAGGATCGAACCGGAATAGACGGCGGTGTCGGTGCCGAGGCCGCCATGGAGGTAATCGTTGCCGGCGCCGCCGCGCAGATAGTCGTCGCCCTCATTGCCCTGGATCTGGTCGTTGCCGTCGCCGCCGTCGATAAAGTCGCCGCCGGCACGGCCCTGCAGGAAGTCGTCGCCGCTGCCACCGCTGATGGTGTCGTCGCCGTTCGAGCCTTTGATGATCTCGTCCCACCCGCCCATGTCACGTTCCTCCCGGTTTTCCGATGACGAGAACAGTCAGACACAAGCATTTCTGATGAACACGGCCAGAAACTGCTCGGACTAGACGTCCCGGCAACTACCTCCCTCAACAATTTCGACTGGTTCCCCCCCCAATCGAACGCTCGACTCGCCCCGGCTTCTTCTTCGCGGCACGCAGATTGACGCGGGTCAATGCGGCTGTCTAGACCCTGATTATAGTTAAGAAAATTGAGCTGCGCGGGCCGAAACCGCGCCGCCCGGGCAGCCGCGGCGCTTTTCCGAATCGGCTTTTTGGGTTATGGCCAGGACGGGGACGGGAGATAGTCGCCTGCAACGGCAGCTGTCGGCGAAGCGCCTCGGCACGCGTTCCGGGGCGTTTCGTTTGTCCGGAGCCGACTTTCAACCGCCTTCTCTTTTTAGCGGAACCCGCAGGCGGGCGCGACGTTCTGCCCTTACCCCAGCGGCGATCGGCTATCCCTCCCCCCTCCCCCGCCGATCCCGCAAAGCCCCGGCCCGAAAGGGCTGGGGCTTTTTTTTGGCGTGGGCCTGGAGCGTCGGTTGTGGGTCGGTTTCGGGCTTGACTTTCGAACAAATCATGAACATGGTGGGGTTTCAACGGCGTAATGGATCGAAAGCCGCCGGCCGGCGTTGCGGGCCTGTGGATAAGTAAGGGGATAGGCTGTGACTTATTTGGCTGCCGCGCTCTTCTTCACCCTCGCCCTGCTCGCGGCCCTGGTCGCCATCCACATGACGGTGCGCCTCAACTGGCGCGAAATCCTGCTCGCTTTGCGCGGCGGGCCTGCCGCGGCTAGGCCGCGGGAGACTCCGGCCGGCGCGCTGCGCCGCGCTGCCTCTTGACCTTCGCATAGCTCAGGATGCTGAACGGAATCGCCGCCAGATAGAGCAGCGCCAGCACGCTCAGCGTCTCCCAGGGCGCGGTCAGCAGCGCCCCGCCGACGATCGCGATGATCACGATCGCCTCGAGCCGGACCCGGCGGCGCAGCCGGAACGACGTCCAGGAATAGGTCGCCAGGCTCGATATCACCAGGAAGGCCACCGCCGCCGCCCAGGGCGCGACCAGCCGCCAGTCCTGCAGCCAGACCCATTCGCCGTCGCTCGCCAGCCACAGCAGCGTCGGCAGCAGCAGCAAAGCCGCGCCGGCCGGGGCCGGCACGCCGGTCAGGAAACCGGCCGATTTGTGCGGCTGGTCCTCGACGTCGATGCGGGCGTTGAACCGCGCCAGCCTGAGCGCCATGCAGACCGCGTAGGCGAGCGCGAACAGCCAGCCGAAGCGCGGCAGCGCCTCGAGCGACCATAAATACAGGATCACCGCCGGCGACACCCCGAAGGCGATCACGTCCGACAGCGAATCTAGCTCGGCCCCGAACCGGCTCGAGCCATTGAGCATGCGCGCGATACGCCCGTCCATGCCGTCGAGCACCGCCGCGACCATGATCATGGCGATGGCCAGATCCCACCGCTCCGCGATGGCGAAGCGGATGCCCGAGAGGCCCGTGCACAAAGCCAGAGCCGTCACCGCATTGGGGACGACCGCGCGCAGCGGGATGCCCCGCCGCTCGACCGGCGCCTTCACTGGGCAATGCCCTCCAGCGCTTCGGACACGCCGACGCGCGCGACGACGGTCTCGCCGGCAATGGCGCGCTGACCGAGCAGCACCTGGGAGGATGTGCCGGCCGGCAGATAGACGTCGACGCGGCTGCCGAAGCGGATCAGGCCGACGCGCTGGCCGGCGGCGACATAATCGCCGGCCTTGACCCAGGGCACGATGCGGCGCGCCACCAGGCCGGCAATCTGGGTGAAGCCGACACGCACGCCGTCGCGGCCCTCGACGAGGAAATGCTGGCGCTCATTGTCCTCGCTCGCCTTGTCGAGGTCGGCGTTGAGGAACTTGCCGGCGATGTAGACGACGCGCTTGATCTCGCCGGAAATCGGCGCCCGGTTGATGTGGACGTCGAACACCGACATGAAGATGGAGACGCGAATGCACGGACCGGGCGGCAGGCCGTCCTCGCCGAGCAGCTCGGGCGGCGGCGTCACCGTCGCGATCATCGTCACCAGGCCGTCGGCGGGCGCAATGACCAGCCCGTCGCCCTTGGGCGTGGTGCGGATCGGGTCGCGGAAGAAGGCGGCGACCCACAAAGTGAGGCCGGCGAAGATCCAGCCGAGCCAGTCCCAGTCGATCAGCAGCCAGAAGACCAAGGCCACGGCCGCGGCGATGACCACGAACTTGCGCCCTTCCGGATGCACGTTGGGCATGCGGTAGCGGACGGTGGTCGTGACGAGGTCCGACTTTTCAAGGGAGGTCATGCCGCAGCCTTTAAGCCGCGCCACCCGGCGTGACAACCGCGGCAGGGCGCAGGGGACAGTTACCGATCCCAATGGCCTGCGTCGGTTCGCTTGGTCGGGTGGGATCGGTAACTGTCCCCATTGTCTAGCGCCCCGTCCCCGCCTAGAGCCGCGCCCGATATCCGACATCCAAGGGAAAGCGCGAGCCGCATATGGCCAAGATCAAGGTGAAGAACCCCGTCGTCGAGCTGGACGGCGACGAGATGACCCGCATCATCTGGCAATGGATCCGCGAGCAGCTGATCCTCCCCTATCTCGACATCGACCTCGTCCATTTCGACCTCGGCATCGAGAATCGCGACGCCACCGAGGACCGGGTCACGGTCGAGGCGGCGATGGCGATCAAGCAGCACGGCGTCGGCGTCAAATGCGCGACCATCACCCCCGACGAGGCGCGGGTGAAGGAGTTCGGCCTCAAGAAGATGTGGAAATCACCCAACGGCACCATCCGCAACATATTGGGCGGGGTCGTCTTCCGAGAGCCGATCGTGATCCAGAACGTGCCGCGGCTGATCCCCGGCTGGACCGACCCGATCGTCATCGGCCGCCACGCCTTCGGCGACCAGTATAAGGCGACCGACTTCCGCGTGCCGGGCCCGGGCAAGCTCACAATCAGGTGGGCAGGCGCCGACGGCCAGGTCATCGAGCATGAAGTGTTCGATTTCCCCTCGGCCGGCGTCGCCATGGGCATGTACAATCTCGACGATTCGATCCGCGACTTCGCCCGCGCCTGCCTGACCTACGGCCTGAACCGGCAATGGCCGGTCTATCTGTCGACCAAGAACACCATCCTCAAGGCCTATGACGGCCGCTTCAAGGATATTTTCGAGGAGGTTTTCGAGAGCGATTTCAGGGCTCAATTCGATGAAGCGGGGATCGAATATCAGCACCGGCTGATCGACGATCTGGTCGCCTCCGCCTTGAAGTGGAGCGGCAAGTTCGTCTGGGCCTGCAAGAATTACGACGGCGACGTCCAGTCGGACCTGGTCGCCCAGGGCTTCGGTTCGCTGGGGCTGATGACTTCGATCCTGATGACCCCGGACGGCAAGATCGTCGAGGCCGAGGCAGCCCACGGCACCGTCACCCGCCACTATCGCATGCACCAGCAGGGCAAGGCGACCTCGACCAACCCGATCGCCTCGATCTTCGCCTGGACCGGGGGCCTCAAGTTCCGCGGCAGGTTCGACGACACGCCGGCCGTGACCGAATTCGCCGAGACGCTCGAGCGGGTCTGCGTCGAGACCGTCGAGCAAGGCAAGATGACCAAGGACCTCGCCATACTGATCGGCCCCCAGCAGAGCTGGATGACGACAGAGCAATTCTTCGAGGCGATCGTCGACAATCTCGAGAAAGCGATGGCGGTGCGGTAGGTCCTTCGAGACGGGCCTTCGCCAAGCTCAGTCCCTCCTCAGGATGAGCGGTAAAGGGACTGGTTTCCGCTCATCCTGAGGAGCTGCTGAGCGAAGTCGAAGCGGCGTCTCGACGGCCGGCGACCTCACATGCTCGGGGCGCCAGCCGAAGCCGATCAGGGCGGCGGGAATGCGCCGCAGGACCGGATAGCGGTCGAGCCAGCGCAGGGCGCGCGGCGGCTCGAAGGCGCCGCCCTGGCGCATCAGCAGCGGGCTGATGATCCGCTGCTGCGCCGCGCGCTGGAAGCCCTGGGTGATCCGCACCGCCGGCAGGCGGCGCTTCTCGACGCGCGCCAGCAGCGGGTCGGGATCCTTGCCCGCCGCCATCGGCCCGGCCAGCGCATTGGCGGCGGCGACCGCGTCCTGGACCGCGACGTTGATGCCGACGCCGCCGACCGGCGACATGGCGTGGGCGGCGTCGCCGATGACGAGCAGGCCGGGACGGCGCCATTGCTCGAGCCGGTCGAGCGAGACCGCGAGCAATTTGACCTCGTCCCAGCTCGCCACCGCGCCGATCCGGGCGCGAAGAATGGGAGCGATCCCGGCCACTTCATCGCGAAAGGCGTCGAGGCCGCGGGCGCGGATCTCCTCCTCCATCCCTTTGGGAAAGACGTAGGCGCATTGCCAATAATCGCCGCGGTCGATCAGCGCGAGAATCCGGCCCGAGGCGAAGACGCCCGTGGTCTCGTTGTCGGGCGCCTGCGCCTTCGGCACCCGGAACCAGAAGACGTCCATCGGCGCGCCGAGATCGCGGACCGGCAGCGCCGCCGCTTCCCGCAGGCACGAAGTGCGGCCGTCGGCGGCGATGGTGAGCCGGGCGCGGAGCGTCCTCGTCTCGCCGTCCGCCCGGTAGCGGACGCCGGCCACCCTCCCCGCTTCGGTGAGGAGCCCGGTCGCCTCGGCGTTCATGGTCAGGGTGAAGTGCGGATACAAGCGGGCTTCGTCGGCGACGAAATCGAGGAACTCCCATTGCGGCATCATCGCGATGAAGTTCCAGCGCGGATCGAAATGGGAGAAATCGGCGATCGCCATCGCCCGGCCGCCGATCAGGCCGTGGAGCTGGCGGACCTTGTCGTGCGGCCGCTCGAGCAGCCGGTCGAGCAGGCCGAGCTCGGAAAAGATGCGCAGAGTCGAGGGATGGACGGTGTCGCCGCGAAAGTCGCGCAGGAAGTCATCGTGCTTCTCGAGGACGATGGTCGGCACGCCGGCCCGCGCGAACAGCAGGCCTGCCACCATCCCGGCCGGACCGCCGCCGACGATGCAGAGGTCGTTTTGACCCTCGCCCATGGCTGACATTGTCTCCCATTCCTGCATAAAGACAAGATGCACGCGGATTTCCAGACTTCCGGCTTCAGCGACGCGCTCGTGATTCTCGGCGCGGCCGGAGTCGTCATCCCGGCCTTCGCGCGCTTCCGGATCAGCCCGGTGATCGGCTTCATCCTGGTGGGGCTGCTCGTCGGCCCGGCCGGGCTCGGCGCGATGGCCGGCAAATATCCCTGGCTCAACTACATCACCATCTCCAATCCCGAAGCGGTGGAGCCGTTCGCCGAGTTCGGCATCATCCTGCTCCTGTTCGCGATCGGGCTCGAACTCTCCTTCCGGCGCCTGTGGACGATGCGGCGGTTGGTGTTCGGAGTCGGCGCCGCCCAGCTGCTGCTCTGCGGCGTCCTGATCGGGCTGGCGCTGCACGCGATCGGGCAGAGCTGGAGCGGCTCGGTCGCGCTCGGCCTGGCTTTGGCATTGTCGTCGACCGCGCTCGTCCTGCCTTTGGTCGGCACCACCAGCCCGGTCGGCCGCTCGGCGCTGGCGATGCTGCTGTTCGAGGATCTGGCGATCGTCCCGATCATCTTCGCTTTGGGCGCGATGGCGCCCTATGCACAAGCCAGCGGCTTCGACGGCCTCATCAACACCCTGCTGCTGGGCGCGGTGGTGGTGGCGGCGATGCTGGTGTTCGGCCGCCTGCTGCTGCCGCGCCTGTTCGCCCAGGCGGCCCGAACCAAGAGTCCCGAACTGTTCCTGGCGGCGAGCCTGCTGGTGGTGATCGCCGCCAGCCTCGCCACCACCGCGGCCGGCCTCTCGCCGCTGATGGGGGCTTTGCTCGCCGGCATCCTGATCGCCGAGACCGACTATCACAGCGAGGTGGAGGTGATCACCGCCCCGTTTCGCGGGCTCGCCCTCGGCATCTTCCTGATCACGGTCGGAATGAGCGTCGACGTGCGCCTCGTCGCCGCCAATTGGGTCAGCCTCGCTCTGGCGGTGATGGGGGTGGTGCTGGTCAAGGCGCTGGTCACCGGCCTGCTGCTGCGCCTCAACGGCGCCCGCAAAGCGGTCGCCGCCGAGACCGGCCTGATCATGGCGTCGCCGTCCGAGACCACCTTGATCGTGCTCGCGACCGCGGCGGCGGCACAGTTGATCACCGCCCAGACGGCGGCCTTCTGGCAGATCGTCACCGCCATCGGCCTCACCCTGACGCCATTGCTCGCCAAGCTCGGCCAGATGGCGGCGCGGCGGGTCGAAGGCCAGGCCGAGGGCGGCGGCGCGGCCGCGGTCCGCCCGGACGACGAGGCAGTCGTGCTCATCGGCTTCGGCCGCGTCGGCCGGCTCGTCGCCGAGATGCTGACCGCGCACGGCCGGCCCTATGTCGCGGTCGATTCGAGCATCGACACGGTCGCCGCCGGTCGCAAGGAGGGCATTCCGATCGTCTACGGCGACGTCGCCCGGGCGGAGATGATGGACCGGTTGAACCTCGGCCGAGCGAGCGCGCTCGTCCTCACCATGGACGATCCGGTGCTGAGCGTGCGGGTGACCAAGAAGGTCCGTGCCTGGTGCCCCGAGCTCACCATCGTCGCCCGCGCCCGCGATGCCGCCCATGCCGCCGAGCTCTACCGCGCCGGCGCCACCGACGCCGTGCCCGAGACGCTCGAATCCTCGCTGCAACTCTCGGAAGCGGTGCTCGTCGACCTCGGCATGGCGATGGGTCCGGTCATCGCCTCGATCCACGAGAAGCGCGCCGAATTGAGGAAGGAGATTATGGAGCTGGGCCATCTCGAGCAGGAGCCGGTGCTGGAGCGGCGGCGGCTGCGGGACGCGCTGAGGCCGCGCTGACAACCCCTCTCCCGCGATCGACGGGGTTTCAATGCCGCGCCGCCGCTGCTATCGTTCCTCCTTCGTTCTGAGGACCAGGTGATGGCCAAAAGATCCGGCAGCGCCGATCTGCCGCTGCATGGCGGGCGGGTGCCCGTCTGGCTGGGCGAGCGCATGACCCGGCTCGGCACGGTGATGGCCGAAGCCATCATCCACCATGAAGGTCGCGACGCCTTCCTCGCCCGCCTCGCCCATCCCTTCTGGTTCCAGTCGTTCGGCGCGGTGATGGGGATGGACTGGCATTCGTCGGGCATCACCACCAGCGTCATCGGCGCGCTCAAGCGCGGCCTCAACCCGCGCGCCGGCGAGCTCGGCCTCCAGGTCTGCGGCGGCCGCGGCCGCCACTCGCGCCCAACCCCCGCCGAGCTGGTCGCGGCCGGCGAGCGCGCCGGCTTCGACGGCGCCGGCCTGGCGCAGGCGAGCCGGCTGGTCGCCAAGGTCGACAGCGCCGCCGTCCAGGACGGCTTCGACCTTTACCTGCACGGCTTCGTCGTCGCCGACGACGGCAAATGGGCGGTGGTCCAGCAGGGCATGAACGGCTCGAGCCGCACGGCGCGGCGCTACCACTGGCTTTCCGAAGGCCTGAACAGCTTCGTCGATTCGCCCCACGCGGCGATCGAGGGCCGCCGCCAGGGCGAGATCGTCAACCTCGCCGACCGCCGCGCCGACGCCTCGCGCGGCGTTCAGCTGCAGATGCTCGCCGAGCTCGGCCCCGAGCGGCTGGCGCGCGAGGCGGTCGCAGGGGGGACACGTACTTTTTCGCGAAAAAGTACGTGTCCCCATTCCGCCGAGCCGCTGCTGCCGCATCTGGTGATGCCGGACCATCACGACGTGCGCCGCGACGACGTGATCATCCGCAGGCTGCACGGCACGCTGGCCGCCGCGGCCGACGCCGGACCGAAGGACTTCGCCGAATTGCTGCTCGTCCCCGGCGTCGGCGCCCGCACCATCCGCTCGCTGGCCATGGTCGCCGAGGTGATCCATGGCGCCCCCTGCCGCTTCGCCGATCCGGCCCGCTTCTCGCTCGCCCATGGCGGCAAGGACCGCCACCCCTTCCCGGTGCCGACCAAGGTCTACGACCGGACGATCGCGGTGCTGAAATCGGCGGTCGCGCAGGCCAAGCTGGGGCAGGACGAGAAGCTCGGCGCGATCCGCCGGCTCGACGAGCAGGCGCGCCGGCTGGAGCGTCATGTTTCGGGTCCGTCGCTGGCGGACTACGTCGCCGAGGAGGAAGCCCGCTCGCACGAATATGGCGGCAGGAGCGTGTCCGGACCGGAACCGCCGCCTCAGGCGGCCACCGCCTCCAAGGCCTCGCGTACGGCCTGAACCGCCTCCGCCGCACGGGCGCCGTCGGGGCCGCCGCCCTGGGCCATGTCGGCCCGTCCGCCGCCGCCCCGGCCGCCGACCGTCTCGACCGCCCGGCGGACCAGGTCGACGGCGTTGCGGCTGCCGGTGAGGTCGTCGGTAACGCCGACCGCGACGGTGGCGCGGCCGTCATTGACCGCTACCAAAGCGACGACGCCCGAACCCACCCTTTGCTTGGCCTCGTCGACGAGGCCGCGCAGGCCCTTGGGGTCCATGCCTTCGAGCACCTGGCCGATGAAGCCGTGGCCGCCGACCCGCTCGGGCCCCGGCGCCCCGGCGGCGCGGCCGCCGCCCATCGCCAGCGCCTTCTTCGCCTCGGCGAGCTCGCGCTCGAGCCGCCGCCGCTCGTCGAGCAAGGCGGCGACGCGCGCCGGCACCTCCTCGGGCGAGGCCTTGAGCGTCGCGGCCGCCTCCTTGAGCCGGGTCTCGCGCTCGGTCAGCCACAGGCGCGCTGCCTCGCCGGTCAGCGCCTCGATTCGGCGCACGCCCGCGGCGACGGCGCTCTCGCCGACGATCTTGAGCAGCTGGATGTCGCCGAGCGCCCTGACATGGGTGCCGCCGCACAGCTCCACCGAATAGCCGGCGTCGGCGCCGCGGCCCATCGACAGGACGCGGACTTCGTCGCCATATTTCTCGCCGAACAGGGCCATGGCGCCGGCCTCGATCGCCTCGTCGGGGCTCATCAGCCGGGTGGAGACCTCGTCATTCTCGCGGATGTGGCGGTTCACTTCCTCCTCGATCGCGGCGACGTCCTCGTTCGTCAGCGCCTTGGGGTGCGAGAAGTCGAAGCGAAGGCGGTCGGGGGCGACCAGGCTGCCTTTCTGGGTGACGTGGCCGCCGAGGCGGTGCCGAAGCGCCGCGTGGAGGAGGTGGGTGGCGCTGTGGTTGGCGCGCACCTTCGCGCGGCGCTCCGCGTCGACCGCGAGATGGACGGCATCGCCGACCGCCACCGCGCCCGCGACGAGCAATGCATGGTGGGCGTGCAGCCGGCCGAGAGGCTTCGACGTGTCGGCAACGTCGGCCTGCAAGCCTTTGTCGGAGCTTATCTTCCCACTGTCGCCGATCTGCCCGCCGCTTTCGCCGTAGAAAGGCGTCTGGTTGGTGACGAGGGTAACTTGCTCGCCGGCCTCGGCGCGATCCACGCGGGCCCCGTCCTTGACCAGGGCGACGACCACGCCCTCCCCTTCGTGTCCGGCATAGCCGATGAACTCGGTCGAGCCATGCGCCTCGGCGATGTCGAACCAGACATCCTCGGACGCTTTCTGCCCGGAGCCCTTCCAGGCGGCGCGGGCGGCCGCCTTCTGCCGCTCCATGGCGGCGTCGAAGCCGGCGCGGTCGACGCCGAAGCCCTGGGCGCGCAGCGCGTCCTCGGTGAGGTCGTAGGGAAAGCCGAACGTGTCGTAGAGCTTGAACGCGACCTCGCCGGGAAGCGTGCCCCCCGGCCCCATCGACGCGGTCGCCTCGTCGAGCAGCCTGAGGCCGTTGGCCAGGGTCTGGCGGAAGCGACTCTCCTCCAGCTTCAGCGTCTCCTCGATCAGCGGCTGGGCGCGGACGAGCTCCGGATAGGCGGCCCCCATCTCGGCGACCAGCGAGGGCACCAGCCGGTGCATCAGGGGCTCGGTGGTGCCGAGCAGATGGGCGTGGCGCATCGCCCGGCGCATGATCCGTCTGAGCACATAGCCCCTGCCCTCGTTGGCCGGCAGCACCCCGTCCGCGACCAGGAAGCCGGACGCGCGCAGATGGTCGGCGATGACGCGGTGGCTCGCGCGGGTGTCGGCGGTGCGGGTGTTGTGGGTGAGCGCGGTCGAGGCGGCGATCAGCGCCTTGAACGTGTCGGTGTCGTAATTGTCGTGGACGCCCTGGAGGACGGCGGCGATCCGCTCCAGCCCCATGCCGGTGTCGATCGACTGCTTGGGCAGCTCGCGGACGATCTCATTGTCCTCCTGCTCGTACTGCATGAAGACGAGGTTCCAGATCTCGACGAAGCGGTCGCC
This sequence comes from Allosphingosinicella sp., assembly GCA_036378975.1. GTDB lineage: Bacteria > Pseudomonadota > Alphaproteobacteria > Sphingomonadales > Sphingomonadaceae > Allosphingosinicella. The sequence continues at coordinate 18,766 of DASUVK010000025.1, read as the reverse complement.
ATCCTCGTCCGCACTGCCGGGAGGGCCGCCGGCTATGTGGTCGCCATGATCGTAGAAGATTTCGGAGCAAGGGCCGCACGGACCGCTGTCGCCCATCGCCCAGAAATTGTCCTTGGTGGCGATGCGGATGATCCGGCTCTCGGGCAGGCCCGAAATCCTGCGCCACAGGTCATAGGCCTCGTCGTCATTATGGTAGACCGTCACGGTCAGCCGGTCGGGCGAGATGCCCCATTCCTTCGTCAGCAGCGCCCAGGCCAGCATAATCGCCCGGTCCTTGAAATAGTCGCCGAACGAGAAATTGCCGAGCATCTCGAAGAAGGTGTGGTGGCGGGCGGTGTAGCCGACATTGTCGAGATCGTTATGCTTGCCGCCGGCGCGGACGCATTTCTGCGAGGAGGCGGCGGTCGAGTAAGGCCGAGTCTCGAGGCCGGTGAAGACGTTCTTGAACGGCACCATGCCGGCATTGACGAACATCAGGGTCGGATCGTTCTGCGGGACGAGCGGCGCCGACGGCACGAGCTCGTGGCCGTGCTTGCCGAAATAGTCGAGGAACGACCGGCGGATGTCGTTGGTGGAGGTCATTCCGGGGATTTAGGGGAGGTGCTGCGCTGCGGCAAGCGTCGCCCCAGCGCAGGCTGGGGCCCGAGCGGGTGAAAGACGCCGGCGCTTCTCACCCTCCGGGATCCCAGCCTTCGCTGGGATGACGGCTAGAGGCCGGTCGGTTCGACTGGCGCTTCGGCCGCAGGCTCGGGCGCTGCAACCGGTGCCTCCTCGGCACTCACCGGATAGCTGGCATAAGCCTGGATCCGCTCGCGAGCGGGGTCCGGCGCCGGCGTCTCGACGATAATCACATGAGCCGGCTGCGGCGCGCTGGCCGACCAGCCGTCCTGGTAGCCTTCGACCGCCGGCTCGTGCTGCGGGACATATTCGACCGGATAGTCGCGGCAGCCGATGCAGCCGGTGCCGAGATCGCCGACCACCACCGGCTGCTGGGCCCCCCGATATTCCGCCGCATGGACCTGCGCCCAGTCCGGGCTGCGATAGGGAATGCGGTCGGCGTGAAAGCTGTCCTCCGCCTCGCTGAAATAAAGCGGGTTGATCTCGGAGATGGCGGAGCGGCCGAGACTGACGCCAAGCGCCGCGCCGAGGATCGACAGGCCGGCCATGATCGGCAGCGTGGTCGTGGCAGGCATGGCTTTACTCCTCGACACAAGCATCACACCGCCCTCGCCGCCCCCGTTAAACCCGCGACCGGGCGAGGCTGTTCCGCGCCCGTGTCCCGCGGAGGCGGCGTCTCCCCTCTTGCGATTCTCCGCCAAAGAGTGGAACGCTTGGCGGATTGAGCGCGGACGCGCTTCAAGCGGCTCGCGCCTTGGCAACGCAAGGAGAGACGCATGCCCGACAGATCGGTAGGCACCAGGACGATCGCCCTCGTGGGCCCGGGCGGCGCGGGCAAGACCAGCCTCGCCGAGGCCCTGCTCTTCGCGGCGGGGGCGCTCGACCGCCAGGGCAGCGTCGACGCCGGCACCAGCGTCGGCGATTCGAGCCCCGAGGCGCGCGCGCGCGCCGGCTCGACCGAACTCAACCTGATGCATTTCGATTTCCTCGGCGACCGCTTCGCGATCGTCGATTCGCCGGGCTCGGTCGGCTTTTCCGCCGACGGCGCGCTGGCGGTGGCGGCGGCCGACCTCGCCGTGGTCGTCGTCGATCCCGACACCGACCGCGCCATCCTCGCCGAGCCCGCGCTCCGCCAGCTGGAGGCGCTCGGCGTCCCCCACCTGATCTTCGTCAACAAGATCGACCAGGCCCGCGGCGGCATCCGCGACCTGCTCGAGGCGCTGCAGCCGATGAGCTCCTCGCCGCTGGTCGCCCGCCAGATCCCGATCCGGGAGGGCGAGAAGGTGACCGGCTTCGTCGACCTCGCGCTCGAACGCGCCTTCAGATACCGGCCCGGCAAGCCGTCCGAGCAAGTCGACATCCCGGCCGATCTCGCCGATCGCGAGACGAAGGACCGCTTCCACATGCTCGAGCAGCTCGCCGACCATGACGATGCCCTGCTCGAGCAATTGCTGATGGACGAGACGCCGGACCGCGCCACCATCTTCGCCGACATCGCCCGCGAGACGAAGGAGAATCTGGTCGTGCCGGTGCTGTTCGGCTCGGCGCTGAACGGCTTCGGCGTGCGCCGGCTGATGAAGGCGTTGCGCCACGACGCGCCGGCGCCCGAGGCGGCGGCGGAACGGCTCGGCGCCAAAGGCGGCTGCGCGTTCGTGTTCAAGGTCTCGCACGGCGGCAATATGGGTCGGCTCGCTTTGGCCCGGGTGTTCGGCGGGGCGCTGAGCGAGGGCACCGAGCTCAAGAGCGCCTCGGGCGACATGGTCCGCGTCGGCACCCTGTTCGCGATGCAGGGCGAGAAGCCGGCGAAGCTCGGCAAGGCCAATGTCGGCGACGTCGTCGCCATCGCCAAGGCAGAAGGAGTCAATGCGGGCGAGTGGCTCGGCGCCGGCGGCAAGTCGCCCGAGCTCGGCCTGCCCGCCTCGAATTACGGGCTCGCCATCGCCACCCGCGATCGCAAGGACGACGTCCGCCTGTCGACCGCGCTCCACAAACTGGTCGAGGAGGACCCGTCGCTCGACTGGGAGCAGGACGAAGCGCTGCACGAGACGCGGCTGAAGGGGATAAGCGACGAACATCTCAAGGTGACGCTGGCGCGGCTGAAGCGGCGCTACGGAGTCGCGGTCGACGCCGTCGCGCCGGTAGTCGGCTACAAGGAATCGATCCGCAAGCCGGTCACCCAGCGCGGCCGCCACAAGAAGCAGTCGGGCGGCCACGGCCAGTTCGGCGACGTCGTCATCGAGATCAAGCCGCTGGGCCGCGGCGAGGGCTTCAAGTTCGACGAGAAGATCCACGGCGGCTCGGTGCCCAAGCAATATATACCGGCGGTCGAGCAGGGCGTGCGCGACGCTCTGGCCAAGGGGCCGCTCGGCTTCCCGGTCGTCGACGTCGCGGTGACTTTGGTCGACGGCAGCTACCACACGGTCGACAGCTCCGAGCTCGCCTTCCGCACGGCGGGGCGGATCGGCATGAGTGAGGCGCTGGCCGCCGCCCAGCCGCATCTGCTCGAGCCGGTCCACAAGGTGCGGGTGGTGACGCCCGGCTACGCCACGTCGCGGGTCACGTCGGCGATCGCCAGCCGCCGCGGCCAGATGCTCGGCATGGACAGCCGCGCCGGCTGGTCGCGCTGGGACGTGGTCGAGGCTTTGGTGCCCGAGGCGGAACTGCAGGGGCTCGACGCCGAGCTGCGCTCGGTCAGCCAGGGGCTGGCCAGCTACGAGGCGCAGTTCGACCATCTCGCCGAGCTGAACGGCAAGCTCGCCGACGACGTCGTGCAGAAGGTGCTCGAGCCGGCCTAGCCGTCATCCCCGCGAATGCGGGGAGCCAGGCCGCCGTTTCGTCGTCCTCGTCGCGGGCGCACCGGATTCCCGCTTGCGCGGGAATGACGGGGAGAGGTCAGGAAGGATGCCCCTCCGAAGCTTCCGCTACCCCGGCGGCGGCGGCGACGGGGACGGGTGCCGCCGACGGGTCGGTCTCGCCGCGCGAGACGACCACCGCGGCGGTGAGGTCGCCGGTGACGTTGAGCGTCGTGCGGCACATGTCGAGAAAGCGGTCGACGCCCAGCACGATGCCGATCCCTTCCGGCGGCACCCCGACCATGCCGAGGATTAAAGCGATCACCGGCAGCGAGCCGGCCGGCACGCCGGCGGTGCCGATGCCGCCGAGGATGCACATCAGCAGCACCACCACCTGCTGGCCGAGGCTCAGCTCGACGCCGAAGAACTGGGCCAGGAACAGCACCGTCACGCCTTCGAAGATGGCGGTGCCGTTCTGATTGGCGGTGGCGCCGATGGTGAGCACGAAGCGCGATACCCGCGACGGCAGCTTCAATTGCTCGTCGGCGACCCGGATCGCGGTCGGCAAGGTGGCGTTGGACGAGGCGGTCGAGAAAGCCATCACCATCGCCTCCTGGCTGCCGCGGAAGAACCACAGGGGCGAGACGCCGCCGAGCAGGCGCAAGGCGATCGGATAGACGACGAACATGTGGAGGCCGAGGGCGAGCAGCACCACGCCGACATAGGCGCCGAGCCGGATCAGCAGCTCCCAGCCGAACAAAGCGGCGAGGTTGAACATGAAGGCGGCGATGGCGATCGGCGCGAGGCGGATGACGATGCCGATCAGCCGCATGGCGACGTGGAAGATGCCCTCGATCGCGTCCTGCAGCGCCTGCGCCTGGCGCGTGTCGACCAGCAGCAGGCCGATGCCGAACACCAAAGCGAAGAACATCACCGCGAGGATGTCGTTGTCGGCCGCCGCGGCGATGACGTTGTTGGGGATGAGGCTGAGGAAGGTGCCGATGCCGGCCGGCTTCTCCTGCGCCGACGAGATGATCGCCCCCGCCCCCTCGCGGGCGTCGACGAGCATGGCGCGGGCGAGCTCGGGATCGACGCCCGCGCCGGGGTTGAACAGATTGACCACGGTCAGCGCGATCACCACCGCGACGCTCGATATGCCGACCGTGAACAGCAAAGTCCTGATGCCGATCCGCTTCAGGGAACGGACGTCGCCCATCTCGGCGATGCCGATGACCAGGGCCGAGAACAGCAACGGGATGACGAGCATGAACAGGAGACGCAGGAAGATCTGGCCGATCGGGCCGGTGACGTAGGTGGTCACCGTGTCGACCCAGGCGGCGTCGGGCTGGGTCATGTGCACGGCGAGCCCCGCGACCAGGCCGACGAGGAAGCCAATCAGCATTTTCATCTGCAGCGACACGCCGCCCTTGCGCTCGACCATCCCTCATCCCCTCCGGGTTCGTTGTTCGGCTGTATGGCAGGCGTGAAGCGCGACCGGAAGGCTCTGTAATTAGCCGAAGGGGCGGTCGAGGCTGGGCGGCGGCTCAGAGAACCAGCGCGGGCCGGTCTCGGTGATGTAGAGGCAGTCCTCGAGGCGGATGCCGAACCGGCCGGGAAGATAGAGGCCGGGCTCGTTCGAGAAGCACATGCCGGGCGCCAGCCGGGTCGTCTCGCCGTGGACGAAATTGACCGGCTCGTGGCCCTCCATGCCGATGCCGTGGCCGGTGCGGTGGGACAGGCCGGGCAGCTTGTAGCCGGGACCGTAGCCCCAGGCCTCGTACTGGCGGCGGACGGCGTCGTCGACGCTGCCGGCGGGAGCGCCGACCTTCGCCGCCGCGAAAGCGATGCTCTGGCCCTGCCGCATCCGGGTCCAGACCTGGCGCTGCTCGGCATTGGCCTCGCCGAACACGAAGGTGCGCGAAATGTCGGACTGGTAGCCGTGGACGGTGCAGCCGCAGTCCATCAGCACCACCTCCCCTTCCCTGACCTGCTGAGGCTTGCCGCTGCCGTGCGGGTAGGCGCTCGCCTCGCCGAGCAGGATCAGGGCGAAGCCGGGGGTGCCGCCGAGCTTCTCGGTGGCGCCGTTCATGATCGCGGCGATGTCGGCGGGCGTCATGCCCTTCTCGATGCGCGGCCAGGTATGGCGGTAGGCGGCGATGGTGACGTCGGCGGCTTTCTGCATCAGCCGAAGCTCGTGCGCCGATTTGATCATCCGGCAACCGCGGACGACCGGCGCACCGCTCCTGATGTCGATGCGCGGCATCGCCTTGCGCAGTCCGTCGACGGCGAAGAAGCGGACCGTCTCCTCGATTCCGACCGGCCGCCCCGCTATCCTGCGGTCACGCAGCGCGCCGGCGACGAGCTTCAACGGATCCTCATGCTCGACCCAGGTCCGCACCTCGGCCGGGATCGCCAGGCTTTCGCGGACCGAGGGCTCCTCGAAGAAAGGCGTGAAGACGATCGGCTCGCCTTCGACCGGGATCAAAGCGGCGGTGAGCCGCTCGCTGCGCCACCATTGGATGCCGGTGAAATAATCCAGCGAGGCGCCGGGCTCGACCAGGATCGCGCCGAGGCCGTGGCGGCGCATCAGCTGCCGAGCTCTGTCGAGCCGGCGGAGGCGCTCGGGCGTGCCGATCGGGACGACGTCGCCGGTGATCGGCTTCAGCGGCGGCGCGGCGGCGGCGAGAAGGCGCGAGGGACGGACGGCGAGCGCGGCCGCCGCGGCCAGCGCCCCCAGCGCGACTCCGCGGCGGCTGAGTTCAGGCATAGGCATAGGGTCCCCCCTTCTTGAGCGCCGCGCCATAAGCCGGGCGGGCGTGGATCCGCTCCAGCCAGTCGATCAGGTTCGGCCGGCTTTCGCCGAGGCCGGCGCGGTGGCGCGCCGCCTCGAGCGGGAAGCTCATCATGATGTCGGCGGCGGTGAAAGCCTCGCCGGCGAACCAGGGCCGGCCGGCGAGCTGGGCCTCGAGCCAGTCGAGATGCTGGTCGATCATCTTCTGGACGGGCGCGCGGGCGGGACGGCCGAACAGGCCCAGGCGGCGGACGACCAGCATGACCAGCAAAGGCGGCATCAGCGAGCCTTCGGCATAATGGAGGAAGTGGCGGTAGCGCAGCACGTCCTCGCGCCGCCGCGGCGGGCCGAGGCGGCCGTCCGCTTTCTCGACCAGATGTTCGACGATCGCGCCGGTCTCGGCGACGGTCTGGCCGTCATCCTCGATCAAGGGCGACTTGCCGAGCGGGTGGACGCGGCGCAGCTCGGGCGGGGCGAGCATGGTCTTCCTGTCGCGTCGGTAGCGGCGCACCTCGTAGGGCAGGCCGAGCTCCTCGAGCAGCCACAGGATGCGTTGCGAGCGGCTGTTCTCGAGATGGTGGACGACAATCATCGATGGTTGCGGACGCACAAGGCGGCGACCTCCCTGACGAGCTTGGCGGCGAGGACGGCGGTGACGCCGTTCAGGTCGCGAGCGGGGTTATACTCGACGATGTCGGCGCCGACGATGGGGGCGCGGACCCTGTCAAGCACCGCCAGCACGTCGCGGACCGAAAGGCCGCCGGGTTCGTGGTGCGACACGCCCGGTGCGAAGGCCGGGTCGAAGGCGTCGAGATCGAGGCTGATGTAGAGCGGCCCGCCGGGCTGGGGGACCGCCTCGGGCGCGAAATGGCGCATCTCGACCATCTCGACGCCGAAGCGCTCGGCCTGCTCGCGGCCGTGACGGTTGAGCGTGCGGATGCCGACCTGGACGAGCCGGCGGGCGAGGCCGCGCTCCATGATCCGGGCGAAGGGCGACGCATGCGAGCGGGGGTCGCCCTCGAAGTCGTCATAGAGGTCGGGATGGGCGTCGAAATGAAGGATGTCGATCGCGCCGTGCACGGCCGCCAGCGCTTCGACCGCCGGCAGGGTGATCGAATGATCGCCGCCGAGGACGAGCGGGACGGCGCCCTCGCCGGCCGCTGCCGCCACCGCCGCGGCGATCAGCGCATCGTCGCCATCCTCCTCGGTCAGCGGCAGGTCGCCCGCATCGCCGAGACGGACGTCGAGTCCCATCTCGACGCCCGATTCGGCGGCGGCGTTGCCGTGATCGGAGTGGAGCGCGGCGCGGATCAGCGGCGGGGCCAGGGCGGCGCCGCGAAGGTAGGAGGAATGGCGATCGGTGGGGGCGCCGATCAAGCGCAGCTCGGGCGTTCGCACCTGTCCTCGCACCTCGTTTCCGGCCATGAGCGGCCTGTGGCGGGACGCACTGGCCTTGTCCAGCACGAGGCTGGCGCCCGACGCCGTGCTTTTGCCGCCCCGCTTTTTGCCGGAGAGGGGGCTTCGCCTCGGCGCGCTTTCATTTTTCGGGAACCGCATCGCCGCCGCATCGTCTATGCGCGTTCCACCCGCAAGGATCGAAATGCTCCAGCCGCCCCGCCCCGCCCTCGGCGACGCCCGCCCCGGCTTTCGCGAGTTCGTCGTCCTGATCGCGGGCCTGATGTCGCTCAACGCGCTCGCCATCGACGCGATGGTGCCGGCGCTGCCGGCGATCGGCGACGCGTTGGGCGTCGCCGACGAGAATAGCCGCCAGCTCGTCGTCTCGCTCTACGTGCTCGGCTTCGGCCTCACCCAGATCATCTACGGGCCGCTCTCGGACCGGTTCGGGCGCAAGCCGGTGCTGGTCGTCAGCCTCGTCCTCTATGTCGGCTTCGCCCTCGCCTGCTGGGCGGCGCCGAGCTTCACCCTGCTGCTCGCTGCTCGGATGGCCCAGGGCGGCGCCGCGGCCTCGACCCGGGTGCTGGTCGTGTCGATCGTTCGCGACCGGTTCGAGGGCCCGCGAATGGCGAGGATCATGTCGCTCGCCTTCCTGGTCTTCCTGCTCGTCCCGATGCTGGCGCCGGTCTTCGGCCAGCTCACCTTGCTCGTCGCCTCGTGGCGCGCCATCTTCTTCGGGCTGGCGCTGGGCGGAGCGATCATGCTGGCGTGGACCTTGATCCGGCTGCCCGAGACGCTGCATCCCGAATATAGGCGGTCGCTCGATCCGAAGACGATCTGGGACGGGACCTGGCAGACGCTCAGCAACCGCCAGTCGCTCGGCTACACGCTCGCCTTCACCCTGATGATGGCTAGCCTGATGGGCTATATCAATTCGATCCAGCAGATCGTCTTCGATATCTTCCGCCGTCCCGAGCTGATCGCCGCGACCTTCGCGGGAGTCGCCTTGCCGATGGCGTTCACTTCCTGGCTCAACTCGCGGATCGTCGAGCGGATCGGGACTCGCCGGGTCGCCCATACCGGCCTCGTCCTGTTCACCGTCTCGGCGCTGGTCCATCTCGCCATCGTCGTGACGAGCGGGGAGAGCCTGTGGCTGTTCATCGCGATGCAGGGCCTGACCATGGCCTGCTTCGGCCTCGCCTCGGCCAATTTCGGAGCGCTCGCCATGCAGCCCCTGGGCCATGTCGCCGGCACCGCCTCGTCGGTCCAGGGGACGATCGGAACGATCGGCGGCGCCCTGCTCGGCCTCCTCGTCGGCCAGAGCTTCGACGGCACCCTCGTGCCGATGGTCGGCGCCTTCGCCGCCTTCGGCGCGCTCGCCTTGCTCATCCTGGTGGCGACCGAGCGAGGACGGCTGTTCGGGCGCGGCTAGCGCCTCCCCCTCGCAGAGCGACGGGGAGGGAGACCGCCCGAAGGGCGATGGAGGGCAGAAGGCGCAGGCGTCGGCGTCTCGCGCCTTTGCCTCCGGTTTGGGAGCAGATACCCTTCACCGCCAAATTGGCGGTCCCCCTCCCCGGGCCGCGCATGGGGAGGAAGAGGCGGGGATCGACTGTCCGGAACCGGACGAAGTGGACGAAGTGGACTCGATGAAGCCTATTCGTCGTCCCCGGCCGGCGGCCCCGTCATCAGCGCCTCGGCGACTTCGTCGGTGCGGCCGCGTATCGCCCGCTCGAGCCGGGCGGCGAGCTCGGGATTGTCCTTGAGATAGGATTTGGCGTTCTCGCGGCCCTGGCCGATGCGGATCGAATCGTAGCTGAACCAGGCGCCGGACTTCTCGACCAGCCCCGCCTTGACGCCGAGGTCGAGTATCTCGCCGATCTTGGAGATGCCCTCGCCGTACATGATGTCGAACTCGACCTGCTTGAACGGCGGCGCCACCTTGTTCTTGACCACCTTGACCCGGGTGGTGTTGCCGACGATGTCGTCGCGGTCCTTGATCTGGCCGGTACGGCGGATGTCGAGGCGCACCGAGGCGTAGAATTTGAGCGCGTTGCCGCCGGTGGTCGTCTCGGGATTGCCGTACATGACGCCGATCTTCATCCTGAGCTGGTTGATGAAGATGACCAGGCATTTCGACTTGGAGATCGAGCCGGTCAGCTTCCTCAGCGACTGGCTCATCAGCCGCGCCTGCAGGCCGACATGGGAATCGCCCATCTCGCCCTCGATCTCGGCGCGGGGCACGAGCGCGGCGACCGAATCGACGACGAGCACGTCGACCGCGTTGGAGCGGACCAATGTGTCGGTGATCTCGAGCGCCTGCTCGCCCGTGTCGGGCTGGGAGACGATCAGCTCGTCGACGTCGACGCCGAGCTTCCTGGCGTAGACCGGATCGAGGGCGTGCTCGGCGTCGACGAAGGCGGCGGTGCCGCCGGCCTTCTGCGCCTCGGCGATGACGTGGAGGGCGAGGGTGGTCTTGCCCGAGCTTTCGGGTCCGTAGACCTCGACGACTCGGCCGCGCGGCAGGCCGCCTATGCCGAGCGCGATGTCGAGGCCCAGCGAGCCGGTCGAGATGGTCTCGATCTCGACCGCCTCGCGCGAGCCCAGTTTCATCGCGCTGCCTTTGCCGAAAGCGCGGTCGATCTGCGCCAGCGCGGCCTCGAGGGCCTTCTGCCTGTCCATATTGTCCGAGGATCCCACCACTTTGAGAGAAGCCACCATGGCCCGCGCTCCCTATGCCTTACGCGCCGCCCATTCAACGCGATTGTTGCCGATGTACATGATCCGTTCCGGGAGAACAAGAAGAAAACCTAATTGGGGACAGCTACCGAATTCGGCCCGTTGCGTGGGGGGCAGCCATTCGCTCGAATTCGGTAGCTGTCCCCAATTAGCAAGCACCTGCAATTGAACGGTTTCGATGATTCCCGCTTTCCTTATCCGGGTTTTCCGTTAATTTCCGCTCATGCCCCGCCTCGCCCGCCTGGTCGTTCCCGGCCACCCGCGCCACGTCACCCAGCGGGGCAATCGCCGCCAGCTCACCTTCTTCTCCGACGGCGACTACCGCCTCTACAAGAGATATCTCGCCGCCGCCTGCGCGCAAACCACGACGGCGGTGTGGGCCTGGTGCCTGATGCCCAACCACGTCCATCTCCTGCTGGTGCCCGCGGCCGCGGACGGCCTGGCGAAGGCGCTCGGCGACACCCACCGGCGCTATACCCGCGCCATCAACGTCCGCGAGGGCTGGATCGGCCATTTGTGGCAGGCGCGCTTCACCTCCTTCGTGATGGACGAACGCCACCTCGTCGCCTGCACCCGCTACGCCGAGCTCAATCCGGTACGGGCGGGACTGGCGGCGCGGCCGGAGGACTGGCCCTGGTCGAGCGCGCGGGCGCATCTCGGCGGCACCCGCGACGGGCTCACCGACCCGGGACCCCTGCTGGAGCGATGGCCCGATTGGCGGGCGGTGCTCGATTCCGGCCTCGACGACGAAGCGCGGCAGGCGATCCGCGCGCGCGAGCTGAACGGTCATCCGCTCGGCGACGAGGCCTTCGTCGCGGCCGTGGCGGGCGCCACCAGCCGGCCGCTGGCCCCGCGCCGGCGCGGCCGCAAGCCCCGACCCCTTTGGGAGACCTGATTAGCGGCGCTTGCCGCCCCGCGGCCGCGCCTCTATCCCGGCGCCATGGCCTTCGCGCACCGCCATCTGCTCGGGATCGACGCGCTGTCGGCCGGCGACATCGTCCAGCTGCTCGACGAGGCCGAGACCTGGGTCGCGTTCAACCGCGGCGCCCGCAAGGCGGACCAGAGGCTGGCCGGCCTCACCCAGTTCAACCTGTTCTTCGAGAATTCGACCCGCACCCTGTTCTCGTTCGAGGTGGCGGGCAAGAGGCTCGGCGCGCAGGTCGCCAACTTCCATCCCGGCGCGTCGAGCGTCCGCAAGGGCGAGAGCCTGATCGACACCGCCCTCAACCTCGACGCGATGGGGCCCGACCTGATGGTCGTCCGCCACGCCGAGACCGGCGCCCCGCACCAGGTCGCCGGCAGGGTCGGCTGCCCGGTGGTCAATGCCGGCGACGGCACCGGCGAGCACCCCACCCAGGCCTTGCTCGACGCGCTCACCATGCGGCGGCGCAAGGGCCGGATCGAGGGACTCGAAGTGGCGATTTGCGGCGACATCCGCCACAGCAGGGTGGCGGGATCGAACCTGCGGCTGCTGCCCAAGTTGGGGGCTCGGCTGCGGCTGGTCGGCCCGCCCGATCTGCTGCCGGCCGAGAGCGGCGGCCTGCCCGCCTTCACCGACATGGACGAGGGGATCGAGGGCGCCGACGTGGTGATGATGCTTCGGATCCAGCGCGAGCGGATGGAGGCGGGCGCGACCGGCAGCCTCGCCGATTATCACGCCGGTTACGGGCTGACGATGAAGCGGCTCGCGCGCGCCGCGCCCGACGCCATCGTCATGCATCCCGGGCCGATGAACCGCGGCGTTGAGATCGACTCCGAGGTCGCCGACCATCCGATCCGCTCGGCGATCCTCGAGCAGGTCGAGATGGGGGTGGCGGTGCGGATGGCGGTGCTCGACCTGCTCACCCGGGACCGGCGCTAGCCGCGGGCGTTAATTGGGGACAGCTACGTTATTCGGTCGTTCGCGCGCCCCCATGCACGGCGGGCCGAATTGCGTAGCTGTCCCCAATTAGCAAGGGGTGGCCGAAATCGGGGCCCGGCACCGATCGTTCAGCCGCGGCGGCCGGTGGCGTAGCGCGAGGCCCAGCGGACCGGGGCGTCGCCGGCGACGGTGCGTACGAAGCAGGCGCCGCCCTTGGCGCGGATCGACCGGCAGGTGGCGCCGGCGGCCGCGCGGCTGTCGAAACCCGCCACCGACAGGCGATGGAGGGTGCCGCGGCCGGGCAGGCTGACCGTGGTGCTGAGCGGGGTCAGCTCGCGGAAGCCGAAGCGCCTCAGCATCTGCGCCCAGGCCCGCTCCACCGACGCCGGCGAGCTGTAGGCGCCGAGCTGGACGGCGAAGCGGCCGGGACCGGCGCTCGCCTCGCGGGCGGGGCGGCGGCGCGGCGCTTCGAAGCGCGGGGCCTGGACAGACGGCGCCGAAGGGCGCAGCACGGAAGGCTGCGGCGTGACCAGCGCCTGCACCGCCTCGGCATAAAGCGGCCGGGTCTCCTCGGCCGGAGGCTGGGCGGTCTCGGCGGCGGCGCGCTCGCTTACCCATTGCGGCAAGTCGGCGACCGCGGTCCGCACCGGCTCGGCGACCGGCTCGGCGACCGGCGACGGACCGGTTTCGGCCAAAGCCGGCGCAGCGGCCGGGACCGTCTCCGGCGCCGGCTCGGGCAGCGGCGCCGAGGCCGCGAAAGCGATGGCGGCCGACGGCGGCGCGGCCAGAGCGAGGCGGACCGGCTGGCCGCCATCCTCGGCCGGGGTGACGCCGAGCAGAGCGGCGATGCGGGCGGCGCCGGCATCGGGCTGGGCGAAAGCCGCCCATTGCTGCAGGCGGCCGCCCAGCTCGGCCGGGGAGACGTCCTGGGCGGCGATGATGCGCGCTTTCTCCCAATCGCCGGCGAGGGCGTAGGACAATGCCAGATTCTGGCGGACCCGGCCGGTGGCGCCGGGCGCGCGGGCCGCCGGCTCGAGCAGTTCGATGGCGCGCCGCGGTTCGCCGGCCAGCGCATAAGCGAGGCCGATATCGCCGGGCGCCGCGGTTTCGGCGAGCCGGTCGAGCTCGGCGACGGCGCCGGCCGGGCGGCCGAGCGCGATCCTCGCCAGAGCGATGCTGAACGACGCCCGCACATTGCCCGGATCGAGCTGCTGGACGTCGGCGAAAGTGGTCTCGGCCGACTGGAAGCGGCCGTTCTTCAGGTAGAGATCGGCCAGGGTCATCCTGTAGCCGAGGTCGCGCGGGCTGAGCTCGACCGCGCGCTCGGCAAAGCCGAGGGCCTCGGCCAGATCGCCCTTGCGGGCCGCCGCCTGAGCCTTCGAATCGAACTCCGCGGCCTGCTGCCCGGCCTTGGCCGGCCGGGCCGAGGCGGAGGCGATCCGCGACGCGTCCGCGGCCGGCTTGCAGGCGACCATGGTGGCGCCGATCGCCAAAGCGGACACGGCGAACTTGAGGACGACGTTGCTGTTCATCTTACCCACTCCGCTCAACGCTGATTCGCCTGCTCCGGCACGTGCCCGGCAAGGGCATCGAGCTCGGGCAGCGAATCGAGAAAATCATCGAGAGCCTCGGTCACCAGCTGCTGCGCCGAACGGCGCGACAGGGCGCAGGCGAGGCGCAGTTTGAGGTGGCGCTCGGGATCGAGCCGCAGGGTGAAGGCGGCCTTGGCCCGGGCCGCCACCGCCCGCGACCGCGGCAGCGCCACGACCTTGGGCGGACCCTGGCGGACCGGCTCCGGTTCCGACCCGGCTTGTTCGGCTTCCGGCTCCGGCTCCGGTCGAGGCTCGGCCAGCCGGGCTTCGAGCTCGCGCCGCTGATCGATCACGGCCGGCGGCTCGGCCGGGGCGCGGCCGCCGGGAGCCGGAGTCAGCGCCTCGATCGAGCTCGGCACATGCTCGGGAAGCTCGTGTCCTTCGTGGAGCGCGCCGGGGGCGTGGCCCATGTCGTCCCAGCCCAGATCCTCGAGGCTGCTGCCGAAGCTGCCGAAGCCCTGCGGGCGCATGGCGGGCTTGGCGGCGCCCTTGCGGGCGAGCAGCCCGGAGGAGAGGGAAGCGAAAGGCTTGGTCTCGGCCATGACGTCCCTCCCCTTACTGGCCGACCACGCGGCGGCCGAAGCCGCCGGCGGGTCGCACGCTGGAGGGGTGGGCGGCATAGCCCTGCTGCGGCGCCGAGAAGACGGTGCGGCGGAAATTCTTTTCGAGCCGGTCGGCGATATACTCCCAGAGCTCCTCCACCTCCCTGGCGGAGCGGCTGTTGGGATCGACCTCCATCACCGTGCGGCCGTCGATCATCGAGGCGGCGTAATCGGTGCGGTGGTGGAGCGTGACCGGCGCGACGGTGCCGTGCTGGGAAAGCGCAACCGCGGCCTCGTAGGTGATCCGGGCCTTCGGGGTGGCGGCGTTGACGACGAAGATCAGCGGCTTGCCGGCGCGCTCGCACAGATCGACGGTGGCGCCGACGGCGCGAAGGTCGTGCGGGCTCGGCCGGGTCGGGATCAGGATCAGCTCGGCGACCTGGATGACGCTCTGGATCGCCATGGTGATGGCCGGCGGCGTATCGATGACGGCGAGCTTGAAGCCCTGCTGGCGCAATATTTCGAGGTCGGCGGCGAGCCGCGCCACCGTGGTCTGGGCGAAAGCGGGCATTTCGGCCTCGCGTTCGTTCCACCAGTCGGCGAGCGAGCCTTGCGGATCGATGTCGATCAGGCAGACCGGGCCCGCACCCGCCCTTTCCGCCTGGACCGCGAGATGGCCGGACAAGGTGGTCTTGCCGGATCCCCCCTTCTGCGACGACAATGCCAAAACGCGCATGATTTCCCCTCGGGCTCGCGATCCTTGGCCATCGTCTGCGCTTCTGTTGGCTAAAATCCGGTTAACGCCGGCGCCGGCCGGCCGGCTTTTTGCGGGCGCGGCGATGCGCCCGGCGACGGTTTATGCTAAGCGCGCATTAAGGATTTTCGGCTAGCCCCGGCACTGCAACGCGTATTCGCGCGGGAGACCCAAGATGCACTTTTCCGGTCGGTACCTGATCGCGGCTTCGACAGCCGCGCTCATCCTCCTCGGCGCCGGCGCGGCCCCCGCCTGGGCCGACGTCAAATCGGGCGTCGATCGCTGGATGCGCGGCGACTATGCCGGGGCGATCGCGGAATGGCGGCCGCTCGCCGAGCGCGGCGATGCCGACGCGCAGTTCAACCTCGGCCAGGCCTACAAGCTCGGCCGCGGCGTGCCGGTCAATACCGGCCTGGCGCAGAGCTGGTACGAGAAAGCGGCGCGGCAGGGCCACGAGCAGGCGCAGGTCAATGTCGGCCTGCTGCTCTACAATGGCGGCCGCCGGCAGGAAGCGATGCCGTGGATCCGCAAGGCGGCCGACCTCGGCGACCCGCGCGCGCAATATATTCTGGGCACCGAGCTGTTCAACGGCGACCTCGTCGGCAAGGACTGGCCGCGCGCTTATGCCCTGATGCTGCGCGCCGCCGACGGCGGGGTGCCGCCGGCGGCCGACAATATCAAGGCGATGGAGCGCTTCATCCCGCTCGAGCAGCGCCGCCAGGGCGTCGCCCTGGCCCAGAATATGGGAGGCGGCGCACCGGCGCGCACCGCGCCGCCGGCGCGGGTCGCGGCGCGGCCGCCGGCCGCCCCGCCCAAGCCGGCGCCGCGGCCGGCGGCGACCGCGCCCCGCCCCGCCGCCCCTTACGCGGCGGCCGCGGGCGGAAAGTGGCGGGTCCAGCTCGGCGCCTATGGCAATGCCGCCAACGCCCAGCGCGCCTGGGCCGGCCTCAAATCCAAGGTCGGCGCGCTCGGCGGCCTGCAGCCCAATTATGTCGCCGCCGGCGCGGTCACCCGCCTCCAGGCCGGGCCGCTGGCCAGTCGCGGCGCCGCCGACCGGATCTGCGCGGCGGCCAAGGCGGCGGGCGCCGCCTGCTTCCCGGTCGCGCCCTAGCTTAACCTTATGTTTGCGGGACCGCGCTAGGCTGCGCCGATAAGCAACGGGGGTGCGGGCATGACGGCGGTCGGCAGGATCGGGAGCGGAAGCCGGATGGCGACGCGCTGGCGGCGGCGGCGGATGTGCCTGCTCGTCGCCGGAGCGCCCGCGCCGGCGGCGCTTCGCACGATCAGCGCGAGCGGCGCCTTCCTCGAGACCAATGCGCGGCCCGGGCTCGGCGACAGCGTCGAGCTCCATCATCCCGAAGCCGGCGCGATCGCGGCGACGGTGCGCGCCCTCGCCCCGGACGGGGTCGAGCTCGGCTTCGCCTGCGGCGAGGCGTCGGTCGCCTTCGCCCTCGCCGCCATCGCCGCCGACATGAGCCGCCCCTAGAGAAATCGGTGCCAGGCACCCATTTCTAAGGGATTGCTATTGCTCCCATTCGGCGCGGGCCCAGCCCTGGCCGTAGAGCAAGGCGCTGAGGTCGTTGTGGACGATGACGGCGTCGGCGGCGGCGACGGCGGCCGGCTTGGCGTGGTAGGCGACGCCGAGACCGGCCTCCTCCAGCATTGGCACGTCGTTGGCGCCGTCGCCGATCGCCAGCGTCTCGTCGGGGCGGAGGCGGCGCTCGGTCAGGGCGTCGAGCAGCGCCATGCGCTTGCCCTCGGCGCCGACGATCGGCCGCGCCACCGTCCCGTCCAGCCGTCCCGCCTCGGCCCCGAGCCGGTTGGCGACGACGCGGTCGAAGCCGAGCTCGGCGCCGACCGGCTCGGCGAAGCGGGTGAAGCCGCCCGAGACGAGGATGGTCAGGGCCCCTTCCCGCTTCATCGTCCGCACCAGCGCCCGCCCGCCGGGGGTGAGCCGGACCCGTTCGGCGCGGCACCGGTCGATCGCCGACTCCTCGAGGCCGGCGAGCAGGGCGACGCGCTCGATCAGGGCGGTCTCGAACGGCAGCTCGCCCCGCATCGCCCGCTCGGTCACCGCCGCCACCTCGGCCCTGAGGCCGGCATAATCGGCCAGCTCGTCAATGCATTCGACCGAGATCATCGTCGAGTCCATGTCGGCGACGAGCAGCTTGCGGCGGCGCGACGCCTCGCCCTGGACGATCACGTCGACGCCGCCGATCAGCCCCTCGAGCGCCGCCCGCGCCGGGCCGGGTGCGCCCGGGAAGAGCAGATCGCAGGCCTGGTCCTCCTCGATCCAGGATCGGCCGTAGGGCGCCAGGCCGGCCGCGGCGAGCGCGTCGGCCGCCATCGAAATATCGCCGCCCGCGAGCCGATCCTTTGCTATCAAAGTGGCGATGAACATGGCTTCCTCTTCGCGCCCGCGGCTGGCGCTTATCGCGGGCCCCACCGCCAGCGGCAAGTCGGCGCTCGCGCTGGCGCTGGCCGAACGCGCCGGCGGCGTCGTGATCAATGCCGACAGCGCGCAAGTTTATGCAGATTTGCGCATACTCTCGGCGCGGCCTTCGCCGGCGGACGAGCGAAGCGCGCCGCACCGCCTCTACGGCTATCGGGACGCCGCCCTGCCCTGCTCCGCGGCCGACTGGGCGACCGATGCGAAGCGCGCGATCGGCGAGGCGCAGGCGGCGGGCCGGCTGCCGATCCTCGCCGGCGGCACCGGCCTCTACATCCGCACCCTGCTCGACGGCATCGCGCCGGTGCCGGAGATCGATCCGGCGATCCGCGCGGCGGTGCGGTCATTCACCGTCGCGCATAATTATGCCGCGCTGGAGCAGGAGGATCCGGCGGCGGCGGCCCGGCTCCGGCCGTCGGACGCCGCCAGGGTGGCGCGCGCGCTGGAAGTGGTCCGTTCGACTGGCCGACCGCTCGCTCAATGGCAGGAGGACAGGACCGGCGGCATAGCGGGCGACGTCGACCTCGTCCCGCTGGTGCTGCTGCCGCCACGCGACTGGCTGTATGAGCGCTGTGACCAGCGCTTCGATGAAATGATGTCCGACCAAGGGCTTGATGAAGTCAGTTCACTCCTTGAGCGAGAATTGAACCCCCTCCTGCCGGCGATGCGGGCGATCGGGATGCGCGAGATCGCCGCCTTCCTCCGCGGCGAGCTGAGCCGGGAGGAGGCGCTCGCGGCCGGCCGAACCGCAACGCGACAATATGCCAAGCGCCAATATACCTGGTTCTCGCGCCAGCCCCCGGCCGACTGGCCGCGCTTCGCCGAGCCGCTCGATTGCCGCGGGATGGCAAATGCCCTAGCCGGTCTCCATGCACGTCTACCGGGATGAGGATGCCGAGCTGGCGCTGATCCGGGGACGGCGCGTCGCCGTCCTCGGCTACGGCAATCAGGGCCGCGCCCAGGCGCTCAACCTGCACGACAGCGGCATCGACGTGGTCGTCGGGCTGCGCGGCGGGTCCGGGAGCCGGATCGAAGTCGAAGCCGCAGGCATAACCGTACAATCGCTCGAGGATGCGGTTCGCGGCGCCGACGTCGTCATGTTCCTCGCGCCCGACGAAATCCTCGGCGCTTTGTACCGCGTGGTCGAGCCGTTCCTGCGCGAAGGGACCGCCATCGGCTTCGCCCATGGATTGGCGGTGCGCTTCGGCTTCATCGAGCCGCGCTCCGACCTCGACG
>DASUVK010000024.1:0-9352 GCA_036378975.1 Allosphingosinicella sp. | reverse complement strand
CCATGCGCAGGCCCCTTGGGCGATGGCGCCGGCGATTGGAACCCTCGATCCGCCCCCGCCAGCGGATGAGCGGGCGGCGGCGGGCGCGCCTCCCCCCGGTCGCCGGGTGGCTTGCTTCATCTAGACAATGTCAAAGAGCCGGGACGCAACCGGCCGAGCCCTGCGACTCGGCCTGGCCAATCTCGCCGAATCTGTAGAACATGTCAAGAACAAAACAAAAACAGTTACAGGCCAAAAGGATAGGTCTCGTCCTCGCCGGCCTCGGTTTCCCCGCCGAGCGGAGTCACCGCCGCGGTCTCGTCGAACCAGACCCAGGCGTCGAACTGGTTGGGCAGCACAGCTTCGGTATAATGGCTCCAGCGCTCGGTCTCCGGCCGGTAGATGACTCCGATGAAGCGCTCCAGCCGCGGCCCGAGCAAAGCTTCGACCGCGGCCTCGTTCACCCCCGCGTCCTCGCGCATGTCCAGGAGGAAACGCGGGATCCCGGTGTCGTGGCAGAGCCGCTCGTAGCTCTCCGGCAACGACGGACGTACGGCCTTCACCTCCATCGGCTCGTCCCAGTCGCTCGCCGCGGCGACGGTTCCGGCGTGGGTTCCGAAGCCGATCAGCCGAGCCTCATGGCCGAACTTTTCCTTGACGAGCTGGCCGATGTTGAGCTCCTCGCGCACCTGGCCCATCTCGGTATGGGCGGCGTTGCCGATATGGCTGTTATGGGCCCAGACCACCGCCTTCGAGTCCGGACCCTTGGCCTCGAGCAGCTGGCAGAGAGTCTCGAACTTGTGCGTGTCGCGCAGATTCCAGCTCTCCGCCGAGCCGTAATACATGACCCGATAGTAACGTTCGGCATTCTTGATCAGGCGGGCGTTGGAGGCGGCGTCGAGCCATTCGTCGCATTCCTCGCTCAGGCAATCCATCCGCCGCGTCATCAGCTCCTTCAGCATCTCCACGACTCCGGCCTCGCACCGTCCATAGCCTTCGGTCACGGCCATTCGGCCGTAGGCCGCGGGATCGTGGGCCCAGGGCCTCAGGCAGCCGTACCGCTCGCGCGCCACCAGGGCGGCTTCAGGGTCGGCCTCGTCGAGAAAGTCGATCACGGCACGGATCGAGGCGGCGAGATTGTAGAGGTCGAGGCCGTAAAAGCCCGTCATCGCCTCGTACCGGCGGCCCTCGTTCCATCCCCTGAGCCAGCGCACGAACGCCTCGACGTCGGTGTTGCGCCACATCCAGGTCGGGAAGCGCTGGAACGCGGCTTCCTCCCCTTCGCGTTTCGGCCGGTGGCGGACGTAGCGGTCGATTGCCGCGGCGTCGGGCCAGTCGGCCTCGACGGCGACGATGGCGAAGCCGTGCCGCTCGACCAGCCGCCGGGTGATCGCCGCCCGCGCCCGGTAGAATTCGGAGGTGCCGTGGCTCGACTCGCCGAGCATCACCACTCGCGCGTCGGCGAAGCGGTCGAAAGGTTCCGCGAAAGCGTCGGCATCGATCCCGGCCAGCGGCTCGGCGGCGGCGGCGATGCGTTCGGCGACGGACATTGATTGCCTAGCGCCTCGGCGGATCGGCCCAGCCATGGGCGCCGATCAGCGGCACGAAGCGCACCGGCCCGAGATCCTCGTGTTCGAAATCGTCGTCGCCGCGGCGGGTAACCTTGACCAGATTCTGTACCGCATCCGGTTCGCCGACGGGCATGACCAGCGTGCCGCCGATCACCAGCTGCGCGAGCAGCGCCGGGGGCACGTGGCTGCCGCTGGCGGCGCACAATATCGCGTCGAACGGCGCCTCGTCGGGGAGGCCGCCCGTCCCGTCCCCCTGGACGATACGGACATTGTCGCAGCCGAGCCGCGCCAGCCTTGCCTGCGCCAGCTCGACCAGCTCGGGGTGGCGCTCGATCGCGATGACCTGGCCCGCAATCCGGCCGAGCAGCGCGGCCGCATAGCCCGAGCCGGCGCCGATCTCGAGCACCTTGGCGCCCGGGGCCACCGCCGCCGCCTCGATCATGAGCGCAACGATATAGGGCTGCGAGATGGTCTGGTCCGCCTCGATCGGCAGCGGCCCGTCCTCATAGGCGAACTGCCGGAGCCGTTCGGCCACGAATTCCTCGCGGGGAATGGCCCGAAAGGCGTCGAGCAGCCGCCGGTCCTTGATCCCGCGGCCGGCAAGCTGACGCCGGACCATCCTCTCGCGCTCGGCCGCGAACTCGGCCATCCTGCCTCCTTCGTCCTAGAACCTCCATCGGGGAAGCGCGTTCCGGGAGGGATATGCAAGAGCGGATCGGAGAGGGGTTTCACGGGCTTCGCGCGAACTGAATGTCGATTCGTCCTAGTCTCGCCGCGGCTTGTACTTCTTCCCCATGAAATCGAAGGCCGGCAGCGCCTCGTGCCGGTCGAGGCTGAACCAGGCCGCATTCTCCCAGTTCGAGCCGGTGCCCCAGCGCGTCTTGCACGAAGTCGAGACCCAGGCCGGCTCCCAATAGACGACGCCGACGCCGCCATGGTCGACCACGGTCTGGGTGAGGTCGATCAGATAGCGGCGCTGGCCCCTGGGCGTCGCCGGATAGCCGGGGATCAGCGTGTCCGGGCCGAGCAGGTTGGGCGCCGCGTCCGCTCCCGCATTGGTGAACGGATAAGCGGTCTCGACGACCAAAGCGTCCTTGCCGAACCGCGCCTCGACCCGCGCGATCGTCTCGCCGAGCTGCGCGATCGAGCGGGTCGACCATTTGCGGTAATAGCTGATGCCGATCAGGTCATAATCGGTGACGCCGGCGCGGGTCGCCGCCTCGAACCAGGGCTCGACATTCTCCGGCTGGGCGATGTGCAGCATCACCCGCGGGGCGATGCGACCGGCGCGGCCGGCGTCGCGGACGGCGCGGATGCCGGCGTTGAGCAGCGCGGCGTTGCGCGTCCAGTCGATCGGCTTGTCCTTGGTGCCGCCCATCAGCTCGGGATTGGTCTCGTTGCCGACCTGGACCAGCTCGGGCATCAGCCCGTCGCGGTCGAGCGCGGCCAGCACGCCGCGCGTATAATCGTAGAGCGCCTTGGCCTGCGCCTCCGTGCCCAGCCCGGCCCAGGCGGCGGGCGGGTGCTGTTTGTCGCCGTCGGCCCAGTCGTCCGAATAATGGAAGTCGAGCAACACCTGGAGCTTGTGCGCCTTCGCCCGCGCGATCGTCTTGCCGACGTCGGCGAGGTCGCTGTAGCGGGTCCACCTGGCGTCGTTCCAGATCCGCACCCGGACGATGTTGCCGCCGGCCGCCTTGAGCAGCGCGAAGGGATCCGCCTTGCGCCCGTTCTTGCGGTAGACGGCGCCGCAATCCTCCATCTCGTTCACATAGGAGAGATCGGCGCCGAGATAGAGCGGCGGCGGCGGCGGCGAGGACGCCAGCAACAGGGCAAGCAAGGCCTTCATCGTCACGCCTCCGTCACGGCACCGGACTGCGCCGGGGCGGCCGGGCGCCGCCCTCGCGCTGGCGGATCACCCGGATATAGCCGTCGACCAGCGCCTGGTTGACCTCGTCCCAGCCGTAGCGGCGGCTCGCCTCGCAGCCGGCGCGGCCGGCCGCCCGACTTTTCTCCGGGTCGCGGCAATAGCCCTCGAGCGCGGCGGCGAAGCCGTCGATCGCCCCCGCGCGGACCAGCCGGCCGGTCACCCCGTCCTCGACCAGGCTCTGGCTCCCCGTGGCGATCGCCGCGACCACCGGCAGCCCCGCCGCCATCGCTTCGAGCGTGACGTTGCCGAACGTCTCGGTCACCGACGGATTGAACAGCAGGTCCATCGAGGCGACGGCGCGGCCGAGGTCGGCGCCCTGCTGGAAACCGACGAAGACCGCGTCGGGGAGCCGCCGCGCGAACCAGTCCTGCGCCGGCCCCTCGCCGACCGCCAGCACCTTGTGGCGCACCTGGTGGCGCTCGAGGCAGTCGATGGTCTCGGCGAAGACGTCGAGCCCCTTCTCCATCACCAGCCGGCCGACGAAGCCGATCACCGGCTCGTCGTCGGCAATGCCAAGCCCGCGCCGCCACGCCATGTCGCGCCGGTCGGGGTTGAAGATCGTCCGGTCGATGCCCCGCGTCCAGATGCCGACATTGTAGCTCATCCGCTGCTCGCGCAGCAGCTGCGCCATCGAATCGGACGGCGCGAAGATGGCGTCGCAGCGGCGGTAGAAGCGGCGCAATATCGCCTCGATAACCGGTTCCATGAAGGCGAGGCCGTAATAGCGCATGTAAGTCTCGAAGCGGGTGTGGACCGAGGCGACGACCGGAAGATCGAGCCGGTGCGCGAGCGTTACCGCGCGGTGGCCGAGCACGTCGGGGCTGGCGACGTGGAAGAGGTTCGGCCGGAACGCCTCGATGTCGCGGCGCACCCGCGGCGGCAGCATCAGCGGGAATTTATATTCCTGGCGGCGCGGGATCGACAGGCTGGGAATATGGACCACCTCGCCGTTGGGCGGGAAGGCAGGCTCGGCCACCGTCGGCGAGTAGATGCGCACCGCCGCGCCCTGCCGGAGCAGATATTCGACCAGCCGGTTGAGCGCCTGGTTGGCGCCGTCGCGGATATAATTGTAGTTGCCGCTGAACAGGGCGATGCGCAGGCCGGTCACGTCCATCGGGCGGCGATTAGACACCCAAGGGGTGAAGGGCAAATCCTCTGCCTCCCCATCGTCAGATGGGGAGGGGGACCATGCGAAGCATGGTGGAGGGGTGACCTGCCCCGGCTTCTGCCGTTATTCGCGCGACGGCAAAGGTCTGCGCCAGACCACCCCTCCACCACCCTTCGGGTGGTCCCCCTCCCCCCGAGCTTCGCTCGCAGGGAGGCAGAGTTGAGCGCCGGCCGCCGACAATCTAGACTCTCCCTTCTCGCCGCAAATCTGGGGGCGCCGCGACATGAGCCTTCTCCATCTCGTCTCGATCGCCGCTCTTGCGCTCGCCGCCGCACCGGCCTTGGCCCAGCACGACGCCCACGCCCCGCCGCCCCGCGCCACCATCGCCGACTGGGCCAAGGGCGCGCAGCTGTTCGACGGCCTCGGCAGCTTCCATCGCCCGGTCACCACCGCCTCCCCGGAGGCCCGGCTCTATTTCGACCAGGGGATGCGCCTGGTCTGGGCGTTCAACCATGACGAAGCGACCCGCTCCTTCGCGAGAGCGGCCGAGCTCGACCCCAAATGCGCCTCCTGTTACTGGGGCGTCGCCCTCACCCTCGGCCCCAATTACAACATGCCGGTGATGACCGAGGCGCGGGCGCGCGCCGGCTGGGAGGCGCTCGGCAAGGCGCAGGCGAACGCCGCCGCGGCGACCCCGGTCGAGCAGGCGCTGATCGCGGCGCTGGCGAAGCGCTTCGACGGTGCCAGGCCGCTCGACCCCTCGAACAGCGCGCCGCTGCTCGCCGCTTACGTGACGGCGATGGAGGATGTCGCCCGCCGCTTCCCGGACGACCTGGACGTCCAGACCATGCTCGCCGAGGGGCTGATGAACACCAATCCCTGGAAGCTGTGGAGCGCCGACGGCAAGCCCGGGCCGGGCACTCCCGCCATCCTCGCCGCGCTGGAGAAAGTGCTGGCCCGGGACCCCAGGCATCCCGGGGCCAACCATTATTGGATCCACGCCGTCGAAGCCTCGCGGCGCCCGGAGCGCGCCCTTCCCTCGGCCGAGGCCCTGGTCGGCATGATGCCGGCCGCCGGTCATCTCGAGCACATGCCGGCCCACATCTTCCAACGGGTCGGCCGCTACGAGGAGTCTGCGCAGGCCAACCGCAAGGGCGCCGCCGCCGACGTCGCCTATCTCAAACTGACGGCGGCGCCCGATTATTATCCGATGTACCTGATCCACAATTACCAGTTCCTGGCCTATTCGGCGGCGATGGCAGGGCGGCGGGCGGAGACGATCGACGCGTTGAGGAAAGCGAGGGCGGCGGTCCCCGAGGCGATGCTGCTCGGCATGCCCGGCCTCGATTGGGGCATCGGTTATCTCTACGACGCCTATGTGCGCTTCGGCCTTTGGAACGAGATGCTGGCGGAGCCGGCGCCCGATCCGAAGCTGGCCGGCCTCACCATCGCCTGGCTCCAGGCGCGCGCCACCGCCCTGGCGGCGAAGGGGCGTGTCGCTGAGGCGAAAGCGCTCCTGCCCGAGCTCGACCGGGCGATCGCCGCCGTCCCGAGCGAAGCGACGCAGGGCCAGAACGCCGCCCGGCCGCTCTACGAGATCGGCGCGCTCAAGGCCAAAGCGCGGGTCGCGCTGGTAGAGGGCAAGCGCGACGCGGCCATTTCGCACCTGCGCGATGCCGTCGCCAAGGAGGACGCCCTCGCCTATAACGAGCCCTCCGACGAATTCTTCCCGGTCCGCCACCTGCTCGGGGCGGCCCTTCTGGATGCGAAGCGCGCGGCCGAGGCCGAAACGGTCTATCGCGAGGATCTAAGGCGGCAGCCCGGCAACGGCTGGGCGCTCCGTGGCCTGGCCCTGGCCCTGGAGGCGCAAAGGAAGGATTCGAAGTCGGTGGAACGCGAGTTCAGCCAGGCTTGGCGGCATGCCGACACGGAACTGAAGGCTTCGGCCTTTTAGCGCCCCTTATTGTTCGCATCGCGCTCTCGCAGTGCGCGCCTGAATCGGTATCCAGCGATGGCCACCGCCGGCAGGATCATCAGCGCGACCAGGATCAGGGTGAAGGCGAGCTTCATCGGACCTCCCTAAACGAAACGCCCCGCCGGATCACTCCGGCGGGCGCTCCTTCTACCGTAATTCCGGCGAAGGCCGGGATCCCGGCGGGTGAAAAGCACCGTGCCCTTCACCCCCTGGGGCCCCGGCCTCCGCCGGGGCACGATCAGCTCTGCAGATACTCGCCGGCATCGGCGTCGGTGCCATGGCCTTCCGCCTGCACCGCCGCCAGCGGATCGTCGCCGATCGCCGCTTCGGGGCCCTGGGCCAGCTCGGCGGCATGCTCTTCCGCCGCCGAATTGGCCGCGATCAGCGACTCCTGCAGCTTGCGGTGCTGCGCGCGCAACGCCGCGTCGCGGCTGGTGGCGGCGATGCGCATCCGGTTCATGCCGGCGCCGGTGCCCGCCGGAATCAGGCGGCCGACGATGACATTCTCCTTGAGCCCGTCGAGTGTGTCGATCTTGCCCTGCACCGAAGCCTCGGTCAACACCCGGGTCGTCTCCTGGAAGGAGGCGGCCGAGATGAAGCTGCGGGTCTGCAGCGAGGCCTTGGTGATGCCGAGCAGCACCGGCTTGCCTTCGGCGAGGCTCTTCTTGCCCGCCTTCAGCTTGGCGTTGATCTCGCGCATCTCCTGGTGATCGATCTGCTCGCCGACCAGCAGGGTCGAATCGCCGCTCTCGGTGATCTCGACCTTCTGCAGCATCTGGCGGACGATCACCTCGATATGCTTGTCGTTGATCTTGACGCCCTGCAGCCGGTAGACTTCCTGGATCTCGGAGACGAGATATTCCGCAAGCGCGACGACGCCGAGCACCTCGAGGATGTCGTGCGGATCGGGGCTGCCGCCGATCAGATTGTCGCCGCGCTTGACGAAATCGCCTTCCTGCACGTCGATGACCTTCGACTTGGGCACCAGATACTCGACCGGCTCGCCCCCGTCCTCGGGGATGATCGCGATCTTGCGCTTGGCCTTGTAATCCTTGCCGAAGGCGACCCGGCCGGAAACCTTGGCGATGATCGCATTCTCCTTGGGCTTGCGCGCCTCGAACAGCTCCGCCACCCGCGGCAGACCGCCGGTGATGTCGCGGGTCTTGGCGGCCTCGCGCGAGACTCGGGCGAGCACCTCGCCGGCCTCGACCCTTTGGCCTTCCTCGACCGACAGCATCGCGCCCGGCGCCAGCATGTAGCGGGCCGCCTCGCCGCTTTCCTCGTCGAGGAGGGTGATGCGGGGACGAAGATCCTCCTTCGAGCGGGCGGAGCCGCGGAACTCGGTGACCACCCGCTGGGCGATGCCGGTCGCTTCGTCGGTCTGCTCGGTGAGCGTCTTGCCCTCGATCAGGTCCTGGAACTTCACGATGCCGCCCTTCTCGGTGATGACGGGCATCATGAACGGATCCCATTCGGCGATGCGGTCGCCCTTGGAGACGATATGGCCGTGGTCGGCCAGCAGGTGCGCGCCGTAGGGGATACGGTGCGACGCCCGCTCGCGGCCGTCCATGTCGACGATCGCCAGCTCGCCGTTCCTCGCCATCGCGACTCGGCGGCCGCGCGGGTCCATGATCGTCGGCAGGTCGCGAAGCTCGATCGTGCCGTCCGTCGAGGCTTCGAGGTTCGAGGTCTCGTTGAGCTGGGCGGCGCCGCCGATGTGGAAGGTCCGCATGGTCAGCTGCGTGCCCGGCTCGCCGATCGACTGGGCGGCGATGACGCCGACCGCCTCGCCGATATTGACCGGCGTGCCGCGGGCGAGGTCGCGCCCGTAGCATTTGCCGCAGACGCCATGCTCGCTCTCGCAGACGAGAGGCGAGCGGATGCGCACCGCCTGGATGCCGATCTCGTCGATCCTGAGCGCCTGGCTCTCCTCGATCAGCGCGCCTTCCCTGGCGAGCACGTCGCCGGTCTTGTCGTCGACGATGTCCTCCGCCGGGGTGCGGCCGAGGATGCGGTCGCCCAGCGACGCGATCACCGCGCCGCCCTGGACGATCGCCCGCATCTCGAGCGCATTCTCGGTGCCGCAATCCTCCTCGACGATGACGCAATCCTGCGACACGTCGACGAGACGGCGGGTGAGGTAGCCGGAATTGGCCGTCTTCAGCGCCGTGTCGGCGAGGCCCTTGCGGGCGCCGTGGGTCGAGTTGAAATATTCGAGGACGGTGAGGCCTTCCTTGAAGTTCGAGATGATCGGAGTCTCGATGATCTCGCCCGACGGCTTGGCCATGAGGCCGCGCATGCCGGCGAGCTGCTTCATCTGCGCCTGGCTGCCGCGGGCGCCCGAATGGGCCATCATGTAGATCGAGTTGATCGGCGCCATGCGGCCGTCCTCGCCCTTGGGCTGGGCCTTGATCTTGTCCATCATGGCGTTCGCCACCTGGTCGCCGCAGCGGCTCCAGGCGTCGATCACCTTGTTGTACTTCTCCTGCTGGGTGATCAGGCCGTCCTGGTACTGCTGCTCATAATCCTTCACGAGCGCACGGGTCTCGTCGACGAGGCCCTCCTTCTCGTGCGGGATGATCATGTCGTCCTTGCCGAACGAGATTCCGGCGCGGAAGGCGTGGCGGAAGCCCAGGCCCATGATAGCGTCTGCGAACAGCACCGTCTCCTTCTGGCCGGTGTGGCGATAGACGACGTCGATGACGTCCCCGATCTCCTTCTTGGTCAGCAGGCGGTTGACCGTCTCGAACGGCACCTTGTGGCTCTTCGGCAGGGTCTCGCCGAGCAGCATC
>DASUVK010000023.1:0-66528 GCA_036378975.1 Allosphingosinicella sp. | reverse complement strand
CGCGCCAATTTCTGGCCGGCGTCGAACGACAGCGTGATGGTCAACAGCGGCCCTGATCCCTTCTTCTACGGCGTGCCGCATGACCATAATTTCAGCTTCCTGACCTTCGGCTATTTCGGGCCGGGCTATTGGAGCGACTATTTCGAATATGAATATGGCGCGGTGACCGGCTTCACCGGCGAGCCGGCGCCGCTGCGCTTCGTCGAGCGCTCCCGCCTCGCCGAGGGCAAGGTGATGCTCTACCGCCGCTTCCGCGACGTCCATTCGCAGCTGCCGCCCGATTCCCTGTCGGTGTCGCTCAACATCCTCGCCCAGTCGCCGGCCTCGGAACTCTGCCACCAATATCGGTTCGATCTGGAACGGCGCGAAATCGCCGGCATCGTCAACAACTGCGCGCTCGAGGCGCTGGTCAAGCTGGCGGTCCATCTCGGCGGCGGCAACGGCCGCGACCTCGTCGACGCCTTCGCGGCGCGCCATCCCAGCGAGCGCATCCGCTTCGCCGCGATCGAGGCGCGGGCGTCCGCGGAGCCCGATCTTGGCGCCCGCATAGCCCTCTACGAGCAAGCGGCCGGAGCGGGCGGCTTCGTCGGCGCGATGGCCGGGCGCAAGGCGCGGCGGCTCGCCGCCTGCCGAGGCCCGGCCGGAGGCTAGGGGAATCGACATTCAGCTGCGCACGGAGCCCGTAAAACCCCTCTCCCGTTCTTACGGGAGAGGAGGGGCCCAAGCGAAGCTTGGGAGGTGAGGGTCTGTAGCACCGAGTCGGCAAGACCCTCACCTCCCACCGCTGCGCGGTGGGCCCCTCCTCTCCCGCGAAGGCGGGAGAGGCGAAGCCACCGCCAGCCTGAATTTCGATACGGCCTAGGCCTCCGCCTTCAGGGCGAGGCGATGCGCGTGCAGCAGGGGCTCGGTATAGCCCGACGGCTGATGCGCTCCCTCGAAGATCAGCGCCCGGGCCGCCCGGAAGGCGAGGCTGCGCCCGAAATCGGGGGCCATCGGACGGTAAAGGGGGTCGTTCGCGTTCTGGCGGTCGACCACTGCCGCCATCCGCCGCAGCGCTTCTTCGACCCGCGCTTCGTCGATCACGCCGTGCAGCAGCCAGTTGGCGACGTGCTGGCTGGAGATTCGGCAGGTGGCGCGGTCCTCCATCAGGCCGGTGTCGTGGATGTCGGGCACCTTCGAGCAGCCGACGCCCTGGTCGATCCAGCGCACGACATAGCCGAGAATGCCCTGGACGTTGTTGTCCAGCTCCTCGCCGATCGCCTCCGCGGGCCAGTCGCGATGTTCCGCGACCGGGATCGCGAGCAGGCTGCGCACGCTCGTCCGCGGCCGGCCGGCCAGCTCGCGCTGGCGCGCCGCCACGTCGACCCGGTGGTAATGGACGGCGTGGAGGGTGGCGGCGGTGGGGGAGGGGACCCAGGCGGTGCTCGCTCCGGCCCGGGGATGGGCGATCTTCTGGTCGAGCATGTCCGCCATCAGATCCGGCATCGCCCACATCCCCTTGCCGATCTGGGCTCGGCCGGCGAAGCCGCAGGCCAGGCCGGTGTCGACATTATTGTCCTCATAGGCGCGAAGCCAGGCGGCGCTCTTCATCTCCGCCTTGCGGATCACCGGGCCCAGCCGCATCGCCGTGTGGATCTCGTCGCCGGTGCGGTCGAGGAAGCCGGTATTGATGAACACCACCCGGTCCTTGACCGCGTGGATGACGGAGGCGAGGTTGACGCTGGTCCGGCGTTCCTCGTCCATCACGCCGATCTTGAGGCTGTGGCGGGGGAGGCCGAGCAGATCCTCGGTGCGGTCGAACAGGCGGCCGGCGAAGGCGGCCTCCTCGGGGCCGTGCATCTTGGGCTTGACGATATAGACCGAGCCGGCGGGGCTGTTGGCGCGCGCGCCGTTGACGTCGTGGAGCGCGGCGAGCGCGGTGATCACCGCGTCGGCGAGCCCCTCCTGCACGTCTTCGCCGTCGAGCCGCATCATCGGATTGGCCATCAAATGGCCGACGTTGCGGACGAACATCAGCGCTCGGCCCTTGAGAGTCAGCGTGCCGTCGGGGGATTCGTACACCCGGTCCGGCTCGAGCCGCCGGTCGACGGTTCGGCCGCCCTTGGCGAAGCCCGCGCTCAACCCGCCTTGCATCAGTCCGAGCCAGTTGCGGTAGACCGCGACCTTCTCCTCGGCGTCGACGGCGGCGACCGAATCCTCGCAATCCATGATCGCGGTGATCGCGCTTTCGAGCAGGATGTCGGCGACGCCGGCTTTGTCGGTGCGGCCGATCGGATGGTCGGGGTCGACCCGTATCTCGAGGTGGAGATCGTGGTGGCGGAGCAGCAGCGAGGCGTCGCGCCACCCGGCCAGCAGCGACGGATCGCGGAGCGTGCCCTGGTCGGTGACGAGGCGGCCGTCGGCGACGTCGTAGCGGGTGACGTCGGCGTGGCTTCCCGCCGTCAGCGGCGCGATCTCGTCGAGGAAGGCCCGGCCCCAGGCAACCACGCGCGCGCCGCGCTCGGGATCGTAGCCGCCCGCCGCCGGGCGGTCGCCGAGCGCGTCGGTGCCGTAAAGAGCGTCGTAGAGGCTGCCCCAGCGGGCGTTGGCGGCGTTGAGCGCGTAGCGGGCTTTGTTCACCGGCACGACGAGCTGGGGGCCGGCGATTCGGGCGATCTCGGGATCGACCCCGCTCGTGCCGATCTCGAAACGGGCGGGAGCGTCGACCAGATAGCCGATTTCGCGCAGGAACTCCTCCTCGTCGGCCGGGTCCGGCGGCCGGCCCGCCAGCGCCTGGTTGCGGGCGTCGATCCGGGCCTGGAGATCCTCGCGGCGGCGCAACAGCCTCTTGTTCTCGGGCGTGAGGTCGCGCAGCAGCGCCGAGAAGCCGAACCAGAAAGCCGCGCGGTCGAGGCCGGTGCCGGGCAGGGCCTCGTCTTCCACGAACGCCTTCAGCCGCGGGTCCACCTCGATCCCCGAGATCAGCTCATATTGCGACAAGGCGCGCTCCCGTTTCCGCGTGGTCGGGCCCGCCTAGCGTCGTTTCGGACGTTTATCCATGCGCTTGCCAAGGGTGGTGACGGTTCGACCGCCGCTAGCGGTCCCGGCGCGCGAGCTCGCGCGCATGCGCCTCCAGCGCCTCGCCTTCGCCGTCGAAATTGTCGAAGCCCCAGCGCCGCCGCGCCCGGAACACCGGCACGGCGCGGGCCAGCTGCGCGCAGGCGAGCAGATGCTCGCGCGTCCGTCCCATCTGCCGCACATAGGATCCGCGATAGGTGTTGGCGACCATCGCCTCCACCGCCGCCGCGCCCTCGAGGCGGGCGACGGAAGGGGCCTCCTCCGCCTTCTCGAGCAGGTAGAGGTGGCTGAGCGGCACCGCGGGCAGGGCGCGCTCGAGATCGGTCGGCACCGTATATTTGTCCATGTCGTCGAACGAGCGTTCGTAGGACGAGGGGGTCCGGCCGCTCGCTTCCAGCGCCTCGCGCCACAGCCGCAGCCGGGGAATGCCCGGATGGGCGAGCGGGCGTCCGTCGGCGCCGACGGTGACGACGCAGACGTCGTCGGCGAGCACCTCGAAGCCGCGGTCGTGGAACCAGGCGGCGAGGGTCGACTTGCCGGCGCCGGGATGGCCCATGAAGCCGATCGCCCGGCCGTCCACCACCACCGCATTGGCGTGGAGCGGGAGCAGGCCGCGCTGATGGAGGATCGCGCCGAACCCCGAGCCGAGCAAATAGAGGCGCAGGTTGCGCGGCGAGACTTGCGCCGCCGGCTCGACCACCATCTCGCGCCCGCCGCGGGCGAGGAAACGGCCGATGCCGGGGATGGTCAGCAGCGCGTCCTCGCCCTCGATGCGCAGCCCCGCCGCGGTTTCCGCATAGCCGGCGATCGGGCGGAGGCGGACGAAGACGTCCGCCGGGCCCTCGTCGGGATCGGCGACGAGCTCGGGCAGCGGCAGGTCGGACTCGACGGCGAGGCCGAACAGCCGGTAGCGATGGGGTCGCCGGTCGGCATCGCAGGCGGCTTCCGACAAATTGGGGTGGGGGGCAGGCATGGTGGCGAAGGGGGGCATAGCCGGGATCGCGGCATTAGTGGAGAGGTCTGCGCGGCCGGCGGCTTTTCGCGCGATCTGGAGGCCCGAGCCGGAATCGAACCGGCGTGCAAGGATTTGCAGTCCTCTGCGTAACCACTCCGCCATCGGGCCGCCGCGACGCCTTGTGCAATGATGGCACGTCAAGTCAACCACCTTCGCCTGTCCGCCCCCGGACGCGCGTGTCCGCAATCGGACAGGCGGGGGGCGGCGCGGGCGGGGTCGCGGCGTCGGGAGGCGGCGCTGGCACGCCTCTTGCTGCCCCACCGCCATGCCCGGACTCTCCGCTTGGCCTGCCCAAGGCTTGCCGATAAAAGCCGCGAAGGCGACAAGGTGTATTGCGCCAGTAAGACAGTTGTGCGATGAGGCGGCGTGACGATGACCGAGCATAATTTCGAGCATATGCGCCGAGCGATGGTCGCCAGCCAGCTGAGGACCACCGGCACCAACGATCCGCGCGTGCTCGCGGCGATGGGCGAGGTCCCGCGCGAGCGCTTCGTGCCGGCGGAGCGTTCGTCGCTGGCTTATGCCGACGCGCTCGTGCCGCTCAAGGCCGGTCGCGACTTCAACAGTCCGATGGCGCTTGGCCGCCTGCTCACCGAGGCGGCGCCGCAGCGGGGCGAGCGCGCGCTCGCGATCGGAGTCGCCACCGGCTATGGCGCGGCCGTGCTGTCGCGCCTGGTCGGCCCGCTCGTCGCGGTCGAGGAGGATGCCGAGCTGGCTGCCGCGGCCCGCGTCAACCTGGCCGGATTCGAGGTCGAACTGGTCGAAGGCGCGCTTGTCCGGGGCTGGGAGGCGCAGGCGCCCTACGACCTGATCCTGATCGATGGCGCCGTCGAGTTCGTGCCGGATTCGCTGGTCGCGCAGCTCGCCGAGGACGGCCGTCTCGCGACGGGGCTTCTCGAAAACGGCATCACCCGGCTTGCCATCGGCCGCCGGGCGGGCGAAGGGTTTGGAATGATGGCATTTGCCGATGCGGCGGCGGCGATCCTGCCCGGCTTCGCGAAGCCTCGGGCGTTCAGATTTTGACAGTGGAGTCGAGGAAAATGCGGGGAGGGTGGATGGCCGCCGTGGGGGCGGTGGCGCTGATGACGACAGCCGTGGCGGACGCGGCGGAAACGCTGACCGAGGCGCTCGTCAAGACCTATGCCGGCAACCCGACGATCATGGCCCAGCGCGCTCAGCTGCGCTCGCTCGACGAGGGCGTCGCTGCCGCCCGCGCCGCCGGCCGGCCGCAGCTGTCCGGCACCGCCGGCGTCAATCAGGATCTGACCCAGACCGGGGGCGGGACGGGGCGCAACCTCAGCGCCAGCGTCAATGTCAGCTATCCCCTGTTCAACGGCGGCCGCGTCCGCAACTCGATCCGCGCCGCCGACGAGCGGGTGCTGGCCGGCCGCGCCAATCTGAAGGCGACCGAAGGCGACATCTTCACCGAAGCGGTCGGCGCCTACATGGACGTCATTCGCGACCGTTCGATCGTGACCCTGAACCAGAATCAGGTCCGCGTCCTCGAGACCAACTTGCAGGCGACCAAGGATCGGTTCGAGGTCGGCGACCTCACCCGCACCGACGTCGCCCAGTCGGAAGCGCGGCTGGCGTTGGCGCAAAGCACGCTTGCCACCGCTGAGGGCAGGCTCGTCGGCAGCGAGGAGAATTACCGCCGGGTCATCGGCGAGCTACCCGACGAGCTCGCGCCGCCGCCGCCGCTGCCGGCGCTGCCGAGGACGCCCGACGAAGCGGTCGAGATCGCGCTGGCCAACAATAGCGACCTGGTCGCGATCGCGGCCCAGGTCCGTGCCGCCGGCCGCGACGTCCGCGTCGCCCGCGCCGAGCGGCTGCCGACCGTCAATGCGCTCGGCACCGGCGACGTCATCAACTATCTCGGCACCGCCGACCGGCAGTTCGCGCCCGGCGCGCCCAACAACGTCGCCCAGACCGGGGTCGGGGTGCAGGCCCGCATCCCTATCTACCAGGGCGGCCTGGTCGGCGCCCGCGTCCGCCAGGCGCAGGCGCTGCAGAGTCAGCTGCTCGAGCGCGGCGTCGAGGTCGAGCGGCTGGTCGTGGCCAATACCCGCGCCGCTTTCTCGAGCTACCAGGCCGCGGTCGAGGCGATCGAATCGAACCAGGTCGCCGTCAACGCCAACACGCTCGCGCTCGAGGGCACCCGGGCCGAGCAGACGGTCGGCACCCGCAACGTCCTCGACGTGCTCAATGCCGAGCAGGAGCTGCTCAACAGCCAGGTCGCCCTGGTCACCGCGCGGCGCGACGCCTATGTCGCCGGCTTCGCCTTGCTGAACGCGATGGGCAAGGCGGAGGCCGAGGATTTGAACCTCGACGGAGGCGCGCTCTACGACCCGCTCGTCCACTATAACCGCACCCGCAGCCGCTCTTCCGACTGGAGTGACGATCCGACGCCGGTGCCGGAGTCCACTCATACTGTTACGGGACCGTCAAACTCCCCCGTGACACCGCCGTCGGAATAAGCGATAAGCCCCTCGTTATGGGGGAAATTAATCAGGAACCCTCGATGGAGGACATCCTCGCCTCCATCAAAAGGGTGATCGCCGAGGACGGCCGTCCCACGGCGCGTCCCGCCCGCGGCTCGCGCCCCGCCGAAGCGCCTCGCCCGGCCCCGCCGGCCGAGGACGACGTGCTCGAGCTGCAGGACCCGGTCGGCGAAGGCGATGGTCTGGTCTCCGACGACGCCGCCAGCGCCAGCCGCCAGTCGCTCGCGGCGCTCGCCTCGCTCCGCGCAGGAGCGGAGGCCGTGCCCGCCGACGACGCCGCATTGGGCGCCGCGGTCCGCGAAATGCTGAAACCGCTGCTCAAGGACTGGCTCGATCGCAACCTGCCCGACATGGTCGAGGAGCTGGTCACCCGCGAGATCGCCCGGATCACGGGGAAGAGCTTGTAACGCCCGTCGTCCCAGCGCAGGCTGGGACCCCAGGGAGCGAAGAACGCCGCCGCCCTTCACCCGCCGGGATGCCAGCCTGCGCTGGCATGACGGGATTCTCTTCGCTAACGCCCGCCCGATGACCGAGCTTCCCAAGACCTTCGACCCCGCCGAAATCGAATCCCGCTGGTACGCCCGCTGGGAAAGGGAGGGGCTGTTCCGCCCTGCGCGGCCGGACGCCGAGCCGTTCACCATCGTCATCCCGCCGCCCAACGTCACCGGCTCCCTCCATATAGGCCACGCTCTCGACAACACGCTGCAGGACATTCTCGTCCGTCATGCGCGGCTGCAGGGGAAGGACGCGCTGTGGGTGGTCGGCATGGACCATGCCGGCATCGCCACCCAGATGGTGGTGGAGCGCAACCTCGAAAGCCAGGGCGTCAGGCGCACCGACATGAGCCGGGAAGCCTTCATCGAGCATGTCTGGGAATGGAAGGCGCAATCGGGCGGAGCGATCACCCGCCAGCTGCGGCGCCTCGGCGCCTCGTGCGACTGGGCCAACGAGCGCTTCACCATGGACCCGGGCTTCTCGGCAGCGGTGATCAAGGTGTTCGTCCAGCTCTACCGCGAGGGGCTGCTCTACCGCGACAAGAGGCTGGTCAACTGGGACCCCAAATTCGCGACCGCCATCTCCGACCTCGAGGTCGAGACCAAGGAGGTGCAGGGCCAGTTCTGGCACCTGCGCTACCCGCTCGAGGACGGCAGCGGCTTCGTCCACGTCGCCACCACCCGGCCGGAGACGTTGCTCGCCGACATGGCATTGGCGGTGCACCCGACGGATCGGCGCTACACAGGGCTGGTCGGCCAGCGCGTGCGCCTGCCGCTGACCGGCCGGCTGGTGCCGGTGATCGCGGACGAGCATGCCGATCCGGAGCTCGGCTCGGGCGCCGTCAAGATCACGCCCGGCCACGATTTCAGCGATTTCGAGGTCGGCAAGCGGGCGGGGTTCAAGCCGGCCGACATGCTCAACATGCTGAGCCCCGACGCCAGGCTCGTGCAGACCGCGGACGGGCTGGTGCCGGAGGCGCTGATCGGCCTCGACCGGTTCGAGGCGCGCAAGCGGGTGGTCGCGATGCTGGAGGCGGAAGGCTTCCTCGAGCGGGTCGAGGACCGGACCATTCAGATCCCCTATGGCGACCGCTCGGGCGTGGTCATCGAGCCCTGGCTGACCGACCAATGGTATGTCGACGCCAGGACGCTCGCCGGGCCGGCGATCGACGCGGTGCGCTCCGGCGACATCAAGGTGGTTCCCAAGTCCTGGGAGAAGACCTGGTTCAACTGGCTCGAGAACATCCAGCCCTGGTGCGTGTCGCGCCAGCTCTGGTGGGGACATCAGATCCCCGCCTGGTATGACGATCGCGGCAACGTCTACGTCGCCGAGGCCGAAGCCGAGGCACAGGCCGAAGCGGGGGAAGGT
Organism: Allosphingosinicella sp.; assembly: GCA_036378975.1. Taxonomy (GTDB): domain Bacteria; phylum Pseudomonadota; class Alphaproteobacteria; order Sphingomonadales; family Sphingomonadaceae; genus Allosphingosinicella. Next base: position 58,092 of record DASUVK010000023.1, on the reverse strand, counting down.
GTCGAGCTGCGCCGCGATCCCGACGTGCTCGACACCTGGTTCTCGTCGGCCCTGTGGCCGTTCGCGACGCTCGGCTGGCCGGACGACGCAGAACCAACCCTCTCCCCGACGGGGAGAGGGCAGGGTGAGGGGGCTCCCACGCCGGAGAACAATCTCGACCGCCGGACCCCCTCACCCCAACCCTCTCCTCCAGGGGGAGAGGGGGTGAAGTGGAGACCCAGGCCGGGCACCGCGCTCGCGCGCCACTATCCCAACGACGTCCTTATCTCGGGCTTCGACATCATCTTCTTCTGGGACGCCCGGATGGCGATGCAGGGGCTGCACTTCATGGGCGAGGCGCCGTGGAAGACGCTCTATCTCCACGGCCTAGTGCGCGACGCCAAGGGCCAGAAGATGTCCAAGTCGAAGGGCAACACCGTCGATCCCCTCGGCCTGATCGACCGCTACGGCGCCGACGCGCTGCGCTTCACGCTGGCGGCGATGGAGAGCCAGGGGCGCGACATCAAGCTCGATGAGAAACGCGTCGAGGGCTATCGCAACTTCGCCACCAAGCTGTGGAACGCGGCCCGCTTCTGCCAAGCCAACGGTATCGGCGCGAGCGCGGCACTGGAGCCGCCGCAGGCCGAGCTTCCGGTGAACCGCTGGATCGTCGGGGAGACGGTGAAAACCGTGCACGCGCTCGACCTCAGCCTCGCCGAGCTGCGCTACGACGAGAGCGCCAACGCCATCTACCATTTCGTCTGGGCGACCTTCTGCGACTGGTATCTGGAGCTGATCAAAGGCCGGATCGACGATGAGACCAAGGCGGTCGCGGCCTGGGTGCTCGACCAGATCCTGGTCATGCTCCACCCGTTCATGCCGTTCATCACCGAGGAATTGTGGAACGCCAATCCGCGGCCCTATCCGTTGATCGTCGCCAAATGGCCGATGCCGGACGCGCGGGCGCTGGATCCGCAAGCCGGGCCCGAGATCGACTGGCTGATCCGCCTGGTCTACGCGATCCGCGGCGCGCGTGCGGAACTGAACGTGCCGCCGGGGGCCAGGCTGGCACTTCACGTCAGGGACGCTTCGGACGCAACCCGGGCCCGGCTGGAGCGGCACGGCGCGGCGATCCGGCGCCTGGCGAGGATCGAGCCGGTCGCCGCCGGCGAGCCTTCGGGCGGCGCGGCGCAGCTGGTGGTCGACGAGGCGACCTACATCCTTCCGCTCGAAGGCGTCATCGACATCGCCGCCGAGCGCGCGCGTCTCGCCAGGGCGGCCGAGGCGGCGGAGAAGGAGCGGGACTCGCTCGCCGCGCGTCTCGCCAATCCGAGCTTCGTCGAGCGGGCCAAGCCGGAGGCGGTCGAGAAGGCGCGGACGGACCATGCCGAGAAGGCATCCGACGCGGAGAAGTATCGGGCGGCGCTGGCGAGGCTGGGTTAGGGGGTGGCCGGACCGGGCGCCGGCGCTGCCATATCCCTCTCCCGCCCTTTGCGGGAGAGGAGGGGCCCGCCGCAAAGCGGTGGGAGGTGAGGGTCTTGTCGAGTCCGTGCTACAGATCCTCACCTCCCAAGCTTCGCTTGGGCCCCTCCTCTCCCGTCAAGAACGGGAGAGGGGCGTGACTGGCGATGCAGCCCGTCGCGGCTCGCGTCATCGTCGCGACCTCACGACCGGCCCGATCGGACCCACCCTGCTCGCCTTCGCGCTGCCGACGCTTGGCTCGTCCATCCTCCAGTCGCTGAACGGCTCGATCAACGCCATCTGGGTCGGGCGCTTCCTCGGCGAGGAGGCGCTGGCCGCCACATCCAACGCCAATATCGTCATGTTCCTGCTGACCGCCTTTGTATTCGGTTTCAGCATGGCAACCACCATCCTCGTCGGCCAGGCGTTCGGACGCGGCGACGTCGACGGGGCGCGGCGGGTGATCGGCACGGCGACCGGCGCCTTCGTCGTCATCTCGCTGCTGGCGGCGGCCGCGGGCTGGCTGTTCGCGCCCGCCATCCTGCGGCTGCTCGGCACGCCGGCCGACGCCGCGCCGCTCGCGCTCGCCTATCTGAGGGTGATCTTCATCGCCATGCCGCCGGCCCTGGTCATGATATCGTGGATGATGGCGCTGCGAGGCGGCGGCGACGCCATGACGCCCCTGTGGTTCATGATCCTGGCCGTCTTGCTCGACAGCGGTCTCAACCCGGTCTTCATCCTCGGCCTCGGCCTCGGCCCGGCGCCGCGGCTCGGCATCGCCGGCGCCGCCACCGCGACGGTCATCGCCAATTGCATCAGCCTCGCCGCCTTGCTCCTCTATGTCTACGCTCGCGACCTGCCGCTGCGGCTGCGCGGCGCCGAGCTTCGCTACCTGAAGCCCGATTGGCCGCTGCTCGCGACGATCGTCCGCAAGGGCCTGCCGATGGGGCTGCAGATGATCGTCATCTCGGCCTCGGCGCTGGCGCTGATCGGCCTCGTCAATCGCGAGGGGGTCGAGACCACCGCGGCTTTCGGCGTGGCGATGCAGCTTTGGACCTACCTCCAGATGCCGGCGATGGCGCTCGGCGCGGCGGTGAGCGCGATGGTCGCCCAGAATATCGGCGCCGGCCGCTGGGACCGGGTGAGCGCGATCACCCGCTCGGGGGTGATCTTCGCGCTGTCGATTACCGCCGGCTTGGTCGTGCTGCTCGCCGTCGCCGACCGGCCGGCTCTGGCGCTGTTCCTCGGCGGCGACAGCCCGGCGCTGCCGATCGCCCGCCACATCCAGATCCTCGCCACCTGGAGCTTCCTGCTGTTCGGGGTCACCCTCGTCCTGTTCGGCACGGTCCGGGCGAACGGCGCGGTGATCGGGCCGCTGGTCATCCTGTTCGTCGGCCTGGTGCCGATCCGGCTCGGCTTCGCGCTGGGCGCCTATCCCTGGCTCGGCGCGGACGCCCTGTGGCTGAGCTTCCCGGTCAGCTCGTTCGCCAACATGCTGATGGCGGCCGCCTTCTACTTTCACGGCGGCTGGCGGAAGGCGCGGATGGGTCCGCCGCCGGACCCGGCCGAATGCGTCGAGGAAGCCCAGGCCGACATCGAACCCGGCGGAAGGCTCAATCCGTCGGGCTGACCGGTCGGCAACCGCCTGTCCGAATCCGGACGAAGTGGACGAAGTGAACAGGATATAGCGGTTTCCGGCGCATTCTCGCATGTCCGTTTTCAGCCGAAGTGAACGAAGTGGACAGAAGGCCGGGGTCTTTTCTATGCGGGCACGACGACCTCGATCGCCCGCTCGGCGACCTGCACCGTCACCGGGGTACGCGCGCTCACCTCGCCGTCGATCGAGATGCGCTGGCGCGGCCTCGCCTCCAGGGTGAAACGGCGGCCGTGAAATTCCTCTGTGGTGGCGTGGCGGGCGGGCAGCTTGAAATATTTGGAGAACCAGTCCCAGACGAGCACCGCATTGCTGCGCCCGGTCACCGCCTGGATGACGATCTCGCCGCTGTCGACATTGGCGGCTTCGACTACCTCGACGCCGCCGTGGAAGCCGCCATTGGCGATACGGACCTCGGTCGCCCAGATCGTGCGCCGGCCGCTGCCGTCGTCGACGGTGAGGCGGAAGGGGTGGAAGCGGATCAGGCACCAGATCGCCCAGATCAGATAGCCGAGCCGGCCGAGATAGCGCTTGAGCTTGTGCGGCACGCCCTCGGCGATCATCGGCGACAGGCCCATCGCCGCGCTGTTGGCGAAATAGTCGCCGTCGATCATGCCGAGGTCGACGCGCCAGCGGCGACCGTTGGCGATGACGGCGATGGCGCCGTCGAGGTCGAGCGGGATTCCGAGCGTGCGGGCGAAGCTGTTGGCGGTGCCGAGCGGGAGCAAGGCGAAGACGCAGTCGCGGTCGACCAGCTCGTCGACGGCGCAGGAGAGCGAGCCGTCGCCACCGCCGACGATCACCATCGGCGCGCCCTCCCGCACAACCTCGCGAACCTTGGGCACCAGCTTGGCCGAATCGCGGATCGCGTAGGAGGCGGTGAGGTCGATCCCCGCCGCGCGGAGCTTTTCGACGGCGTCGCGGAACAGCGCCCGCCCGCGCCGCGAATGGGCGTTGACGATCAGCACGGCCTTTTTGGGAACGGGACGCGGGGACACGGAGGGGGCAACGCGGCGGCGGGCGTGAGGGTCCATTGTCCTCCCCATCGCCAGATGTGGAGGGGGACCATGCGAAGCATGGTGGAGGGGTCGCTGGCACGGTAACCAGGAGGTTCGCACGAGAACCTCGCCGTCCGAGCCGATTACCGCTCCGCCACCCTACGGGCGGTCCCCCTCCCCATGCTGCGCATGGGGAGGATGCTCAAAGCGTCGTGTCCGCCAGGTTCGACTTGTACTTCGTGTTGGTCTGGCGGTCGTGGATCTCGATATAGACGTAGCTGGGCGGGATGGTGCCTTCCTCGGTCGCGAACCAGATCTTGCCGAGATTGGCCGGGTCGCCAAGCGCGCAGAAGCCGTAAAGGCGCTTGCCGCGCGAATCGAAGAAGTCGACCCAGGAGCGCGACGAATTGGTGTTGGTGCCGCACGGCGGCAGCCCCGGCGCGGCCGCGAACATCGCGGCGGGATACTGGTCCTTGTTGAACACGTCGTAGCGGTGGCGGACCCAGTTCTTGCCGCCGGCCGAATAATATTCGAGGCTGGTCAGATAAAGAATCGGATTGGGTTGGGCCATGGCCGGCCCCGACCCCGCCGCCATCGCCATGGCCACGGCCGACACACGGATTGCGAGCGATTTGGTGAACTTCATCGACTGCTCCCTTTATCCCGATGAGTGAGCCCGGAAGTCTGTATTCGTATATGGAGAATGCCATCGTTCCGGCAACGATACAAGGAACTCCCGAGGCCGGTTCGGCGTCGCGCTTTGCAGGCGCGCGAAGGCGCGGTACAGCCGCGCCGATGAGCAACGCCGCCTTTCCAGCGCTCCGGCTCCGCCGCACCCGCGCCTCGGCCTGGAGCCGGGCCTTGTTCGCCGAAACCTCGCTGACTCCCGCCGACCTGATCTGGCCGCTGTTCATCGCCGACGGGCGGGGGGTGGAAGAGCCGGTCGCCAGCCTGCCCGGCGTGTCGCGCTGGTCGGTCGATCGGCTCGGCGACAAGGCGCGCGAGGCCCGCGACCTCGGCATTTGCTGCATCGCTCTGTTCCCGAACACGCCGCGCGAGCTGCGCACCGACGACGCGTGCGAGGCGCTCAACCGCGACAATCTGATCTGCCGGGCGGTCAAGGCCGTGAAGGATGCGGCGCCGGAGGTGGGCGTGCTGACCGACGTCGCGCTCGACCCCTATACGGCGCACGGCCATGATGGGCTGGTCGACGACAGCGGCTATGTGCTGAACGACGCGACGAGCGAAGTGCTGGTCGGCCAGGCGCTGGTCCAGGCCGCCGCCGGCGCCGACATCGTCGCGCCGTCCGACATGATGGACGGCCGCGTCGGCGCGATCCGCGCGGCGCTGGAGCGCGAAGGCCATGTCAACGTCCAGATCATGGCTTATGCGGCCAAATATGCGAGCGCCTTCTACGGACCGTTCCGCGATGCGGTCGGCTCGCGCGGCCTGCTGAAGGGCGACAAGAAGAGCTACCAGATGGATCCGGCCAATGCCGAGGAGGCGCTGCGCGAGGTCGCGCTCGACCTCGCCGAGGGGGCCGACAGCGTCATCGTCAAGCCGGGCCTGCCCTATCTCGACATCGTCCGGCGGGTGAAGGAGCGCTTCGAGGTGCCGGTCTTCGCCTATCAGGTGTCGGGCGAATATGCGATGATCGAGGCCGCGGCGGCGGCCGGGGCGGGCGAGCGCGACGCGCTGGTGCTGGAGACTTTGATGGCGTTCAAGCGGGCCGGCTGCACCGGCGTGCTCAGCTATTACGCGCCGCTGGCGGCGAGGCTGCTCGCAAGGTGAGTCCGGCTCCGGCGCACGGCACGGCTGAATTCTCGCGCGAGCGTTTCGCCAAGCCGCTCTTCCTCGTCACCGTCCTCACCGGCTCGTTCCTGCTGTTTCTCACCCAGCCGATGATCGCGCGGATGGCGCTGCCGCGGCTCGGCGGGGCGCCGGCGGTATGGAACAGCGCGATGCTGGTCTATCAGGGACTGCTGCTCGCCGGTTACGCCTACGCCCATTTCCTGACCCGGCTGCGGCCGCGGCGGCAGGCCGGGCTGCACCTCGCTTTGTTCGCCCTCGCCGCTTTGTGGCTGCCGATCGGGCTCAGCGGCGCGACGCTTCCCGCCGACGCCGCGCCCGCTTTGTGGGCACCCTGGTTCCTCGCCAGCTCGATCGGGCCGCTTTTCTTCATCGTCTCGGCCCAGGCGCCGCTGATGCAGCGCTGGTATGCGCTGGAAAGCGCTCGCGGCGATCCCTATCCGCTCTACGCGGCCTCCAATCTCGGCAGCTTCGCCGGCCTGCTTTCCTACCCGCTGCTGGTCGAACCGCTGCTGACGCTCGAGCAGCAGAGCCTGTTGTGGTCGGCCGGCTATGCCTTGCTCGTGCTGATGGTCGCCGCCTGCGCGCTTACCGTGCCCGCCGCCGCGGTCGAGGCCCCGCCCCGCGCCGCAGGGGCCGGTCCGTCCTGGCGGCGCCTGGCCCACTGGGCGGCGCTCGCCGCCGTGCCTTCAGGGCTGATGCTCTCGACCACCACCCACCTCACCACCGACATCGTCGCTGTGCCGATGCTGTGGGTGCTGCCGCTCGCTCTCTATCTGCTGAGCTTCGTGATCGCCTTCGCCCACCGGCGGCGAGCGGCCGACATCATCGTCTGCATCGCTCCGATCGTCCTGCTCATCGCCGGCGGCTTTGCCTTCAGCAACGGATCGCAGCAGCCTTTCTTCGCCGTGACGCTCGGGCTGCTCCTGCTGTTCATCGTCGCGGTGGCGCTCCATTCGGAGATGTACCGGCTGCGGCCCGAAGCGGCACGGCTGACCGCTTTCTACCTGGCGATGGCGGTCGGCGGTTTGGTGGGCGGCATATTCTGCGCGATCCTCGCACCCAGCCTGTTCGACTGGGCCTACGAGCATCCCCTGCTGATCGCCGGCGCCGCCCTGCTGCTGCCGCAGAGGCCGTTCCTTCCCTGGGCGGAGGAGATGAAGCCGGCGCTGCGCTGGGGGCTCGTCCTCCTCGCCTTCGCCCTCTCCTGGACAGTGGACAAGAATCTGGGGCCGTTCGACACCGACGGCAAAGCCGTGCTGGGCAGCGTCATCATCTCGCTGATCGGTCTCCACTTCATCGGCTGGCGGTCCGCTTTCACCTTCGGCGTGGTCGCGCTGATGATGAGCTATGGCGGCTGGTCCAAGCTTCAGGAAAGTCGCGACGGCATCCGTACCCGCTCTTATTTCGGCGTCTACACGGTGACCACCGGCCACTACCCGCCGGTGCGCCAGCTCACCCACGGCACCACGCTCCACGGCTCCCAGAACCTGACCCCGGGCGCCGAGACGCAGCCCACCTCTTATTATGCCCGCCGTTCCGGCGTCGGCCATGCGCTCGCTTCGCTGCCGATGTTTCGCGGACCGCACCCCGCGATCGGCGTCGTCGGGCTCGGCAGCGGCACGCTCTCCTGCTACGCAGTAGCGGGGCAGGACTGGCGGTTCTTCGAGATCGACCCGGCGATCGTCCGCATCGCCGGCGACCCGTCCCGCTTCACCTTCCTCTCCCGCTGCGCGCCGCAGGCGAGCGTGGTGCTGGGCGATGCCCGCCTCAGCCTCGCCCGCGAGCCCGCGGGCCGGCTCGACCTGCTCGCGGTCGACGCTTTCTCCTCCGACGCGATCCCCATTCATCTGCTGACTCGCGAGGCGCTGCAGGTCTACCGGCGCGCGCTCAAGCCGGACGGGCTGCTGCTCGTGCACATCTCCAACCGCTATCTCGACCTCGAGCCGGTGCTCGCCGCCGCGGCGAAGAAGGACGGGTGGCACGCCGCCGCGCTCGATTATTCCCCGGGGCCGGAAGAGGCCGGGCGCAACCTGTCGCGATCGATCTGGGTGGCGATGACCCGCGACGCCGAGACGCTGATGACGCTCAGGATCGCGAGCGGCGAGGACGCTCATGCCTGGCGGCCGCTGCGGCGGCGGCCGGGCTTCGCCGGATGGACCGACGATTATGCCAGCATCCTGCCGGTGCTCGAGGACTGGCGCGCCTGGCTGCCCGGCATGCTCAAGGGCCAATGATCGAGACTGCCCGTCTGAGGCTGAGGAACTGGCGCGAGGAGGATATCGAGCCGTTCATCCGCCACCTCAACACCGAGCCGGTGATGCGCTGGCTGGGCGGCGTTCGCACCCGCGAGCAGCAGATGGCGGCGGTGCGCGACCGCTTCATGGCCTGGCAGGAAACCCGCGGCTTCACCTTCTGGGCGCTCGAGCGCAAGGCGGATGGCGAGCTGCTGGGCTTTTGCGGCCTCAAGCTCTCCGACGATCCGGGAAGCCCCGTCGAAGGCGCCTGCGAGATCGGCTGGCGCCTCCGCGAGGATGCCTGGGGCCGGGGCTATGCGAAGGAAGCCGCGGGCGCCGTCCTGGATTTCGCCTTCGGCCGGCTCGCGGCGGCCCGCGTGGTCGCGCTCACGGTCGCGGAGAATGCGCCGAGCTGGGGCCTGATGCTGGCTTTGGGCATGACGCGCCGGGCCGATCTCGATTATGCCAGCGCCCATTGGGCGGACGGCCCGGTGATCGTTTATGAAATGAGGCGCGAGCAATGGCGAAGCTGATTTCCTTCGGCGGCAAGGCGCCACGCGTCGATCCGGCCGCCTTCGTCGCGCCGGGCGCGATGCTGATCGGCGATGTCGAGATCGGGCCCGAAGCCAGCATCTGGTACAATTGCGTGCTGAGGGGCGATGTCAACCGCATCCGCGTCGGCGCCCGCAGCAACATCCAGGACGGCAGCGTCCTCCACGTCGACTCGCCGCGCCCCGGCAACGAGGCCGGCCTGCCGACGATCATCGGCGAGGACGTGCTGATCGGCCATATGGCGATGGTCCATGGCTGTATCCTCCACGACCGCGCCTTCGTCGGCCTCGGCGCGATCGTCATGGACGGCTGCGAGATCGAGAGCGGCGGCATGCTCGCCGCCGGCGCCCTGCTCGCTCCCGGGCGTCGCATCCCGGCGGCGCAGCTCTGGGCGGGACGGCCGGCCAAATATGTCCGCGATCTCAGCGAGGAGGAGCTGGCGGGGCAGCAAATCGGCGTCGCCCATTATGTCGCGCTGGCCAGGCTCCACGCGGCGGCGCTCAGGGACGGCTGAGCCTCTCTTCGAGCCGCCGCACCCGCTCCGCCTGCGCGTCGGCGAGCGCCTGGGTCCCGGCGATCGCCGCGCGCAGGCGGTCGCGGTCGCCGGCGCCGAGCGTACCGGCCGCGGCGCGCTCGACGTTGACGGCGTCGAGGTCGGCCAGCGCCGCGGTGACGCGCGCCCGCGCCGCTTCGAGCCGCGACACCGCCTGCTGCGCCTCGACCCAGGAATCGCTGCTTGGCGGACCCGCGGCGGCGACCGCCGCCTCGGCGGCCGGCAGGGCCGCGTCGAACTCGGCGGCGCCCGCTTTGGCCGCGGCGACCAGGCGGACGATCTCGGCGGCGAGCGCGGCATCGTCGGGCTGCGGGGTTGGCTGGCGTTCATCCTCGCCGTCGGCATAGGCCTTCTCGGCCGAACGCGGCGCGAGCGACGGATAGGGGCCGGGCGCGGCGCAGCCCCCCGCCAGGACGAGCGGCACGAGGATCGCGAGGGTCGCTCGGCGAGGGGCCATGGCTCCTCCTAGGCGGCGGCCCCCCGGCCCGCAACGGGGTTGCGCCCTGTTCCCCTTGCCCCTATGTCGCCGTCTCCCGCGCGCCCGTAGCTCAGCTGGATAGAGCACCAGACTACGAATCTGGGGGCCGGAGGTTCGAATCCTTCCGGGCGCGCCAATCTCCTCCTTACCGACGGCTCGGCAATGCCAGGTCCTGCTCGCCGTCGACGCTCGGCCGGCGCAGCGGCGCTTTCGCAACCCGGAGCGCGCTCATCGTCAAAGAACGCGGATCAGTTCGGCACCATGCAGGGAGCGAGGCCGCAGGAGGGTATGCCATAGAGCGTCTTCCAGCCCAGCGCGACCATCAGATGGAGCAGGATTGCCGGCCAGAGCGAGCGAGTCCGCTGAGTGAGTCGGGCGCAGCCGAAGCCCAGCAGGGCGCTGCCGCCAAGGAACCACCAGCGCCAGGCATAAAGCTGCCACAGCGGATCGTACAAAAAGGTCTGCAGGGGATGCCAGAGCGTGAACGCCAAAGACGACAAGGCCGCCGGTACGAGGCCGGACCGGCCCTCCGCTGACGGCCGAAGCAGAATACCGCGGAACAGTGCCTCCTCGCCGATCGAAGTGCCAAGCCCGGCGACCGCTCCCAAGCCGAGCAGGAAGGTGAAGTCAGCTTGCCACGGGGCGACGCCGATCAGGTTCAGAAGCCAGGACAGAAGAAGCAACAGAAGAAGTCCGATACCGAGCCGTGCCCAAGCGGCGGGCGAGGGCACGTTCGTGAAGAGGGTGCGGAGCCGGTTCATCATGAAGGCGGCGGTTCCTCGAACCGGCCGTCGATCAGGACGAAGGCGATGCGGGCGTTGCGGTCGGAGCGGTTGGCCCAGGCGTGGCTGGTGCCGCGCTGGACGACGATGTCGCCGGCGCGCACCACCGTCTCGCCCGCGTCGAGGACGAGGACGAGCTCGCCTTCGAGGACGATGCCGTAATCGATCGTCTCGGTGCGGTGCATCAGCGGATGGGGCGGATCCTCGGTCAGCGCATGGCCGGCGCCGATCGCCTCGAACAGCGCCTTGACGGCCTCGCGCGGCAAGGCAGCGACGCTGCCGTCGTCGGGTGGGATGTCGAGGATTCGGATGCGGGTGCCGCCCGCCGGCGGCAGCAGCGAGAGACCCGGCTCGGCGGGCTCGCCGGAGGCGCGGTCGATCGGAGCGGGCGTCGCGCGGGTGTTCCATATCTCGTGGAAGGTGGTGCCGCCGTCGCCGCCCAGCGTCACCGCCCGCGCGGGCGGCCCGTCCTCCTGGATGATCGACCGCCCGGCGCCATCATGGCCGGTGACGATCCGGCGAACCTCCCTGTCCATCGATCCTCTCCCATCCGGCTGGCGACGTGCGGGAAAGCGTCCGCCGTTGCAAGGGGAGGGGGATGGGTCTATCGGCTCGCCCATGGAAGCATCCCGCCTGCTCAGGTGGTTCACCCTTCTCGCGCTGCTCCTTGCGCCGCTCGGCATGATCGGCGGGGCGCCGGCGGTGGCGCATTACGGGGCCGTCGCGGCCGGGCACTGCGCCGACATGGAGAATCCGGCCGACGCGCCGTCCTCCGTCCCGATGGACTGCACGACCGCGTGCTCAGCCCTGCCCGCTCAAGCTGACGGGATAGCGGTTCGTCCGCTGCTGCCCTGCGCGCCGGAGCCGGCCGCTCTCACCGTTCGTCTTCACAGCCTCGAACCCGAAGCGGCGACGCCCCCACCGCGAATCTCCTGAGCGATTCCGAACCCCTTCCCATTCGATCAGGAGACTATTCATGAAGAGCTTCCTTGCCGCGGCCGCGCTTTCGGTCGCCTTGCCCGCCGCTGCGCACGCTCAGGCTGCCCCCGCTCCCGCTCCCGCTCCAGAAATGAAGTGCTGCTGCGAGAAGATGGGCCACAAGATGGAGTGCTGCGCCAAGCACAAAGGCGAGAGCCATGAGGGCCTTGGCGATTCGTCAGATGCCCATGCCGGTCACGGCGGCCGCTGAATGAACGAGGGCGGCGGCTCGCCGCCGCCCTCTCGCCCGTCTGCAAGCTTCGGAGTGTATCGATGAAATCCGTTCTCGCCGCCGGGGCCTTCGCCCTGGCGCTCGCTTCGTCGCCGTCCTTCGCTCAACATGAGGGGCATGGCGCGCCGCCCGAGGCCGAGGCCCCGCGTCCCGACGACAGCGCGGCCGAGGAAGAAGCGCCGGCCGGACCCCTGCCCGATGCGATGACCGGCGCCCTCGGCCCCTATTCGATGACCCGGGAGGCGTCCGGCACCGCCTGGCAGCCGGAGGCTTCGCCGCACGCCGGCGCTCACGTAACCGCCGGCAATTGGTCGCTGATGGGCCATGCGATGCTCTACGGGGTCTACGACTGGCAAGGGGGCCCGCGCGGCGGCGAGAAAGGCTTCGTGGCCGGCATGGCGATGGGGACGGCGCGGCGGTCGCTCGGCCCCGGCACGCTGCAGCTGCGCGCCAGCCTCAGCCCCGACGCGCTGATGGGCCGGCGCGGCTACCCCTTGCTTCTCGCCTCCGGCGAGACCGCGAACGGCGTCGATCCGCTTGTCGACCGCCAGCATCCGCACGACCTCTTCATGGAATTGTCGGCAAGCTACGGTCTGCGCCTTTCCGAGCGCTCGAGCCTGTTCGTCTATGCGGGCCTGCCGGGCGAGCCGGCCTTCGGTCCGCCTCCGTTCATGCACCGGCTCTCGGCGATGGATTCGCCGGAAGCGCCGATCAGCCATCACTGGCTCGATTCGACCCATATCAGCTTCGGCGTCATTACCGCCGGCCTCGTCCTCGGCGACGTCAAGCTCGAAACCTCGCGCTTCAATGGCCGCGAACCCGACCAGCACCGCTTCGACATCGAGACCGGCCCGCTCGATTCGACCGCCGTCCGCCTGTCCTGGAATCCGGCCCAAACCTTGTCCCTCCAGGCGAGCTGGGCGCGGCTGATCGGTCCCGAGCAGCTGGCGCCGGGGGAGGACCAGACCCGCTGGTCGGCGAGCCTGCTCTACAACCAGCCGCTCGGCAGGCGCGCGCGCTGGTCGACGAGCCTCGCCTGGGGCCGTCGCTCGCGCGGGCATGCGCATCTCGATGCCTTCGTCCTCGAGAGCGCGGTGGCGCGGCGGGCGTGGACCCTGTTCGCACGCGCCGAGCGGACGCAGAATGAGGAGCTTGGCGGCGGCGGCGGACATCATGGGCCGAGTTTCGGCGTCGGCAAGGTGTCGCTGGGGGCGCTGCACGACTTCCGCGCCGCGCCGCATGTGAGGCTCGGCGTCGGCGGCCTGTGGGCGTTCAACTTCGTTCCCGCCGGCCTCGAACCCACTTATGGCGGAGACCGCGACGGTGCGATGATCTTCCTGCGCGTCGCGATAGATTGAGGCATGAGGCGGCGCCTGATCCGCATCGTCTTCACGGCCCTGCACGGCCTGCGCCGCGCGATCATGGCGCTGACCGGGGCGGACCGGTACGGCGTCCACGCCGTGGCGCTGACCGGGCAGGGGAGGGTGGTGCTGGTCCGTCTCACCTATGCGCCCGGCTGGCGCCTGCCCGGCGGCGGCCGCAAGCGCGGCGAAGCGCCGGAGGAAGCGATGCTGCGCGAATTGCGCGAGGAGATCGGGCTCACCGCCCACGGCGCGATCGAACATCTGCCGGACGTCCGGCCCGGCGCCAGCCTGCCGGGCGAGGGTTCGGCCCTGTTCCTGATCCGGGACGTGACCTACCGGCGCCAGCGAAGCCTCGAGGTGGAGGCGGTGCGCGAGTTCGATCCCGCGCATCTGCCGCACGACATCGCCGCCTGGACTCGCGATACCCTCGAAGGCTTCGTCCGACGCTAGGGGGTGGCAGGAAGGTTTCGGGCGACGGTTTCGCACCAGATCGCGGTCACGTCGGGCGTCGGCGAATTGAGATTCCACAGCATCGCCCCCGCCTTGCTCGCGCCCGGCGGATCCCAGGCGGCGATCGGCGCCACCTGGTCGAACGGCGTGTTCTGGCCCGGATTGGCCGCGTTGCCGACGCCGATCGCGACCTTCTGCGACCCGACCAGGCCGGCATATTGGTCGAACAGGCCGATCTGGCCTTGCAGGCCGTTCCAATAGGCCATGGTGCTGACGAACGAGATGTCGTCCGCCACCTGGCTCAGATAGCCGTCGCGCCACGCGCCCTCGTAGACGGGAAGGGTGATGAGCGGTTGCGGACCCAGCGCCGCGCGCAGGGCCTGCACCGCCGAAACGAAGTCCTCGCCCGGAACCTCGCTCGCCTCATTGTCGAGGTCGACGCCGTCGAGGCCCCAATCGTCGATCGCGACGCTCTTGACGTTGGCGGCGAACACCGGCGCGTCGAGATTGGTCCAGCCGCCCGGGTGCCCGTCCCAATTGGGGTTGCCGTTGATCGACATCAGCACTTTGACGCCGCGCGCCTGCAGCGCCTTGGCGCCGGCGCGAATCTCGGCCTCGCTATGGTCCTTGGTGAGAAAGTCGACGGTGATTCCGTCGCCGTTGGCGGTCGGGCCGGTGACCGCGAAGGCCAAGGCGACATGGGTCACGCCCGCGGGCGTCTCCTCCAGGCTCGAATTGCCGGGGATGTAGCCCAGCCAATAGGCGAGGAAGAGCTGATCGGCCATGGCGCAGTCTCCTGATCGGGACCGCGAAGCTGCGCCCGGGACGGGGAGGCGGCAACCGGCAAAGCGTCCGATTCGGTGGAACCCGCGGACGGTCCGATTCAGCCGTTCACATGTTCCGGCTTGCCCCTGCGCTTGGTCGAGGCGAATTCCTCGAGCTGCTTTTCGCTCATCGATTCGACCATCTGTCGGGAGGCGCCCTTGAGCTTGCTCTTGGGCGTGTCGCCGCGCTTGGCGGACAAAGCGGCGCCGGCGGCCTTTTGCTGCGCTTTCGATTTGGCAGGCATGGTTTGTCTCCCTAAGGCGATCGCGGATGGAACAGGTTGAGCGGGCGGCGGTTCCAGCCGCCGGCCGCCGCCAGGGAGAGATTGAAGGCATGGACGAGATCGAATGGTGGGAGTTCGACAGCGCCACGGAGATGGCGGCGCAGGCGGCGGGGGACATCGGTTTCGTCATCGAAAGCGCGATCGAGGCGCATAAGGGCGCGCGCATCGCTTTGCCGGGCGGCTCGACGTCGGACCTGATCTACGGCCAGCTCGCCAGGTCGAAGGCGATCGACTGGTCGAAGGTGACGATCATGCCGACCGACGACCGGCTGGTGCCGCTCGATGACGCGCTCAGCAATTATCGCAAGCTCGAGGGCTTCTTCGCCGCGAAGGGAGCGAATCTCGTCTCGCTGGTCGACGAGGCAGCGCTCGGCGACTGTCGCGAGGCCGGCCGCCTCGCCGACGCGCGGCTGTCGCTGATCGACTGGCCGCTCGACCTCGCCTGCCTCGGCATGGGCGCCGACGGCCACACCGCCAGCATCTTTCCCGGCCCCGATCTCGAGCGCGCGGTCGCCGGCCCGCGCGAGCGCCGCGCCGTCGGCGTGCATCCCGACCCGATGCCCGAGACGGCGCCGGTCGACCGGGTCACTTTGACCGCCCCGGCTTTGACTTCGGCGCGGGCGATCATGATCGTCATCGCCGGCGCCGCGAAGCGCGACATGCTCGAGCAGGCCATCAAGGAAGGCCCGCTCGCCGCGGCCCCGATCGGGCGGGTGCTGGCCGCGGTCGACGCGCCGATCGACATTTTCTGGAGCGCCGAAGGGTAGGATCCTCGTCGCCCCAGCGAAGGCTGGGGGCCCGGCGGGTGAAAGGCACCGGCGCTCCTCACCCGCCGGGATGCCAGTCTCCGCTGGCATGACGAGCTAGATCAATTCCTCCAGGTCCAGCTCTCCCAGCAGCGCCGCCCGCGCACCCTCCATCCGCGCCCACAAGGCCGGGTCGAGCAGGTCGTCCGGCGCGATCCGCTCCGGCCATTGCGCCTCCACCAGCGCCGCGATCCGGTCGAGCCTCGCCTCGTCGGCGAGGAAGCGCGGATCGACCGCTTCCGGGTCGGCGACCACCCGCAGCCGCAGGCAGGCGGGCCCGCCGCCATTCGCCATCGACTGGCGGACGTCGACGACGAACAGCTCGCGGATCGGGCCGTTGCCGGCGACCATCGCCTGCAGCCAGCGCCAGACGCCCGGCGTCTCGCGCGCTTCCCCCGGGAGGATGAGGGCCATGCCGCCGGCCGGCAGGGTGACCAGCTGGGCGTTGAACAAATAGCTTCGGATCGCCTCCTCGAGGCTGACCGCGCTCGCCGGCACTTCGACGATCTCGACCTGGGGCAGCAGCCGCTTCAGCTCGGCGTAGAAAGCCGGGTGGTCCTCGAACGCCTGCTCGTGGGCGAACAGCAGGGTCTCGTTGGCGACGGCGACGACGTCGTTGTGGAAGGCGCCGGCGGCGATCGCCGCCTCGGACTGGCAGACGAACAGGGTCCGCTCCGGATCGAGCTCGTGCCGCCGCGCCACCGCCCGGCTCGCTTGCTCATGCTGGCGCACCGGGAAGGCGCCGCCGCGGGCGCCGTAGACGAAGATCTCGACGCCCGGCTCGCCATGCCCGGGGCACAGCCGCATATGGTTGGCCGCGCCCTCGTCGCCGAAGGTGGCGGGGACCGGCGGATGGACGGCGAAGCGGCTCTCGTCGGCGAAGGCCAGGCGGAGCTGGGCCAAGGTCTCGGGCCATTCATGGCTGCGATGCGCCATGGTCCGCAAATTGGCGACGGTGAGGTGGCAGCGGCCGTCGGCCGTGTCGGGCGCGGGCGAGACGGTGGCGGCATTGGCGGCCCACATCGCCGAGGCGGAGAAAGCGGCCGGGCGCAGCGAGGCCGACACCTCCTCGACGCTGGTGCCGAGCTCGGCCAGCCAGGCGCGGTCCGGTCGCCGGTGGGGCGGCAGCAGGCCCTGGACGAGGCCGAGGCGCAGATTGTGCCGCATCTTGGCGACGCCCTGCAGCGCGGCCGCTTTGGGATGCGAGACCAGCCCCTTGTGAGTCGCCGAGGCGATATTGCCGAGGCTCAGGCCCGAATAATTGTGGCTCGGGCCGATGATGCCGTCGAAATTGATCTCGGTGAGCGCCATCAGCGGCCCATGGCGAGCAAGGTCTGGCCCGGCTCGATGCCGAGCAAGGCAGCCGTCTCCCGGCCGATCGTGGCGCGGTCCTCGGCATCGACGCCGACCTTGCCGAAACAGGCGACGAAATCGGCGAGGCGGCCGCGCGCCAGCATCATGGTCGGCCCTTCGACCGTATCCGCGACCCCGGCGAGCACGAGCTCGCGCGATTCGCGGACAGTGCGGATCTGGTCGGTCGGCGCCACCATCGTCGGGCCGCCGTCGAAAATGTCGATATAGCAATCGAACTGAAAGCCTTCATTCTCCAGCATCTTCATCGCCGCCCGGCCGGAGGGGTGGGGCAGGCCCATCACCGCCTTCGCGCTTTCCGGCAGCATCGCCGTGTAGATCGGCGTCTTGGGCATCAGATCGGCGATGAACTGGGTGCCGTGGGCGGCGTTGAATTCGTCGGCTTCCTGGAAGTTCATGCCGAAGAAGCGGCCGGCGATCGCGTCCCAGAAAGGCGAGCCGCCGCCTTCGTCGATGACGCCGCGCAGCTCGGCGAGTACACGGCGGCCGAAGCGCTCGCGGTGGAGCTTCATGAACAAATAGCGGCTGCGCGCCAGCAACATGCCGAGCCCGCCCGCCCGCTCGCCCGGGTGAAGGAACAGGCCGCCGACTTCCGACGAGCCTTCGAGATCGGTGCTGAGGCTGAGCATTTCGGCCCGGAAGGTCTTGTCCAGCGCATGCGAGGTCTGGGTCAGCGTCCCGATCCGATAGCTGTAGAAAGGGTTGTGCACGCCGACCATGCCGAACATCTGGCACGTCCCGCGGACCTGGCCCGTCTTGGCGTTCTCGAGCATGAACACGAACAATTCGTCGCCCGGCTCGCTCGCTTCGGTGGCGAAGCTGTTTTCCGAGCGGATCAGCTTGTCGACCAGGGCGCCGCGGTCGGGCGGCAGGTTGGTGAAGCCGCCGCCGGTCAACTTGGCCATTTCGTACATGGCCTGGAAATCCGCGTTCCGCGCCGGCCTGATCCGGAAGCTCACAAACCCTCCCCCTGGGCCAGCCGCAAGATCGCCAGCGCGGACAATTGCGCCCGCTCGGCGAGACTCTCGACGATCAGATATTCGGCGTCCGAATGGATCGCGCCGCCGCGCACACCCATCGTGTCGACCACCGGCACCCCGCAGGCGGCGATGTTGTTGCCGTCGCATACGCCGCCGCTGTCGCGCCAGCCGATCGGCTGGCCGAGGTCGGCGCCGCAGGCTTTGACCAGCTCGAACAATTTGCGGGCCTGCCGGTCGAGCGGCTTGGGCGGGCGGCCCCAGCCGCCGTGAATATTTATGCGCACGTCGTGCCTGGCCGCCACGGTGGCGACGATATCCTCGAGAGCGGTTTGCGCCCGAACCTGATCCTCGCGAGTGGCGGGCCGCATATTCATTCGTAAAACCGCATGGTCGGGGACGACGTTGTTTGGCCCGCCGCCGTCGATCTTCGCCGGATTGACGCTGAGCCCGTCGCCCTTCGCTTCGGCCAGGCGCAGCGCCAGGTCGGCGGCGGCCAGCAAGGCATTGCGGCCCTCCTCGGGATTGCGGCCGGCATGGGCGCTGCGGCCGGCGACGACGAGCGAGAAATTGCCGCTGCCGGGCCGCGCGCCGGCCAGGGTGCCGTCCGGCAGGGCCGACGGCTCGTAGGTGAGCGCCGCTGCCTTGCCGCGGGCGGCGGCGGCGATCAGGGCGGCCGAGCCGGGCGAGCCGACCTCCTCGTCCGAGTTGATCACGACCTCATAGCCGAGCCGGGCGGCGAGCGCCGACTCCTCGACCGCCTTCAGCGCCGCCAGCAGGACGGCGAGGCCCCCCTTCATGTCGGCGACGCCGGGCCCGCCGAGCACTCGGTCCGGCTCGTGCCAGAAGACGCGCTGGAACGGGTGATCGGCGGCGAAGACCGTGTCCATGTGGCCGGTGAAGAGAAGCTGGACCGGCGCTTCGGGGCGGACGGCGAGGTGAAGGTTGCGGCCGTGCTCGAGCGGTCGGAGGGTACCGTCCGGCGCGACGGCGTCGACCGGGGCGGGGTCGCGCAGGGTCAGCGCCCCGGGCAGTGCGGCGAAGGCGTCGGCGAGCAGGCCGGCGATCCGGCCGAGCCCGGCAAGGTTGCGCGAGCCGCTGTTGACCGCCGCCCAGGCCTCGACCTGCGCCAGCATCGGCGCGCCGGCCGAGCGCTCCACCGCCGCCGCTTCGTCGTTCGTCAGACCCCGCATGGCGCCTGCCTTAGCCGACGATTCGCCCTCAAGCCAACCATGCCGCGGGCGGGAATTGCCGCCGCGGCCTGGAGATATCCTGACAAGTCCGACAGGTGCCATGCGTTCGCAGTCGGCACCGTGCAGTCGGCCGAGCTTGCCGGTTCGACGGAGGCCCTGGCGGCCGGGGCGGGACGGACGGTCATGGCGCGAACATCGCACGAACGAACAATTTCAGCCACTTGGAAAGCGGTGCCGGGCACCAATTAACAGCGGCCGCGACCCCCACCCGCCGCCGCGTCGCGGCCCGTCAGAGCCGGTCGCGGAACGCGGCGAGCACGTCCTCGTAGAGCTTCTTCTTGAACGGCACGATCATCGCCGGCAGCTCGGCCGGCTCGGCCCATTTCCAGGCGCGGAATTCGGGGTCTGGGGTGGCGATGTCGACGTCGGCGTCGGTGCCGAGGAAACGGGCGAGGAACCAGGTCTGGCGCTGGCCCCGCCACGGCTCCTTCCAGACCTTGCCGACCAGATCCTCGGGCAGGTCGTAATAAAGCTCCTCGCCGTGGCAGGCGACGATCTCGACCAGATCGGGGCGGATGCCGGTCTCCTCCTCGAGCTCGCGCAGCGCGCCGTCGCGGGGATCCTCGTCCGGGTCGAGCCCGCCCTGCGGCATCTGCCAGGCGTCGAGGCTGTTATCGAGCCGCTGGCCGACCCAGACCTTGCCCTCGCGATTGACCAGCATGACGCCGACGGCAGGTCGGTAGCCGCAATCCTTCACGCCGCCGCCCCGGCCCGGGCGGTAAAGGGTGCCTGGCACCAATTTCCAGAAAATCGCGCCAATCCGCCATCCGCGTGAGATTCGTGCCTGGCACCGATTGAGGTCATTTGCCGGCATTCCGGCGGGTCAGCTCGCGCGCCCAGATGTCGCGGCATCCGGTTTGCTCGGCGGAGCGGCACAACAGGATGTCGCCGAACCGGGCGAGCTCCGCGCGTGCCGCCTCGGCCGACAGCGGCGGGGCCCCGGGCTCGAAGGCCGGGCCGCGCCGGGCGAAGGAGAGGGCGACGGCATCCTGCTCCCCGCGCAGCAGCGCGAGCAGGGTCTGCTGCCCCTGGTCCGGCGTGTCGCCGAGCGCGGGGCAGCCGGTCGAGACGAGGAAGGCCGGCATTGGCGACCCGACCGGCTTCTCGCCGAGTGGCTCCCATAAAGCGGGGCCGGCGCAGGATTGCGGCTTGAACACGCCCTCGGCGATCGCCGCGGTCGTATCGGGGACGGCGCCCAGCCGCGCCGACGATTGGACCAGCACGGCGTGGGTGAATTCGGGCCAGATCTCGCCGTCGGGGATGAAGGCCATCAGGAATTGGCCCTCGCCCGCGGCGCGCAGCGCCGGCACGAAATTGTGCGGCATCTCGAATTCGAGGATGCCGCCGTGGACGGGAATGCCCATCCGCATCGGCTTGTCGGTCAGCTTCCAGCCCTTGCGGAAGACGTCGACCATCGGCGCCAGCTCCTCGGCGGTCGCCATGGTCTGGGCCGCGGCCGGGGCCGCGGGCATGCCCAGCCCGAGCCCGACGCAGATCAGTGCAGCAATGGGCCTCATGTCGGCTTCCACCCTTCGCGCCACGTCTAGCCTGCAAGGGGCTCCCGGGAAATGAAGAATCAGCCCGCCCGCACCGCCTGCGCCTCCTCCAGCATCCGCTTCAGCGCCTCGACGCCGCCGCTTATGTCGCCGGCGGAGGAGGGGATGGCGCGCCTGAGGTTGATGAAGCCGTGAATGTTCCCGGCGGCCTCGCGGAAGACGACCGGCACGCCCGCCAAAGCGCAGGCGGCGGCGTAGGCGCGGCCCTGGTCGCGGATCGGATCCAGGCTGGCGGTGAGCACCAGCGTCGGCGGCATCCCCGCCTGGCTCTTGAGCAGAGGCGAATAACGCCAGTCGGCCTTGTCCGGCCGGTAGCAGCCGTCGAACCACCTTATGCCGTCGCGGCTGAGGAAATAGCCCTCCGCGAAATCCTGGTAGGAAGGATAGCCCTTGGCCGGATCGGCGGCCGGATAGATGGGCCATTGCGCGATCACCGGCACGGCCGCCGGCGAGTCGCGCAGCGCGAGGCCGACGACGATGGCGAAATTGCCCCCGGCGCTGTCGCCGCAGGTGACGAGGCCGGTCACCCGGCGGCCGAGGGCAAGCGGGCTGCCGGCCGCCCACCGGGCCGCGGCGATGCAATCCTCGGCGCCGGCCGGGAAAGGATGTTCGGGCGCCAGCCTGTAGTCGACCGCCAGCACCGGCAGGTCGAGCTGCCGCGCCACTTCCGCGCAGAACGGCTCGTGGGTGTCGAGATCGCCGAACACGAAGCCGCCGCCATGGAAGAAGAGCAGCAGCGGCCCGGCCTCGCGGCGGTCGCGCGCGTCGTAGAGGCGCAGCCCGATCTCGCCGCCGGGACCCGGGCAGGAGAGGTCGCGGATCATTGCCAGCTCGCCGACCTCCGCGTCGGAGGCCGGCCGTGCGGCGAGGATCATCGCCCGCGCTTCCTCGGGGCCGAGCTGGTGGGCGCGCGGCCCCGGCAGGCTGTTATAATAGTCGAGAAAGCGGCGGACGTCGGGCCGCACATAAGGGTCGCTCATCGCCACTCCTTATGGCCATCAGGGCCGGACGCCAATGGCGCAGGGACGGGCGCCGCCGGCGTCGAGGATTTTTGCGGCTAAGTGCTTATGCCGCTTGACTTCCTGGCCTCGGCTGGGGCAGGCGCCGGCTGAGCGGAGGGAAAAGATGCGTCATTTCAACATGCTGGCGGCTGTTGCCGTCGCCCTGCTGGCCAGCGGCGTCGCCGTCGCGCAGGAAAAGCCGGTCAAGCCCAAGGAAAAGAAGATCTGCTGGGTCGAGGAGGATTCGACCAGCCGCATCGGCACCCGGCGTATCTGCCGGACGGTGACCGAGAAGGACCAGCCTCGGGCCGAGGCCCAGCCGGAGCCGGCCGCGGCGGCCGAGACGGACAGCCGGCGCGACTGACCCTGGCGCCGGCGTTGAGTCGGCGCGCCTTCATGCCTATCTGGCGGCTACCGGCGTGCGGTTCGCGGTGGCGAGTTGTCGCTCCGCGTGCGCGGGGCTAGGGTTGTCCGGCAACCCGCGATGAAGGAAGCCAGATTGGCCACGGCCACCCACTGCGTCACCCCCGACGAAGCCGCCGCCGACACGGCGCCCGAAGCCGTCGTCGTCCGCTTCGCCGGCGACAGCGGCGACGGCATGCAGCTGACCGGCGGCCAGTTCACCTTGTCGACGGCGCTGGCAGGCAACGACCTCGCCACCTTCCCCGACTTCCCGGCCGAGATCCGGGCGCCGCAGGGGACGACCTTCGGAGTCTCCGCCTTCCAGATCAATTTCGGCTCGGCCTCGGTCGAGACCGCCGGCGACGCGCCCGACGTGCTGATCGCGATGAACCCGGCGGCCTTGAAGGTGAATGTCGACGATCTCAAGCCCGGCGGCCTGATCATCGCCGACGAGGGAGAGTTCGGCGCCAGGAACCTCGCCAAGGCCGGCTACGAGGCCAATCCGCTCGAGGACGGCAGCCTCGCCAAATGGCAGGTCATCAAGTTCAACATCTCGCAGCTCACCGTCGACGCGGTGAAGCCGTTCGGGCTGGGCAACAAGGAGGCCCTGCGGTCCAAGAACATGTGGACGCTGGGCCTCGCCTTGTGGATGTTCGACCGCGACCGCCAGCCGATCGTCGACTGGCTCAAGGCGAAGTTCGCGACGAAGGCCAAGCTGGCCGAAGCCAATATCGCCGCCCTCAATGCCGGCCACGCTTATGGCGAGACCGCCGAGATAGGCGGCCAGATCCCGCAGCGGCATATCGACCCCGCGCCGGCCGAGCCGGGCCTCTACAGGACCGTCACCGGCGCCGAGGCGATCTCGCTCGGCCTCGTCGCCGGGGCGCAGCTCGCCGGCCTGCCGATGTTCTTCGGCGGCTATCCGATCACGCCGGCCTCGGCGATCCTCCATCACCTCTCGAGCCTCAAGGAGTTCGGGGTCACCACCTTCCAGGCGGAGGACGAGATCGCCGCGATCGGCTCGGCGATCGGCGCCTCCTATGCCGGCAGCCTCGGCGTCACCTCCTCGTCGGGCCCCGGCATCGCCCTCAAGATGGAGGCGATGGGCCTCGCCATCATGGCCGAGCTGCCCTTGGTGATCATCAACTCGCAGCGCGGCGGCCCCTCGACCGGCCTGCCGACCAAGACCGAGCAGTCGGACCTCTACCAGGCGGTCTACGGCCGCAACGCCGACGCGCCGTTGCCGGTGATCGCCGCGCGCTCGCCTGCCGACGCGTTCGACTGCGCGATCGAGGCCTGCCGGATCGCTGTCCAGTATATGACGCCGGTGATGCTTCTCACCGACGGCTATATCGCCAACGCCGCCGAGCCGTGGCGGGTGCCGGACATGGCCGGTTACGAGCCGTTCCCGGTCCATTTCCACGACGAGCCGCCGGCGGAAGGGGAGGCGGTCAATCCCTATGCGAGGGACGCCAAGCTCGCCCGAGTCTGGATCCGGCCGGGCAGCCCCGGCCTCACCCACCGCGTCGGCGGGATCGAGAAGAATGTCGGCACCGGCCATATCGATTATTCGCCGGCCAACCACCAGGCGATGACCGACATCCGCGCCGCCAAGGTGCTCGGCGTCGCCGATACGATCGGCGATCAGCCGGTCTGCCTCGGCGAGGCGGGCGGCAGGCTGGCGGTGGTCGGCTGGGGCTCGACCTTCGGCCCGATCCACCAGGCGGTGCGCCGCGCCCGCAACCGGGGCGCCGACGTCAGCCACATCCACATCCGCCACATCTGGCCGCTGCCGAGAAATCTGGGCGAGTTGCTGCGGTCCTACGAGCGGATCATCGTGCCGGAAATGAACAAGGGACAGCTGAAGACGCTGCTGCGCGACCAGTATCTGGTCGACGCCCGCCCGGTGAACAAGGTCTCCGGCCAGCCGTTCAAGATCGCCGAGATCGAAGCGGCGATCGAGGAGGCGCTGCGATGAACGGATCGGGATCGACGTTCCAGCGCAGGCTGAGACCCCGGCGGGTGGAAGGCGCCGCCGTCGATGGAGCGCGCCACATCCGCCCGTGCCTTTCACCCCCTGGGGCCCCAGCCTTCGCTGGGGCGACGGTAGCCATATGAACGATCTCACCCCCCTGACCGCCAAGGATTTCGCCACCGATCAGGAGGTGCGCTGGTGCCCGGGCTGCGGGGATTATGCGGTGCTCAAGGCGGTGCAGCGGACCATTCCTGAACTCGGCGTCAGACCCGAGAATATCGTGTTCGTCTCCGGCATCGGCTGCTCGTCGCGTTTCCCTTATTACATGGAGACCTACGGCTTCCACACCATCCACGGCCGGGCGCCGAGCTTCGCCACCGGGATCAAGCTGGCTCGGCCCGAGCTCGACGTCTGGATCATCACCGGCGACGGCGACGCCCTGTCGATCGGCGGCAACCACACGATGCACGTGCTTCGCCGCAACCTCGACTGCCAGATATTGCTGTTCAACAACGAGATATACGGCCTCACCAAGGGCCAGTACTCGCCGACCAGCCGGGCCGGCACGCGCTCGCCTTCGACCCCGTTCGGCTCGGTCGACCGGCCGGTCAGCCCCTGCGCCTTCGCCTTGGGCTCGGGCGCGCGCTTCATCGCCCGCGGCATCGACGTCCACAAGAACCTGCCCGAGGTCTTGAAGGCCGCCCACGGTCACAAGGGCGCGAGCTTCGTCGAAATCTACCAGAATTGCATCGTCTACAATGACGACGTCTTCGCGCCGTTCACCGCCAAGGAGAATGCCGGCAAGCAGCTCTGGCTGAAGGCGGGCGAGCCGATGCTGTTCGACGGCGGCGCCAAGGGCATCGCCCTCGACCGCGACGCGCTCGCCCTGCGCGTCGTCGACGTCGCCGAGGGCGACTGGCAGGCGGCGGGCGTGCTCGTCCACGATCCGAGCAACCGCGCCGTCGCCCACATGCTGGTCGACATGCCGTTCGGCGCCTTCCCGACCGCTTTGGGCGTCCTCTACGAGGATCCGGCGCCGACCTTCGAAAGCGCGGTGATGCGCCAGAACGAGGAAGCCAGCGCCGGCAAGAAGGCCGACCTGCAGGCCCTGGTCTCGAAGGGCCAGAGCTGGATGGTGACGAAAGAACCCCACGCCATCTGAACCGCCGCGGCGCCGCCGACCCTTCCCGCAAAATGGAGGGAGTTTCCCTTGCGCCGCCTGGCCATAAGAGTCACCTAGACGGCATGACGCACCACCCCCGCGGGCGCCATCTCGTCGCCGCCGACCGCCGCTTCGCCACCGGCGGCGGGGTGCTGGCGCGGCTGCTGGCGGGGAGCTTCACGCGCATCGTCGGGCGCATCGACATCGGCCTCGGCGAAGGGACGATCGAGGCGACCCTGCCCGGCGGCGGCCACCGTATCCTCGGCGGCCGCAGGCCCGGACCGCGCGCCATCGTCCATCTCCACAGCTGGCGGGCGCTGGCGCGGCTGATCACCTCGGGGTCGGTCGGCTGGTACAAAGCGTGGGAGCTGGGCGAATGGTCGTCGCCCGATCCGGTGGCGCTGTTCGAATTGTTCATGCGCAATGCCGAGACGCTGGGCAATACCGGCCGCGCCAAGGGCCCGTTCCGGCTCGTCAACCGCCTCGCCCATCGCTTTCGCGACAACGACAAGGCCGGAGCGCGGGAGAATATCGCCCACCATTACGACCTCGGCAACGACTTCTACCGCGCCTGGCTCGACGAGGGCATGACCTATTCGAGCGCAGTCTTCGCCGAGCCG
This sequence comes from Allosphingosinicella sp., assembly GCA_036378975.1. Taxonomy (GTDB): domain Bacteria; phylum Pseudomonadota; class Alphaproteobacteria; order Sphingomonadales; family Sphingomonadaceae; genus Allosphingosinicella. The sequence goes on along the minus strand of DASUVK010000023.1, from coordinate 32,334 downwards.
ATCGCCGCCGGCGAGCCGCTCGAGGCGGCGCAGTCGCGCAAGCTGCGACTGCTGCTCGACCGGCTCCGGCTCAGGCCGGGCGACCGCCTGCTCGAGATCGGCTGCGGCTGGGGGTCGCTCGCCGAGATCGCCGCCCGCGACTATGGCGCCCGCGTCACCGGCCTTACCCTCTCCGCGGCGCAGAAGGCCTATGCCGAGCAGCGGCTCGACGCGGCCGGGCTTGGCGGCTGCTGCGCGATCGAGCTGACCGACTATCGCGACGCCCGCGGGCAATATGACGCCGTCGCCAGCGTCGAGATGGTGGAAGCGGTCGGCCAGGATTATTGGCCCGCCTATCTCTCAAGCATCGCCCGCGTGCTCAAGCCGGGCGGCCGCGCGGCGGTCCAGCTCATCTCGATCCGCGAACCCCTGTTCGATGGCTATGCCGCCAATGCCGACTTCATCCAGACCTATATCTTTCCCGGCGGCATGCTGGTCAGCGAGTCCCGCTTCCGCGCCATCGCCGAGGCGGCCGGCCTCGCCTGGCAGGACCGCAAAGGCTACGGACTCCATTATGCCGAGACGCTGACGCGCTGGCGCCGCCGCTACGACGAGGCGGTCGCGGCGGGCCGGCTTCCCGAAGGCTTCGACGAGCCCTTCCACCGCCTCTGGCGCTACTATCTCATGTATTGCGAAGGCGGCTTCCGCGGCGGCGGCATCGACGTCGCGCAGGTGACATTGGTGAAGGGCTAAGACGTCAAATCTCGAGCCTTTCCCCCGTCTCGAAGCCGCGCTCCAGCAGCGCGATCACGGCCTCGGCTACCGCCGCCGGCGGCTTGAGGGTCGCCGGGTCCTCGCCCGGATAGGCGCGGGCGCGCATCGCCGTAGCGGTTGAACCGGGATCGACGATCGCGACCCGCACCGCCGAGAGGTTGCGCACCTCCTCGGCATAAGCGAGCGCCAGCGTTTCGAGCGCCGCCTTGGAAGCCCCATAGGCGCCCCAGAAGGCGCGCGGCCGGCGGCCGACGCCCGAGGTGAGCGCCAGCAGCCGCCCGGCCTCGCTCTTGCGGAGCAACGGATCGAAGCCGGCGATCAGCGCCTGGCTCGCCAGCAGGTTGAGGGTGAGGAGGCGGCTGAACTCCTTGCCGTCGATCTGCGCGACCGGCGTCAGCGAGCCGAGCGTGGCGGCGTTGAGCATCAATATGTCGAGCCGGCCCCATCGCTCGGCGACGGCGGCGGCGAGCTTGGCGATGCTGTCGGTCTCGGTGAGGTCGAGCGGGGCGATGGTGGCGGTGCCGCCGGCCTGGTGGATCCTTTCCTCCGCCAGCTCGAGGTCGGCCGCGGTGCGGGCGGTGAGGACGACATGCGCGCCCGCCGCCGCCAGCGCCTCGGCGGTGGCGGCGCCGATGCCGCGGCTGGCGCCGGTGACGAGGGCGAGGCGGCCGGTGAGGAAGGGTTCGGTCATGCCCGGGCCTGTAGGGAGAAACAGTGGGCTTCGACAAGCTCGTCGTCCCAGCGAAGGCTGGGACCCCGGCGGGTGATGACCGCGGCGCCCTTCAATCCCCGTGGCCCCAGCCTTCGCTGGGGCGACGGTGTCAGGCGTAACGCTCCGCCAGAAGATCGGGCGATTCCAGATCCTCCTGGTCGGTCAGCCGCGTCGGATAGGCGCCGGTGAAGCAAGCGTCGCAATATTGCGGTTGCGCCTCGTCGCGCAGCTCCTCGCCGAGCGCCCGGTAGAGGCCGTCGATCGAGATGAAGGCGAGGCTGTCCGCCTTGATGTAATCGTTCATCTGGGCGACGTTCATCTGCGCGGCGAGCAGCTTCGCCCGCTCCGGCGTGTCGACCCCGTAGAAGCAGCTGTGCCGCGTCGGCGGCGAGGCGATCCGCATATGGACCTCGCGCGCGCCGGCGTCGCGCAGCATCTGGACGATCTTGAGGCTGGTCGTTCCGCGCACGATCGAATCGTCGATCAGCACCAGTCTCTTGCCCTGGATGAGGGCGCTGTTGGCGTTGTGCTTGAGCTTGACGCCGAGGTGCCGGACCGAATCGCTCGGCTGGATGAAGGTGCGGCCGACATAATGGGAGCGGATGATGCCCAGCTCGAACGGGATGCCGCTCTCCTGCGCATAGCCGATCGCGGCGGGGACGCCGCTGTCGGGCACCGGCACGACGAAGTCGGCCTCCACCGGCGTCTCGCGCGCCAGCTCGGCGCCGATCGCCTTGCGAACCGCATAGACGGAGGCGCCGTCAAGGACCGAATCGGGTCGCGAAAAATAGATATGTTCGAACACGCAGGGGCGTGGCCGGGCGTCGGCGAACGGCCGGTGCGAGCGCACGCCCTGCGGCGAGACGATGACGATCTCGCCCGGCTCGACGGTGCGGATATAGGTGGCGCCGACGACGTCCAGCGCCACCGTCTCGGATGCGAAAATGTAGGATTCGCCGAGCCGGCCCATCACCAGCGGGCGGATACCGAGCGGGTCGCGGCAGGCGATCATCCCCTCGCCGGTCAGGCAGATCAAGGAATAGGCGCCTTCGACCTGTTTGAGGGCATCGATCAGCCGGTCGAACAGGGTGCGGTAGGTCGAGGTGGCGACGAGATGGATGATCACCTCGGTGTCGGAGGTCGACTGGAAGATCGAGCCGCGGCGGTTGAGGTCGCGCCTGAGCCGCATCGCGTTGGAGATGTTGCCGTTATGGGCAACCGCGAAGCCGCCGGAAGCGAGCTCGGCGAACAGGGGCTGGACGTTCCTCAGCGCCGTCTCGCCGGTGGTCGAATAGCGGACATGGCCGATCGCGGCCGGCCCGGCGAGGCGGCGGATCACCTCGTCCTTGTCGAAATTGCCGGCGACATGGCCCATCGCCCGGTGCGAATGGAAGTTGCGGCCGTCGAAGCTGGTGATGCCGGCGGCTTCCTGGCCGCGATGCTGGAGCGCGTGGAGGCCGAGCGCGACCACCGCCGAGGCGCTGTCCGAGCCCCAGATACCGAACACGCCGCATTCCTCGCGGAGCTTGTCGCCGTCCAGGCCTGTGTCGAAGGGATGCGTGGTCAGCATGTGTGAAACGCCCGCTCGCTGGTTCGCCGGATTGCCCCGCCCTATTATAGGAGGCCGGCGCCCGCTTGTCGCCCCGCCGCGCTTAATTTGATGTGGATAATGGAACGGCTTGCCCCGTCGGGATTCTAGTTGAGGGTCCGCCATGAAGAAGTCCCTCCTCATTCTCCTGCTCGTCGCCGGCTGCGGCGGCGACGACTCTCAGGCCGGCAATCAGGCGACGGCGGACGGGCGGACTGCCGGTACCGGGTCGCCGGCTTCGCCCGCCGGGGCGACGCGCCTCACCGGCCTGTACGAGGGCGGGGCGGGGCCGCCGACGAACCAGCTGTGCATGGTCGAGAAGGGCAAGGAGACGCGGTTCGGGCTGCTCGTGTGGGGCGGCAACCTCCACAGCTGCTCGGGCGTGGGCCTGGCGGTGCGCGAGGGCGGGCGGCTGAGGCTCAGCATGACCGGCGACGAGACCTGCTCGATCGAAGCGACTCTGAAGGACGGGGTCGTCACCCTGCCGGCGACCCTGCCGACCGGCTGCGCTTATTATTGCGGCGCCCGCGCCAGCCTCGCCGGCGCCAGCTTCACGCGCAGCGGCGCGACCGAGGCCGACGCGAAAAAGGCGGCCGACATCGCCGGCGATCCGCTCTGCGACTAGAAAGCGCCTCGCGAGGTTTCTCAAGCGCTTAGTAATTGGGGACAGCTACCGAATTCGACGCGACGTCATGGGGGCTGTCCGCGACCGAGGCGAATTCGGTAGCTGTCCCCAATTACGGACGGTGAGGCCGCTTGACGTTGACGTGAACGTAAACTAACCGGCGGCGATGCCGCAGGCGCTCCATTCCGACTTCGACGCTCCGCCGCGCACCGCTCGGACCTGGTCGATCACCGATTTGTGCGAGGAGTTCTCCGTCACCCCGCGGGCGCTGCGCTTCTACGAGGACGAGGGGCTGATCTCGCCTCGCCGCCACGGGCTGGCGCGGGTCTACGGCTGGCGCGACCGCGCGCGCCTGGCCTGGATCCTGCGCGGCAAGAGGGTCGGCTTCAGCCTCGCCGAGATACGCGAGATGATCGACCTTTACGACCTCGGCGACGGCCGCGCCTCGCAGCGCCGGGTCACGCTCGAGAAATGCCGCGGCCGCATCGACCTTCTGACCAAGCAGCGCGCCGACATCGACGCCACCGTCGCCGAGCTCGAACGCTTCATCGCCATGGTCGAAGCCGCCGACGCGGCCGGCCATTAAGGGGAAATCATGCCCAGCTACACCGCCCCCGTCCGCGAGACCCGCTACGTGCTGGAAGAGGTGCTCGGCATCGAGCGCTATTCCAACCTGCCGGGCTTCGAGAATGCCACGCCCGACATGATCGAGGCGATCCTGACCGAGGGCGGCCGCTTCGCCTCCGAGGTGCTGGCGCCCCTCAACCGGATCGGCGACGAAGCGGGCTGCGTCCGCCACGACGACGGCAGCGTCTCCACCCCGCCGGGCTTCAGGCAGGCCTGGGACCGGTTCGTCGAGGGCGGCTGGACGACCCTGTCGGCGCCCGAGCAATATGGCGGCCAGGGCCTGCCGCAGACGCTCGCCACGGCCGTCACCGAATATCTGCTTTCCGCCAACCAGGCGTTCGAAATGTATCACGGCCTCACCGCCGGCGCCGTCGCCTCGATCCTGGTCAAGGGCTCGGACGCGCAGAAGGAAAAATATCTGCCCAACATGGTCGCCGGCAAATGGACCGGGACGATGAACCTGACCGAACCGCATTGCGGCACCGACCTCGGCCTGCTCAGGACCAAGGCGGAGCCGCAGGAGGATGGCAGCTACCGGATCACCGGCACCAAGATCTTCATCTCGTCGGGCGAGCACGACCTCGCCGAGAACATCATCCACCTCGTCCTCGCCAAGATCGCCGGCGCGCCGGACAACGTCAAAGGCATTTCCCTCTTCATCGTCCCCAAATTCCTCGTCAACGAGGACGGGTCGCTGGGCGGGCGCAACGGCGTCCAATGCGGCTCGATCGAGGAGAAGATGGGCATTCACGGCAATTCGACCTGCCTCTTGAATTATGACGGCGCGACCGGCTGGCTGGTCGGCGAGCCGGAGAAGGGCCTGGCGGCGATGTTCATCATGATGAACGCCGCCCGCCTCGGCGTCGGCCTGCAGGGCCTCGCCCAGGGCGAGGTCGCCTACCAGAATGCCGTCGCCTATGCGAAGGACCGGCGCCAGGGCCGCGCCCTCGTCCCCGACCAGCGCGAGCCGGACGCCAAGGCCGATCCGATCATCGTCCACCCCGATGTGCGCCGCATGCTGATGGAGATGAAGGCGTTCAACGAGGCGGCGCGCGCGCTCGTCCTGTGGGGCGCGCTCCAGGTCGACATCAGCCGCCGCGCCCAGACCAAGGCGGAGCGCGAGGCCGCCTCCGACCTGCTCGGCCTGCTCACCCCGGTGATCAAGGGCTATCTGACCGACCAGGGCTTCAAGGCGGCGGTCGACGCCCAGCAGGTCCATGGCGGCCACGGCTACATTCGCGAATGGGGGATGGAGCAGTTCGTCCGCGACGCCCGCATCGCGCAGATTTACGAAGGCACCAACGGCATCCAGGCGCTCGATCTGGTCGGCCGCAAGCTGGGCGCCAATGGCGGCCGCGCCATCCAGGCTTTCCTGCGGATGCTCGGCGAGGAGATCGCCGCCGCCAAGGCAGCGGAAGGGCAGCCGGCGACGGTCGCCGCCGCGCTCGAGAAAGCGGTCGGCGACCTGCAGGCGGCGACGATGTGGCTGATGCAGAACGGCATGGCCAATCCCAACCATGCCGGCGCCGCGGCCTATCCCTACATGACTCTGACCGGCATCGTCTCGCTCGGCCTGATGTGGCTGCGCATGGCCAAGGCGAGCTCCGCCGCGCTCGCCGACGGCGCCGGCGACAAAGCTTTCCACGAAGCCAAGCTGGTCACCGCCCGCTTCTTCGCCGAGCGGGTGGTGCCGGAGACGGGGGCGCTAAGGCGCCAGATCGAGGCGGGTTCGGACTCGCTGATGGCGTTGCCGGCCGAGGCCTTTTAGAGCGCTCGCTGCCAAGGTTGAATCGCCACCCCGGTCCCGGATCGAGTCCGGGACGATCCGGGGACCGCCTCCTTCAGGCCGGTGCCGCCGACAGGTAAAAGGTGGCGCTCAACTCATACACGCCATCTCTCCATGCCTCAGTGGCTGGTCGCCCCGTCCCGCGGCGGCAGCGGGTCGCTGGCGGCGGCCTGCAGCCTCTTCTTCTTCGCCGATCCCGCCGGCGCCGCCTGAGTCGCCTTCGCCTCGTTGAAATTCTGGATGCCGAAGGCGACCTGCAGCGAATAATCGAGCGAATTGGCGGGCGGCTGGAACGGCTGGCCCGAGGGGATGTTGCGGAACCACCAGGAAGTCGGCTTGGGCGGCGTCGGGAACATCGGTGCCGTGCTCAGCGGGTCCTGCGCCGTCGAGTGGCACGACAGACATGAGGAATCGGGATTGTCGACCGGCCCGTTGAGCCGCCCCTGATAGCCGAGATGCGGCATCTTCACCGCCGGGTTGATCCAGCTCTCGGTCAGCTTGCTGCCGGGCTTGTCGGGATCGTAATCGGGATCGTTGCCCCACATCAGCCCGACCGCCGAAACGTTGTTCCAGCCGGCGCCCTGGGTGGTTCCCGGCGCCGGGCCGCCGCCATAGACGAAGGTGCCGAACACCCACCCCGTCGGCGACCTCTTATCCTTCACCGCAATGTCGATCTGCAGCAGCCGCACCGGCACGCCGGTCGGCGAGCGCGTCCCGTCCGGCCTGCGGGCGTTGACTTGGGAATAGACATAGGTGTTCCAGGTCGGCGCGCCGGCCAGATAGGGCACCGCTTCCGGCGTCGCGGTGGTGAACAGCAATTTCGCCCCGACCGTGCCTTCGGGCATGATCCCCTTGGTCGAGTCGGGCGCGCCGTGATTCGCCCACACCTTGCCGATCGCGCTGGCGCCCGCGGCGTTGTAGAAGCCGACCGCATAATTGTTCCACATCTGCGTCTGCTTCGGGTCGAGTTCGCCCGGCATGTTGACCCGCTCGCGGGTCAGACCATGGGCCGGCTCGCGGCCGTTGAAGCCGTAATCCTGCCAGGGCGCATTATACCATTTGCGCTTGGTGTTGAGCGCCGGATCGAAGCTGTCCTCGACGCTCTCGCGGATATTGCCCTCGTAGAAATAAGCGAGCACCGATTTGATATACTGCTCGGGCTGGGTCGCCGGATCGAAGGCGAGCCACGGTTGCTCGTCGGCCGGCACGCTGGTCGGAAAATCCTGGGCGAGCTTGAAGACGTGGCCGGTCCAGCCGTCCGGCAACGCCACGACGGCGTCGCAGAAAGGCGTGGTCGGCGTGTCGCACTGGCCCGAACCGTTGACCAGCGACACCGGCTTCTCGGCGGCGGCCTGCGCCTGCGGCGCCTCCTGCGTCTTGCTTTCATTGCCCTCCGGCGCCCGGCATCCGCCCAGCAATGCCGTCGAAGCCATCAATATGTAAGTTATGGAAAGCGCCCTGCCCATTGTCCGACCCCCCGGTTAAGAACCCCGGACGCAAATAATCTGCAAAAGAAAGTCGGCGTCAAACCATTTCGGTGACGGCATGTTTCCTGCAGAAAGATAGTCATCGTAAAACGATGACTTACCTGTCAGCACTCAATTATTTTGCATGAACGTTGACGAAGTGTCGCTCACTCGCCGATCAGCAGCGCCACTTCGGCGATGCGGACGCCGTCACTGGTCGCGGCCTGATCGCGCAGCGCCGCCAGCCGCGCCTGCCGCTGCTCGCGGGTCATCGCCAGCGCCCAGGTCCAGGCGGAATCGTAATCGTAGCCGCCCGGGATCCGCCGCTCGATGGCGACCATGCGGTCGGCGAAGGCCCGGCCGTAAAGGTCGGTCCAGACGTCGTAGAGGAAGAGATAGAGCAGGCGGTGGTCGTCGAGCCCGGCCGGGCGGGGCAGGGTGAGGGCGAGGCGGTGGCCCATTTCGTGGACCAAAGTGGCTTTCTTGTAGGCGGCGGAATAGCTCGCCCGCAGCCGTATCGTGCGTCCGTCATAGGCTGTCATTGGCGGTCCGTCGGAGACGAAGGCGTCGAGCGGCGAGCCTGGGAAGGAAAGGCCGGTGGCGGCCTCCATCGCCGCCACGATTCGAGTCCCTTCCACCGCCCAGAGCCGGCGATATTCGGCGGCGGCCGCCGCGTGTCGCGGGGCGACCGGCGCGAACGAGACGGGCGGCGCGGCGGCGCCCAGCAGCGCGCCCAGGCCCAGAACCAAGAATCCTCGCCTCATGTCGGCGATTGTTCAGGCTTTGCGCGCTTCTCGCAAGCTCGCAGGGCAGGGCATGGACGCATCGCGGTCCATCACCACGCCCTCGAAATGGGCGATCGGGCTGGGGCGGCTGATCAGATAGCCCTGGACTTGGTCGCAGCCTTCGACGCGAAGCGCGTCGAGCTGCGCGGCGGTCTCCACCCCTTCCGCCACCACCGGCATGCGGAGGCCGCGGCCGAGGCCGATCACCGAGCGGATGATCGCGCGGGCCTGCGGGTTGTCGATCATGTCGCGGATGAAGCTCTGGTCGATCTTGACCTTGTCGAACGGGAACATGCGGAAATAGCTGAGCGACGAGTAACCGGTGCCGAAATCGTCCATGGCGATCTGGACTCCGAGCGCCTTGACCCGCTCGAGGATGGCGATTGCCTTTTCGGCGTCCTTGATCAGCAGGCCTTCCGTCACCTCGAGCTCGAGCCGCGCCGGATCGAGCCCGGTCTCGGCGAGGACGTCCTCGATTTCGGCGGCGAGGTCCCCCTGGGTGAATTGCACCGGCGAGAGGTTGACCGACAGCTTCAGCGGCGGAGTCCAGCGCGCGGCTTCCGCGCAGGCCTCGCGAAGCACCCAGTCGGCGAGCTTGAGGATCAGGCCGCTTTCCTCGGCGAGCGGGATGAAGACGGCCGGCCCGATCGCGCCGAGCTGGCCGTGGGTCCAGCGCAGCAGCGCCTCGAAGCCGAGAATGGCGCCGCTCTCCAGATCGGCGAGCGGCTGATAGTGGACCGAGAGCTCGCCCCGGCCGATCGCTTGCCGGAGGTCGGCCTCGAGCTGGCGGCGCCGGCGTAGCGCCTCGTCCATCGCCGCCTCGTAGAAGCGGGCGGCGCCGCGGCCCTCCGCCTTGGCCCGGTAAAGCGCCATGTCGGCATTCTTGACCAGGCTCTCCGGGTCGGCGGCATCGGCGGGATACAGAGCGACGCCGATGCTGCCGCTGATCCGCACCGTGTCACTGCCGATCGCGAACGGCTCGGCCAGCGCCTCGAGGACGCGGCCGGCGAGCAGTCCGGCATGGTCAGGCTGCCGCCCGCCGGCCTGGATCACCGCGAACTCGTCCCCGCCGAGCCGGGCGACCAACTCATGGCCACGCACCACCGCCCGCAGCCTTTGCGCCGCGGCCACCAGCAAGGCGTCGCCGGCGGGGTGTCCGTATATGTCGTTGACCGCCTTGAAGCCGTCGAGGTCGATGCACAGCACCGCCACCGGCTCGGCGGATTCGCCGGCTTTATCGACCGTGCGGCTGAGATGGTCGGCGAAGACGGCGCGGTTGGGCAGGCCGGTCAGCGCGTCGTGGAAGGCCAAGTGGGCGATGCGCTCCGCCGCCTCCTTGCGCTCGGAAATGTCGCGCACGGCGAGGATGCGCAGCTCCCGGCCGCGCCAGGTGAGCGGGCGCAGCAGCAATTCGACGTCGCGGCCCTCGCCGTCGGCGCGCAGCAGCCGGCACTCGGCGGGCGGCGCGTCGGGCGCCATCGACAGGCCGGCGAGCTTGACCTCGATGAGCAGGTCGGAGAGGCGCTCCGGCGCGTCGCCGAGGCTCTCGAAGCCGGCGAGGCGCAGGAAGGCGCGATTGGCGTCGACGATGCGCTCGCCGTCGATCACCACCAGCCCCTCGACCGCGGCATCGGCGAAGGTGCGCAGCCGCCGCGCTTCCTCGATCGCATTCTTCGCCAGCTTGCGGTCGAACAGCACCATCATGAAGCCGATGGCGAGGATGACCAAGGCCATCGCCACCACCGCCAGGGTCAGGACGTTGCCGTCGATCGCCGCCGACGGCACTTCGAGCCGCGGGTCTGGGAAGATGGAGGCGGCCGCCATGGCGGTGAAATGGAGGCCGCAAATGGCGAGCGTGAACAGCAGGGCCGGTCGCCACGGCAGCGGCTGGGGCTTGCGTCGGTGCTCGGCGAGGGCGGCGACGCTGAGCACGATGCCGAGCAGCAGCGAGACGCCGACCATGACCTCGTCCCAGGCGAAGCGACCGGGCAGCTTCACCGCCGCCATGCCTATGTAATGCATGGTGCCGATGCCGGCGCCGATCAAGGTCCCGGCGACGAGCGTGCCGCCGCGGCCGCTGCGCAGCGCCGCGGTCCAGCCGGAGCCGGTGATCAGGATCGCCGCCGCGATCGAGACCAGGGTCAGCTGGAGGTCGTAGCCGATCGGCAGGTTGGGCCGGTAGGCGAGCATGGCGATGAAATGGGTGGCCCAGATGCCGGTGCCGGCGACGAAGCCGGCCAGCGCCGTCCACGCCCAGCGCCTATGCTCGGCCCGCCGCGCCTGCTCGAAGATCGAAAAAGCGGTGAAGGCGGCGAGCAGGCAGATCGTGCCGGCGACCAGCACCAGCCGGAAATCATGCTCGCCCGTGATACAGGCATAGACTCGCAGCATTCAGTTCACCCACCCCTGGAGGCGGCGCTTATGGGGCGGGGAAGGTGAAGATGGGGTAAATCATTCCGGAACCCCCCTTTCCCACCGCTTCGCGGCAGGGAGTCAGATCAGGCGGCCGTCTCGAGCTGGGTGAAGCGGGTCGGCAGGATTTCGCGGGTGGTCAAAGTGCCGTCCGCCGCCTTGGCGACGACGCTGAGCTGCTGGATGTCCTTGCCGCCCAATGGGATCACCATGCGGCCGCCGGGGGCGAGCTGCTCGGCCAGGGCCGGCGGCGGGGCGGCGGCGGCGGCGGTGACGAGGATGCGGTCGAACGGGGCGTGGTCGACCCAGCCGCGCGAGCCGTCGCCAACGCGGATGTCGACGTCATGGTCCTCCGCGGCCAGCCGCAGGCGCGCGCCCTCGGCGAATTCCTCGACGATCTCGACGCTCCACACATGCGCGCCGAGCGCGCTCATCAACGCCGCCTGCCAGCCGAGGCCGGTGCCGACCTCGAGCACGCGCTGCCCGGACCGCAGCTGGAGCAGGTCGATCATCAGCGCGCCGATGAAAGGCTGCGAGATGGTCTTGTCGAAGCCGATCGGCAGCGGCGTGTCCTGATAAGCGGCGACCGCGAGCTGATGCGGCACGAACAAATGGCGGGGGACACGCAGCAGGGCCTCGCGCAGCGCCTCGCCGGGCGAGACCTTGCCGAGCTCCTCGCTCGCCAGGTCGAAATGCAGGTCGATGATCTCGACCATGTGGCGCCTCAAGATGGCCAGGTGCTGCTCGCCCATCGGCTTCATGGTGCCGCGCCTCCTTGCCCCTCCACAAGGCGCAGAATGCGCGGCGCCGCGCAAGGGGGTGATGGAACCCGAGAATCGCGTTCGACAGCCTGTCCGCGCCGGACCACCGAGCGGCGCTCAACCGAGGCTGGCGCGGCCCGAGCCGAGGGTGAAGATCAATTGCAGCCCGGCACCGATCAGCGCGGCGAGGACGAGGAGCCGCGGATATTGCGGTTCCTCCCGCTCGACGACGGCGGCCGCAGCGGCGGCGGCCCGCGCCGCCGCCCGCGCGGCGGGCCGCTTCAGCCGCACCATGTCGCGGCACCACGAGGCGAAATGGGGACGGACCGCCGGCAGATTGGCGTCGCGGTGGAGGACCGGCAGCACGCCGGCGAAATCGGGCTCCAGCGAATGCTGGTGCCGCCCCGATCGCCAGACGACGCGGTGGCCGCTCGGCACCATCTGCCAGGCCGCGCCGCAGCGGATCATGTCGCGCCCGCAGCGGCGGCAGCGCGCGAAATAATAGCCGCCATTATAGACTTCGCCGCCGCCCGCCTCATGGCCGCCCATCGCGCATAACAGGCTCATGTCCCTTCCTCCTCTTTCTGCTCGGATGACGGATCGTCGCGGCCGCCGAGCCGGTATTCGGCGACGAAACGCAGCGCCTCGTCGCCCTCGGCCAAGGCGAGCGAGGGATCCCAGATTTCGAAATGGCTGCCCGCGCCGATGAACAATATGTCGCGGCCGAGCCCGCCGCGGCGGCGGGCGAGGGGCGGCAGCGTCAGCCGTCCGCCGTCGTCGTAGCTGGCTTCCTCGACCAGCCCGAACGTTCGCCGCGCCCGCGCATGATGGTCGTCCGGCGGCCGGCCCAGCGCCTCGTCGCGAAGCCGGCGGCGCTCGAGCTCGGCCTGCAGCCGCGGCCGCAGCGCGCTGCCATAGCCGGTAACGCACGGGTCGCTTTCATGCATGCCCAGCAGCACCCGGCCGCCGTCGCAGTGACGGGCCATTTCGCGCAGGATGAAGGGTGGGAGGCGGATGCGGCCTTCCTCATCGAGCACGCCGAGCGCGTTCCCGCTGAAGATGTGCGTGACTTCCACGACCCATCCGCCCCCCGATACGCCAACCCGGCACGGACGCTTTGCGGCGGCCCGTGCTGGGGAGGAGGTTAATGGTTAACGAGGCCGGGACTCAGATCGGTGTTGTACGCCGGTAATCGTACGATGATTCGACATGGACTCTACGACGGGCGGATACCGCAAGACCTAGCGTGATTCTAACCTGCATTATGGCGCCTTGTTCTAGCCCGACGGCGGCCCCCTCTTCGCGTAAGCCGCTGAGGCGGCAGACTTTCCTCGAACGCGCTCATCTGCGGTTCACCGTAATTTTCCTAGGTTGTATATTCACCAGTCGACTCAGAGAGTTGACTGTGCGTGGCCCTGTGTATTTGGCCTTTGGGGGAGCGGGCTTATGTCGCACCAGCGCACCGTGTATGTGGTCGAAAGCGACGTCGAGACCCGACGGTCCGTCGTCATCAACCTGGCGTCGATCGGCGCCGAGGCCTGGCCGTTCGGCGGCGGCGGCGAATTCCTCGAGATATTGGGACATTTGATGCCGGGCTGCATATTGCTCGACATGGATGCGCCCGACGGCCTCGAGGTCCTTGCCGCGCTCGTCCAGCGCGAGACGGGCTGGCCGATCCTCGCCATGAGCGGGCGGCCCGACGTGTCGCTCGCCGTCGAGGCGATGAAGCTCGGCGCGCTCGACTTCCTCGAGAAACCGGTGGACGCGCCGACGCTGGCGGCGGCCCTGGTCCCGGCCTGGAACGCGCTCGAAGCATCGCTAGAACGGGGGGAGGCGCGACGGATCGCGCAGGACCGGCTCGCCCGGCTTACCGCCCGCGAGCTCGACATCTCGCTCGCCTTGTTCGGCGGTCGCTCCAACAAAGCGGTGGCGCACGAGCTCGGCATCAGCGTTCGAACGGTCGAGATGCACCGCGCCCATATCATGGCCAAGCTCGGCGTCCGCAGCATCGCCGAGGCGGCAGTGATGGCCACCCATGCCGGCCTCGCCATCGCCCAGCGGTCGCCGGTCGCGCCGGTGCTTGCGCCGGTGGGGCTCGGGGGCGGCGTCTCGCCCTTCGCAAGCCGGCGGCTGGCGCGAACCGCTTACTGACGGCCGGAACCTCCGCACGGCGCGGCTCATTGAGGCCGGTGACGGATCACCGGACTCAAGAAGCGCGCCATGGGCGACGGCGACGGCACGGACGACAAGCTGAACGGACGCGCGGGCGGCGGCGATTCGGGCGGCGGCCCTTACCCCAACCCGCACCGCGGCAAGCGCGAGAGCAAGGATCGCTTCACCGGCGGCGGCGGCCAGACGGACCGGGCCTATCACGGTCACGGCCGGCTCGGCGACGAGGCCGTCGGCGACAATGCCAACGCGCCGGCCGAAAGCGATTCCAACTAGGGAACCCCGAAAGGTCAGGGGCCGGCAGCGTTAGCTGCCGGCCCCTCCCTCGTTACGCGACTCGAGGGGTCGGCCCGCGGGTCGACCTGCCGCTTATTACTTGATTCGGTTGAGGAAATTCTGAATGGCTTCGTCAGCAGCCATTCACCCGCCGAGATCTTACTGCGCCTTATTGCCCTGGCCGTCGGTCTTCACGTCGACGTCCGGCATGTTCACTTCGATCTTGTCCGGCACCTTGATGTTGACGTCCGGGACCTCGACCTTCGGCGTGTCGACGTTGACATTGACCCCGATCTCGTCCGCGGCGCGGTTGAAGCTGCCGCTGAACACGAAGAACAGGACCGCCAGCAGCGCGACGATGGCGAGGACGGCGATGACCAGGCCGGCGCCGCCGCCGCGCCGACCGTCAGTCTGGACGACGGTGGTCCGTTCGGTGTCGCGCACCGTCTCGCGCTCGCGATCATAGTCGCTCATTGCATTCTCCATGGGTTACGCGCCGCAAAAGGGCCGTGGGACCTTGCCGCGGCGGCCTTCCGCCGAGGCCGGTCAGCTGCTCTTCGCCGGCGTCGTCACGTCGACCTTGACGTCGGTCGTCTTGTCGGCGCTGCCGAGGAGCTGGCCGCCGAACAAGTAGAAGAGGACGGCGATCACCGCGATCAGCAGCACCACGGCGATGATGGTGCCGCCCCCGCCGCCGCCTCCGTCGGTATGGATGATGGTCGTTTCCCGCTCCCGATCAGGCTCGCTCATTGTGTTTCTCCGCTTTGTTTCGGAGCCTCAACGCTGCGCTGCAAGGGGGGTTCCTCGGCCGCGCCACAAGCCTTGCCGCCGTGGGATGGCCGGTGACCGAGACGATAGCGAGCGGCGCGCGCGGCCATGGCAAGCGGCTGTCGACCCATTTCGCCAATGCCTTCGCCGGGGCGCCCGGACGCTCGCCTGGGGTCTCGCCGGCGGGCTGGAAGAGGCGTTGCGCGCCGAGGCTGTGGCGGGCGGGCGCGGCTGCGCGAGGGCGCCCGCGACGGCGCGGCGCGCGTCGCCCAGGGGCGGGCCCGCGGCGGCTTCGACGAGATCTAGGCCGCGGTCCGGCCGGGCCAGGGGCCGTTGCGGATGAAGTTTCTCACCGGCTTGTCCGGCTTCACGGCGACCGGCGCGCTCACCCGGTATTTCACCAGCCAGTCGCCGCCGACATAGCAATAGAGATATACTTCGGAACGTATCTCCTGGACCCGGTCGTCGAACCGGCTTGGGAAGCGATAGGCCGAGCGGTGGCCGAGCTTCGGATCGGCGCCCGCCACCGCCAGAGCGGCGCCCCGCTCGAGCGGAGCGGCATCGCCGTGCTGGCTCGAGATCGCGGTGTTGACGGCGCCGAACTCCTCGTCGCAGAGCTTTGCGCGCGCCGCCGCAGGCGCCGGGACGGCGGGATAGATGTAGACGGTGATCAGCAGCCGCCCCTTGGCCGTCGTCAGATTGTAGCTGGCGCTGACGTCCTTCCCCGCCTGGTCATATTGATAGACGCTGGAGCGGCGGAAGGCGCCGACCCGGACCGGGTAGACGGCGTGGGCCGGGCCGTGAAGATAGGCTCCCTCGGCCGCCACCTCGCGCTGCGCTGCGGCGGGCAGCGAGCCGGCCGCCAGGGCCAGCAGGAACGCGCTTCTCCGGGCGCCGACGACTGCCTTCCAGACCATCCGATCGCTCCTCCATAACAGTCGTCAATCGCGGCTGAAGGCCAGCCTCAGGCCGAAATATATCAGCACGCCGCCGGTCAGCCGGTCGAGGGCGCGGACCAGCCTGGGCCGGCGCAGGGCCCGCGCCAGCGGCCGGGTCGCGCCGATCAGCAGCAGGAACCAGAGCAGCCCGAGCAGGGCATGGATCGCCGCCAGCAGCAGGGTGGTCGCCGGCACGCTCGCCCCGGCCGGGACGAATTGCGGCAGGAAGGAGACGTAAAAGGCGCCGACCTTCGGATTGAGCAAATTGGTCAGCAGGCCGCGCACGAACCAGCTCGACCGGGCCGGCGTCAGGCCTTGCCCGGCCTCGGCCTCGCCGCGCGGGACGAGGATCAGCCGCAGGCCGAGATAGAGGAGGTAGGCGGCGCCGGCCCATTTCAGCGCCAGATAGGCGACCTCGGAGGCTTCGAGCAGGACCCCCAGCCCGACCGCGACTAGCGCGCCCCAGGCGAGGCAGCCCAGGCAGATGCCGAGCGCCGCCGCGAAGGCGCGCCGCTGACCCTCGGCCGCCGCCGTGCGCAGAACCAGCGCCGTGTCGAGGCCGGGGGTGACGGTGAGCAGGGCCGCGGCGAGGGTGAAGGCAATCAGCGACGGCGCGAGCGGAGACATGGTGGACGCATAGCACAGGCGGGCCTTATGGTTGAGCCATGGAGGAGATGCCTTTCGAGCCGCTCGAGCGCGGCCTGCTCCGGCTGATGCAGATCCATGGCGCCGCCATCGGCGGCCTGCTGGTCGCGGCCGCCGCCGCCGGCGAGGCCGTGCTGCACGCCTCGTTGGCGCTGCCGTGGGGCCTCCAGATTGGGCCGGCCTTGCTGGTCCTCGTCTATCTGGCGCTGTGGAGCCCGCCGCGCCGCTACCGCGCCTGGGCCTACAGAATGGACGGGGAAGAGCTGCAGCTGCGCCACGGCATCTGGACCAAGGTCGAGACTTTGGTGCCGCTCGACCGGGTCCAGCATATCGACATCAGCCAGGGGCCGCTCGAGCGCGCGCTCGGCATTTGCAGCCTCGTCCTCCACACCGCCGGCACGCTGCACAGCCAGATCGTCCTGCCCGGCCTCGCCCGCGAGACCGCCGAGCGGATGCGCGACGAGATCCGCGCCCGCATCCGCGAGGAGCCGGCTTGAGCGACGCCGCCATCGCCGACCGCCGGCTGCATCCGGGCACCATCGCGCTTCGGTTCGTCAAGGAAGCGCCGTCGACCCTGCTGGCGCTGCCCGCCGCTCTGGCCTTCACCTCGCGGACCGGGCTGACCGGGGCGCTGTTCCTGGCAGCGGGGCTGGCCGGCCTGCTGCTGCTGGTGAAATGGCTCGCCTGGCGTCGCTTCCGCTACGGGGTCGGCACCGCCGAGATCGTCATCGAGAGCGGCATCCTCCACCGCAACCGCCGGTCGATCCCGTTCGATCGGATCCAGGACGTCGACATCGAGCGGACGTTCCTCGCCCGCCTGTTGGGCCTCGCCAAAGTGCGGATCGAGACCGGCGCGGGCGGCAAGGACGAGGGCCTGCTCGACAGCGTCTCGCTCGACGAGGCCCAGCGCCTGCGCGAGACCGTGCGCGCCCGCCGCGCCGGCGCCGCGCCCGCCGACGCCGGCGCCGACGCCGACGCGGCAGCGGGCCCTGCCGGAAGCATCCTGTTCGAGATGGACGTGCCGAGGCTGATCCTGTTCGGCGCCTTCAATTTCTCGCTCGTCTATATCGCCGGCCTGTTCGCCTTGCTTCAGACCTTCGACCGCTTCCTGCCGTTCGACATATACGATCCGGCGCGCTGGCTCGGCCTCGTCGACGAATATCTGCCGCACCGCTGGACCTTCGGGGCGATCGCCGCGGTGCTGCTGATGGCGGCCCTGCTCGGCATCGTTGCCGGCATCCTGCGGACGCTGTCGCGCGATTACGGCTTCAAGCTGTCGCTGGACGGCGACCGTTTCCGCCGCGAGCGCGGCCTGTTCACGCGCAGCGAGGTGGTGATCGCGCGCCGGCGGGTGCAGCTCGCCCAGGTCGACGGCGGCCCGCTGCGCGGCCTGTTCGGCTGGGCGGGCCTGTCCTTCCAGACGCTCGGCGCCGGCACCGACCGCGGCGGCTTCCAGAGCGCCGCCCCGTTCGCCCAGCGCTCGGAGATCGAAGGCGTGCTGGCGCAAGCGCCGCCGCTGCGCCTGCCGCCGCCGGCGCTGATCCGGGTATCGAGACGCCATATCCTGCGCAGCGCGGCGACCAGGCTCGTACCGGCCCTGGTCGCCATCCTCGCGCTTTCGATCTGGGCGCGTCCGGCGCTGTTGCTGCTGGCGCTGCTGCCGCTGCTCGCCGCCGCCGCCGCGCTCGAGCGGCGCTTCCATCGCTACGCGCTGGCGGACGATCTGCTGTTCGTCGCCCGCGGCGTCTGGCGGCGACGGCTGTGGATCTTGCCGCTGGCCAACGTCCAGGCGCTCAGCCTCAGCCGCGGCCTCGTCCAGCGCCGCCTCGGGCTCGCCACCCTCGCCGTCGACACGGCCGGCGCCTCGCTGCTCAACGCGCCCCGGATCATCGACCTGCGGCTCGAGGCGGCGGCAAAGCTGGCGGCGGAAATCTCCCGCCACCGCCGCGCTCACGCCTCCGGCAGGAAGTCCGGCACCGACAAATAGCGCTCGCCGGTATCGTAATTGAAGGTCAGCACCCGCTTGCCGGGGCCGATCTCGGCCAGCTTCTGGCGCACCGCCGCCAGGCTCGCACCCGAGCTGATGCCGACCAATATGCCTTCCTCGCGGGCGGCGCGGCGGGCCATCTCCTTGGCGTCGGCCGGATCGACCTGGATGATGCCGTCGAGCAGGCTGGTATCCATGATCGCCGGCACGAAGCCGGCGCCGATGCCCTGGATCGGGTGGGGGCCCGGCGGGCCGCCGGAGAGGACCGGCGACAAGGTCGGCTCGACCGCGAACACCTGCAGCCCCGGCCATTCCGACTTCAGCACCTTGGCGCAGGCGGTGATGTGGCCGCCGGTGCCGACGCCGGTGATCAAAACGTCGATCGGCGCATCGCGGAAATCGGCGAGGATCTCCTGGGCGGTGGTGCGGACATGGACTTCGAGGTTCGCCGGATTCTCGAATTGCTGGGGCATCCAGCTGTGGGGGGTGGCGGCGATCAGCTCCTCGGCGCGGGCGATGGCGCCCTTCATGCCTTTCTCGCGCGGGGTGAGGTCGAAGCTGGCGCCATAAGCCAGCATCAGCCGCCGCCGCTCGATGCTCATGCTGTCGGGCATGACCAGGATCAACGGATAGCCCTTGACCGCCGCGACCATGGCGAGGCCGATGCCGGTATTGCCCGAGGTCGGCTCGATGATGGTGCCGCCGGGCTTGAGCGCGCCGGAGCGCTCGGCCTCCTCGATCATCGACAAGGCGATGCGGTCCTTGATCGAGGCGCCCGGATTGGACCGTTCCGACTTCACCCAGACTTCGGCGTCGCCGAACAGGCGGTTGACGCGGATATGGGGAGTGCCGCCGATCGTCTCGAGGATGCTGCCCGCTCTCATTGCCTGGTCTCCTTCGTGCCGGATGGGCAAACACATTGGGTCGCCCGAAGCCGGGTTCAACTCCCGCTATCGCTTCGCGGGCCCGGGCGCTAGCGTGCGCGCATGGCCCTGATCCACGATGTCGCGCAGGCGTTCAGCGAGGCGGAATGCGACGCCCTGATCGCGCTCGGCGAGCGCGCGGGCCTCGCCCCGGCGACGGTCTGGACCCCGGCCGGCGACGCCGTCCGGACCGAGGTGCGCTGCGTCGAGACGAGCTACCATGAACGCGGCCCCCAAACCGCCTGGATCTACGACCGGCTCGACCGCCTGTTCGCCGAGGCGGGAGCGGCGTTCGGCCTCGCCGTCGGCCCGGTCACCGAGCCGCTCCAGATCCTGCGCTACGGCGAAGGCGGCCATTTCCAGACCTGGCACAGCGACGCCGGCTACGACGCCCGCGGCGGCAACCGCCTGGTCTCGGTGTCGGTCGAGCTGTCGCCGCTCGGCGACCATCAGGGCGGCGACCTCGAGATCGTCCCCGACACGATCGGCCGCGTCCGCACCCTGCCGCGCGGCGGCGCCCGCTTCTTCCCGTCGAAGGCGCTGCACCGGGTGACGCCGGTGACGCGCGGGGTGCGCCACGCTCTGGTGATCTGGACGGGGAATCATTCCGGCTAGACCGACGCGGCGCCGTCCCGGACCTCGGGATCCGGCGGATCGAAGGTTCGGGCGCGGCGCAGCTCTGGGAACCAGCGCGCCCAGAGCAGGGTCACCGCGATCGCGCCGACGCCGCCGGCGACGACCGCGACCACCGGCCCGATCAGGGCGGCGAGGAAGCCCGATTCCGCCTCGCCCAATTCGTTGGAGGCCGAAATGAACAGGGTCGAGGCGGCGCCGACGCGGCCGCGCATCGCATCCGGCGTGTAGAGCTGGATCAGCGACTGGCGGACGTAGACCGAGACCATGTCGGCCGAGCCGAGCAGAGCGAGGCAGGCGATAGAGAGGGGCAGGTTGCGCGACAGCCCGAAGACGATGGTGGCGGCGCCGAAGACGGCGACCGCGGCGAGCATCTTGGTGCCGACATTGTGCTTCAGCGGCCGCCAGGAGAAATAGAGCGCGGTGAGGGTGGCGCCGACCGCCGGGGCGGCGCGCAAATGGCCGAGCGCGGTGGCGTCGGAGTGGAGGATGTCGCGCGCGAAGACGGGCAGCATCGCCGTCGCCCCGCCGAGCAGGACCGCGAACAGGTCGAGCGAGATGGCGCCGAGCACCAGCCGGTTGCGGCGGACATAATGAAGGCCGTCGATCATCTGCCGCCAGGGATTGGCCGAGCCCTCGATGGCGCTGCGCGCGACCGGCCGGATCATCAGCATGCAGAACAGCGACAGCGCGAACAGGCCGGCGGCGACCGTGTAGGGCATGTGCGGGTCCCAGGCGTAGAGGTAGCCGCCGACCGCCGGCCCGGCGATCGCGCCGGTCTGCCAGGCGATCGAGCTGAGCGCGATCGCGCGGGGCAGGGATTCGCGCGGCACGAGGTTGGGCGCGAGCGCGCCGAGCGCCGGGCCGGCGAAGGCGCGGGCGACGCCGAGCAAGGCGGCGATGGCGAACAGCCACAGCAGGGTGACGGCGCCGGTGTAGGTGAGCCAGGCGAGGCTCGCGGCGCACAGCAGCTCCAGGGCGATCGAGGCGCGGGCGATGATCCGCCGGTCGACGCGGTCGGCGATCCAGCCGGTGAGCAGGGTGAGCGCGAACAAAGGCACGAACTGGACGAGCCCGACGAAGCCCAATTGCAGCGCCGCCGCCTCCACGCCCATGGTGCGGCGGGCGATGTCGTAGACCTGCCAGCCGATGACGACGATCATCGCCATCTGGGCGACGGTCGAGGCGAAGCGCGCCGTCCAGTAGAAGCGGAAATCGCGGATTCGAAGGGGGTGGGGGGCAGTCGAGGCCATGGAGGCGCGCTTAGGCATCGCGGTTCGGTCCCGCAACCTGGACGAAGGTGACGAAAGTGCCGGTACGCGCCGGGGAAATTGCGGCGAAGCGAGCCATGTCACCACTCGCCGCGCTGCAGCCGCCCGATCGCGCGCAGCGCCGCGGCGAGCAGGCGGTCGTCGTAGACGCGGCGGGTGCCGCGCTGGAGGCCGCCGTAATAATAAGGGATTTCGACGCCGTTGAGCGCCCGGTCGATGGCGGTGAACGTCCCCCGCGTCCGCCCCATCGCCTGCGCCTCGCGCCAGGCGCGGGCGAACGAGCTGTCCGGCCCGGCGCGCTTTAGCAACTCGTAGGCCGACTTGCGGCTCATCCCCACCGCCTCCGCCGCCCAGGCGACGATCCCGATCATCGCCAGCGCCGCGATGAACCCGCGCTGCCGCTCGGGCGTCCAGCCGTCATGGCGGTTCGAGGCGGAAGGAACGGGGTCGAAGGCGAGGGGATCGGGGGGCGAGTCGCTCATCTTCGAGCCTATGCCTCGAGGCGGGGGCTGTAGGAAAGTTCTTTTTTTGTTCTGAGATACGATCCTCGCATAAGTATCTCTGCTGCCCGCTTTTATCGACAATCCAATCTCAGCACGGCATTTTTTGGTCGGGAGGCATACGGTCGAGGCGGACCGAATGCGTGAGTTCGCTCCGGCGAACGGTGACGCTGCGATCCTCGCTCGCGCCTGGTGGATCATCCTCCGCATCAAGCGCCAGCGGGCGAAGAGCCGGGAGACCAAGGCGGCGGAGCAGCCGGATGGTCGACGGGCTCACGCAGCGCTTCGGCGCCATGTCCGGCGATTGACTCGCCTGGCTTGCGAGCGCAGCCTCCCTGCGAGCGGCGCCCTTGGGGAAGGGGCGTCGCTTTTCCCGTGGCCTAACGGACTCACGAGGAGGCAGTCATGCACAACGGCAATTTCGGGCTCCTGCTCGGCGCTTGCGCCGCTTTGGCGCTTTCCGGCTGCGACCGGGACGATCGCGCCGCTCAGCCGGAAGGCAATGCCGCCGAGACGGCGAAAGCCGGCGCCGCTCACCCGACCGACCCCGTCGAAAGCGCGATGGCCGCCGCCCCGGCCTCGGTCTCGCGCGACGCCGCCATCGTCCAGGCGCAGCCGGACGGCTCGATGAAGACTCTCCGCGAAGGCAGCAACGGGTGGACGTGCATGGCCGACAACCCGACAACTCCGGGCCCCGATCCGATGTGCATGGACAAGAACGCCGGCACCTGGGCGGCCGCCTGGATGGGCAAGAAGACTCCGCCCACCGAAGCGCCGGGCGTGATGTACATGCTCGCCGGCGGCACCGACGCGAGCAACACCGATCCCTATGCCAAGGCGCCGACCGAGGGCAGCGACTGGGTCAAGACCGGGCCGCATCTCATGGTCGTCGGGTCGAAGGCGGTGCTGGCGGCCTATCCGTCGGGGCCGAGCCCGGACACCAAGGCGCCCTACGTGATGTGGGCGGGGACGCCCTATGCCCACCTGATGATTCCGGTGGAGCGGTAGCGGGGGACTGCGCCCAATCGACTGGGCATCGCCGAAGAAGCTACGTCCGAGATCGCCGAACGATATGTCGAGGCTATTCTGAAGCGCTGTTATTCGCTCGACTTTTCCGGACCGCGGAGCGCGGAGGGATGACGTTCGCTGCGGCCTGCGCACGCTCCCGATTCGGCGAAACGGCGTCATCGTCTACGCCGTGGAGGGCGACGAGGTCGCCGTGCTCGGCGTGGGCTGGCGGGGACAGGAAGTGTCGCGACTGCTGGACGAGGGCGGGTAGACAGCGAAAATGGTAACTGTCCCCATTTTTCAGGCGCCGTAGCGGCTGAACGGGCTTTGCTGAAGGCGCGCTTTCGACACGCCTCCCGGCACGCGCTGCGCCATCGCGAAAACGCTCCCCGTGACGGGGATCACAGATTCCGGCGTTCTTTTCCATTTCTATTGGCGGCGCTGCCGGCCTGCGCCAGCGGCGGTGGGCCCGGGCCGGACGCGTCAAAGCGTGCCGCCCTTAGGAGGGAGTGGAAGACATGGGAATGCAACGCGTGACGCTGGCACTGACCGAGCTTCGCTGCCTCGACCAGTCGGAGGGAGCCGGCGGCTCCGAGCCCTACATCTGGGTGACCTATTTCGCCGTGGGTGCTCAGCAGCTCCCATTTCAAACCGGGATCCCCGGCGTGATCACGCCTTCGTTCAACGGCTTCCGCACCGAATTCCCGAACGGGATGAAGGCCGGGCAGGCCACCGGCATTCCGCCGATGCTCGCCTCGGCCAGCTTCGACATGGACCTTGATTCCGGGGTCCAGCCCAAGCTGGTTGGCTGCATTGCCGTCCTCATGGAAGAGGACGAGACGCCCGACAGCTCGATCGTCCTTGGCCTGATCGCTTATTCGAAGGAAATCGAGACGCAGCTCAACGCGCTCGTGAAGAAGCGCATCCTGGACGGCGATACCAGCCCGCTGAGGGACGCCGAGATCACCGCGCTGCGAGAGGCAGTCGCTGCCAAGGTGACGGCCGCGATCGGCAGCAACCAGCAGACGATCTCCGCGCTGTTCAGGAACCAGGACGATCCGATCGGTTCGACCTTTCGCACGTTCACCCATTCCGCCGATGACGCCGGCCGGTCCGAGATCAAGTTTCAGTTCTTCGACTTTCCCGAGATCAGCAAAGGTAGGGACCGGTTCCTGCTGTCCGGCCGGCTTTCGCTCGGACCCGTGCTGCCGGACCCGGTCGACCGCTGCGCCACGCCGCGGGCCGCCTTGAAGGCCCAGCAGCAGGAGGTTGCATCCCTGCAACGGCAGATCATGTCGCTCCAGCAGCAGCTGCAACAGGCGGGGCCGGGGGCGAAAGCGGGAATCGTCGCCTCCATCCGCGCCACCGCCGAACGGCTGACGCAAGCCGAGGCCAGGTTGCCGGCGCTGCAGGCGGCGCTCGACGCCTGCCTCACCCCGTTCAACGAGGGCCTGCTCGACAGCGTGGCCGGGTCCACCGGGCTGCTCAACAAGAAGTTCGAGTGATCCTGGTTGCAAGACGTCCGAGCCGGGGCGGGACGACCGCTCAGGCAAGGTCTACGAAGCTGTCCAGCACCCGCTTTCGGCCGGCATGCTCGAAGTCGATTTCGAGCTTGTTGCCTTCGACCCCGGCGACGAGGCCGTAGCCGAACTTCGAATGGAAGACGCGCTGGCCGACGGCGATGTCGCCGCGGCCGGGGTTGCCGAGACTGATCGCCGAGGCTTTCACCTCCATCACCCGCGGCGGGGTGCGTTCGAAGCCGCCGGTGACCGCGCGCCGCCAGCCGGGCCCGCGCCCGGTCCCCCGCGCCACGTCGGCGAAGGGGTCGGCGCGTTCGGACCAGTTGGCGCGCCAGAGGGATTCGCCGCCCGACATCGTCTGTTCCTGCTCGATATGGGCGTCGGGGAGCTCGGCGATGAAGCGGCTGGGGATGCTCGACGTCCACTGGCCGTAGATGCGGCGGTTGGCGGCGTGGAAGATGAAGCATTTGCGGCGGGCGCGGGTGATGGCGACGTAGGCGAGGCGGCGCTCCTCCTCGAGGCTGGCCTGGCCGCCTTCGTCCAATGCGCGCTGGGAGGGGAAGACCGCTTCCTCCCAGCCGGCGAGGAAGATCGTGCCGAATTCGAGGCCCTTGGCGGCGTGGATGGTCATGATCGTGACCTTCTCCGCCTCGCGCTCGGCGTCGTTCTCCATGACCAGCGAGACATGCTCGAGGAAGGCGCCGAGAGTCTCATATTCCTCCATCGCGCGGGTCAGCTCGGCGAGATTCTCGAGGCGGCCGGCGCTTTCGGCCGAGCGGTCGGCCTGGAGCATCGCCGTGTAGCCGCTCTCGTCGAGGATCAGGCGGGCCAGCTCGGGATGGGGCAATTCGGCGAGGCGGGCGCGCCAGCGGGCGATGTCGCCGACCAGATTGCCGAGCACTCGGCGGGCCTGGGGCGTGAGCTCGTCGGTGTCGAGGATCTGGGCGGCCGCCATCAGCAGCGGCGTGGCCTGCGCGCGGGCGAGGCTGTGGATCCTGGCCACCGCCTTGTCGCCGAGGCCGCGCTTGGGGGTGTTGACGATGCGCTCGAAGGCGAGGTCGTCGGCGGGCTGGGCGATGATCCGCAGATAGGCGAGGGCGTCGCGAATCTCGGCGCGCTCGTAGAAGCGAAAGCCGCCGACGATCCGGTAGGGCAGGCCGATGGCGATGAAGCGGTCCTCGAACTCGCGGGTCTGGAACTGGGCGCGGACCAGGATGGCGATGTCGTCGATGCGGCCGCCGCTTCGCTGGACGCTCTCGATCTCCTCGCCGATCCGTCGCGCTTCCTCGGGTCCGTCCCAGACGCCGACGACCCGGACCTTGTCGCCTTCGGCTTCCTCGGTCCACAGGGTCTTGCCGAGGCGGCCGCCATTATGGGCGATCAGGCCCGAGGCGGCGGCGAGGATGTGCGGGGTGGAGCGGTAATTCTGCTCGAGCCGGACGATCCTGGCGCCGGGGAAATCCTTCTCAAAGCGCAATATGTTGGCGATCTCGGCGCCGCGCCAGGAGTAGATGCTCTGGTCGTCGTCGCCGACGCAGCAGATGTTCCTGCGCTCCTGCGCGAGCAGCCGGAGCCACAGATACTGGCTCTGGTTGGTGTCCTGATATTCGTCGACCAGGATGAACTTGAAGCGGCTCTGATAATGAGCGAGCACGTCGCGATGGGTGCGCAGGATGACCAGCATGTGCAGCAGAAGGTCGCCGAAATCGCAGGCGTTGAGCGCCTTCAGCCGGTCCTGGTAGCGCCGATAGAGCTCGGCGCCCTTGCCGTTGGCATAGGCCTCGCTCTCGGCGGCGTCGATCTGCTCCGGCGTCAGCCCGCGATTCTTCCAGCGGTCGATCAGGCCGCCGAGCAGACGGGCGGGCCAGCGTTTCTCGTCGATGTCGGCGGCCGAGATGAGCTGCTTCAGCAGGCGCAGCTGGTCGTCGGTGTCGAGGATGGTGTAATTGGACTGGAGGCCGACCAGTTCGGCGTGGCGCCTGAGCATCTTCGCCGCGACCGAGTGGAAGGTGCCGAGCCAGGGCATGCCCTCGACCGCCTCGCCGACGATTCGGCCGACCCGCTCCTTCATCTCGCGCGCGGCCTTGTTGGTGAAGGTGACGGCGAGGATTTCCGACGGCCAGGCCGAACGGGTGTAGACGAGATGGGCGAGCCGCGCGGTCAGCGCCGCGGTCTTGCCGGTGCCGGCGCCGGCGAGGACCAGCACCGGCCCGTCGGTGGTCAGCACCGCTTCGCGCTGCGGCGGGTTGAGGCCGCGCAAATAGGGCGGCTCGGGATCGGCGGGAAGGGGCTGGTTCACGTCTGAAACAGGTAGGGAACGGGAAGCGCCGCGGCAAGTCGGTGCCCTCGATTCAGGCTTCCGGCTTGCGGCACCAGAAATCGTACATGCTGCGGAACAGGAACGGTTCGCGCTTTTCCAGCGCCGCCCAGGCGGCGACGTCGCGAAAGGCCGGATCGCCGGGATGCTCCTGCCGGTAGCGGGCGCGGCGCTGGGGCGTCGGCAGGCGGAAAGCGAGCAGCTCGAGCCCGAGCCGGTCGAGCGCGCGGACGATGCGCGCGACGTCGAACGGATCCTCGTGGCGATGGAGCAGCAGATCGTGGATGCCGGCGAGCGTGTAGAAATCGACCGAGGAATCGAGCAGGGCCGGCGCCCGCTCGATCAGCCGCCGGCGCGCCTCGCGCAGCAGGTCGGCGTCGACCGGGCGGCCCTGCAGGTCGGCGAGGTGGCGCTGGGCGGCCCGCACCCTGAGCCGGGCGACCTTGCTGTAGACCATCACCCGCATCACCCCGCCCGGCTTCAGCGCCGTGGCCAGCGCCGTCCAGCCGGCTTCCGGATCGGCGAGGTGGTGGAGGACGCCGGCACAGCTGATCAGGTCGAAGACCTTGCCGAGCTCGGCGACGCGGTGGAGATCGAGCCGCCGGAAGTCGATGCGTTCGAGCCCGAGCGCACGGCAGCGCTTGCGGGCGTAAGCGAGCGACGCTTCGCTGAGATCGATCGCGGTGATGCGCGCGTCGGGAAAGCGCAGCGCCCACAGGGCGGCTTCGCGGCCGGTGCCGCAGCCGGCGACGAGCAGCTCCGCCGCGACCGGCAGCGGCGACGGGCGGCCGAAGTCCAGCGCCGCGACCGCCGCCGGCAGGGTCTGCGGTGGCCGCGCCGTGATCCGCGACCAGGGCGGATAGGGCCAGCTTTCATATTGGGCGGCGACCGCCTCGGTCACCGGATGGTCGAAGGCGGCCTTGTCCGCCGGTGCCGGCGGCGGCGGGACATAGGCGGCGGCGATCGCTGCCTCCGGCTCGGCCTCCAGGCGCGCCTTTTCATCCGGCTCGACCAGCCAGGCGCCGCCATTCCAGGCCGCCTGCGCCGCCAGTGCAGCGACCAGCCGGGGGAATTCGGGCCACTCCCGCGACAGGAGCAGCCAGCGCCGCACCCGGGTCAGCGCGCGCTCGGCGGCGAGCAGCGGGACCGGGCTCTCCTCGAGCAGCCGCTGCGCCAGCCCGTCCGCCTCCGCCCATCGCGCCAGCTTTTCGGTGTCGGCCGCAAGCCCGGCCATCGGTCCGCCTTGCGACAGCAGCAGGTGCCAGCCCGCCGGGGCGACGACGGAGGGTTCGACCGTCGCGTCGGTGAGCAGGCGGGCAAGGTCGTCGTACCGGTCGGCGGCGGCCAGCGCCGGGTAGAGGCGCAGCAGGTGGACGAGCAGCCCCTTCGCCTCGCGATCGTCGGGGGCGAGGTCGAAGGCCTGCCACGCCTCCGCCAGGGCCTCGGCGGGCCGCCCCGCTTCCTCATGCGCCCGCGCCGACTGGATATGCTGCAGCCGCTTCGTCGAGGGGGCCGGGCCGCGCGGACCGGTCACGGCAGGGGTCCGGGGATGCGGCGAAGCAAGGTGATTCGCGCCTTGCCGTAGGTCCGCACCGCTTCCTCTTCATAGCCCTCGGCGGCGACGGCCTCATGGCGGCCCGTCTCGACGCTCGCCCAGCCGCCGGGGGCGATGGCGAGCGCCGCCAGCGCGGCCGGCGCGAGCCCGCTGCCATAAGGAGGATCGAGAAAGGCCAGGTCGACCGGCCGCGGGAGGGCGGCATGCTCCGCGCTCCGGGGCAGAACCTCCCCGGAAGCGCCGAGCGCGGCGAGGTTGGCGCGGATCGCCTCGACCGCGCGGCGGTCGTTCTCGACGAAGACGCAATGGGCGGCGCCCCGCGACAAGGCCTCCAGGCCGAGCGCGCCCGAGCCGGCAAAAAGGTCGGCCACCTGCAGACCCTCGAAGCTGCCGATGCGGCTGGCGAGCATCGAGAACAGCGCCTCGCGGACGCGGTCGGCGGTCGGGCGGGTGGCGGAACCTTCGGGAGCCACGAGCGGCCGCCCGCGCCACCGGCCGGCGATGATGCGCACCTAATTCCGCCCCGGCTTTTGCCGGGGAGGGGGACCGCCCGAAGGGCGGTGGAGGGGCTCTTTCGGCGCTCGAAAAACCCCTCCACCACGCCGCTTCGCGTCGCGGTCCCCCTCCCCGCGAAATCGCGGGGAGGAATTCTGTCCGCTCAAGCCCTTCCGGAACGCCACCAAATCGTGCTGCCTGACCTCGTCGACCGCCCCGACGGGCAGGTCGGCGAGCGCGAACGGGCCGTAGGCGGTGCGCAGCAGGCGGGAGACCTGGAGGCCCAGATGCTCGAGGACTCGGCGGACCTCGCGATTCTTGCCTTCGGTGAGCTTCAATTCGATCCAGGCGTTGCGGCCCGTCCGCCGCTCCAGGTTCGCGTCGATCGAGCCGTAGCGCATGCCCTCGATCTCGACGCCGTGGATGAGGTCCTCGAGTCGCGCCTGGCTGATCTCGCCGAAGACGCGGGCGCGGTAGGTGCGCTCGACGCCGGACGACGGCAATTCGAGCTGGCGCTTCAATTCGCCGTCGGTGGTGAGGAGAAGCAGGCCCTCGGTGTTGAGGTCGAGCCGCCCGACCGGCATCACCCGCGGCAGGCCCTGGGGCAGGCGGTCGTAGATGGTCGACCGGCCTTTGGGGTCGCGCTCGGTGGTCAACAATCCCGCCGGCTTGTGGTAGCGGAACAGGCGCGCCGGCGCCGGCGCCTTCACGGGCCGGCCGTCGACGGTGACGCCGTGCAGCGAGGTCAGCAGGGTCGCCGGAGTCTCGACCGGCTTGCCGCCGATCGCGATCCGGCCTTCGGCGATCATCCGCTCGATCTCGCGGCGCGAGGCGATGCCGGCGCGGGCGAGCAGCTTGGCGATGCGCTGCGCATCCTTGGTGTCGCGGGGCGGGGGCAGCTTGTCCTCCTCATGAAGCCGGACGGGCGGAAATTCGCGCTCAGTCGATCCGCCGGCAATGGCACCGACAGCGTCAAGGCTCGTTACGCTCGGGAAACCGATCCCCGGTGGCAAAGGCGGGCATTAGATGTTGTTCGGCAAACGTGAAAGGGCGATCCACCGTATCCTCATCGTCGAGGACGAGGCCTTGGTCGCCTTCGACAACGAGCATCTGCTTCGCGAATGCGGCTACGAGGTAGTGGCGACGGTCGACTCGCTCGCCGAGGCGGTGCGGGTGCTCGGCGCGGCGGACGTGGATCTCGTCCTCTCCGACATCAAATTGAACGGCGACGGCGACGGCATGGATGTCGCCCGCGCCGCCGGCGCGCGGCAGGTGCCGGTGCTGTTCGTCACCGCCAATTGCCCGGTCGAGGCGCGCGGCCTCGGCCTCGGCTGCCTCGCCAAGCCTTATACGGACAAGGTGCTGAAGGGCTCGCTGGAAGCGCTCGACCGCAGGCTGCAGGGGAAGAGGGTCAAGCGATTGCCGGCGGGGCTGAGCCTGTACGAGGAGGCGTAGGAGCGGGGACGGTCACTTTTCCGCACGGCCGTGACTATCTGTCACCGCGGCGCGGAAAAGTGACTGTCCCCAAGCGCCGCCACCACCTGGTCGTGGAAATGCTTGATGCCCGTCTCGAGCGTGCCCAGCGTCAGCTCCTCGACGACCCCGGTCGCCAGCCCTTCCTGGCCGAGCGCCGCCGCCCGGTAATCCTCGCCGCCGAACACGCCCTCGTCGAGCAGCTCCCAGCTGCGCGCCCAATGGTCTTCCTCCTCGGGCGTCGACGGCGGCTCGGGGATCAGCATGAAGTCCTCGACCAAAGTGCGGCCGACCCCCTGGGGCATCAGCACCATCAGATTCACATAATCGGGGCTCATGATCACGATCGTCGCCGGGAAGAGCTGGTAGGCGAAGGTGATCACGGCCCTGAGCGCCGCCCAGTCGCGATGGTCGATCGCGGCGAGATGGTCGATGCGGCCGACCGCGGAGCGCTGGTGGATACCGAGTCGGTCGCCGGCGGTGACCCCGTCGGTGAAGAATTTGGCGATGGTCGGGGCGTGCAGGCGCTGGACGTGATAGCTTTCCAGGAAGGCGTCCATGATCAGCTTCCAGTTGGACGCGACGTCGTGAATGCGGCGGCGGTAGAGATGGTGGCCGGCGAGGCCGAAAGCGTCGAATTCGGGCGCCAGCCCCTTCGCGTCGGTGAAGTCCGCCGCTTCGTCCCGCGCGAACCAGATCAGCCCGCCCGCCTCGCAGGAGGGAAGCTCGGCGAGATGGTACTGGCTCCTGTCGAGGCCGGGAAAGGTGTCGGGTCGCGGCATGCCGGCGAGGGCGCCGTCCATCGCATAGGACCAGGCATGGTACGGACAGACGATGCGTGGCGCGCATTGGGCTTCGCCGCCCTCGAGCAGCCGCGTCCCGCGGTGCCGGCAGACATTGTAGAAGACATGCGCCTGGCCCTGCCTGTCGCGGGCGAGCAGCAAGGGCACGCCGAAGCCGTCGTGCGGCACCGCCATGTTGGGGCGCGGCAGCAGCGCCGACGGCGCGATCACCTGCGGCAGCCGCCGGAACATCCGCGCCTGCTCGCGTTCGAAATTGCCCGGATCGGTATAGGCCGAGGCGGGCACCTTGGTGATCGCCTCGCCATGGCTGCTCTCGCCGCGCGCGATCACCGCCGCGAGCGCGAGCTGCCCCTCGGTCGGGCGCAGGCTGGTCGGCATGTCCATGGGCGGGAAAGTGCGTCCGCGCCGGCCGTAACGCAAGCGCGATCTAGGCTCTGGCCCGGCGGCGGGGAGACGTTACAAAGGCGCCATGAATACCGTCCCCGACACCGCACGCGCCGGCTGGCGCGACCACCTGCCCGAGGGCGTCCGCCCCTATACCGAAAAGGCACCGATCGCGGCTTTCTTCGTCGGAATCTCCTCCGGCTTCCCTTATGCGATGATCGGCGCGACGCTGACGACGCGGCTGGCGCAGGAGGGGATCACCAAGTCGACGGTGACGACCTTCGCCCTCGCCTTCCTCGTCTATAATCTGAAATTCCTCTGGGCGTGGGTCGTCGACGGGGTCCGAATTCCGCTGCTCGGCCGTCTCGGCCAGCGTGTGTCCTGGCTGATCGTCGCCGGAATGATGGTGATGGCCGCGGTCGCCAACCTCGCCTTCCAGGATCCCTCCGCCAATATCTACCAGACCGCGATCGCCGCGATCCTGGTCGGGGTGGCGGGGGCGACCTACGACATCGTCATCGACGCCTACCGGATCGAGCTGCTGGAGCCGCGCCAGCTCGGCGTCGGCTCGGGCATGTCGCAATATGGCTGGCGGATCGGATCGGTCGCCGCCGCCTCGCTCGCGCTGGTGCTCGCGGCCCGGGTCGGTTGGGAAATCGCCTATCTCGCCTGCGCCATGTTCGCGCTGCCGGCGATACTGACCGGCCTGATCGTCGGCGAGCCGAAGCGCCACCGGGAGCCGAGCGCCCGCAAGGGCATCGGCGAGGCGATCGCCTCGATCTACCGGCCGTTCGTCGAGTTCTTCATGCGCAAGGGCGCCTTCCTCGTGGTGCTGTTCATCCTGCTCCACAAGATCGGAGACACGCTCGGGCAGCTGGTGCTGCGGCTGCTGCTCGACGACATGGGCTACAGCAATGACGAGATCGCCATCTGGGACGTCGGCGTCGGCTTCTGGGCCTATCTGATCGGCATCTTCATCGGCGGCGTCATCTACGCCAAGCTCGGCCTGAAGCGTTCGGTGCTGCTGGCCCTGGTGCTGATGGGGATTTCCAATCTCAGCTTCGCGTGGCTTGCGGCGGCCGGCCACTCCAATCTCGGTCTGGCCGGCGCGATGATCTTCGAGAACGGGGCCTCCGGCTACGGCGGCGTGGTGG
>DASUVK010000022.1:0-2452 GCA_036378975.1 Allosphingosinicella sp. | reverse complement strand
GTCCACTCGCGCAGCGTCGGAGCTGAGAGGCCCGTTAGCTGTAGCGCTTTGCGCGTCGGAACGAGCCGCATCATCCCTCCGGAAGTTCGAGTCCCATATCCGACCTCGTTCAAGTTTGGGTATCAGACTCGATCTCACCAGTAAACGCCCGACCGTTGGAGGACGCTCCTGCGCCCTCGACTAGCCCGTTTGCGTCTTCGACGGGCGGCCAAGAAAGACATCCCCCTGCACCGTCGCAATAGCTCCGGGGGTTGTCGCCAGGGGTGCGAGTGGAGCTTGAAGCGTTCAGGCGGCAATGGTCCGCTTTCGGGATCACCGCATGAGCCCTCTATGGCCGATAATGGCGCGAAGCGGACCTTGGCTGGATTCCGCTAAGGTCCAGAGCAGGCATTGATTGCGAGCCCAGTTTTTCAACCTGAGACACTGCGTAAGGCCGCTCACCCTTGACAGCGGCGGCGCCACGGGGCAGAGGCGGCCGCACATCGGAGCGGCGTGCGACGCCGCTTTTTTCGTGACTTAACCCCGAATTTGAGAGGCTGTCATGGCCAAGCCGACCACGGTCAAGATCAAGCTCGTCAGCACCGCCGACACCGGCTTCTATTACGTCACCAAGAAGAATCCGCGGAACATCACCGAGAAGATGACCTTCCGCAAATACGATCCGGTCGCGCGCAAGCACGTCGAGTTCAAGGAAGCCAAGATCAAGTAACGCCGCGCCGGCCCGGGCCGGCCGCGGACGGCCGCCTCTCCGGCGCTACTGGAACGGCAGGCCGGCCTCGCCACTGCTCTTGTCGAAAAATTCCTCCGGAAACTCCTTCTGCAGGGCGATGTCCATCGCCTCGATCATCCTGGCGACCGGAAGGCCTTCGATGCCCACCGCCTCCAGCCCCGCGCGGGTCTTCGGGCCGCTGGCGCCGTCGAGATTGCCGATCGAATGGCCGAGCCGGATCAGGCCCGACTGGAGGTAGGCGATGTCCTGGCCGGTGCCGAACTTGTCGACCTTGACGCCGACGCTGACGATCGCGCTCGCGGCCATGGCCTGATAGGGCTTGTCGAAATTGGTGCCGTTGCCCGCCTTGTAATAATCGTAGACCCGCATGTGGCTGCCGCGGCACTCGAAATGCCAGGCCTCGCTCGCGCCGGCCACCGGCTTGTCGATGATCGGAACCAGCCCGTATTCGAGCGCGATCGGCCAAAAGTCGCCGAGCTTCATCTTCAGCGACCCGAGATCGAGATCGAGCGCCCGTCCCCCTTCATGCAGGCTGCCGCCGGGCGGCGGGCTAAAGGCCTTCTTCTTCTTCGATTTCCAGTCGAGGTGGGAGCCCAATTGCATGTCGTAGCTGCGGAACAGATCGGACAGGATCAGCTTGCCGCCGGTGTCGGCCAGCCTGATCGCGAGATCGGCAAGCGCCTTCTTCATGTCCGGGGTGCACTGGGCCATCCGCTTGGGCAGCGCGACCTTGACCCCGCCGACCTCGTATATCGAAGCGATGGTGATGGGCAGCAAGGGCGTCTTCATGGGGACCTCCTCCCGCGGCGCCCCGCGCATTCCGCCGCGCCGCCGCGGGGCCGCATCCTACGGGAAGAGGGGGCGCCCCGCCATGGCGGGCGCCGGGAAATTGGTCCGTTCTGATCGAAATCCGCCGCTTGGACGGAGAGCCGGCCTGCAGCCCGGCGCCGGCGAATTTCGGCCTTTCGACGCGCAAGCGGGCTGCCGCGGTGGCGGCCCAGCCGACGCTCATCCTTCCTGTTCCTGCCGCTCCATCCTCCGTGCCAGCCCGGCGAGGACGAGGCCCCATCCCCGCTCGATCTGCTCCGGGCTTGCGGGCGCGCCTGCCGACACCGTCTGGCAAAGGGTGAGTTCGCTGCCGCCGTCCTCGGCCGCCGCGATCGCGATCCTCACCCGGTCCGAATTGGGCGCATATTTCGGCACCTGGAGGGTGAAGGCGAGGCGCCGCGGCCGGTCGATCTCCTCATAGGCGCCGGTGTGGAGGACGTCCTCGCCGTCGCGCCGCTCGACGATCTCGTAGCGGCCGCCGACCCGGGGATCGATGTCGACCCGCACCGTCTCGCCCGCGGGCGTGGCGAACAGCCATTCTCCCGCGCTGCCCTCGTCCAGCCAGGCGTCGAACACCGCCTCCGCCGGGGCCTCGAAGCGTCGCGTCACCCGCACCTCGCCCGCCCCCGCCAGCGCCGGCCTCGGCGCGGCCAGCAGCGCCCGCACCGCCTCGACGAACCGCACCACCGAGATCGGCTTCGACACATAGCCCTCGGCGCCGGCCTCGCGGATTCGCTCCTCGTCGCCCTTGGCGGCATAGGCGGTCACCGCCATGATCGGGATCGCCCGCAGCGCCGCGTCGGCCTTCAGCTGCTCGATCAGCTCGAGGCCGCTGATATGCGGCATTTGGATATCCATCACGATGAGATCGGGGGCGAAGCCGCGCGCCCTCGC
>DASUVK010000021.1:0-93061 GCA_036378975.1 Allosphingosinicella sp. | reverse complement strand
TTCGGCCAGATGAACGAGCCGCCGGGAGCCCGCGCCCGGGTCGCTCTGTCCGGCCTCACCCAGGCCGAATATTTCCGCGACGAGGAAGGCCAGGACGTCCTGTTCTTCATCGACAACATCTTCCGGTTCACCCAGGCCGGCTCGGAAGTGTCGGCGCTGCTCGGCCGCATTCCCTCGGCGGTCGGCTACCAGCCGACCCTGTCGACCGACATGGGCCAGCTGCAGGAGCGCATCACCTCGACCAACAAGGGCTCGATCACCTCGGTGCAGGCGATTTACGTCCCCGCCGACGATTTGACCGACCCCGC
Source organism: Allosphingosinicella sp. (assembly GCA_036378975.1). Taxonomy (GTDB): domain Bacteria; phylum Pseudomonadota; class Alphaproteobacteria; order Sphingomonadales; family Sphingomonadaceae; genus Allosphingosinicella. The sequence continues at coordinate 92,753 of DASUVK010000021.1, read as the reverse complement.
CCCGGCGACCTCGTTCGCCCACCTCGACGCGACGACCGTGCTCAGCCGCGCGATCTCCGAGCTCGGCATCTACCCGGCCGTCGATCCGCTCGACTCCACCTCGCGGGTGCTCGAGCCGCGCACCGTCGGCCAGGAGCATTACGAGACCGCCCGCGCCGTCCAGGAGATCCTGCAGCGCTACAAGTCGCTGCAGGACATCATCGCCATCCTCGGCATGGACGAGCTCTCCGAGGAGGATAAGCTGACGGTAAGCCGCGCGCGGAAGATCCAGCGCTTCCTTTCCCAGCCCTTCCACGTCGCCGAAGTGTTCACCGGCATCCCCGGCAAGTTCGTGCCGGTCGAGGACACGGTCCGCTCGTTCAAGGCGGTGGTCGACGGCGAGTATGACCACCTCCCCGAAGCCGCCTTCTACATGGTCGGCGCCATCGAGGAAGCGGTCGAGAAGGCCCAGCGGCTCGCGGCCGAGGCGGCCTGAGCCGATGCTTCGCCCGCTCGCCGCGGCCGTCTGCCTGCTGCTCCTTCCGGCCTCGGCCTCGGGCCAGGCCCGGCAGTGGCCGATCGAGGAAATGGCCGCCGATCTCGCCTACGGCTTCTGCCCGCTCTTTCTGGCCGGCCAGTTCGCGCTTACCGCGCCGGAGCTGGCCGAGCGCGGCTTCGGACCGCAGGTGACCAAGCAGCCCCATCCGCGCGTCGGCGAGATGTCGCTGGTCAGCGCCAGGCGCGAAGACGGCGAGATCGCGTTCGGCGGCACTCCGGGCAAGGCCTGCACGGTCGTCGTCTCGGGCCCGAAGCGCGAGGCGGTGCTGGCGAAGCTGCGCGGATCGATGGCTTATATGGGCCTCGACTTCCACCCGGCGGCCAATCCGGGACCGGCGATCGCCGGCCTCAAGGTCGACACCTTCAAGGCGCCCGTCGACAGCCAGATGCTCTACGTTCAGCTGGTCGAGACCGAGCGTCCGATGGCGACGGTCGCCGCCCAGCTCTTCGCAATGGACAATTAAAATGGCCGATCTGCATTTCGAGCTCGTCACTCCCGAGCGGCTGGTCCGCTCGGAAGAGGTCTTCATGGTGGTGGTGCCCGGCAGCGAGGGCGATTTCGGAGTCCTCGCCGGCCATGCGCCCTACATGTCGACGCTCAGGAACGGCGACATCGCCATCTACCGCAGCTCCATGGGCGACACGCCCGAGCGCATCGCCGTCGAGGGCGGCTTCGCCGAGGTGAGCGAGCGGGGGCTGACTGTGCTCGCGGAAAAGGCCGACGTGCCCGCCTGAGGCCACCGTCCATTTCGAGATTGCCTATTTACTCCAACGGGTTGCGGGTTGTCTCAAGGCGTCGGGCCCGAGCGAAATCCGCATATAGCGGAAGCGCCTTCGGGCGGGCGCAACGATCGGCGCGCATCATTTCCCGACCCTGCGGTAGCGCCAGCTCATCGGGTTCGCGCCACCCGGTCCGGCGATCGTGGCGGTCAACACATTGCCCTGGCGGCGATAGGCGATCCGGGTCGGATAATCGTGCCGGGGATTCTCGAACACCGCCGCCCCGGCCGAGGCCGAAGTCAGGCGGAAGGGCACCGCCGGCACGCCCCGCGGCGACGCCCAATAGGTCAAGGTGCCGTCCGCGTCGGCGGCGATGCGCATGAACTCAAAGTCGCGCGCCTGGCCGCCGCGGCCGCTGAGGCTGGTGCCGAGCATCGCTCCGCCGCGCGGCCGCGACCAGCTTTCCTGAGTCCAGCCGCCGGCTTTCTCCTCGGCCCAGTCGCCGCTCATCCAGGCGAGCGCGGCGACGCCCGGCGGCGGCACGGCGGGGGCCGCGGCAGCGGTCAGCACGGCCGCGAACCCGATCAGCAAGGCGCCAGCTCTCATCATCCTCTCCCTTCGTCCGCCCCGCCGATAGACGCTTTGCGGTCGACTGGCTTGAACGAACGCGACATGCTGCGGCGATGGACTATCAGGAGATCAGCCCGCCCGAGGCGCTGCGCCCGCTGGTCAAGGCCGGCTGGACGCTGAGCGCGGGCGGCGGCGCGTCCCGCATCGTCAAGCATGCCGCCACGCCCGACGGCTGCGTCGAGATCATCCGCCGGCTCGAGGGACGCTCCGCCTGGGGCGGGCCCCAGCCCGCCTGCTTCGTCGCCGGCCTGGTCACCGCGCCGGCCGAGCTAGAGCTGAGCGGCAATTCGCGCTTCGTCGCGCTGCGGCTCTGGCCCTGGGCGTGGAACGCCCTCGCCCGGCTGGGCTCGGCCGGGCTGGTCGATCGCTGGCGCGACCTGGGCGAGGCGGCTCCCGGCTTCGCCATGCCGGCGACGATCGACGCGGCGTTCGCGGCGATGGCCGGGGTGAGCCTCGACGAGGAAAGCGCGGCGCTGGGCGAGGCGATCCGGCGAGCGCGCACCGTGGCGGCGCTGAGCGCCTGCAGCGGCCGGCCGCGGCGCTGGCTGCAGCGCTGGTTCGAACGCGAAATCGGGGTGCCGCCGCGCCGCTATTTGCGGCTGCTGCGCTTCCAGGAGACGCTCGCCGGCCTGCAGCGGTCCGACGAGACGCTGGCCCGGCAGGCGGCGGAGCACGGCTTCGCCGACCAGGCCCATATGGCGCGCGAGTTTCGCGCCATCGCCCGCGCTCCCGCCGGCGCCGCCCGCCGCGCCGCCCGGGGGCCGTTCCTCTAGGCCGGGACCCGCCCGGGCGCGGGTTAGGCAATTGTCAAAGTTTCCGCCTTATTCACCACCCTCGATCGGCAGGCTTCAGCGGTGAGGGATTCAAGCCCAATGAGTGCTTTTGGACGGCGCGGAGGAAATGGCGGCCCGGGGGGCGGACGGCCCAGCTTCGGCGTCGCGAGGCCGATGAAGGGCCCGGGCGGCGGTCCCGCGCCGGCCGCCGCACCCGACGGCGGCGACCAGTTCCCGCCGCTCGACGCGATCGATTTCTCCGGCGGCGACGCCGACAGCTTCATGTCCGCGCCGATCGAGCGCGGCGACGCCATGTCGCGCCTCGCCGACCGCCAGGCGGCCGCGTCGGAAGCGCCGACCAGCAAGAATGAAGGCTTCGAGGCCTCGATCCACCGCATCAAGGAGCAGGTCCTTCCCCGCCTGCTCGAGCGCGTCGATCCGGAAGCGGCGGCGACGCTCAGCAAGGACGAGCTCGCCGAGGAGTTCCGGCCGATCATCGGCGAGGTGCTCGCCGAGCTGAAGATCAATCTGAACCGCCGCGAGCAGTTCGCGCTCGAGAAGGTGCTGGTCGACGAACTGCTCGGCCTCGGCCCGCTCGAAGAGCTGCTGAGCGACCCGAACATCTCCGACATCATGGTCAACGGGCCCAACCAGACCTTCATCGAAAGGAAGGGCAAGCTCGAGATCGCCCAGATCCAGTTCCGCGACGAGGAGCATCTGTTCCAGATCGCGCAGAGGATCGTCAACAAGGTCGGCCGCCGCATCGACCAGACCACGCCACTCGCCGACGCGAGGCTCCAGGACGGCAGCCGCGTCAATGTCATCATCCCGCCGCTCAGCCTGCGCGGCACCGCCATCTCGATCCGCAAATTCTCCGAAAAGCCGATCACGGTCGACATGATGAAGACCTTCGGCTCCTTGTCCGAGAAGATGGCGACGGTGCTCAAGATCGCCGGCGCCAGCCGCTTCAACATCGTCATCTCGGGCGGCACCGGCTCGGGCAAGACGACCATGCTCAACGCCCTCTCGAAGCTGATCGACCCGGGCGAGCGGGTCATCACCATCGAGGACGCCGCCGAGCTGCGCCTGCAGCAGCCGCACTGGCTGCCCCTGGAGACGCGGCCGCCCAACCTCGAGGGCCAGGGCGCGATCTCGATCCGCGACCTCGTCATCAACGCGCTGCGCATGCGCCCCGACCGCATCATCCTCGGCGAGATCAGGGGCAGCGAATGCTTCGACCTGCTGGCGGCGATGAACACCGGCCACGACGGCTCGATGGCCACCCTCCACTCCAACAGCCCGCGCGAGTGCCTGGCGAGGATGGAGAATATGGTGATGATGTCGGACATCAAGGTGCCCAAGGAGGCCATTTCGCGCCAGATCGCCGATTCCGTGGACCTCATCGTCCAGGTCAAGCGCCTCCGCGACGGCTCGCGGCGCTGCACCAACATCACCGAGGTGATCGGCATGGAAGGCGACGTCATCGTCACCCAGGAATTGTTCAAGTTCGAATATCTCGACGAGACCGCCGACGGCAAGATCATCGGCGAGTATCGGACGATGGGGCTGAGGCCCTACACGCTCGAGAAGGCCAAGCAGTTCGGCTTCGACCAGCCGTTCCTCGAGGCCTGCCTCTGACATCCGATCAAAGCGATGCTTTGACGGCGACCCCGATCGACCGGAAAAGCGACAAAGTGGAAAAATCGCGCTCCTGATTCCAGTTTAGCGGCAAAAGTCGCGGAATTCCGCCATTTCCTGCGCCATTTTTCGGGAATCGACGCAACTTTACGAGTGCAATCCGGACGCTTTCGCCGCCTTCTCCGAAAGCTCCGGCGGGCCGCGCCGCCCCCGCCCCGACCGTCCGCGGCCGCCGCCGCCGCCGCCGCTGCAAAAATTTGCAAGGAAACGACGATGCCGCGGTCCGACCGGGCGCTCCGGCGAGCGCCTCGAGGGTGGCGACGCCATGTCGCGCCCGCCGCGCCCGATCGCCCCCGCAAAGGCGCCGATCGCCGCGGACAGGGGCCGGCGCCTCCTCCGGGACGCCGGGGCCCCGGCGCCGCCGCTTGACGCCCGCAGCGATGATGCCGGCAGCCCCGCGGGCTTGCGGGCCCTCGCCATGAGCGTGGTTGGAGGGGTGGTAGTCGCTGCGAAAACGAGGTGCCTAGCCCGACTCGGCCCGAGCTGCGAGGCAATTGAGCAGACTACCCGCCCAGCTCCGCTACCCGCTTGAGGATCGCCTCGTCATGCTGATAAATCTGGACCGGCTCCAGCACCGCATGCCGGGTCTCCTCCTTACCGACGAAGGTTCCGAAATAGCGCGCCGTCGGGCTGTTGAAACGGAGGCGGGCGATGGTCTTGCGGTTGTTGTCGTCGAGGAGGATCGCGCAATAGGATTGGGCGTCGCGCATGGCGATGCGCTTGGGGTCGACGGCCTTGGCAGCGATCGCGCGGACGATGTTGAAGCCGGCGATCTCATCCTCGGTAGTGACGACCTTCTCGACCGCACTCGGGGCTTCATCCTCCTCGTCTATCGGGTTTGAGGCCGAAAGGGCTGAGGTCAGACGCTCGTTGACGCGGTCGCGGATCAAGGCTGAGATGGAGTTGACGATGAGGGCCTGGAACTCCTCCTTCACCTGAGTGGTGAGCCGGCCCTCGTTGATCCGCGCCGCGATGATTCGAATGAACTCTTCAGACGGCTCGGCAAACTCGCGCTGCAGCTCGCGTGCCACGAGCGACTGCTTTTTCAGGCTCGCGGCTTCCTGCACGATCCTCTCGATGTCGAACGACTGCTTCGTGAAGCCGGCGAGGGTGCGGATGTCCTGCTTGCGCAATGCGTCGAGCGTGCAGGTGAAGAAGGGCTTCTCGTCCATCCGGTTCGGCGCATCGAGGTCGGAGAAGAACTTGTAGACGACGCCATTGGTGAGGACGGCTAGCCGGGCATCGGTGACGCTGAAATAGCGGAACAGCTGGGCTGCGTTCTTCACGCTCAGTTCGGTATTGGCGGGCTTGCACTCGACCAGCATGTTCACCTTGCCGCCCTGGCAGATCGCATAGTCGACCTTTTCGCCTTTTTTGGTGGCAACGTCGCAGGTGAATTCCGGGACCACTTCTCCCGGGTTGAACACGTCGTAACCGAGCGCTCGTAAGAACGGCATGACAAGCGCGTTCTTTGCCGCTTCCTCCGTGAGCAGGACTTCGCGATGATCATTGATCACCTTCGCCAGTTCGGCGAGCCTAGTCTCCAATTCCATGATGTCGTCCCCCACACACGGTTGGAGTAGAGTAGCTTAACCAACGGAGGGCGCAACAGAATCTTGGGATGGCCCGTGATGTCGAGCGGGAGGCGGAAATATAGCCTCATCCTGTCTCCTCCCCGTATGCGAAAGAAAAATGGGGACAGTTACCAATTTCCTCGACCAGGACGGCGATGTCCGGACGGCGGTGCGGGGAAATTGGAAACAGTCCCCATCACACCATCGCCGCCAAGGCTCCGCAGACCACCGCCAGCAGCAGGCTCAGCACCAGGATGAGCTGCCACGGCATCAGCCCGGGCCGGTCGAGGTCGCGGCGCTTGGCGCGGGCCTGGTCGCGCCAGGCGGCGAGGGCGGCGAGCGCGGCGAAGCCGGCGGCGAGGGCCCAGAGCAGCCGGGCGGGCGGTTCGAAATCCATCGTTTGAAGGTGGCGCTTTCCGCCGGGCAGGGGAAGGGGCCGGCGCGGGCGCGGGCGCGGCACGCTGAAGAAAATGGGGACAGTTACCAATTTCCTCGACCCCCGGGGCGGCGGCGGTCGGCCGCCGCCGCGGAAACTGTATACTGTCCCGGTTTTCCCGCCGTCGCCGGAAATTGTATACTGTCCCGGTTTCGCGCGAGGCGGCGGGTCGCGGCAGAATCGTCGAGGTCCCGCCTGGAGCGGCATCGGGCGCGGATTTCAGCCTCCGCCTGGCGGCGCGCTAGCGGACGAGCTCCAGCACGTAATGGCCGCCGGGCCTGCGGCGCAGCCAGGGGCGCTGGGCGGCGGCGGTGCGGCCGGCGACGATCTCGGCGATGTCGCGCAGCAGCGCCGGGCTGTCGCCATAGGCCGAATGGCCGAGGAAAGAGGTGCCGGCCTTGGTCGCGTCGATCGACACCATGTTCTGGAACACCCGGACGCCGCCGCGCGCGTCGCCCAGCGCCGGGCGGCCGGCGAGATGGTGCGAGGTCTGCAGCGCCAGATCCTCGCTGCTCGCATAGAGGGTGGTGGTGGCCGCCATGCGGCTGAGATGCGGCGCGATGTCCCTGCGGAAGGTTTCGGCCTGGATGTCCGGCGCGGCGAGGATCAGGGCGGCGATCTTGCGGGTCTGCTCGGGACGCTCGCGCGCCAGCTCGGCGAGCGCGCGCGTCGTCCCGCGAGTCCCCATCGAATGGGCGATGATGATGACCCGGTCGGCGCGGCTGCCGACGATGACGTCGGAGATGAAGCGCTTGATCAGCGGACGCGACGTCTCGATGCGCGCGGAGTCGGTATTGTAGCCGATCAGGCTGTGCTGCGAGGGCCAGGAGTAGAAGAGCGGCGCGCCCCGGAAGCCGATGTCGTAGCTCATCTGCGCGGTGCGGAAGGCGGCGTCGTCGAAGCCGACGTTGAAGCCGTGGACGAAGATCATCGCCAGCCGCCGGCCGGGCCCGCCCGATCCGGCCGTTTTCGCGGCGACCTCGCGCAGCAAAGCGCGGCGGTCGAGGGCGGTGAAGGCGCGGATGGTGAAATGCTTGCGCGGGTCGGGACTGAACAGCCAGCCCGAGACGGTGCCGGGCCGCTCGATCACGCCGCGACGGTGCGAGCGCGGCACGCTGACGTCGACCGCGCCGTAGCTGAGCGGGCCGGGGGCGTTGGCGAAGCGGCCCTCGAGGCCGGCGACGTTGGTCGGCTTGCGGTTGGTGCCGAAGAAGACGCGGACGACGGCGTAATTGGCCGAGGCGGCGGGCGGCGGCAGGCCGCTCGCCGGCGGCGGCGCGGCGCCGACGATGATCGCCGGCCGCGGCGCTCCGCGCGGCAGAGGCACCGTCCCGGTGCTGGCCGGCGCCCGCGGTCCGGGCTCGTCCGCCGTGGGCGGGGGTGGCGGCGGGGGCGGTGGCGGCGCGGGCAGCGGTGGCGGCGCCGGCGCGGCCGGCGGATCGACCGCCGCGGATTGGGGCGGACCGGTCTGCGCGGTCCGGGCGCAGCCGGCCAGCGCGGCCGCGATCAGCGCCGCCGCGAATATCGAACGCCTGATCATGCCGCCCCCCGCCCCGCGCCGATTGCAAGGTTGAACGCCACGACTCGGCCCGGATTCCGAAGTAATCAGCGCCTTCCCCACGCAATAGGCAAGCAAAGCTTTTGCGCCGATCGGCCGGGCCGAAGGAACAGCTTCCCTAATTCAGACGGTACGGACGGTCAGCGCTGGTCCTTGACCACCTTGCCGCGGGCCATGACGAAGCCGACGCGCTTCAGCACCGTCACGTCGGCGAGCGGGTCGCCGGCGACGGCGATCAGGTCGGCGCTCTTGCCGCGCTCGATCGTGCCGACCTCGGACGCGAGGCCGAGCAGCTCGGCGGCGTTGACGGTCGCCGCCTCGATCGCCGCGGACGGGGTCATGCCGTGCCTGACCATCAGCTCGAACTCGTCGGCGTTGCGGCCGTGCTTCGAGACTCCGGCGTCGGTGCCGAAGGCGATGCGCACGCCCGCCGGGACCGCCTTCCTGAGGGCCTCGCCGGTGATCCCGATCCGCCAGTCGATCTTGGCGCGGACGTCCGGCGCATAGGCGTTGGGATCGGCGGCGATCCGCTCGAGATAGCCGTTCACCGTCGACAAGGTGGGGACGTAGAAGGCGCGGCTCGCCTTGAACAGCCGGATGCCCTCGGCATCGAGCAGGGTGCCGTGCTCGATCGAATCGGCGCCGGCGGCGAGCGCGGCGTTGATGCCGTCGGCGCCGTGGGCGTGGACCGCGACCTTCTTGCCGTAGAGGTGGGCGGTGTCGACCAGGGCCTTGACCTCGTCGTCGAAGATCTGGCGGCCGAGGCCGGCGCCGATCCGGCTGTTGACCCCGCCGGTGGTGGCGATCTTGACGACGTCGACGCCGCGGCGGATCTGGACTCGGACCGCGCGGCGGCAGGATTCGACGCCGTCGCACAGATTCTCCTGCGGCAGCGCGGCGTGGAGGTCCTCGGCGAGGCCCAAAGTGGAGTCCATATGGCCCGAGGTGGTCGAGATCGAGCGGCCGGCGTCGACGATCCGGGGCGCGGCGACCTCGCCGCGGGCGGCGGCGTCGCGAATGGCGAGGGTGGCGCCGCTGGTGTCGCCGAGGTTGCGGACGGTGGTGAAGCCGGCCTCGAGCGTCTTTTTCGCATTGGCGAGGGTGCGCAGGGTCTTGCGCGGCGCGTCGTCGGTGAGGTCCTCGATCAGGGCGGCGTTGCCGCCGGCATCGCTGTCGAGATGGACGTGGCTGTCGATCAGGCCGGGCAGGACGAAGCGGTCCTTGAGGTCGATCAGGGCGGCGCCGGCGGGCGGCGGGACGAGGCCGTCGGCGACGTCGATGATGCGCCCGCCGGCGACCATGATCGTCGACGGCCCGCGCGGCGGCCTGCCGGGACGGTCGAGCAGCCGGCCGGCGTGGACGTAGGTGACTCCGGTCAGCGGCGGCGGCCCCGGCTGGGCGGCGGCGGCGGCGGCGAGGAAAATGGGGACAGTTACCAATTTCCACGACAGGCGGCGCAGCATCGAACGGGCTCCTTCAAGCGAAATTGGTAACTGTCCCCATTTTCAGCGGGTCAGCTTCTCGACCTTGGCCTGGAGGGCGGCGAGCTCGGCGCGGAGGCGCTCGAGCTCGGCTTCGCGGCCGCCTTCGCCCGGCGGCGAGGCGCGGCCGCCGGCAGCGGACTGGAACAGCTCCATGTTGCGGCGGGCGAGCTCGGCGAACGGATTGGCTGCGAAGGCGCCGGCGAGCGTCTCGCGCAACTGGCTCTGATTGCGCTGGAAGGCCTCGAGGCTGGCTTCGAGATATTGGGGCAGCATCGACTGCATCTGGCCGCCATACATGCCGATCAGCTGCCTCAGGAAGCTGACCGGCAGCAGGGTCTGGCCGCGGCTCTCCTCGTCCATGATGATCTGGGTGAGGACGTTGTGGGTGATGTCCTCGCCGCTCTTGGCGTCGACGACTTTGAACTCGCGCTTCTGGCGGACCATCTCGGCCAATCGCTCGAGCGTGATGTAGGACGAGCTTTCGGTGTCATAGAGCCGCCGGTTGGCGTATTTCTTGATGATGACGACGTCGTCGCCGGATCCCGAGGCCGCCATGGATGCTCCCCAAATCGAGGAGTCCGCTCTAGCACCGAAGCTTGACGCACCGCAACACAGGCCGCGGCCGCTGCCTCTGTTCCTCGCCATGCTGCGCCGCGAGACGCAGGAGCGGCCCGAGCGGCTGGCGAAAGCGCTGGCCGGGCTTCGGCGCTACCAGGAAGCCGAACGGCCCGCCGCCCCGGCCTTGCCGCCGGCGGTGGCCGAGCGGCTGGGGGCGAAAGTGCGCGACTATGGCGGCGCGGGGCCGCCGGTGCTGTTCGTGCCGTCGCTGATCAACCCTCCCTCGATCCTCGACCTGCCCGAGCGCTCGCTGCTCCGGTGGCTGGCGGCCGAAGGCGGCGTCCGGCCGCTGCTGCTCGACTGGGGGTGGGAGGTCGAGGCGCGCGCCTCGCTCGGAGTCGCCGGCCATGTCGAGCAGTTGCTGTTGCCGCTGATCGACACGCTGGGCGAACGGCCGGCGCTGGCCGGCTACTGCCTGGGAGGAACGATGGCGCTGGCGGCGGCCGCGGCGGGCGGGGCGCCGGCGGTCGCGGCGATCGCGGCGCCCTGGCATTTTTCGGGCTTTCCGGACGAGGCACGGACGATGCTGGCGCAGCTGTGGGCGGGCGCCGAGCCGGCCTCGCGGGCCCTGGGCTGCCTGCCGATGGAGGTGCTGCAGAGCGCCTTCTGGAGCCTCGATCCGGGCCGCACCGTCGCCAAGTTCGAGGCCTTTGCGGATATGGCCGAGGGCAGCGCCGAGGCGCGCGCCTTCGTCACCCTCGAGGATTGGGCCAATGACGGACCGCCGCTGCCGTACGAAGCCGCCCGCGAGCTGTTCGAGGACCTGTTCGGCGCCGACATGACCGGGCGCGGCAAGTGGCGGCTGGCCGACCCGGGCGCCCTGCCCTGTCCCTTCCTCGACATCGTCTCGACCTCGGACCGGATCGTTCCGGCGGCGAGCGCGAGCGGCGCCGGCGAGCGGCTGGAGCTGGCGCAGGGGCATGTCGGAATGGTCGTCGGCGGACGGGCGCGCGAGGCCTTGTGGGAACCCCTCGCCCGATGGCTTTCCCGCCATGCAGCACGGTGCTAGGGGGCCGCACAACCCTACCCCGCACGCTAATTGGGGACAGCTACCGAATTCTTCCTGCGCGGGAAGAGCGACGAGGCGAGCGGCGCAATTCGGTAGCTGTCCCCAATTAGCCCCAGCCAGGAGCCTTGTTCATGACCGCCCCCACCGACGTCGTCATCACCGCCGCCAAGCGCACCCCGGTCGGATCGTTCCTCGGCGCCTTCGCCGCGACGCCGGCGCACGAGCTCGGGCGGACCGCGATCGTGGCGGCGCTGGAGCAGGCCGGGGTCGCGCCGGAGGAGGTTTCGGAAGTCATCCTCGGCCAGGTGCTGACCGCCGCCCAGGGCCAGAATCCGGCGCGGCAGGCCGCGATGGCGGCGGGGGTGCCGAAGGAAGTGCCGGCCTGGGGCGTCAACCAGGTCTGCGGCTCGGGGCTGCGCGCGGTGGCGCTGGCGACGCAGGCGATCCAGACCGGCGATGCGAGCATCGTCGTCGCCGGCGGCCAGGAGAGCATGAGCCTGTCGGCCCACGCCCAGCATCTGCGCGGCGGCGCCAAGATGGGCGACGTCAGCCTCGTCGACACGATGATCAAGGACGGGCTCACCGACGTCTTCAACGGCTATCACATGGGCATCACCGCCGAGAATCTGGCCGAGCAATATCAGGTGACTCGGGGAGACCAGGACAGCTTCGCCGTCGCCAGCCAGAACAAGGCCGAGGCCGCCCGCGCCGAGGGCCGGTTCCGGGACGAGATCGCCCCGGTCACGGTCAAGACCCGCAAGGGCGAGACGATCGTCGACCAGGACGAATATATCCGCGCCGGCGCCACGCTCGACGGCGTGTCGGGCCTGCGCCCCGCCTTCAAGAAGGACGGCACGGTGACCGCCGCCAACGCGTCCGGCCTCAACGACGGCGCCGCCGCCCTCGTGCTGATGAGCCGCGAGGAGGCCGAGCGCCGCGGCGCCAACATTCTCGCCCGCGTCGCTTCCTGGGCCTCGGCCGGGGTCGACCCGTCGATCATGGGCATCGGCCCCGTCCCCGCCTCGAAAAAGGCGCTCGAGAAAGCCGGCTGGACGATCGCCGATCTCGATCTGATCGAGGCCAATGAGGCCTTCGCCGCGCAGGCGCTGGCGGTCGGCAAGGAGCTCGGCTGGGATGCCGACAAGGTCAACGTCAACGGCGGCGCGATCGCCATCGGCCACCCGATCGGCGCGAGCGGCGCACGGGTGCTCACCACCCTGCTCTACGAGATGGAGCGGCGCGACGCCAAGAAGGGCCTCGCGACCCTGTGCATCGGCGGCGGCATGGGCATCGCGCTTTGCGTGGAGCGCTAGACTTCCGAAAGAACGCATAGCCGGCCGGACGAAGCGGGCTCCTTACCTCAGGGCCGCTGCGCGATCATCTGCGAAACCTCGGCGGCATTGGGTATGCGTGAGGGCCGTGAGCCAAAGCCAAGCGGCTCTGCGCAAAGTCATTTCGGGCGGCCGCGAGCGGACGATGTTGCACAACGGCTACACTCGCTGAACTTTTGATGAACGGCACCGCCCGCGCCCTTGCACCGGGGGGCTGAATCGTATCTGCGTTATGGCAGAGGCCGTGTGCAGAGAGCATGGCCGTCAAAGAGGGATGAATCGGGATGAGAAAAATTGGCCTGCTGGGCACCAGCGCGCTCGGCTCCTTTGCGTTTATCGGTCTTTCCATGGCGCTCGCGGCGCCCGCTTATGCGCAGGGAACCGAAGACGAAAACCTTCCCAATTGCGAAAGCCTGCCGGAAGGCACGGAGCGCGACAATTGCCTGTCCGGCCAAGTCGAGCTGCAGTCGGGCACCAACGTGAACGACCCCGATGCGAGCGACACGACCATCACCGTCACCGGCTCGCGCATCCGCAGGCCGAACCTCGAATCGACGGTTCCGATCACGTCGATCAGCGGCGAGCAGATTTTCGAGCAGGCCGACCTCAACGTCGGTGAGACGCTGAACGACCTGCCGCAGCTGCGCAGCACCTTCGCCCAGTCGAACCCCGGACTCGGCATCGGCATCGCCGGCCTCAACCTGCTCGACCTTCGCGGCCTCGGCACCCAGCGCACCCTGGTGCTGGTCAACGGCCGCCGCCACGTTCCCGCCGACATCCTGAACAACGCGGTGTCGCCGGACGTCAACACCGTTCCGAACGACCTGATCGAGCGCATCGACATCGTCACGGGCGGCAACTCGGCCATTTACGGTTCGGACGCCATCGCCGGCGTCGTCAACTTCATCCTGCGCCGTGACTTCAACGGGTTCCAGGTTCGCGGCAACGCCAACATCACCGGCAAGGGGTTCGGCGGCCAGCAATACGTTTCGGCGATGTACGGCACGAACTTCGCCGACGACCGCGGCAATGTGACGGTGCATGGCGAATATTTCCATCAGGAGCGCATCTTCGCGTCCGACGTTCCGTGGCTGCGGTCCAACGACATCTTCGCGACCAACGACCTCGACACCGGCGGCCTGGCCGAGAACAGCGACGGCGTTCCCGATACGGTGTTCACCCGGGATATCCGCAGCAGAACCATCCACCGCTTCGGTCTGGTGCCGATCGCCTATCCGACCACGTCCGGGGGCCAGGCGCCTTGCGGTCGCGGCCTCGTCGCGAGCAATGGCGCGCCTTCCTTCACCGGCGGACCCTATAATTGCACCTTCCTGTTCGACACGGGCGGCAACCTTTTGCCGCAGACGGGTTCGGTCGTCTCCACCGCGCCGCTCGGCACTGCGATCGGCGGCAACGGCCAGACCGGCCGCGAGGACCGGCTTCTGTCGGTGCTGCCGTTCCTCGAGCGCCTCAACTTCAACCTGCTCGGTCATTTTACCGTCACCGACTGGATGGAGTTCTTCGTCGAGGCGAAGTGGAACCGGGTCGACGCATTGGGCAACAATGCCGGTCCCTCGTTCATCCAGGGCGTGCAAACGCAGTTCGACTTCCGCGAGCGGCCGCGGCTGGACAATCCGTTCCTGGGCGCGGCGAACCAGACCAACCTCACCAACCTGATCGTGGGGTCGGGCTGCAATGCCAACCTGACCGGCTGCGTGCCGCTTTCCGCTGCCGACATTGCGGCAGCCCAGGCCGGCACCCTGCGGTTCACCGTGGCTCGGCTCCTCGCGGACGTGGGCCTTCGCGACGAGTCCTTCCGCCGCGATACCGTCCGGGTCGTCGGCGGTCTGCGCGGCACGTTCTGGGATGACTGGAACTACGAAGTCTCGGCCAATTACGGCAAGTTCAAGGAGGACATCACCACTGGCGGTTTCATCGACCGGCAGCGGTTCGTGCTCGCGATGGACGCCGGCCGTAATCCGGTCACCGGCCAGATCCAGTGCCGGTCGCAATTCGATCCGGCAGCGGCCATCCGCTTCCAGGGTCCGGGCGGTGCTGCCAATGCCGCGGCTTACAATGCCCGCCTTGCGGCGGATATCGCCGCCTGCGTGCCCTACAATCCGTTCGGCGCGGCAGACAACAGCGCCTCGGTCGCCTATTTCGCTCGCACGTTCACGGCGAGCTCGTCTCTGGAGCAGCTGGTTTTCAGCGGCTTCGTTTCCGGCGACACCAGCGAGGTCTTCGAGCTGCCGGGCGGCCCGGTCAGCTTCGCGGTGGGTGCCGAATATCGCCGGGAGAACGCGTTCTACGAGCAGGATCCGTTCGTCACCTCAGGGTTCACGAACGGCGTGTCGATCCCGACCTTCGCTCCGCCGACGTTCGACGTGAAGGAAGCCTTCGCCGAGGTGCGGATCCCGCTCCTCCGGGACATGCCCTTCTTCCACGAGCTGTCGATCAGCGGCGCGGCCCGGGTCGCGGATTACGGCGGAGGCACCGGCGTCGTCTGGGCCTACAATGCGGGCGGCGACTGGGCGCCGGTTCGCGATCTGCGTTTCCGCGGCAATTACAGCCGGGCGGTCCGCGCGCCGAACGTTTCGGAAACCGCATTCCCGCTGGTTCCGAACTTCGCGCCGGGTTTCAACGATCCCTGCATGCCGCAGAACATCAATACCGGCAACAACCGGGCCGCGAACTGCCTGGCGGATCTCGGGCCGTTGCTGGCTAACCTGACCAACCGGGTATACTCGCTGCCGATCGTCAGCGGCAGCAACCCGAACCTCGTCGCCGAGACTTCGGACTCCTGGACGTTCGGCGCGGTCCTGCAGCCCCGCTTCATTCCGGGCCTGTCGATCAGCGTCGACTATTACGACATCACCGTGGACAACATCATCGCTTCGGTGGGCGCCCAGGGGATCGTCAATGCCTGCTATGCGCAGTCGAGCCTGAACAATGTGTTCTGCCAGCAGTTCGAGCGCTGGCGGGGTCCTGGCCCGGGTCCGTTCGGCGAGGTGCCCGGCGAAATCCTCGGCAACTCGCTGATCAACGCGCCGCTCAACTTCGCGAGCCGGATCAGGGAGGGCATCGACACCCAGGTCTCGTATCGCACCAAGTTCGACGACATGACGAGCATCAGCGCGAACCTGATCTACACCCACAACTTGAAGATCAGCAATTTCCAGAACGCGCTCGATCCCACCTTCGAGGACCGGGTGCTCGGCGAGCTGGGCGATCCCGTGGACGAGTTCCGCTTCGACGTCGACCTCCGCCACGGGCCGTTCACGCTCGGCTATCGGATGCACTATATCGGGTCGCAGTGGACCTCCACCTACGAATCGTTCAACAGTCTGAACGGGCTCCCGCCGGGCAATTCCGACGCCGTCGAAGTCAGGAAGTATCCGGCGGTCACCTATCACGACCTGCGGTTCCAATGGGACATCACCGGCGGTGACAATCCGCTGAGCGGCGTCTTCCCGGGAGAAACCAACCTCAGGTTCTACTTCGGCGTCGACAACGTCTTCAACAAGCTGCCGCCGTTCGCCCTGACCGCCACCGGCGCGGGAAGTGCGATCTACGAGTTCCGCGGCCGCACCTTCTACGGCGGCTTCCGGGCCCGCTTCTAGGACAGCGGTTCAACAGACTTCGGGGGTCGGAACATCGTTCCGGCCCCCTTTTTTTTGGTCGGCGAGATCCGCCGAGCCTGGTCAGGGTCGGCCCACCGAAGGTCCGCATCGCATTAGCCGCTTCTTGGCGCTTGCGATGCCGGCAGTTTCAAGAAAATGTCCCGCGCTCCGTCCCGCAGGGGGCGAGAGAAATTCTCGCCGATCGACGTCCGCACGAGGCTAATCGATCTCAGGACCACGAAAAAGGATGGTAACCTCCCGTCGCTCCTGCTCGCTCAGTTCCGGCCGCCATATATCGAAGATGAGCACGATGCGGTCCTCGGCGCTCTGGTTCCAGGCCTCGTGCTCGATCGTATCGTCGAAGACCAGCAGCTTTCCCTCCTCCCACTGCCGGACTTCATTGCCGACACGGAAGCCGCAATCGGGCGGCACGATCAGAGGGAGATGGCAGGTCAGCCGAGTGTTGTGCATGCCGGTGTGGGGCGCAATTCGCGCACCGGCGCGCAGAAGCGAGAACATGACCGTGGGCGCGGAGTTCAAAGGCGCCGCCTGAACCGCCTCCCAGGTTCTCGGACAGCGCGCCACGACCTCGTCGGAGACCTTTCCGTGTTCACAGAGGAAGAGAGCACTCCAGTCGGCGCTGTCGAGCAGCCGGTTCTCGTCCAGGCGCGGGCGATTTGGCTCGCTGTGGATGTAGGGCCGGAAGCCTTCCGCCCCCGCTTTCAACAACGCCCTGATCTCTTCCTGGATGGCGCTGGTGGCGGCCTCGACGACGGCGGCCCAGCCAAAATCGAGAGGATCGTAGAATTGGATCTGCGGCAGCTCCGGAAAATAATAGGCAGTCGGCGCTTGCGTGTAGATCGGTTTGTGTCCGCCGAGGATGTCGAGCGATTGTTGGAAGCGTGGGCTGCGTTGCCCGAACGGCAGCCCCTGCGCCGCCAGCGAGGCTTCCCTTTGCGCTTCGAGTTTCGCCTCCATCTGCTCGACGACGCTCACCGCACGGCGCACCTCGGCCAGCAGGTCGTCTGGCAGTTGCTGGCCGTCCGCAACGCGGAGCGCGCTCTTGTAGAAGCTCAAGGCCGCGCGGTCGTCGCCCGCTTTGACGCGGCAATCGGCTTTCATGATCAGTCCACGCGGCAATCGGGGCGCCATCGCGAGCAGTTGATCGATCGCCGCTTCTTCTCCCGCCAGATCGCTTTCAGCGCGACACGCGGTGGCGGCGAGCAGCCATATTTGCGGGTTCGCGCGGCCCGCTTCCGTCACTCTCTCGAAGCGCATCCGCGCCTCGGCCGGGCGGCGTTGCTGGAGCGCTGCGACGCCCTCCCTGACCAGCCGTTCTGCTTCCTGATCGCTGATTTGCATCTTGCCGTCATATAAAGAAGGCAGACCAACCGCCAGATGCCGACCTGCCTCGATCTGGGCCGTTCCCGGGCGCCGCCAGACTCCGCGAGCGCGGCACCCGCCTCAGGAGAAGCTGAAATCGACCGGCGCCGGCTTCATCTGGCCGTCGAACGCATGGTCGCGATAGGGGCCGTCGCGGTCGACCCAGTGCAGGAACAGGTGAGCGGACCAGCGGTTCGGATTGGGAGCGGTGCGGCCGTGGCGGTGGTGGACCCCCTGGTAGAGCAGGGCGTCGCCGACCGCCATCGCGACCGACGAATAGGCCCCGGCTCCGAAATCCGCGTCGACCTTCGCCGACGGCTCGCTCGGCGCTTTCTCGACCTCCAGCGCCCAGGCTTTGCCGTCGCTATAGGCCAAGGTCAGCGACAGGCTGTGCTCGCACGAATAGCGATCGGAATGGACGTGGCAGACGTCCCCCGCCCGATAGATGCGCAGATAATCGTAGGTGGGCAGCAATTCGCGGCCGACGACCTGGCTGACGATCGGCGTCAGCCCCCAGAGGAATTGCAGCATCGGCCGGTAATGGTGGCCATAGACTTCGAAGGCGGGCCGGGTCAGCAGGTTGACGTGGCTCGGAGCGCGGCTGAGCGGGATCGCGCCCGGGCCCATGTCGGCCTTCAGGCTCTGCAGGAAGGCCTGCGCGACCTCGGCCGGGATCAGCCCTTCGAGATGGGCATAGCCGTCGTCATGATAGCTGCCGATGACCTTCATGCGAGCCAGCGCTAATGCCGGCGCCGGCGAACCGCAAGGCGGCGGCGGGAGTGCGGGCCGGTTCCGGCCGCGGCTTTTTTTATCGGGCGCGGGCGCTTAGGAGAATGCATGGCTTCCGGCAGCACGATCGGTCAGGCGGCGGCGCTGACGCGCGCGCGGCGCTTCGCGGAAGCGGCGCGGCTGCTGATCGGCGCTGCCGGGGCCGGCGATGCCGAGGCGGCGGTCGAGCTCGCCCACTGGCGGATCCAGGGCAGCATCGTCCGCCGCGACCTCGCCGAGGCGCGGCGGCTGCTGAAGCAGGCCGGCGCGAAAGGCGATGCGGACGCCGCCCTCCTCCACGCTTATTTCCTCGCCGCCGGGACCGGCGGACCGGATGCGTGGCAGGACGCCCTCGCCGCGCTCACCGGCCTCGCCAGGCGTGATCCTCGCGCCGCAGCCCAGCTTTCCGTCCTCGCCGGCATGGACCTCGACCCGAACGGCTTTCCGGCGCGGCCGGTCGAGGCCCGCCGGCTCAGCGCAGCGCCGCAGGTCGCGGCGGCCGAGGGCTTCATGAGCGCGGCCGAATGCGCCTATCTGAGGGATGCCGGCGAGCCCGCGCTGGAGCCTTCCCTAGTCGCCGATCCGGCCACCGGCCGGATGGTGCCGCATCCGGTCCGCTCGTCGGACGCGGCGATGTTCGGCGTCTATGCCGAGGATCTGGTGATCAACGCGATCAACCGCCGGATCGCGGCGCTGAGCGGGACCCGGCCGGAGCAGGGCGAGCCCCTGCAGCTGCTGCGCTACCGGCCGGGCGGCGAATACAAGCCCCATATGGACGCGCTTCCGGCCGAGCCCAACCAGCGCATCCTTACCGTCCTCGTCTACCTGTCGGACGATTATGAGGGCGGCGAGACCAGCTTTCCGCGCACCGGCCTCGTCTATCGCGGCAGGACCGGCGACGCGCTCCTGTTCCGCAACGCCGGCGCTGACGGACGGGCGGACCCGCTGGCGCTCCACGCCGGCCTGCCGGTCGGCAGGGGGGTCAAGTATCTCGCCTCGCGCTGGATCCGGGCGGAACGATTCAGCTACCCGGCGCCGAAGCCGCTGCTGGATCTCTAGAGCCGTTCAGCACGGGCGCCTTGCCAGCTGGCCGGCGGCGGCTTCCCCGGGGCTGTCGTGGGGGATGGTGCGCGAGCTCCAATTCTCGCCGTCATAGGCGAAGCGGACGTGGTTGCCGCGGCGGAAGCCGCTGCCGTCCCAGGCGATCACCTGCAGCTCGACGTCGTTATTCTTGTGGGCGTGGATCCAGTTGAAGCTCTGCAGCTCGTTGTTGCGCAGCCGCGTCGAGGTCGCGGTCCCCGCCTGGATGACGAGCGCGCCGCCGGCATTCTTGACCATCTTGCGGGCGGCCTCGGCATAAGTGCGGTGGAAATGGCCGGCGAGCGCGATATGGACGCCGGCCTCGCACACCGCGGCGACCGCGTCGGCGTGGCGGCCGACCGCTTCGTTCAGCTCGCCGCCCTCGCCGATCGGCATCGAATAAAGCGGAT
The DNA here is from genome assembly GCA_036378975.1 of Allosphingosinicella sp. GTDB lineage: Bacteria > Pseudomonadota > Alphaproteobacteria > Sphingomonadales > Sphingomonadaceae > Allosphingosinicella. Next base: position 73,124 of record DASUVK010000021.1, on the reverse strand, counting down.
GGTGGGTGACGAGGATCTTGGTCTTGCTCTCGGCCACCGGATCGAAGCGCGCGCGAATGGTCGCCATCTGCTCGCGGTTGATCCGGCCGTCCTTGAAGGTCAGCGAGCGGGCGGTGTTGATGCCGAGCACGGCGACTTCGTCGCTTTCGAACCAGGGGCACAGGTCGCTGGCGATCCAGCGCTTGTAGCGGCGGAGCGGGGCGGTGAAGCGGGTGACGAGGTCGTAGAGCGGCACGTCGTGATTGCCGGGGACGGCGAGCACCGGCCAGCCGGCGGCGCGTAGCCGGTTGATCCAGGCCGAGGCCGTGCGAAACTGCTCGATCCGCGCCCGCTGGGTGAAATCGCCGCTGAGGATGATGAGATCGGGCTGCTGCTCCTGCAGCCAGGCATAAGCGCCGTCGGCGACCTTGGGGTCGTGCGAGCCGAAATGCATGTCGGAAAGATGGGCGATTCGGGCCATTGGGAGGAGAACGAGCCTGCGAGGCCGGGGTTTCTTGCTGGGCGTCGACGCGACGATCGGTAATCGGTGCCAGGCACCAATTTCTAACGCGTTGATTTTTAACGCCACACCCGCTCGTGCCGTCCCCCCAAGGTCGTCAGCAGCTCATATTGCGACAGGCCGGACTGGGCGGCCGCCACCGGCAGCGCGTAATCGAGCTCGACCCAGTCTCCTTCCTTCAGCTCCGGCGCCTCGTCGACGCGGATCGCGGTGAGGTCCATCGAGACTCGGCCGACCACCGAGGCGTAGCGGCCGCCGTCGAGGCGGGCGCGGCCGTTGCCCGAAAAGCCGCGCAGATAGCCGTCGGCATAGCCGAGGTTGAGAATGGCGAGCTCGGCCGGCGCGTCGGCGGTCCAGGTGGCATTGTAGCCGACGCTGCCGCCCGCCTCGACCCGCCGGCGCTGGACGATCTGCGCCTCGACCCGGACGACCTGGCTGATATGGCCCGCCGCCTCGCGCCGCGGCACGCCGCCGTAGAGGGCGAGGCCGGGGCGGGTGAGGTCGAAGGCGTAATCGGGGCCGAGGCAGATGCCGGCGCTGTTGGCGAGGCTGCGGCGCCTGGCGGAGACCCGGGCGGCGACCTCGGCGAAGGCGGCGCGCTGGCGCGCGTTCATCGCCACATCCTCGTCGGCGCAGGCGAGATGGCTCATCAAAATGTCGATCTCGAGCCCGTCGAGCAGACCGCCCGCCGCTTCCGCCGGGCTGAGGCCGAGGCGGTTGATGCCGGTGTCGACCATGACGTCGCAGGGGCGGCCCCTGCCCGCCTCCTTCCAGCGCCCGACCTGGCCGGGCGTGTTGAGCACCGGGCGCGCCGCCGAAGCGGCGGCGTGGGGCAGATCCTCGTCGGCGAGGCCGTGGAGCACCGACAGCGAGGCGGCGCCGAGCCAGGGCCGCAGCGCCTCGGCCTCGGCCCAGGTGGCGACGAAGAAGTCGCGGCAGCCGGCATTGGCGAGGCGCATCGTCACGTCGCCGGCGCCGAGGCCGTAGCCGTCCGCCTTGACCGCCGCGCCGCAGGCCGCGCCGCCGCCTTGCCCCTCGAGCCAGCGCCAGTTGGCGACGAGGGCGTCGCCGTCGAGGCTCAGGCGCAGGGGCGAGTGGGGCTCGGGCACGGGGAGGCGGATACGTTTCCCACAAGGCTGCGGCAACCCGTCATCCCGGAAGGCCGGAATCCCGGGGGTGAGAAGCGGTTCCGTCAGGCCAGCGGAGGCTGGCATCCCGGCCGGTGAAGGGCGCGTCGTTCTTCACCCGCCGGGGCCCAGCCTTCGCTGGGGGAGACGGCGTCACTCCAGCTCCTTGCCCGATGTCTCGGGCAGCCAGAGGAAGGTGACGACGAGCGCCATCGCGACCACGCCGATCGTGTACCAGAGGCCGGCGAACGGATCGCCGGTGCGGGCGACGATATACTGGCTGATGAAGGGCAGGAAGCCGCCGAAATAGCCGGTGCCGATATGGTAGGGGATCGACATCGACGTGTAGCGAATCCGCGCCGGGAACAACTCCACCAGCAAAGCCGCCACCGGCCCGTAGGTCATTCCCGAGCACAGGCCGATGAGGACGATCGCGAGCACCACCTGCAGCGCCTGGCCGAGCGTCGGCACGCTCTTCTCGAGCTTGTAGCCGGCGATCCTCAGGCCGTGGTCGAGCGACGCCGGATCGGAGGCGTCGACGGCAACGCCGCCGATCGTCACCGCCGGCGGCGTTCCGGGCGGCGCGTCGACGGTCGAATAAGCGATGCCTTTCTTCGACAGCGCATCGAGCAGCTTGCCGCATTCGGCCGGCTGGACCTTGGCGAACGGCGCGTAGCTGCAGTCGCTGCCGGTGACGACGACCGGATTCTTCTGCATCGCCGCCGACAGCTCCGGATTGGCCGCGGCGGCCATCCAGTGGAAGAGCGGGAACATCAGCACGATGGTCAGCGCGTAGCCGATCACGATCGGCCCCTTCCGGCCCACCCGGTCCGACAGCCAGCCGAACAGGACGAACCAGAACATGCTGACCAGGGCGGCGGCGCCGATCATCGCCCGGGCGGCGGTATCCTCGATCCTGAGCGCATTCTGGAGGAAGTACATCGCCTGGAACTGGGCGGTATACCAGATGACGGTGAGCCCGGCGGCGATGCCGAACAGGGCGACGAGGACGAGCTTGACGTTGGCCCTTGTGGCGAAAGTCTCCTTCAACGGATTTCTGGCGATCTGGCCCGCATCCTTCATCGCCTGGAAGACCGGGCTCTCCTTGAGCTTCAACCGCACCCACAGCGAGATGGCGAGCAGCACCACCGAGAACAGGAACGGAATACGCCAGCCCCACGCTTCCCACTGCCCCCGGTCGACGAACAATTCGGAGATCAGCACCACTGCGACCGAGAGCAGGAAGCCGCCGATCACCCCGGCCTGGATGAAGCTGGTGTAGAAGCCGCGCTTGCGGCGCGGCGCATGCTCGGCGACGTAGATCGCCGCGCCGCCATATTCTCCGCCCAACGCCAGCCCCTGCAGCACCCGAAGGAAGACGAGCAGGATCGGCGCGGCGACGCCGATCGCCGCATAGCCGGGCAGCAGGCCGACCGCGGCGGTGGCGACGCCCATCAGGGTGATGGTGACGAGGAAGGTGTATTTGCGGCCGAGCTTGTCGCCCAGATAGCCGAACAGCACGGCGCCGATCGGGCGGACGCCGAACCCGACGCCGAAGCTGGCAAGGGCGAGCAGGAACTGGGCGGTCTCGCTCGAGGCCGGGAAGAATTGCTTGCCGATGACCGCGGCCAGCGTCCCGTAGATGAAGAAATCGTACCACTCGAACACGGTGCCGAGCGTCGAGGCGAAAATGACCAGCCGGTCGCGCTTCGCGTCGATCACATAATCGCGTGACACCGCCGTCGCCATCTGCGCCCCCCTGCCCTGCCTGCGCCTGTGTAAGCGGGCGAGCGGGCGGCGGGCAAGCGGAGGGTGAAACCTCGTTCGGGCTGAGCTTGCCGGAAGCCCTTGCCTTCGGCGGCCGGACGCTCCTGCTGCCGCTCCAGCCTATTCAGACGGTTCCCCATGGAGGGCTGAGCGCAATGCCTCTCCGCCTCCGCGGGCCTCTTGAATCGCCTTGGCGATCGCGGGAGCGATTGGCGTAAGCACGACCCGCACCCGGGCCGATCGCGGGACGAGCAGTGGAACCGGCGCTGCGGCCGATGTGACGGCCTGATCCAGGGGAATGGAGTCGCCGGCGTCGGCGGGCCGCGCCTGAGCCAGGAAAAGGCGCGGCTGGGCGGACGCGCTACGCGGCAGTTTCGGCCAGATCGGCCGTGCGTTGCTCCAACGCCACTTTTCGCGCCCCTTGATCAGCGGATCGGCCGGGTGAAGGACCTGGAGATCGACACGACCTTTGAAGCGACCCAGCACGACCGGACCATTGTCGTTTACGAGCACCACACTGCTTGTTGGCGCCAGCTCGGAGAGGAGAGGCCGGTAAAAGGGCGACTCCAGGCGTGGCTTGCCCTCAGGATTAAGGGTCGTCTGATCGATCGTGAGCAGGTCGATTCCGCTGAGACGCTTAAACTCCGCAGCCATCCAGTAAAAGTCGCCCTTGCCGTCGGACCGGCGGCGCGCGTTTTCCTCGACGTGATCATAGCCCACCAGAGCGATCAGCCTGGCATTCTCGTTTCCGTCTACCGTACGGGCAAGCAGCGTCTGCGCCTGGCTGCGTTCCCGAACCTGCATCGACGTTACGCGGTCCAGGCCGGGACTTTGCGGCGCGGCGTCATAGGGTACGATGGTGAAGCCGAGACCGCGGGCGTCACGCAGCAGCCGCGCATAGGCCGGATCTCGGATGTAGAAGCCGAAACTTTGGTCAGGGCTATGTGAGTTGGCTTTTGCGGGGGGCAGATCGAAGGCCAGACCCTCGGCTGCAAGGTGGGTGTAACCCAAGGCTCTTAGCCCGGGAAGCAATTGGCGGACGAAGTCTCGGTGTCGAGACACGTGGTGCGCTTCGTTGATGATCACGACACGTGTCGAAGCCGCCCGCTTCAGAATCTCGTCACGTGCCTCTGCGCCCCTTATCCCTTCGACGTCGGGCGCTTGGCCTGCGGGAGCCGAGCGCTCGTCGGCCATGGCCGCAATGGCATGCCGTACACCAGCGTCTTCGCCCAGCATGGAGAGATAAACCGCGATGTCCCCGATGATGATCTCTCGATCATCCGGCGAGGCGGTTTCCAACCGGACGATATTCTCTTCCAGCGCTCCCAAGTAGCAAAGGTGTCCGCCGTTATCCCACCGGACCGCACTCGGCGCGGAATCGACGGGCGGCCGACAAGTGGCGCGCACGGCGGCGGACGAAGGCGCGTCGATCGAGGCGGAACACGAAGCGAGCAAAGCCGCCGATAAAAGGCGCAGGCGCTTTGAAAGGCGGGAAGCGAGCATACCAGACTTCCTGGGCCGTTCGGAAATGAGATCGCTTGGCGCACGCCGTCCTTCGAGGTATGGGTCTGATACTGGGGAAGGCAATTCTTCGGCACAGAGGCGGAGACAGGTCATGGAGCAGGTTCGTATCGTGGCGCGCATTTTTTCTCGCGAGTTAACTCCGGAGGAAATCGACCAGGTGTTCGGCGGAGAGTTTGAATATGATGAGGTCCTCGGGGCCGATTGCCAGGGCGGCGGCACTTGGACCACCTCCGGCTGTTCATCGCGGAGAGACGACGCCGACGTTTGAAAAGGGGCTCGCGCCGCGACAAGCCGGCGCGAGCGCCTTCATGGACTATTTCAGCATTGCTAGTCCGAATCCACACCTTCCCCGACGATCTCCACGCTCGGGCCGTGGCTTACGCCCTTCGCCAGCTAGGCTCAACCTATGAGCTCGTGTTCAATCACACTCTTGCAGGTGGCGGGGGATTTCGTCTGCGCCTGGGTGAACTTGAGAATGGCCTGAGCTTTGCTCCAAAACACGCCACGCCCGACACAATTTGGTTCAGGCGCTTCACCAGGATCAACATCCCCGATTGGGTCCATCCCCTGGATCGGCGGAATGCAGAAGGCGAGTGGGACGCTGTATTGCGCTCGCTGCGACAGCTCTCCCGCGGGCGGGGGTCTCCCTTCTGCGTGAATCCTCCCGAAGAAGCCTTTGGCGCGGGCCTCAAGCCCGTCCAGCTCGCAGCGGCTTCGAGAGTTGGCCTGACCATTCCGGAAACACTGGTGTCAAATTCGAAAGCCGAGGTGCTGGCGTTCGAAAAAGATGTGGGGCAAATTATCTATAAGTCCCTGATTTCGCCCGGTTGGGTTTTGCCCGGCGATGTCGATACCTGGATCCCAACAACACCGATCAAGGCTCAAGACTTGCCTGAGTCCTCGCTTCAGGCTTGTCCCGGTATATTCCAAGCCTATGTGCCCAAAGCTTTTGAGGCTCGTGTGACAGTCATGGGTCACGAGATATTCGCTGTGGCGATAGACTCGCAGAGCGATCCGAAGACGCAGGTCGATTGGAAAGGTCGGGGCGGCTCGACCAGAGGAATGCTCAGAGGCCGGATCGAGCCGCCTCCTGAGGTCCGCTCCAACATACTTGCGCTGATGCGTGAGTTGAAGATCATTTTCGGCTGTTTGGATTTCGTCATCCGCCCGGACGGGGAGTGGGTGTTCCTTGAAGTTAATCCCCAAGGACAGTTTCTTTGGGTTGAGCGCGAAGATGAAAGCTTTCCACTTCTTGACGCCTTTACGAGGTTCCTGCTTTCGAACGACGATCACTTCACATATGAACCGCCGGATAAGCCAATTTCGCTTTGTCAAATGGCGAGGGCCCCAGCGGATCAGGCGTGGATAGAGGCGAACCGGGCGATACCGCCTTACATCGACCCCTATATCGCTTTCGAAGAGCCCACGCAGACCGAACCGGGCCGATCCGAGGCTTTGGGAATGGAGCGGACATAAGCGCCTGTATGGCGGCGCAGAAATAGATCGAACCACGGTCGCCTAGTCCGTCAGGGCCGACCTCGCCTGCTCCCAGTTGCGGCCGTCGAAGCTCCGGACCGTCACCGTCAGTCTCGAAACGTCGTCCAGCGCGTTCAGATTGAGGCTCCAAGAATCGGGATGCGAGCGGGGCTGGTAGAAGCTCTTCACGCCGCAGGTCGAGCAGAACAGGTGATCGGCTGTTCCGGTGCCGAAGCGGTAATGGGTGAGCGCTTCCTCGCCCGAAAGCAGGCGGAAGTCGGCGTGCGCGACGATCAGGTGCCTAAAGCCGGTCATCGCGCAGATCGAGCAATTGCAGTCGAGTATCTCGACCGCGGCCGGAACCTCGGCCTCGAAGCGGACCGCCCGGCAATGACAGCCTCCCGCCAGCTTCATTCCACCCTCCTTCGACTCCACGGGACAGGCTGGTCCTGAGCCCCGGCGCCGGCGCGCTCAGCCGTCCGGCTTCGCGATCCGCTCCGGGTTCATCGCCACCAGCTTGCAGCTGGCCGTCGCGCGGGCGACGAGCTTGCCGCCCGCGCTCCTCAGGCTGCCCTCCAGGAAGGCGATCGACTTGCCGAGCGACACCACCCTCCCCTCGGCCTCGATCGGCCCGACCGGGGCGGGACGGATGAAATCGGTGCTCATCGAGATGGTGGTCGAGAGGAAGCCGCCGTCGGTGGCGATGATCAGCGCCGATCCCATCGCCTCGTCGAGCATCGCCGCCAGAAAGCCGCCCTGGACGTGGCCGGTCGGGTTGGCGAATTCGGGTCGGCCGGAAAAGCCGAGCCGCGCCCGGCCCCCCTCTTGGTCGAACGCGACCAGCTGCCAGCCGAGCAGCTCCGCCGCCGGCGGCTTGGCGCCGAGCCTGTCGAACACCGACGGCGGCGGCGCCGCCGCGGCCTCGTCTCCTGCCCCCACCTTTTCCCTCCTGCCGCGCCGCGACGGGGAATGTGGCAGGGCGCGGCCGGTTTGGGAAGCGGCGCGGTTCCGGCTCACACTATCCGGTCGGCGTCCGCCGGCGCGGGCGCCCAGCAGGTTTCGCGCCGGCCGAACCAGCGAAAGCGGTTGCGCGCGACCCAGCGATAGAGTGCGTCGCGCAGCGGTCGCGGCACCAGCCTGAGCGCCGCCGCCGCGCGCCACGGCCAGCCCAGCCCCGCCGGGATCGCGATCACCGCGTCCGAACCGGTGAGCAGCCGCCCGCCTTGCAGCACCAGAATCGTCCCCTCCTCGTCGGCGCGCAGCCTGAAATGTCGGTAGAGGGCGGCACCGAGCGGACCCTGGGCGGTGGTCAGGCGAAAGCGGCGGCGGCGGTCGCGGCGCAGCACGAAGCGGGCATTGGCCGAGCACAGGACGCATTCCCCGTCGAGCACGATGAGCGGGTGCTCGTCGGCGAAGGCCGGCACGTCGGCATCGCCGCGCCACGAATAGGAGCGGGGTTCGGGGCATTTCGCTGCGGTTTCGCGCCGGTCCGGCATCCGGTCAGGCCGGGCTCAGCGCGGCGGCGGCTTGCGCGGCGGGCGGCCGCCACCCTTGCCCGGAGCCCGGCCTGGGCCGGCGCCGTCGCGCTTCGGCGGCGGCCGGCGGAAGGGCCGGTGCTGGGCGGCGGGAGGGACGCCCGGCCGCGGCGGGCGCGGCGCCGCCGGCTCGCCCCCCGACACCGAATAGCCCTCCTTCTGCAGCCGCGAGAAAGCGGCCCGGACACTGGCGGCGACCGCATTCTGCACCTCGGGGGGCAAATCGGCGAAGGTGGTGTTGGCGTGGATCGCGTTGAGATCGCGCAGCAAATTGTTGGGCAGGCCGCGCGACGCGGCCTTCAGCGCCGCGACCGCATCGAGCACGGCGGCGGCGACGATGTCCTGCATGACTTCGGTGGCGGATTTCCTCATCGTGCTGCTGTAGCGCACGGGTGCCGGCCTTGTCGCCCCGGGAAAAGGAGAGCTCAGGTAGCTGTCCCCGGTGGGCGGCGTCGTGCATAAGGCGGCTGCAACCCGGGAGCCCCGAATGACCAAGCCGCACCTCAAGCTCGCTTTCCTGGCCGCGATCGGCCTCGCCGCTTCCGCCTGCGCGACCGAGCCGCCGGCGCCGAGCGTCGATTATGCCGCCATCCTCGCGGATCCGATCCGGCCCGAGGCAGACCGGGCGCGGGACGCCGACCGCAGGCCCGCCGAGCTGGTCGCCTTCGCCGGCGTGCGGCCGGGCGACAAGGTCGCCGAGCTGGCGCCGGGCGGTGGCTATTTCACCCGCGTGCTGAGCGGCGTCGTCGGGCCCGACGGGCGGGTCTACGCGATCGCCGGGCGGCCCTCGCCGGCGCTGCTGGAGCTGGCCACCGCGCGGCCCAACGTCGTCGTCACCGTCGCCGAGCCGGGCATGATCCAGGTCCCCGAGCCGGTCGACGTCGTCTGGACGACGCTCAACTATCACGATTTCAAGAATGCGACGGTCGGCACCGGCGACGGCGCCGCCGCGATCAACGCCGCCGCCTACCGCGCGCTCAAGCCGGGCGGAATCTATCTGGTCGTCGACCACGACACCGCCCTGGGCGCCGGCGCCTCGCAGACCTCGACCCTGCACCGCATCGAGGGCGCCCTGGTCAGGCGCGAGGTGGAGAGCGCCGGCTTCCGCCTGGATGCCGAGAGCGACCTGCTGCGCCACCCCGCAGACAATCACAGCGCCAAGGTCATGGAGACCGGCATCCGCGGCAAGACCGACCAGTTCGTGCTGCGATTCCGCAAGCCGCGCGGATAAACGCTCCGGGCCGCCTGCCGACCCGGATCGCGTGGTTAACCCGTCCTTTACCACTCATGTTTACCATGCGGCCGGGAAGAGGGGGTTCTGGACCATGATCGGGATAGCCTTATTGGCCGCCGCGGCGCAGGCGCCGGTGCTGCTGGCCAGCAATGACGAAGCGCAATGGCGCCTGTTCGTGCGGGCGAGCCTGCAACGCCCGGCCGTGCCGGCGGCGCGCGGCCGCGACGCTTCGCGGCTGCGGCAGCTCGAAGGCGTCGTCCGCGGCCTCGGCAACGACCGCGCCCGCACCCAGAGCCTGGCGGGGCCGGCCGGCCTCTAGAAAAAGGTGCCTGGCACCAATTACGAGAATTTGCGTCGCCGGCGGGGCCGGACGGCGGCGCGTTCGATGGCCGCTTGTCGCGGCAGTGTCGTCAGGCGCGGTTCCTGACGTAGCTCCCCGGCGCAGGCTCCAGCGCCTCGAGCTTGCCGTCGCCCGGCATTCTCGCCTTCACCTTGGCCGCCTTGCCATTGTCGCTCAGCCGCGCCTGCCAGTGCGGCCACCAGCTGCCTTCGTGGCGCTCGGCCCCCTCCAGCCATTGCTCGGCCGTCGCCGGCATCGCCGCGTTGGTCCAATAGCCGTGCCTGTTGGCCGACGGCGGGTTGATGACGCCGGCATTGTGGCCGCTGCCGCCGAGCAGGAAGCTCACCTCGCCGCCGAGCAGGCGGGCGCTGTCGTAGGTCGCCTGCCAGGCGGAGACATGGTCGTCCCTGAGGCTGATCGCCAGCAAGGGCGTCTTCACCGCGCCCAGATCGATCGGCACGCCGTCGACGACGAGGCCGCCCTTGGCCAGCTTGTTGTCGCGGAGCATGTCCCGCGTCCATTCGAGCAGGAAGGCGCGGGGGATGTGGGCGCCATCGGCGAACCAGTGGAGGATGTCGCTGGGCGGCGCCTCGCGGTCGAGCAGATAATGGTTGACCACCGACGACCAGATCAGATCGTTGGCCCGCACCGCGCTGAACAGGGCCTGGAGGTCCTGAGCGGCCATGAAGCCCTTGTGGAGCAGGTGGCGCTCCATCGCGCGGAGCTGCTCGGGTTCGGTAAAGCTCGCCCATTGGCCGAGGCGGGAGAAATCGAACATCGTGCCGATGGTGGTGGCCGAGGCGACCCGGTCCCCCTGCCCTTTCGCCGCCAGCCAGGCCAGAGCGATGGCGGCGAGGGTGCCGCCCATGCAGAAGCCGAACAGGTCGACCTCGCGCTCGCCGGTCGACCCCTCGATCGCGTCCCGCGCCTCGATCGGGCCCTGACGGATATAATCGGCGAGCCCCTTGTCGGCGAGTTCGGGCCCCGGATTGACCCAGGAGATCACGAAGACATTGTGGCCCTGCTCGACCAGCCAGCGGATCAGCGAGGATTTGGGCTGGAGGTCGAGCAGATAATATTTGTTGACCAGCGGCGGCACGTAGAGGAGCGGGCGCCGGTACACCTCGTCGGTGGCCGGCGCATATTGGATCAGCTCCATCAGCTCGTTGCGGTAGACGACGCTGCCCGGCGTGGCGGCGATATTCACTCCGAGCTCGAATTCGTCGGTCGCGCGGCGCTGGACCATGCCCGGCGTCTCGGCCGCGTCGGCGAGCAAGTTGGCGAGGCCGGAGAGGAGGCTGATCGAGCCGGTGTCGATCGCCTTGCGGACCGCTTCCGGGTTGGTGAAGGCGAAATTGGCGGGCGAGATGGCGTCGAGATATTGCCGGGTGAAGAATTCGACTCGGGTACGGGCGCCCTCGTCCAGCCCTTCGGCCCGCTCGACCATCTCGAGCGCTCGCCGGGCGGTGAGCAGATAGGCCTGCTTGAGATAGTCGAACACCGGCTCCTCGCTCCAGGCCGGATCGTTGAAGCGCCGGTCGCCGCGTTCCGGCGCGGCGACCGGGTCAGCCGGTTTGCCGGCGGCGCGCGAGGCGGCGGACTGCCACAGCTTCAGCCAGTCGGACGCGGCTCGCTGCTGCGCTTTGAGGATCTCGCCGGGATGGGTCCAGAGATGGGCCGCGAACTCGCCGAAAGCGCGCGCCGGGGCGGCGGGATCGAAGGGCTGGGGGACGTGGGGATCGGTCCGCGTGGCGGCGCTGGCAGCGAGATGGACGGCGTTGGCGACGACCTTTGACCAGGCTTCGGCGAGCTCGGCCGGGCTGGGCAGGGTATCGGGGAGCTTGAAGACGGTGGAGGGGGTATCGGACATGGGGCTCCCTTACGTCATCGCCCCATCAGCGGGAATAACGAAGTCAGAGCGCCATCAGCTCCTCGAGCGCGCCGCAATCGCGGGGGCTGACGAACAGAAAGAGCAGGGCCCGGTCCGGGTTCCGGCTCGCCCAGCCCGCTTGCGGGTCGGCGGGCCTGGGGTAATCCGCAATCCTGGGGGCGCCGATCGTGTCGAAATCCGCATGAGCGGTGGCCGTCCGAGCGTCGAACATGAAATTTCTGCCTCTTGAAGGGGATGATTTCCTCTCTCATAACGGAGGGCAGACATCCACCGGCATTGTTCCGATACCGCTGTGCGTATATTCCCATACCTATGGCCGATTTCGACTGGAACGACATCCGCGCTTTCCTCGCAATCGCCCGCAGCGGACGGCTGACGGCGGCGGCGGCGCGGCTCGGGGTCGACCATTCGACGCTGTCGCGGCGGATCGCGGCGCTCGAGCATGCGCTGAGCACCAAATTGTTCGACCGCAGCCCGTCCGGCTACGGGTTGACCGAGCAGGGCCGGCAACTGCTGCCGATCGGCGAGGAGATGGAGCGGCTCGCAATCGGCGCGGGCGAGGCGGTCGGCGGCACTTTCGCTTCGGTCGCCGGGACGGTGCGGATCGGCTCGCCCGAAGGCTTCGGCTCCTATTTCCTGGCGCCGCGCATCGCCGCGCTGAAGACGCTCCACCCGCGGCTCACCGTCCAGCTGGTCGCCGCCCCGGCGGTGTTCAGCCTCGCCCGCCGCGACGCCGACATCGTCATCTCGGTGAGCCGGCCGCCGGCCGGGCGGCTGATCGTCTCGAAGCTGATCGACTATGATCTCGGCCTCTATGCGGCGCCGGCCTATCTCGGCGAGGCGACCGCCATCCTCTCCTCGGCAGACCTCTCCAGGCACCGTTTCGTCAGCTACATAGGCGAATTGCTCCATTTCCCGGAGCTCGACTTCCTCCAGCATGTCGCGCCGGGCGGGACGACGTCGGTCGAGAGCAGCAACCTCGTCGCGCAATTGCGGGCGACGCTGGCGGGGGCCGGGCTGTGCGTTCTGCCCGCCTTCATCGCCGGAGAGGAGGAGGGGCTGGTCCGTGTGCTGCCTGAGGAGGTCAGCCTGACCCGCTCGCTGTGGCTGACGGTGCACCAGGACCTGGCCGAGCTGGCGCGGGTGCGGGCGGCGGTCGGCTTCATCAAGGAGGAGGTCGAGGCCGCGCGCGGCCTGTTCAAGCTCAGCTGAGCGCGCGGTAGAGGCCGTAGAGGCTGGTCAGCGTCAGCACGACGCCGACGAAGGTGAGGAGGCGGTCGGCATCGACCTTCTTGGCGATCCAGGCGCCGAACGGGGCGGCCATGACGCCGCCGATCAGCAGGCCGAGCGTCGCCACGGTGAAGGCCTCCCAGCCCAAAGTGGCGATGAAGGTCGCCGAGATGGTGACGGTGAGGAAGAATTCGGCGGTGTTGACGGTGCCGATCGTCTTGCGCGGGCTGGAGCCCTGGACGAGCAAGTTGGAGGTCACCACCGCGCCCCAGCCCCCGCCGCCGGCCGCGTCGAGGAAGCCGCCGGCCAGGCCGAGCGGCGCCACCACCTTCGGCTCGCGCTCGTTGTGGCGGTGCATGACGCCGCGATAGAGGAGATAGAGGCCGAGCGCGGCCAGGTAGGTCAGCACGATCGGCTTGGCGGTCGAGGCGTCGATATTGCTGAGGACGTAGGCGCCGAGCACGCCGCCGATCACGCCGGGGATGGCGATGCGGAAGAATAGCCGCCAGTCGACGTTCTTATGCGCGATGTGGCTGATGCCGGAGACGGCGGTGGTGAAGGTTTCCGCCGTGTGGACGCCCGCGGAGGCCGCGGCCGGGGGCACGCCCATGCTGATCAACAGGGTCGACGAGATCTGACCGAACGCCATGCCAAGCGCGCCGTCGATCAACTGGGCGGCGAAGCCGATGGCGATGAAGGGCAGGATGTCGAGCAGCCCCACGCCCCCAAGGTCGAACATGTTGGCTCCCCGCGTCGCGTCCCGCCGATGTGCTTGGCCGCATGGCCTTCGCGCAAGGGAAAAAGCGCCGGTAACGGAATTTCAGCGCTCGGCTGGCATTTTCCCGCGACCGCTCCTATTTTGCCGGACTAGGGAGCGGAGTGGGAGTGGCTATGCTGCCGGGCCTTGTCGCCTATCTCGATTCGATCAAAGCCCGCGATCCCGCTCCCCGCAGCCGCTGGGAGGTCCTGCTCTATCCGGGCGTCTGGGCGGTCGGCTTCCACCGCCTCGCCCACTGGCTGTACAAAGGCGAGCTCTATTTCCTCGCCCGCCTGGTCAATCATGTCAGCCGCTTCCTGACCGCGATCGACATCCATCCGGGCGCGTCGGTGGGTGACAATTTCTTCATCGACCACGGCTTCGTCGTGATCGGCGAGACCGCGTTCGTGGGCGACAACGTCACCATCTACCAGCACGTCACTCTGGGCGGCACCAACCCGACCAGCGGCGAGGCCGGCAACCGCCACCCGACGATCGGCAACCACGTCATCATCGGCTCGGGCGCGCAGGTGCTGGGGCCGATCAAGGTCGGCGACCGGGCTCGGATCGGCGCCAATGCGGTGGTCACCAAGGACGTGCCGGAAGGCGCGACCATGGTCGGCATCCCGGCCCGGTCGACCCTGGTCAGCGCCGAGCAGAGCTCGGCGAGCCATTTCCTCCCTTACGGCACGGTCTGCTCCGAGCCGTTCGATCCGGCGTCGCAGAAGCTCGAAACGCTCCAGTGCGAGGTTGAGCAGCTGCGGCAGCGTGTGGCCGAGCTGATCGAGGAGCGGGACGGCAAGACGAGAAAGGAGCGCGGCCGCGCCTGATGGGCCAGATCCTCCCTTTTCCGGGTTCCTCCTCGCCGCAGATCGGCTTCACCCGGGCCGAGCTTAAGCGGATCATCGACCTCTACGGCCGGATGGTCGCGGCCGGGCTGTGGCGCGATTATGCGGTCGAGTTCGGCCGCGACGGCGCCGCCTTCTGGGCGTTCCGCCGCACCGCCGAGCGGCCCGAATACAAGATCGAGAAAAGAACCGGGCCGCGCAGCCGCCAGGGCCTGTGGGCGCTGGTCAACGAGGCGGGCATGGTCGTCCGCCGTGGCGACGAGCTCGGACCGGTGCTGGCCCCGCTCGAGCGGCGGCTGCTCAAGGTGGTCAACGGATAAAAAAACCCCTCCCCGTCGCCGGGGAGGGGCAGTTGAGTAGGCGCTTTCCGCTCAGGCGGCGGCCGCGACCGGCACCGCGCGATCGAGCACCGGCAGCCGCGCCTGCAGAGCCGGCGGCAACGGCCGGACGATGGTGCGGCGGACGCCGTGCCAGAAGGCCGAGAGCAGCAGCAGGCCCGAGCCGATCACGAAGGCGGCGAGCGCGATGTTCAATTCGACCGCGCCGAACTCGCGGAACAGGCTGATCAAGGCGAACAGCACATAGGCCAAAGCGGAGACGAGCAGCGCCCGCCGGTCGATCGCCAGCGCGGTGATGCCGAGCAGCACGTAGACGGCGAGCACGACCAGGGCCTCGCCGATGCTGGCGTCGCCGTCGGTGAGGCCGAGCAGCGAGAAGATCGGGTGTACGATCATCGGCGCGGCCAGCAAATGCAGCCAGAAGGCGACATCGGAGCGGCGGGTCTGGCGGGCGCGGTCGGACGAATCCCACCGCATCGCCACCAGGAAGACGCCGAGGCCGAGGACGAGGCCGGCCGCCAGCAGAATGTCTTCGAGGGCCGGTATGTCGCCGACCGCATAGGCGATCAGCGCCATCACCACGCCGACGACGGTGGCCGCGCCGGCAGCGACGGTGATCGGCACCCGGAACCGGCGCCAGTGCAGCCAGGTCGCCCCCGCTGCGATCGCGGCGGAAGCGGCGATGACCAGAGCCACCGCTCGCTCATTATCCTCGAAGGCCGATTCCCCGACGGCGAGGACGAGGGTCGAGAAAGCAGTCAGCAGCACGCCGCCGGTGAAGGCGAGCAGCAACAGGATGCTGGGAAGCGCCATGCGCCTTTTCTTGGTGAAGAATTCGGCCAGGCCCCAGGCAGTGCCGGCGACCAGCAGGCCGGCGAAGGGCGAGGGCCCGTTACCGTCGATATTGACCCCCATCGCATTGCCGATCCAGCCGACCGCGAACAGCAGGATCGCCGCCGCGATGCTGACGAAAATGTCGTTGAAGCCGGTGATGAGGCGGAAATGCTCCTCGTCGACGGGCGAGCTCGCCGCCCGGCTGTCCATATAGGCACGCAGGCCCGAGGCGGCGTCGGGGCTGAGCGCCCCCGCCGCCACCGCCGCGTCCAGATCGCTGTCGCTATACATGTGATTCTCCTCCCAGGATCGGGCGCGTCTAGCACAGGTGTGTTAGTGTTACAATACGGTAAGTGCCTTCTAATTGGGGACAGCTACCGAATTCAAACGGCGTGCAGCCCCCCACGCAGCGAGCCGAATTCGGTAGCTGTCCCCAATTAGCCCTGCAGCGTCCTCACGATCAGCATCGCCTGCTCGGCGCCGGAAGCGGGGACGATCTCGAGCGTGCGGTCGGTGACCCTGTCCCAGTTGGCGGCCACTTCCTCGACCGTGCGGCGGCCTTCGGGCAGGGCGTAGCCCGGCGTCAGGGTGACGTAGGCGGCCTGGACGACGCCCGCGCCGGCGCCGACGATCGCGCCCGACGGCGCGCCTTCCGAGACGAGATAGAGCGCGGCGGGGACGACATTCTCCGGGTTGAACAGGCCGAGCATCTCGGGCGGGAACAGATCCTCGGTCATCCGCGTCGCCGCGGTCGGAGCGATGGTATTGACGCGGATGCCGTATTTGGCGCCTTCGAGATGGAGGGTCCTGGCCAGCCCGACCAGGCCCATCTTGGCGGCGCCGTAATTGGCCTGGCCGAAATTGCCGTAGAGGCCGGTCGAGCTCGCCGTCATCAGGATCCGGCCATAGCCCTGGTCGCGCATCGTCTCCCAGACCGATTTGGCGCAGATCGCCGATCCGGTCAGGTGGACGTCGACGACCGCGCGGAAATCCTCGACGCTCATCTTGGCGAAGCTCTTGTCGCGGAGGATGCCGGCATTGTTGATCAAGATATGGACGCCGCCCCAGCGCGCCTTGGCCGCGGCGACCATCGCCGCAACCTGCTCCGCATCGGTAACGCTGGCGCCGCTCGCGATCGCCTCGCCGCCCGCGGCCGCGATCTCCTCGACCACCCGGCCGGCCGCGTCCGAGCTTCCGGAACCGTCGCGGGCGCCGCCGAGGTCGTTGACCACCACCCTGGCGCCGCGGCGGGCAAGCTCGAACGCATAGGCCCGCCCCAGGCCGCCGCCGGCGCCGGTGACGATGGCGACGCGGCCTTCGAAGCTGATGGTCATGTTTCCTCCCGCACGATGCCCGGCCTGGGCTCATGGCAGATCGGGGCGGGCGGAGACAATGGGGCGCCGCCGGCGCCCCGTCACTCCCTAATCGGCGCGGCCGCGCTCATAGGTCTGCGTGCAGCGGTCGGTAACGGTTCGGCTGCAGGGCGGCAACGGCCCGGCGCTGGTCGGGGCCGGCGGCGCCACGGTCGGCGTCGGAGTCCCGGCCGGCACCATCCTGGCCGGCTGGTTGTAGCCGCTGGGGGCGACGGCGGGGGCGGAGATGACGGCAATGCCGCGGGCGTCATGCTCGGGATTGCTGTTGTCGGGGGCGACGGGCTGGCCGTCGATGCAGCAGGGCGAACCGCCGGCCGGCGGCGTGGTCGTATCGGGCGTCTGCGCGACGGCGGTGCCGCCGAGCATGAGCGCGGCAGCCAAGATGATGAGCTTCATTCGAGCATCCTCCGTAGACAAGCGGCCGCCCGGCCTCGAGCGGCACAGCTTCTAAACGAGGCCGAAACGATTTTTCTCCGCGCGCCCGTCACAGGGCGAACGGGGCGCTCGCGCCGGGCGCCGGCGGCCTCAGCGGCGCACGCCCCGCTCATAGGCCTGGACGCAATGGTCGGTGACGGTCTTCGAGCAGCGCGGCGGCGTCGGGGAGCTGGCCGCGCTGCCGCTGCCCGCCTCGCAGGCCGGATAGCCGGTCGCGCCGGCATTGTAGCCCGGAGGCGTGCACGGCTGGCCCTCGGGATCGGTGCCCTGCTGGGTGACGCCGCGCGGGCCGCTGCTCTGCGAGGGATCGCTGACCGTGTTGCCGGTCTGCGCGAAGGCGGCGCCGCCGAGGGTCAGGGCGGCGACGAAAAGAATGGCTTTCATGGAAACGGCTCTCCTTGGACAAAAGGCCGCACCTACTCCGGCGGCCCGAGCCCTAAACGAGGGCGAAACGGTTTTTCTCCCCGACACCGTCCTCTTGCGGGACAGGTGGGCTCGGCCCGTCTCGCCAATGCGCCGCTTTACCCTTATGAAAGAGGCTCGGCCTAAATGCGGATGCGATGAGCGAACCGATCGACAGCGAGATGGGCGAAGCGGGCGGGGCGCCGACGCGGCGCCTCGTGCTCGCGCTCGGCGCCGCCGCGGCTTCGACGGTGGTGACGATCCGGCCGGCGCTGGCCCAGACCGCCGGTTCGGTGCTCAATTGCGAGATTCCGGTGCCCGCGCCCCAGGCCGGCGCCGGCAATTTCATCGCCGCCGACGGCAGCCTCGTCCCGGCCGGCACCGCCGGCGCCTATCCGCCGCTCGCCCGGCCGCTGAAGGGCGAAGAGGTCAAGGCGATGCTGAACGGCGGCCGCGTGCCCGCCGGCGTCAACGCCGAGGCGGCGCAGGCCTATGCCAACTATATTCGCCGTCTGCAGGCGGGGATGAGCGGCTTCACCTGCTACGCCTCGCTGCAGATGCCGCGCTGAGCCGCGGGGCGGCCCGGGTGGCCGCATTTCTCTACGCCGCCGATCCGCCCGAGACGATCCGCATGGTCGATCTCGAGGGCCTGACCCTGCTCTACCATCGGCGCTCGGGCCTCACCCACATCCTCGCCCCGCCCGCGCCGCAAATCCTGGCCGCGCTGGCCGCGGGGCCGGCCGGCGCGGCCGAGATCATCGCCAGGATCGGGGCGGTTTTTGAAGTCGAGGCGGACGATCCCGCCGCGGCCATCGCCGCCCGGCTGGCCGAGCTGGAGGCGGCCGGACTGGTGTGGCGGACATGAAGCACGTTGTTCGCCTCCGGATCGGCCCGATAGGCTTCCGGATCGGCTCGCAATGGCGCGGCCCGGTCGCGGCGCTGCGGCGGCTCTACGCCGGCTATCCCGAGCCCGAGGGCGTTTGCGACTTCACCGTCCGGCTCGAAGCCGAACGTCCCTGGCGGCGTTGGCTGCGGCCGTCGGCGGCGATACGCGGCGATTACGTGCTGCCCGACGCGGCGCCGCTGCCGCTCGCGCAGGGGCTGCTCGCGGCCGAGATGGGAATGAACCTGCAAATGGCGCTGGGGCAGAAAAGCTATTTGCTGCTCCACGCGGCGAGCGTCGAGAAGGAAGGGCGAGCGCTGCTGATGACGGGGCATTCCGGCGTGGGCAAGTCGAGCCTGGCCGCCTTGCTCGGGGAGCGGGGCTGGCGTTTCATGGGCGACGAATTCGCCCTGCTCGGCCTCGACGACGGTCTCCTCCATCCCTTCCCGCGCGCGGTCAGCCTCAAAAACGAATCGCTCGGCCTGTTCGACGGCATGGATCCGGACCGTCTCGGCCCGGTGCTGACCGGCACGCCCAAGGGCAGGATCCGCCACCTTCGCCCGAATCGGGAGGCGGTGGCGCGGATGGGCGAACCGGCGCGGCCGGTGCTGATCCTCTTCCCCCGCTTCGGGCGGGACCTCGACCCGGCGGTGCGCGAGGTGGGCGCGGCGGAGGCGTTCATGCGGCTGACCCAGGCCTCGACCAATTATGTCGCGCTCGGCGAGCCCGGCTTCGACGCCCTCACCCGCCTCGTCGGCGATTTGCCCTCGAACGCGATCGACTATGCCGATACCGGCCAGGCCGAAGCCTTGATCGCGCGATTATGGGCAAAGGCGTGAGGGACGCCCGCTTTCTCGTCCGCCTGCTCGCCGACCCCGCCGCGGCCGCGCAGGTCGACGACTGGACGTCGCTGATCGCCCTTGCCCGCGCCGAATCGCTGGCGGGCAGCCTCGCCTGGCGTCTGCAGGGGCTGGCGCTGCCGCCGCGGGTCGACGCCCTGCTGGCGGCGGCGCGGCGCGACGGCGAGACGGCGCGGACGCACGCCCTGTGGGAGGCGGAGATGGCGCGGCGGGCGCTGACGCCGCTCGGCGTGCCGGTGGTGCTGCTCAAGGGTACCGCCTATGCCGCCGCCGGCCTCGAGACGGCCCGGGGCCGGTCGATCGGCGACCTCGACATCCTCGTCCCCCGTGACGCCTTGGCCGAGGTCGAGCGCGCCTTGCTCGCGGCCGGCTGGGAGTGGGTCAAGGAGGACGCCTATGACGACCTTTATTATCGCCGCTGGATGCATGAGCTGCCGCCGCTGATCCACCGCGAGCGCGACCGGATGATCGACGTCCATCACGCCATCCTGCCGCTGACGGCGCGGCCCAGGCCGGACATGGCGGCGATGATCGAGGCGCGGGTGCCGCTGTCGGATGGCCTGTCCGTGCTGTCGCCGCCCGACATGATCGTCCACGCCGCCGCCCACCTCCTCGCCGACGGCGATTTGGCGGGAGGCCTGCGCAACCTGTGGGACATCGACCGGCTGTTGCGTGAGTTCGGCGAGGGGGACGAGGCCTTCTGGCCGGCGCTGCGCGAACGCGCGCAGCGGCACGGCCTGCTCGCCGCCGTCGAACGGGCTCTCCGCCTCGCCCACCATCTCTATGGAACCCCCGTCGATTGGGGACAGCTACCGAATTCAGGCCGAAGCGTGGGGGGCGAGCCCGACCGTGAATTCGGTAGCTGTCCCCAATTGACTCGCGCCGACGCCTGCTACGTCCGCCGGCTGCTCGCGCGCGACGGGTGGGGCCGGGCCACGCGGCCGCTCACCCGGCTCGTCTTCTACGTCCGCTCGCACTGGCTGCGCATGCCGCCGCTGATGCTCGCGCGGCACCTTTGGGTGAAGGCGCGCAGGCGCTAGGCCGCGGCGCCCTCGACCGACGGCTTCCAGCCCAGCTCCTCGAACGGCGGATCGTAGCCGCGCCGGCGATACTGCTGTTCGGGCAGGTCGAAGGCGACGCTGCGATCGACGACCCGCGCCGTATCCGGCGCGCCCTCCGTGCCGCGCGTCCTGTAGGTACCCTTGCCGTCCATGAAGCCTCCTGGTCGCAGCGATCCTACACCAACCGGGCGCGTGGAGCGATGGCATTCGACCGCAACGCGCAAAGTCGTTCGAGCATGGACTCCAGATCCTCGTAACGGTCGATCCCGGGCCGCCGCTATGGAAATGGCAAGCTTATCGTGCGATTGGCCGCCCATGAGCAGGCCGCTTGCCGCCATAATCCTTGCCGCCGGCAAGGGGACGCGGATGAAATCCGACCTCCACAAGGTGCTGCACCCGATTGCGGGGCGGCCGATGATCGAGCATCTCCTCGACAGCGTCGCGGCTTTGGGCGCGCAGAGGATCGTGATCGTCGTCGGCGACCGGCGTGAGCAGCTCGAGACCGCCCTCGCCGGCCGGGGCGTCGAATTCGCCGTCCAGGAGCCGCAGCTCGGTACGGCCCACGCCGTCCTCCAGGCCGAGCCGGCGCTGGCCGGCTTCGACGGCGACGTGCTGCTGCTGTCTGGCGACGTCCCCTTCGTCCGCCCCGCGACGATGCGCGCGATGCTCGAGACGCTGCACGCCGACCCGGCGCCGGCTTGCGTCGTGCTCGGCTTCCGGCCGCCCGACGCGGGCGCCTATGGCCGCATTCTCGCCAGCGACGACGGCTCGATTGCCAAGATGGTCGAACATAAGGATGCAAGCGAGGAGGAGCGTGGCGTCGGCCTGTGCAACTCCAACCTGTTCGCGCTGCGCTCGGCCGATCTGTGGGACCTGCTCAAGCGGGTCGGCAACGCCAACGTTCAGGCCGAATATTACCTTCCCGACATCGTCATGGTCGCGGCCGCCGATGCACGCTCCAGCCTGGTCGTCGAGGGCGACGCCGCCGAGGCGATCGGCCCCAACAGCCGCGGCGAGTTCGCCTTGGCCGAGGCAGCCTGGCAGGCGCGCCGCCGCGCCGAGGCGATGGCCGAAGGCGCCAGCCTGATCGCCCCCGAGACGATATGGTTCGCCTGGGACACCAAGCTCGGCCGCGACGTCACGATCGAGCCCAACGTCTTCTTCGGCCCCGGCGTCCGTATCGCCGACGGCGTCCGCATCCGCGCCTTCAGCCATATCGAGGGCGCGACCATCGCCGCCGGCGCCGAGATAGGCCCCTTCGCCAGGCTGCGTCCCGGCACTGAGATCGGCGAGGACGCGAAAATCGGCAATTTCGTCGAGACCAAGAAGGCGAAGCTCGGCGCCGGCGCCAAGGCCAGCCACCTTACCTATCTCGGCGACGCCGAGGTGGGCGCGGGCGCCAATGTCGGCGCCGGCACCATCACCTGCAATTACGACGGCTATTTCAAATACGGCACGGTGATCGGCGAAGGCGCCTTCATCGGCTCGAACACGGCGTTGGTCGCGCCGGTCAGCATCGGCGCGAACGCGATCGTCGGCGCCGGCTCGGTGGTGACTCGCGACGTCGAGGCGGACGCCCTCGCCCTCGCCCGCGGCACCCAGAAGGCGAAGCCCGGCTGGGCCAAGCGCTTCCGCGCCGCGATGACGGCGAAGAAGCGGGCCGGCTGAAGCTCAGTCGTCCGTGCCCTTGTCGCCCGTCCAGGGCGGCACCAGGTCGAGCGCCCGTACGAGCCTTTCGAAATCCGTGCGGTTCCGGAGCGACAGGTCTGGCCATCCGGCGCCGATGAGCCTGCAGCGCACATATTGGGTTTCGCCCTCTTCGACCTCGACTCGAAGCAGGTCGGTCTTGAGCTCATATTCGTGGATTCCGGGCGTCGTTGGATGGATGAAATATGTGCCGTGCGGCAGCCTGTTGACGACTTCGCCGTCTTCGTGGACGCGGCAGCCGATCAGCGTGCCAATGTTCGGGCTGCGGTAGAAGACGACCTGCCCCATTCCGGCCGGCGGCGCCGGAATTGCCGCGACGGCCGTCTCTCGCCGGGCGGCGTCCGCGGCCAAAGCCGACGGTGCTAGAAGCGCGGCGGCGAGCGCCGGCAACATTGCCAATTTCCCCATTTTTCAGTCCCCCCACCAATGTCTGTGGCCCATTCGCTCGGCGAACTCGATCTCGATTTGCGTCATCGCCGCGATCGCACCGCGGGCCGCCGCCTGCTCCGGCGCCGGCTGAACCGCGGCCGCCACGGCAAGGATCGGCGCAGCCACCGCAACGGCCGGCGCAAAGCTCTGAGAAATCATACTAATCCCCTTCCCCGGAGCTTTGGTGTACCCGCCTTCGACCATGGTCAAGCCGGAAACGGCCGCCGCCTCTGGCGGACGGCGCGCTGCCGAGATAGGAGGGCGAGAAATTTTCGGGGCAGGCCCAGTTTATGTGTGGAATCATCGGCATCGTCGGGCGCGAGGAAGTCGCCGAGCGGCTCATGGAGGGGCTGAGGCGGCTCGAATATCGCGGCTACGACTCGGCCGGCATCTGCACGATCCTGGACGGCCGGCTCGAGCGCCGCCGCGCCGAGGGCAAGCTCGACAACCTCGCCGCCGAGCTTGCCGCCCGCCCGCTCGCCGGCACGATCGGCATCGCCCATACGCGCTGGGCGACCCACGGCGCGCCGACCGTCGGCAACGCCCATCCCCACATCGTCGGCGGCGTCGCCCTGGTCCATAACGGCATCATCGAGAATTTCCGGCCGCTGCGCGAAGAGATGCAGGCCGCCGGCCGCCGCTTCCAGTCGGAGACCGACAGCGAGGTCGTCGCCCATCTGATCGACCACCAGCTCGAGCAGGGCCGATCGCCGCGGGAGGCGGTCGCCGCCGTCCTCCCCCGCCTGCACGGCGCCTTCGCCATCACCATCCTGTTCCGCGACCATCCCGACATGCTGATCGGCGCGCGGATGGGCGCCCCGCTCACCGTCGGCTATGGCCAAGGCGAAACCTATCTGGGCTCCGACGCGCTCGCTTTGGCCGGCCTCACCCAGCGCATCGCCTATCTCGACGAAGGCGACTGGGCGGTGATCACCCGGGAAGGCGCCTCCATCTTCGACCGCGCCAACGCGCCGGTCGAGCGCGAGATCGTCACCTCCGGCGCCTCCAGCGCGGTCGGCGACAAGGGCAACCACGCCCATTTCATGCAGAAGGAGATATTCGAGCAGCCGATCGTCGTCGCCCAGACCCTCTCCTCCTACCTCCGCCCGTTCGAGCGCAAGATCGCGCTGCCGGCGATGGACGAGGATTTCGCCAACGTCCCGCGCGTCACCATCGTCGCCTGCGGCACCAGCTTCTACGCCGGCATGGTCGCCAAATATTGGTTCGAGCAATTCGCCCGAGTCCCGGTCGAGCTCGATATCGCCTCGGAGTTCCGCTACCGCCAGCCGGTGCTGGAACCGGGCGGCCTCGCCCTCTTCATCAGCCAGTCGGGCGAGACCGCCGACACCCTCGCCGCGCTGCGCCACGCCCGTGCCGAGGGCCAGCGCATCGCCGTCGTCGTCAACGTGCCGACCAGCTCGATGGCGCGCGAGGCCGACTTGCTCCTGCCCACCCATGCCGGCCCGGAGATCGGAGTCGCCTCGACCAAAGCTTTTACCTGCCAGCTCGCCGTCCTCGCCGCGCTCGCCGCCAAGTTCGCGCGCGACAAGGGCCGGATCGGCGAGGCGGAGGAGCGCGAGATCGTCGACCACCTCGCCGAGGCGCCGGCGGCGATGAACGCCGCCCTCGACCATGACGAGGAGATTGCGGCGATGGCGCCGCTGATCGCGGGCGCCCGCGACGTCCTCTATCTCGGCCGCGGCCAGGATTACCCGCTCGCCATGGAAGGCGCGCTCAAATTGAAGGAGATCAGCTACATCCACGCCGAAGGCTATGCCGCCGGCGAGATGAAGCACGGCCCGATCGCTTTGATCGACGACAATGTCCCCGTCATCGTCCTCGCGCCCTCCGGACCCTTGTTCGAAAAGACGGTCAGCAACATGCAGGAAGTCCAGGCCCGCGGCGGCAAGGTCGTCCTGATCAGCGACGCCGAAGGCCTCGCCGCCGCGGCCGACGACCGCCTGCTGGCGACGATCGAGATGCCGAGGGTCCACCCGCTGATCGCGCCGCTCGTCTATGCGATCCCGGTGCAGCTGCTCGCCTATCACGTCGCCGTGGCGAAGGGCACCGACGTGGACCAGCCGCGCAACCTGGCGAAGAGCGTCACGGTGGAATAGAAGGGGGCCACGTGGCCGGCCAGGCGGAGCCCCGGCCAGCGGTCGAAGATCGCCGCCTGCGGACGGGTCAGTCGCCCCCGCCCTCCTCGACCTCGGCCAGTCGCTGGACGGCGGGGCCGTTCAAGACATGACCGTTTGGCGCGAATTGCGAACCATGGCACGGGCAGTCCCAACATTTCTCGAAGCTGTTCCAATGGACGATGCAGCCGAGATGCGTGCAGACCGCGGAGCGCTCGACGATCTCTCCGTCCTTGTCGCGATAGACCGCGATCTTCGCCATGCCGCGGCGCATGATCGCGCCTTCCTCGCGCTTGAGCTCCTTCACCGAAGCGATCTCGCCGGGACCCAGATATTCGGCGAAATTCTTGACCGCACCGGCCTGTCCCCTAACGAACTCGGTGACCGAGGAGACGGCGCTCACGGATTTGCGATCCGGATCGAGGACCGCCGCGGAGGGGCTCTCCCGTCCCAGGATCAGCGCCGCGATGTTGAGGCTTCCGGCGACGCCATTCGTGATACCTTGCCCGGAATCGCCCGTGTGGATGTAAATATTCTCGTTTCCCGGATTGCGGCCCGAGAAAGGCATGAAGTCGATCGGCTCCAGAACCTGGCCGGACCAGCGATAGTCGACCGACGACAGCGACGGATAACGCTTGCGCGCCCAGTCCTCGAGCGACTTGAGGCGGGCATCCATGTCATCGGCCTCGCCGGAGCGATGATCCTCTCCGCCAACGATTAAAAGGTCCTTCGACTGGTTGAGCGGCTGGATCCGGACATAGTGGTAGGCCTCGTAAGTATCCCAAACCAGGGCGTCCGCCACGGATCCCTTGGGAACGCGCCCGGCAATGACGTAGGTCCGGTCGGGTATCTGCTTGGAATGGATCGCGACCTTGTCGTTGGTGGGCGAATTGGTTGCGAACACAGCGGCCTTCGCGCGGATGACCGGGCCGGCCTGGGTACTGATTTCAACGCTCCCGCCCTCCTCCGCGTCGGCGACATGAGCGGTGTTGGCGTAGAGCTTTCCGCCGCGAGCCTCGATCGCACCGACGAGGCCGGCAAGATATTTGGTCGGGTGAAACCGACCCTGGTTCGGGAAACGCAGACAACGGCCCGTATCGATACCGGGAACCGGCGCCCGATCCGCCCATTCGACCTCGACGCCGATCCTCCTGCAGGCGTCGAATTCCTCCTCCAGGTCGGGCCGATGGCTGTCCTCCGCCGCGAATAGATAGCCGTCGACGCGAGCGAAGTCGGCATCGATGCCCCCGTCGCGGCAAATGGCTTCGATCCGGTCGACGGCGGCGACCTGACTTTGATAATAGATCCGCGCCTCGTCCTCGCCGCGCACGCGGATCAATTCGGAGTAAAAGTCGTCCAGCTCGGTCGCCAGATGCGCCGTCGTCCGCGAAGTCATGCCCTTGCCGACGGAACCCCGATCAATGACGATCACCGACTTGCCGGCGCGAGCAAGCTCATAAGCCGTCGACAGGCCGGTTATCCCCGAGCCCATGATAACCACATCACAGCTTGCGTCGGCGGTGAGCGCCAATGCGCCTTGAAGCGGCGAGTCGCTCATCCAGAACGAAACGCTGGCTTCGTCTCCGACATTCATGGCGATCTCCTTCTCACCGGGCTCAACCGGCCCGGTCGTGTCGGGTTCCGAGCGACGCTGACATCGGCCGGGTATGCCGATCGGCGCCAGCGCGCGGCAACGGCAAGCGGCCCGGGACAGCGGTCCCGCCGACAGCCGCCGCCCGGGGCGAGCTTGATCTTATCTCGCGATACGATATATATCGAGTCGTGGACGCCCAACCGGCCTTCGAGCGATTCCGGCAGCACGGGAGCTGCCTGATGTCACGACCGCAGCCCTCGGAGCGGGCATAGAAGAGCCGCTCTGAGGGTGATCCAGGTCTCGACGAACGCAAGTGAGCGATCGTCCATGCATTGAGACAGCAGAGGAACCCAGCCCAGCTGCGCCAGCGCATCGCCACGCTCACCCAGGTTCGCTCTCCCTCTTCTCACATCGGGAAGATAACCAGCTCACTCGCAGCACTCGGTTCTCCTTCGAGCGTCCGCAGACAGGCAGCCACCTGCCGGCACTCGAAGTCGAAGCCGCCACGCGGGAGCAATCAGTGGGGCCGCAGAGATGCTCAATCCAATCAAGGTCGACTATCGGTCACTCCCCGAACTCGAGCTCGCACGCCGCATCGCCGACCGGGACGAAGGCGCGCTCACCTTCCTCATGCAATGTAACAACCAGCGCCTGTTTCGCACGGCCTGGAGCATCCTCAAGGACCGAGACGAAGCCGAAGACACGCTGCAAAGCGCCTACCTCAAGGCGTTCGCGTCGATCGGCTCCTTTCTCGGCAATTCCACTCTCTCCACCTGGCTTACCCGCATTGTCATCAACGAAGCCCTCGCCCGCCGGCGCTCGACCAAAAGCTTCTGGACGCGGCTCAAAGGGAGCCCTGCCGCGATCGCGCATTATGGCGAAACGCTGATGGGCGGTTCCGCAGGCTCTCGATACCCCGACGCCAACCTGGCACGCGAACTGATCAGGACGCGGCTGGCGGAGGCCGTGGCGAACCTTCCTCAGAAATTCCGAATCGTCTTCGTGCTGCGCGAGATCGAAGAGATGGATGTCGCGGAGGTCGCCGAGCTGCTCAACGTGCCAAGTTCGACCGTGAAAACGCGGCATTTTCGGGCCAAGGAACGGCTTCGAACCAGCCTTTGCCCGGAACTCAAGGATGCGATCTTCGATTCCCTCGCATTTGCAGGGCGAGATTGCGCCGCGCTCACGGGCCGGGTGCTGCAACTCCACCGCGCGGGAGCGGTCAGACCGGCGCTGTCGATCGTTTCGACCGCCGCCATCGTGCTCCCGATGCGCGAAGCGTCCGCTTAAGTCGGCTGCATCTCGGCCGGGGCGGGAACCTCCAGCCGCCGTTCCCATCAAACCCATTGCACGGGTGGTTCAATGCCCGGGAATCCTCACGGCAGGACGCAATGGCACATTCCGATACAGACCCTACCGGGCCCAATTTCGCCGAAGGGGTCGCGGCGCTCGAGATCCCCTCAAGCGGCTTCCTGGCCGGCCATGTCGACGGCGAGCCGGTGCTTCTCTCCGGGATCGACGGCAAGGTCCACGCCGTCGGCGCGACCTGCACGCACTATGGGGCACCGCTCTCCGAAGGCCTCGTCGTCGGCGAAACCGTCCGCTGCCCCTGGCACCATGCCTGCTTCAGCCTTCGCACCGGAATAGCCCTCAAAGCCCCGGCCTTCGACCCCCTTCCCCGCTGGAAGGTGGAGCAGGAGGGCGACGTCGTCTTCGTCCGGACTATGCTCGAAACAATAGCTCCCGAGCGAAGCCTTCGCCCTTCCCATCCTCAAAGGATCGTCATCGTCGGCGGTGGTGCGGCCGCCTTCGCAGCGGCCGAAATGCTTCGCCGCCGCGGCTACGACGGCGAGTTGACAATGGTCAGCGACGACGATGCCCTCCCCTGCGACCGTCCCAACCTGTCCAAGGACTATCTGGCGGGAACGGCGCCCGAGGAGTGGATCCCACTGAAGCCCGCCGCCTTTTACGAGAAGAACAAGATCGATCTGTGCCTCGGCACCACCGTCGCGCGAATCGACCTCGCACGCAGAAAGGTCGTCTGCCAAGACGGAATCGCCTTCCCGTTCGATGCGCTTCTCCTCGCCACCGGCGCTGCGCCGATCCGGCTCCAGGCCCCCGGCTTCGACCTGCCGAACGTCCACACGCTGCGCACCCTCGCCGACGCCAGGGCCCTCATCGAAGCGACCAAGCTGGCGGGCGAAGTCGCCGTCGTCGGCGCCAGCTTCATCGGCCTAGAAACCGCCGCGTCGCTCGCGACCCGGGGAATGAAGGTTCACGTCATCGCTCCCGAGACGATTCCCATGGAGAAGGTCCTGGGCCCGAAGATCGGGCTGTATGTCCGCCATCTCCACGAGCGGCACGGCGTCACCTTCCACCTGGGCCGCACCGCCCAAAGCTACGATGGGAAGCGGCTCCTGCTGGACAACGGAAAGACGATCGCCGCGCAGCGGGTGGTGCTCGGCGTCGGGGTCAAACCCCGCTCCGCGCTCGCATCCAATTGCGGCATCGCCGTCGACAACGGCATCCTCGTCGACGAATATCTGGAAACGAACGTCCCCGGCATCTTTGCCGCCGGCGACGTCGCCAATTATCCGCTCGCGGGCACCGGCGAGAGAGCTCGCATCGAGCATTGGGTCGTCGCGCAGCGGCAGGGCCAGACCGCCGCGCTCAACATGCTCGGGCAGCGCAAGCCTTATGTCGACGTGCCGTTCTTCTGGAGCCGGCACTACGACGTCTCGATCCACTATGTCGGCCATTCAGCCCACTGGGACGAGACGAAAGTCTGCGGTTCGGTCCCGGCCGGAGATTGCACGGTGCGGTTCTACGAAGCCGGGTTGCCGCGCGCCCTCGCCTCGATTGGCCGGCCCTTCACAAGCATGGTCGAAGAAGCCCGGATCGAAGCAGAGGGCTCATTGCCGTCCTCGCAATGCAACTACCGCACAGGCTCGTCGGCGCCGCTCTTCCACGGCCACTGACCGGCGACTTCTCCGCGCGGGCGGGAACCTGACGGATGCGCCGGCATCAAACTGGCATGAGCCAACCCGTTTCCGAGGAGACAATGATGATCAGGAAATTCGCCCTCTGCAGTGCCGCCGCTTTTCTCATCGCGACGGGCCCTGCCCCGGCTCACGACGGGCCGCATCCGAGCGACGCCCAGATCGCACACATCGCCTATACTGCGGGCCAGCTCGATCTCGCCGCCGGCCGACAGGCGCTGGCGAAATCGCGCAACAAGGCCGTGCGCGACTTCGCCCGGACGATGGTCCGCGACCATGCCGCCGTCAACGATCAGGCGCTGGCGCTGCTGAAGAGGCTGGGGGTCACGCCGGAGGCGAACGCGACCAGCCAAGCCCTCACCAGGCAGGCCGAGGAGCAGGCCCGCCGGCTCAACGGGCTGAGCGGCGTCGTCTTCGACAGGGCCTATGCCGAAAACGAGGTCGCCTTCCATCGCACCGTCAACGGCGCGCTCCACCAGACGCTCATTCCGAACGCGGACAATGCCGAGCTCAAATCGCTGCTCGAGACCGGGCTCGCCCTGTTCCGGGAGCACCAGAAGCACGCCGAACATCTGGTACAGAGCGTCCGCTGATGCGACGGCCGCTTCATCCACTGGCGGTGCCGCTGATCGGCGCCGCCGCAACGGCGCTCGCCCTCGTGCCAGTCTCGCCGGCGGTCGCGGCGCCAAGAGTCCACACCGTCATCATCGCGAAGATGAAGTTCGGTCCCGTGCCTGCCGGCATTCGGGCCGGCGATACGATCGTCTGGGTCAATCGCGATCCGGTCAAACATACCGCCACGGCACGGGACCGGAGCTTCAACGTCGACCTGCCACCCGGCAAGAGCGGCAGGATCATCGTCCGGCGCATCGGCGGGAGCGCCTTCTACTGCATCTATCACCCCGGAATGAAAGGCACGCTGACGGTCGGCAAATAGCCTTCGCCATGACGTAGCGCCTCCCCGAATGCCCGCCCTCAGATTTATTTCCCGCGTCAGGAACGCCAGGCCCATTCCCGCATCAAATGGACGCGAAGGGGCTTCAATCACCGGCCAGCGCCGGCGGGCAGGGGGGGCACGGAGACGGACATGACAATCGCATTGGACGCGCTTCAACCAACCCAGCCAGGATCCGACAAAGCGGTAACGCGCCGCGGCCTCATCGAGATCGCCGGCGTGACCCTGGTCGGAACCGCCTTCCTCAGCACCGCCGGCTGCGCCGCGGCGCTCGGCGAAGCGCCATCCTTCCCGCATGTGGACACCGGACCGGTCGCCCCCGAAACCGTCGGCGGCGCCCATATCGGCACGCTCGGCGGAGGCACCAAGCCGATCTACGTCACCCGCCCCGGCAGCATGGACCCGGTCGAGCACTCGGTCGCCGACACCCTCTTCTGGGGCGACATCATGATGGAGCACGCGATGTTCTTCGTCATGCTCATGCCTGGTCCCGAGCTCACCGTGCCTCGCAGCGAGGCCGAGCAGTTCCAGCGGCGCTTCGCCGATCATCTCACTACGCTGAGGAGAGCCAGGCTTATGCGAGGCGAACTCGCCGGCTTCAATCGCTCGACGGTCGATCTTGCTCGGGCGTTCGCCGAATACAAGGGGTCGATGCAACACGCCCAGGAGAGCGGCCGCTACCGCACCCTCGTCTGGCCAAGCTTCTTCGACCACACCCGCAAGGAGGCCGAACGCTTCATCCGGCGCATCGACCAGGTCAGCCGCGGCGACGTCTCTTATTCCCGTGCCGAGGTCGTTCCGTTCTGGGCGGACAAGATGGAAGAGCATTCTCTGTTCATCTCCCAGCTGCTCGACCCGGACGAACAGGTGCTCATCAAGGCGGCCGACACGGCGAGTGAGACCTTCGCGAAGCTGGAAGCGAATCCGGGCCGCGGCGGCGCGGCCGACCCCGCAATGAAGGCCGCTCAATCGATCATCGATTTCAAGACGGCGGCCGAGAAGGGCATCCGGACGAGCCAGATCCAGAGCATCATCCATCCTGCCCTCGCCGACCACGTCCGGCGAGAAGCGGTGCGCTTCAAGGACGAGCTCGAACGCGCCGCTTGATGCCGGGTCCTGCTCCTCTCGGGCCTGCGTTCAGCGTCGCTTGTCCCTGCCTTCCACCCCACTGAGGGCAAGGACCGAGGCATGGCGAGACCCCCGCTCGCCATGCCTCACTGACCTCTCGGGCACCCGACGCCGGCGGACCGCGCATCCCGCCAGACCACGGCGCCCCGGTCGAACCTGCTATTTGATGGAGGACATAAATGTCGCCGCATTCTGAGCTCGATCATGCGGAACCAGTTTCGTCGAACGGCCCGGCGAGCCTGTCGCAGGTGGTAAAATTCACCGCTCTCGCCTCCCTGCTGGCCATCTTCATCGACGCGGCCATCGGCCATGCGATGATCTGGGGCAACGATCCCTATTGGACCTATTGGGTAACCGACACGCTGCTGATGGCGACGGTCTTCGGCCTAGGCACGATGATCTTCGGGATCGGAATCGGACGAGGGGCCCTGATCACCGCGGTCCACGTGACGCTGCTGACGACCTACTATTGGTCGCTGTCGCCGATAGGGCTGCCGTCCCATCCCGAATGGCTCGACCTCGAGCATACTTGGATCACGGGCCTCCCCGTCCATCTCGGGGTCTATTATCTCGGATACCTGGGCGCCTTCTGGCTCTGGACACGTCACAGCGCCGCCAAGTCGCAACGTGACAAGCCGCCGGAGCGCGCCTTGGCTCAAATCGGCGCAGCGGCACTCGTCGTCTCCGCTGCCGTTGTGATCATTGCCGGGCTCGCCCAAACCGTGGTCCTGAACGAGTTTCCCGGCATCACTTGGTTCGTCATGCGCATAGCGGTCGCGGTTCCATTCACCGTTGCCTGGTGGATGCTGGCTGGAAACGGCCGGAGTGGCGCAGTCGTCGGAGGCATCGTCTTTGCGCTGCTCCTCACCACCTACGGCCATTATCTCTCTCCAGCCGGCCTGCCGAGCGACCCCGCCAGGCTGCTCGCTGAGAACTCACCATCCGCGGACGTTCACTGGCTGTCCTACCGCCAGCAATTCATGGTGATGCTGCCGCTGAGCGCCTTGCTGGCGGCGATCGCCTATCTGCTCGCGGCTCGGTGGCTTCGCCTCCATCCCGACTACCATGAGCCGGTTTCCCGCATGGCATTCCTCAGCGGCGCGGCGGCGGCGGTCGTCCTGGCAATCGTGGGGATTCTCGCGGCGCCTCATCTTGGGCCGCAAGCCAATCGGGCGGTGGTAACGTCGATCGGGACGGGGAGCTTGACCACCGACAACGACAGCCAACGCGATTCCCGCGCTATCAGCGCCTCATTGCGGATGACCGTGGAGAACCGCAACACTCACAAGACCCCCTTGCCGCCGCACGACCGTATCGATCTTGCGGCTTCCGTGACGGGCGCCGACGGCAGCCCGTATGAGATTCGCGCGACCCAGCCGATGGTGGCCGATCCTGCGGGCCGGTTCACAACCTGGTACGGTATAGGGTTCGGCAAGTGGCACGACGGCAGAAGCGGTATCGGGCTTTCCAGCCTGCCTCCGACCCGTTCGAACGTCGTGGCCTTTGCGCTGGGCACCGTCACCGCCAGGGGGCGGATCGTTGCAACGGGAGTTCCGATCCAAGTCGCTGCGACGACCGGCAGGCGCCGACTCCTCAATCTGCACGTTGGCGATCGCGACTCACCTCTCCCGGGCACCTTCGACGTCACCTGGCAGGACTTCGACGGCGGCTATTCGGGCTCGAGCAAATATGCACGCTATCTGTTCGGCGGCGGCGTTCTGCTCGTCCTTCTAGGATTAACCTTTGCCGCCGCACGGCGCCAGCAGGCGGCAAAGGATCGACCTGGTGTGGCCCCCGCCTCCAACTCCGCGGACCTCTCCAGCGACTTCGGCGCTTGAAAATGGCACCTGGGCCCTGAGGGCGCTCCGCGTGGACAGGCATCGATTCCGTCCGCAGCGGCAATCCAAGGTCCGGCTATCCAATTGGGATCGCGTTCGCCTGGGCAATGCATCGACGGGCCTGGTGTCCTTATATATCAATAATCTTGCTTTCAACTAACAATAGTATTCGTTTGCCTGCTGGGACCGAGGGCCCCATGTTGGGTTTGAGGAGAAGCTCATGGCCCATCCATTGCACAGCAAGTCCCGTCGGCCGTCCCGGCCCGTCATGTCGGTGTTCGCCAATCTCGGGCGCGATCTGGAAATCGAAGCGCGAATGATCGTCGCGGGGCTCAGGGCTCCGCTGAAGCGCGGCCTCGAATCCATGCTGCGCTTCGGTTTCCGTTCCGACATCATGACGACGATCCTGGATCGGCCCCCCGGACAGTCACCCGGCATCCTTTCCTTCCGACCGGATCCGGCGGCCGGCGACGAACGCAAGCCCGCCTCTTCGTCCGAATATGTCCCGGCTTACCCTGCGAGGCGAATGCCCAAGCGGTTTCTCGCCGCACGCCACGGGGACGAATGAGCCATGCACGGCACCCTTCCACCCCTTGCGGCCGAGGAGCAGGTCACCGCCTCGCCGCCTCCACCGAACGTCGGCCTGTTCCAGGACATACCCCAATGGATCTGGACCATATTCCTCTCCGCCTGGGCGATCTTCTTCGGCCTCATGATCCTGTTTTTCGCGACCACTTCGGCGGCAGCTTTCGTGGTGACCATCGCGGCGCTTTTCGGGTTGATGGCATTCGGGCTGCCGATGGCCCTCGCCGCGCAATCCCAATGCGGCAAGCATGACTGCGCCGGCATGATCGACACGCATACTGGCCCGCTGTGCGCCGCGGCCGTCGGCACCCAGATCGCCCTCATCCCCGTCGCTGTAGTTGTCGGCCTCATCGGCTTCATCGTGCTGGCGATGTAGGACTGCGCCGAGAGCGCCAGGCGAGGGGCTGGTTCCTTATTCAACCTCTTGGCGAGAGCGACGCCCACCCCGCCACCAAGCCGCTCCTAAACCGAGGAGTCCGATCGACGCCAAGGCTATCACATTCCGGTTCATCGTGGCTGAAAGCAGCAGGCTGGTGGAGCGGCTCTGGCGATCAAAGCGGCCGTGCGCACCGCGGTCCCCTTCCACCGGGGCGAACAGATTATCCTGTCGCTCCCCCTCGAGACGCGCCTTCGACTGCTGATCCTCGATACTGCCCCTGGCAAGATAGCGATCGGCAAGCGAGGACGCCATTTTGTCGGCCAGGATGGCTTCGTAGGCGGGCCACCCGACATAGATTTCCTTGCGCCGGCTCCGCGCCGCGAAGCGGATCGCCCGGGCCGCCACCTCCGGCTGGTAGATCGCTCCCGTCGGCTTGGGGCGGCCGGGCGTCTTTGCGCGTACCCAGTCGAATTGAGGCGTGTTGACGCCGGGCAGCTGAACCATCGTGAGGTTCACCCGGCTGCGTCGGGCGAGCAGCTCGGTGCGGACCGAGTCGAGGAAGCCTTGGGTCGCGTGCTTGGCGCCGCAATAAGCGGACTGCAGCGGGATGCCGCGATAAGCGAGCGCCGATCCCACCAGCACGATCGAGCCTCGGTCGCGGGGCAGCATGTGCCGCAGCGCGGCGCGGGTCCCCCACACCTGTCCCAAATAGGTAACCTCGGTCACCCGGCGATATTCCTCGGGAGTGACGTCGAGGAATTGGGCGAACATGCCCGCAAACGCGTTGTTCACCCAAATGTCGATCGGTCCCAACTCAACTTCGATGCGGGCGGCCGCCTCGTCCACGGCGCCGGCATCGGCCATATCAACGCAGATAGCGAGCGCTCGACCTCCGGCGGCCTCAACCTCGCAGGCGGCCGCCCGAAGGCCCTGCTCACCGCGCGCCAGCAATGCGATGTCGGCACCATGCTTGGCGAACTCCCGCACCGTCGCCCGCCCGATTCCTGCCGAGGCACCGGTTACCACCACCACCTGGCGCCGCCCGCCGCGCGATCCTGTGTCGGCCATGCTCAGTCATCCTCTCGTACGCGCCCGGTCCGCCCATTTGGATGCCCGCTGGCATCGTCGGGTTCCCGAGGGATGGAGGCGGGAACTTTAGCTGTCCGCCTGCATCCAAGGTAAGATATGACAAACGGAGGCGAAGATGGACGATCGAAACCCGAGAAGCACCGCGAAGATCCTGGGGCATCCCATCCACCCGATGCTGGTTCCATTCCCGATCGGCTTTCTCGTCGGAGCCCTCCTCAGCGACGTCGGCTATTGGCTCACTCGCGACGCCTTCTTCGCGACGGCAACACTCTATCTGCTCGCCGCCGCCCTCGTTTTCGCGGCGCTGGCCGCGCTCGCCGGCTTCACCGATTTCTTCGGCGACAAACGCGTGCGCGATCTCTCCGCCGCTCGCCGGCACATGGTCGGCAACCTCAGCGCCGTTATCCTGGCCCTCGTCAATTTCGTCCTGCGGCTCGGAAACGCCGAGGCAGCGGTCCTGCCGACGGGCCTGATCCTGTCCGCAATTGTGGCGCTGATCCTGGTCTATACGGGCTGGCAGGGCGGCGAGTTGGTCTTCCGTCACCGTGTCGGCGTAGCGGACGAGCGCCCTTGAGCCCGCGCCGGGCCGCACGCGCGGATCCAAAGCGGGCCCGCATGGATGAAGCATTTCGATGATCCGCGTCGTCTCATTGCGCAAGGCCATAGTCGCCGGCATGGCCGGCGCTGCCGCCTGGGAAGCCGTGTTTCGAGCGCTGGAGCTCAGCGGCGCGCCCATGTTCGATATCGTACGCGGGCTCGGCACCTTGGCCTTTCCCAACGGGCCGGTGCTGGCCTGGTGGGCCGTAGGAATGGCGGCCCATCTTTTCGTCGGTGCGCTGTGGGCGATCTTCTACGCCTATTTCTTCTGGAGCCGCTTCGACTGGCCCCCGGCTCTGCAGGGCGTCGCTTTCTCGCTCCTTCCGGCGCTGCTCGCGATCGGCATCGCGGGACCGCAACTCGCGACGATGCACGTGGATGCCCTGACCATCCCGGTCGGACTGGAGACGCTCCTGCCCAATTTTGAATTGCGGACGACGGCTGGGATGCTGCTCGGCCATGCCATCTATGGGACCGTTCTCGGCGCGCTCTACACTCACCCGGTAGGATACCGCACCGGCCGGCACCGCACCCCTGTCCGTCAATCCAGCGCCTATGTTCCGAGCACGCCGGTCGAGGCCTCGGTTCCCGCCTTTGCCTTCGCCACCGGCATCGAGTGCAGCTACCCGACCATCGAGCAGGGCCGCTGGCGGCAGGATCAGATGGAGGCGACCGGCCACTACCGGCACTGGCGTCGAGATTTCGAGCTGGTTCGCGAGATCGGCGTCACCCACCTGCGCTATGGCCCGCCGCTTCATCTCATCTTCCTCGGGCCAGATCGCTATGACTGGAGCTTCACCGATCGGGTGATGCCGGCGCTTCGCGACCTTGGAATCGAGGCGATCGTCGACCTCTGCCATTTCGGAGTGCCGGACTGGCTCGAAAACTTCCAGAACCCGCAGATCCCCGAGGCTCTGCGCGATTATGCGCGCGCCTTCGCCGCACGTTATCCCTGGGTCCGCTTCTACACGCCGGTCAACGAGATGTTCGTCTGCGCGAAGCTCAGCGCCCTCGACGGCGTCTGGAACGAGCAACGCCGCGACGAGCGCTCCTTCGTCACCGCCGTCACCCACCT
The DNA here is from genome assembly GCA_036378975.1 of Allosphingosinicella sp. Taxonomy (GTDB): domain Bacteria; phylum Pseudomonadota; class Alphaproteobacteria; order Sphingomonadales; family Sphingomonadaceae; genus Allosphingosinicella. The sequence continues at coordinate 36,200 of DASUVK010000021.1, read as the reverse complement.
CGCCAAGGCGAACATCCTGATGATGGACGCGATTCTCGAGGAGCGTGAGGACGCGATCTTCATCCACAGCGAAAGCAGCGAATTCTACCAGGCCTGCTGCCCGGACGCCGAGATCGTCCGTATCGCCGCCTTCGAAAATGAGCGGCGGTTCCTGCCGCTCGACCTTCTCTACGCCCATCCGGTCAGCGACATGATGCGCGACCACCTGCGCACGCACGGAATGACGGCTGACGACTATGAGTGGTTCCAGGACCGGCAGCCACCTCGACGCGTCATTCTCGGCGTCGACTATTACGAGTGGAACGAGAAGCTCGTCGACAGCGACGGCAACGTCCGTTCGCTCGGCGAGCTCTTCGGCTGGTACGTGATCGCCCAGCAATATTGGGAACGCTACCGGCTCCCGCTCATGCATACGGAGACCAACCGCCTCGACGCACGCCAGGGTCCGCGCTGGCTCTGGCGGCAATGGCACAACGTCCAGCTGCTGCGCAAAGCCGGCGTGCCGATCGTCGGCTTCACCTGGTACAGCCTTGTCGACCAGGTTGACTGGGAACGGGCTCTCGGCAAGGCCAACGGCACCGTCAACCCGGTGGGACTCTACGACCTCAACCGCGACGTCAGACCGGTGGGGCTGGCCTACAAACATCTCATCGAGCTCCATTCCCCCCAGCCCGATTTCCTCGGAACCGGTGCCTGGACGGACGAGATCGAGGATCGGAAGCGGGCATGACCGGCTTTCTCAGCGCCCACGGCTACGATCCCGGGCCCACCCAGCGCCCCGCATTGGCCGGCCTGCTTTCAGGCGCCGCTGCGACTATCCCAGCCACCGCCCTGCTCCATGGTTTCGGCGCGCTCGAGGTCGAAGCGGAGATCGTGGGCCGTTCGATCGCTGTCACCCTGGCGGCCGGGTGCGCGATCATGGCCCTGGCCGGCGCTTCTTACGGTCGCCTCTTTCGAAGGGCGGCAAACGATCGCCGCGGCGGCTGGCTGATCGGCGCAGCCTACGGCTTCGCCCTCTGGGCGGCTGGAGCGGTCATGATTCTCCCCCTGGTGAGCGGCGGCACCGCTCCAGCTGGAATGGCGGCCATAGGGGTCTATCTCTCGCTCGTGCTCTGGGGCGCGGCCATGGGCTGGCTGTTCCCGCGCGTGCATCGCCCGCTGCACAAGTCCACCGATGCGACAGCTAGCGGCCTCGGTCCGGCGGCGGCCGCGAACCAGGAACGACTGCGCCAATCGAAGCGCCGCAACGGCTCCCGCTTGCGATGAGCGAGGCGTCTCTTGCCGCCGAAACCACGATTTTTGTAAAACTATCCGGCTTCGAGTCGAGACGGCCGACGCGGGCGAACATGTCAGAGGCCGGCAGAGCCTTTCGCGTCGCCCCGGTTTGGCCCTTTGCGCATGCGTGCCACCTCGGCCACATCATCTGCCAAGGGCCCGCTCGGCTGGTCCCACACGGCAGGAGGTGTGCACCCGTATCGGATCTCCAGCGAGCTCATTGTCGGAAATTGGACAAGAGGACCTCCCGCGTCCGGAAAGATCATGTCGGGCGGAGGGACAGCGCTCGCCAGGAAGGATTCGGTGCCCGCCAGCGCCCGCCGGCAGGTCCGGCGCCAGATGGATTGAAACCTTGCAGCAATCCCGCGCCGAATCGGGAGCCGCACCGGTTCCCCTCGAAGATCGTTCGAGACTGGGAAAGTCATAAACCACTCCTCCCGGCTGCATTTGTTCAGCCGACATCGTCCAGTCTCGTCATTTTTCTATCGTAGGCAAATGAATACTATTGCCCTGTCCCAGCAGAAATATTGCTAAGAACTAGTGGGAGCGATCGCTGCACCAGGCTCGCACGACCCGCTCGGTGATCGCGGCGCAGTCGGCGCCGGCGAAGGGGAAAGTGCCGCTGAGCGCCGTCGACACCTCGGGTGCCAGAGCCTCCTGGAGACGGCGGCGCGCGCGCAGGTGCCGGGTCTTGACGGTGGCCGGCGGAATGCCGAGCGCCTCCGCGGCCTCGTCGACGCGCATTCCCTCGATCTCGCGGAGTACGAAAACGACGCGGAAGGATTCGGGGAGGTTGGCTATGGCGCCTTCCAGAAGACGGCGAAGCTGCTCGCGCGCCGCCGAAGCCTCCGGCGAAGGGCTGCCTGTAGATCCACGCATCAGCTTGTCCCGATATTCGTCGAGGTGAACGACGCTGTTTTCGTCAAGTTGCGTCCGGCGACGGCGCGCCGCACGCCGCCGGCCGAGGGCCTCGTTGATCACGATGCGGGTCAACCAGGTGGAAAGCGAGGAGCGCCCCTCGAAGCTCGCCATCGCCACGAACGCGCGAAGATAGGCGCTCTGGACGACGTCCTCCGCCTCGGCACGGTTCCTGAGAATGCTCCACGCCGCCCTGAACAGACGCTGGTTATTGCGGTTGGTGAGCAGCCGCACGGCGGCAGGATCGCGCTCGGCCACTCGCCGGGCAATGTCGCCATCGCTCATCGATTCATAATCGAGCCTGGCCTGGGGGGTCACTCGTTCACTCCTTCTGCGGCGATTTGATGCCGCGCCTGCCCACAGGTTCCCCGGCTAATGAGCCGCAACTCCCCAGACCGACTCCATCAGTTCCCGCCTGAGGTCGGGATCGCTCTTGAAATCGCCCAGCCAGCACTTCGTCACCATCGAAACGCCATGCTGATTGACGCCGCGGGTGGACATGCAGCCGTGGCTCGCCTCGATCACGACCGCTACCCCCTTGGGCTCCAGCACTTCCTCGATGGTGCGGGCGATCTGCCTCGTCAGACGCTCCTGGAGCTGGAGGCGGCGACCATAAGCATCGACCAGCCGCGACAGCTTCGAGATACCCACCACCTTGCCCGCGGGTCGGTACGCGACATGAGCGTGTCCAGTAATCGGCGCCAGATGATGCTCGCAGGTCGAGACGAGCGGAATGCCGCGCAGCAGGATCGTCTCGTCATAGCCGTCGGCTTCGCGGAAGGTCCGGGCGAGCAGCTGCGCCGGATCGACCGAATAGCCCGCGAACCATTCCAGATAGGCGCGGGCCACGCGGGCCGGCGTATCGACCAGGCCCTCGCGGGCGGGATCGTCGCCCGCGGCAGCAATGAGCGTGCGAACCGCCTCCTCGATGTCACGCCCGGCCGGTCGGCAAGGAAGACGGTCCGGCAAGGCCGTCTCGGCCAGCGCAAAATCGTCTCCGCATCCGCACAGATCCATCGACTTGCCTCCGCTTCCCAACGCTGAGGCTTTTGATGCCGGCCACGCGGTCAGGTTCCCCGCGGCGCGATCCTGGACGTGATTTTCGAGCGTGGATGCGCGCCGCGAATGACCAAAATGGCCTTAGCGGGCGAGATTTCGGGAACCTTTGTGCGGCTGATGTCTCCAATGGTACGGTATCGATCCGACAGGGGCCCGCGGGCACGGAGGCGAAGTCGGCCGAGATGTCCCGAGCGACGCCGTTCACGGAGGCTGCGAAATGACTGAGACCGTCGGCGACTTCGTGATCGAGCGCTTGGCCGAATGGGGCGTCGACGTCATTTTCGGCTATCCGGGCGACGGGATTAACGGCGTCCTGGCGGGCCTTCAAAAAGCGGATTGCCCGATCCGGTTCGTGCAGGTCCGCCACGAGGAAATGGCCGCCTTCATGGCCGCCGGCTACGCCAAGTTCACCGGGCGTCTCGGCGTCTGCCTCTCGACGGGCGGCCCAGGCGCCACCCACATGATCACCGGCCTTTATGACGCGAAACTCGATCATGCCCCCGTGCTCGCCATCACCGGCGGCGCGGCCCGCGGCGTGCGAGGAGCCCATTATCAGCAGGAAGTGAACATCGACCGCGCTTTCGCCGACGTCGCGCTTTTTGTGCAGGAGGCGACACTTCCCCAGCAAGTAGCGCACCTTCTTGACAACGCCATCCGGGTCGCGACGGCCGATCGCGGCGTCGCCGCGGTCGTCATCCCCAGCGACCTCCAGCTCGAAAAATATGCCCTGCCGCCCCGCGCGCACGGCTTCATCCGGTCCGGTACCGGCTACACCAAGCCAAAGCTTGTTCCCTACGCCGCCGACCTGCGCCGCGCCGCCGATCTCCTCAACGCCGGCCGACGGGTGGCAATCCTGATCGGCGCCGGCGCGCTCGGCGCACAGGATGAAGTCGTGGCGGTCGCGGATAGGCTCGGCGCCGGCGTCGCCAAGGCCCTGCTCGGCAAGGCGGCACTCCCCGACGACCTGCCCTTCGTCACCGGATCGATCGGCCTCCTCGGCACGGAGCCGTCGTCGAACATGATGGACGGATGCGACACTCTGCTGCTGATCGGCACCAGCTTTCCCTACGCCGAATTCCTGCCGAAAACCGGACAGGCGCGCGGCGTCCAGATCGACCGGGACCCCGCTTCCCTCGGCATGCGCTTCCCGACCGAGGTCAATCTCCACGGCGACTCGGCCGAGACGCTACGCGCGCTGCTGCCACTGCTCGAACCGAAGGCCGACCGAAGCTGGCGCGAATCCATCGAAGGGGAAGTCTCGGCATGGTGGAAGCTGATGGAAAGCCGGGCCATGGCCGAGGCGTCGCCGGTCAATCCACAGCGCGTCGTCTGGGAAATGTCGCCAAGGCTCGGTCCGGACGCGATCGTCACAAGCGATTCGGGAAGCTGCGCCAACTGGTTTGCGCGCGACCTTCGCATCAAAACCGGGCAGATGTGCTCCCTGTCGGGCGGGCTGGCCTCGATGGGTGCCGCGGTCCCTTATGCGATCGCGGCGAAGTTCGCGCATCCGGACCGACCGGTGGTGGCGCTCGTCGGCGACGGCGCCATGCAGATGAACAACATGGCCGAGCTCATCACCGTCCAGAAATACTGGCGAGAATGGTCAAACCCGGCCTGGATCTGCTGCGTGTTCAACAATGAGGATCTGAACCAGGTCACCTGGGAGCAGCGCGTGATGCTCGGCAGCCCGAAGTTCGAAGCGACGCAGGTCATCCCCAACGTCCCCTATGCCAAGTTTGCCGAACTCATCGGCCTCGGGGGAATCTATGTCGACGACCCCTCCAAGCTGGGTTCGGCCTGGGACGAAGCCCTGGCGAGCGATCGGCCGGTGGTCCTCGAGGTCAAGACAGATCCGGAAGTCCCGCCCTTGCCCCCTCACATCACCTTTGAGCAAGCCAGCAAGTTCATGCAGACCCTGGGTCGGGGCGACCCCGAGCAGAGGCACCTGCTGGTCGAAACGGCACGGCAGGTGCTGAGCGGCCTGCTCCCTCGCTCGAAGACCTGAGGGGTGATGGTCGGGCTGCCATGAACGCTGCCGTTCCCTCGAGCCTGGCCCGGTCGCCAGCGACGGCGAGACCCACGCTCCGGTCGGGCAAAAGGCGCGCTGCGTCGACGCTAATCAACTCACCGTTCGCACCGCTGCTTCGGAAGCGCTCGTACCGGACGTCGCTTGGTGACGCCGATCGAACTGCGTTCCTGAGGCTCCCCCACACGCTGAGGACGATAGAGCATCACCGTTTCGTCCGGCGAGAAGGCGACCGGCCGACTCATTCATGCCTGCTTCGGTCCGGGTTCGTTCTTCGACACCGGACGCTCGGCAACGGCTCGAGACAGATCGTCGCGATCCATTTGCCGGGCGATTTTGTCGATCTGCCGGGCGCGATACTCGGCACTGCCGACTATAGTGCCCAGGCGATTACACGCTGCGAAGTCGCCTATTTGCGGCACGACGCGCTAAGAGAGCTTGCCTTTGCCCGACCCCCTATCGGTCACGCCCTGTGGCAAGATACGCTGATCGACACATCGATAGCGCGCGAGTGGATTGCGAATGTCGGCCGAAGGGACTCCCGGACACGGATCGCACACTTTCTATGCGAGATCGCGCTGCGCCTCGAAGCGGCGGGACTGGGGAAGCGCGCCGCCTGGGAACTGCCGCTGACGCAGGACCAGATCGCCGATTGCACAGGACTTACCGCCGTCCACGTCAACCGAACTTTGAGAACCTTGAACGTGGCAGGCCTGGTCACCCTCGCCAGGCGCTCGGTCGTCATCGACGACTGGAGCAAGCTGGCACGTGCCGGCGACTTCAGTCCAGGCTATTTGCACCTGGGCGAAATCTCGTCGAGCGACAACGACGACGGGTCCGCAAGCAGCTGATCGCACTGAAAGCCGATGTCGGCGCCGATCGCATCAGCACCCATGTGCTGATGCGCGAGCCCAAGATCCTTCGTCGGCTATCCGTTATGGGACCGATAGCGGGGTCAAAGCCCCGGCAGAGCATGGACGTGGACGTCGTCCCCGCAATGGGCCTTGAGGATCGCGACGGCGCGCTCTTCGTGCTCCAAATCGCGGGCGTGCACCCAAAGCAGCAGCCCACCCCGTTCGATCTGCTCCTGCAGGTAGCGACCATGATGATCGCCCACCTTGTGCGCCAGAACCGATCCGATAAGGCCGCCGGCGCCGCCCGCGGCCACAGTCGCCGCGAGAGCGACAGCGAGGGCTCCGCCGGAGGCAAGGACCGCTCCAGCCGCGAGGGTGGCGCCGACATAGACCAGGCCCCCGATCAGCGCGCCTTCGGCATCGCCGATCGCCTCGGTCGAAACGTAGGCCGTGCGCGGAACCTCGGGATCGTCCGCCAGTGCCCCCGCTTCCCGATAATGACGGCCAAGCTTCTCCGCGACGGCGCTCTCACTGGCGAGCAAGCTCAGCTCCGCGCGGTCGAAACCCGAGCTGAGCAGCTCGTCTATCGCATCCTGGAAATCCTCGGCGCGGCGAAAAATCCCGACCGCTTCATGACCTATGTCGTTGCCCAGCTCGGTCACTGCAGATCCTTCCTTGGCCGACGGGCCCGGCCTCCGCCGGCTTCATCCCAGGCGGGATGGGCAGCGACGCTTTCCGGCGCACCGCCTTCATTGGTCCACCGATCGAGCTGCAGCCACAAGCCATCGACCGTCTGACCGGGGTTGCTCGCCGCCGGAAACAAAAGCTCGAACGTCGTTCCCTCGCCCAACCGACTCATCACCCGGACCTGCCCGCCAACAGACTGCATGAAGGCCTGGACCTGAGGCACGCCAAGGCCGGTGCCGGTGCGGCCCTTAGTCGTAAAAAAGGGATCGAAAATTCGCGCCACCGTCTCCGCGGACATCCCCTCGCCGTTGTCGGCCACTCGCACCAGGAGACAGGCATTTTCGCGGGACGATCCGGAATCGAAACACCATGGCCTGGTTGAAATCCTGATTTCCCCTCCGTCGGGCATGGCATCGCGGGCGTTGACGACGAGATTGAGAATCGCAGCGTTGAACTGCGACGGCTCGATCAGACAGATCGGGATTTCCTTCGCCAGGTCGAACCTGACGCGGATCCCCGGACCGGCCCCATATTTCAGAAAAAGCGCCAGCTCGCGAATCAGGTCATTGGCATTTTCCGGATGCAAGTCGAGCTTCTGAGGCTTGGCGAACGCGAGAAGCCGGGAGGCGAGCCGCAATCCACGCCCGACGCCCTCGTGCGCGGCGGCGAGATAGGAGAGGGCCTTGTCCGGCGTCTCCAGGCTCGCTTCGGCCAGTCTCAACCCTGACTCGATGATCGCAAGCACGTTCCTGAAGTCGTGAGCGATGCCGCGCGTCATCTCGCCGAGCGCGGTGATCCTCTGCGTCGCGCGCGCGCTGCGCTGACCCGATTTCTCCTCGCCTTCATCGGATGCGATATCGCAGTCAGCCGGACATGCGCCGCTCTCGCCCGCCTCACTGGTTACGATCCCGAGCTCAAAAGACATTGACCTGTCCTCCCCTGGATGTCCCGCAAAGCTGGCCGCCTTCCTTGCGCAGGTCGGCCAGGAAGCTGGAGGCCAGCTCCGCCGCGGTGCTGCAGCTGCCCGGTCGCGGTCGTCTCAGCGCCAGCGCTTCTCTCCCGTGAAGCCTCACGAGACCATCCGCTTGAGCTCGGAGATCCGCCAGGCAGGCTTGTGGACGAGCGACGAGGATTGCCAGGCGAGAAGCTTCCAGTCGTCGAACCGGCGGCGCCATATGCTCAGACACCTGTAATTGAACACCTGCTCCTCGCCATCGAGCCGCGCATGGCCGATCATGATCCCGGACAGGATGACGATATCATCGACGTCGCGCGATTCGGTCTCGTGGACGTCAAAGTCCGGCTCGTAGGTGAGCTTGCGCGTTTCAATCGCGCTGAGATACTCCGCCTTGTCGTACACGTCGCCGACGCTGTTTACGTAGATGAGATCGTCGTCGAGCAGAGGCGCCAAAGCCGCGACATCATTGATGCGCGTCGCTTCTATGCGAAGCCTTTCGAGAGCGCGCACTCTGTCCAGGCAATCCGGCTCGGCAATTGCGGGGGGCATCGCTCCTAAGCTCCTCTTTGCAAATCCAGGCGCGCTGGGTCAGCTTTCCTGATCGGCGCGCAATTCGCCCTGGCCGTCGAGATTCCGCTCGACGAATTCCCAATTGACGATGTTGCCGAGCACGGTCTCGGCGTAGGTCGCGCGAGCGTTGCGATGGTCGATGTAATAAGCGTGCTCCCAGACATCGAGCGTCAGCAGCGGCTTCATTCCTTCGTGGACGAGGGGCGTGTCCGCATCGTGCAGCGACGTGACCCTGAGCGTGTCGCGGTCGAGAACCAGCCAGGCCCAGCCATTGGAGAAGTGGCGGACCGCCTCCTCCTTCAGCTTGAGCAGCAGATTGTCGGGCGACCCGAAATCGTGATGAATCATCTCGGCAAGCCAGCCAGTCGGCGTCTGGCCGCTCGCCGGAGCAAGGCAGCGCCAGAAGAAATTGTGGTTCCAAATCTGCGCGCTGTTGTTGAACAAGGCGGTGTCGCCCTCCCCGCGCGCCCGACGGACGACCTCGACGAGCGAGGCGCCGGCAGCCGACCGGTCCGCCAGCAGGGCATTCACCTTGTCGACATAGGCCTGGTGATGCTTGCCATGATGGAAGCCGAGCGTCTCGCCGGACATGAATTCGCCGAGCGCGTCCGTGGCGAAGGGCAATGGAGCAAGTTCGAAAGCCATAAGGAGTCTCCGGCGCACTGGGCCCGCGGCAGCCAGGCTTTGCAAATCCCTCGATCGCCGCGGGCTGGTAACTCATCCGAGAAGGATCCCGGCGGGCGCGTCCGCAGGTTTTGTCGACCGCGGACGCGCGATGTTCAGCTAGCAAACCACGATAAATTGCCGTGGGCAAATGAATATTATCATGGCTTATATCCAAAATCTTTGCTGCTACTAGATGGGGTGAAGCGCGTCCGACAGCGCGTTTGGACTCGCTGCGTGGGCCGCAGCATTCACGTCCGTCTCGAGCGCCTGAACGGCGCGGACGATCGCCCAGAAGACGTCACCCCAGGCGCCGGCGACCTCTCGAGGAACCTTGGGCCCGAGCACATCCCTGATCACAGGCGCCAGCGCATCTCCGAACCGCGAATAATGCCGGCCTCGCAGACGCAGCCGACTGTGCTCCAGGCGCATCCCGTTGAGGTCCAGGAGCGCATCGGAGCGCACCAGATGGCTCGCCTGGCCTATCAGCAAATCGGTAAGAACGATCGCGACGAGCTCCGAATCCTGGTTCGCTTCCCCGGTGCCACCCCTCAAATATCGCGCAAGACCCTCGATCAGGGCATCCTTCCCATGCTCCATCAGCGGGAGGGATTGCACCAACAGGTCGCGCGTACGATCGCTCACTTCTATCAGCATGACAGACTCCAAAGCCCCTGCCTCCGGCAGGCCGGATCAGTGGGCGTTTGTGGAAAAATCACGACGATCCAGGAGATCTTTGCCGAGCCGCCGGAGGGTTTAGTAAACTCCGCCGACGGCGCCAGGGTCAAAGCTCCGGAAGGCGCTGCCGAGCCCCTCGCAAGCGGCCGCTAGAACGCGGGCCGCTCCGAGGGCTGCAGTCGTGACATGAGGCTGCTGCCATACAGCCGGAACCGCTCGTAATGAGGAAATTGTTCCATGCCTCCAAGCTAGGCTCCCCCACCCTGGTTTACAAGATTGGGAAACCGGGAACGCCTTGGAGCAGCTGCCATCCAATCGTTGAACCCCGATATGGCTGGAGGCGTTGCCCCGCCGGGCGACCATCGTCGCTGGTCGCGGATGTCGCGCCGAAAAAGGGAGTCTTGGATGAACGCGCAAGCGACGACGCCGGCCATCGAGCAAAATCCGGACATCCGTTATCTGGGCAAGCTGCTTGGCGACGTGATCCGCGACCATGACGGCGAGGACCTGTTCAATCGCATCGAAACCATAAGATCCGCCTCGGTCAACCGGCATCGCGGCCTTGCGGAGCAGCGCGACCTGGATACCGGATTGGACGCGCTGAGCCTGGACGACACGCTCTCCTTCGTTCGCGGTTTCATGCTTTTTTCCATGCTCGCCAACCTGGCGGAGGACCGCCAGGGCATCGAGGCCGACCCTGGTGCGACGGTTGCGGAGGCGCTCACCACCCTTGCGAGCGAGGGGATTGGCAAGGCGGAGGCCGCGGACCTGTTCGACTCGGCGCTCGTAGCGCCCGTGCTCACCGCCCATCCCACAGAGGTGCGGCGCAAGAGCATAATCGACCATCGAAACCGGATCGCCGAGCTGATGAGACTGCGCGACGCCGGGATGGTCGAGACCCCGGAGGGCGACCTCGTCGAGGACGCCCTCCGCCGGCACATCGCGCTGCTGTGGCAGACGAGACCGCTGAGACGGGAACGACTCTACGTGGCCGACGAGGCGGATATCGCCCTCTCCTATCTCGAGGACGTCTTCCTCCCGGTTCTGCCGGCCCTCTACGCTCGCTGGGAACGCGCGCTCGGACGGCGCCCGAAGAGCTTCCTGCGCGTCGGCAGCTGGATCGGCGGCGACGGCGACGGCAATCCCAACGTCACTGCCGACACGCTGCAGCTCGCTCTCTCCCGCGCCGCACGAGTCGTGCTCAGCCGCTATCTCGACCAAGTGCATGCGCTGGGCGCCGAGCTGTCGATCTCGACGGAACTCGCCGCCGTGACGCCCGCGGTCGCCAGGCTCGCAAAAGCGTCCGGCGACGATGCCCCCGCTCGTCGCGACGAGCCCTATCGCCGCGCGCTGAGCGGGGTGTATGCGCGCCTCGCCGCAACATTCCGCCAGACCGTCGGCCGCGAGCCTGCCCGCCCCTCGCATCTCGATGCGGAAGCCTATTCGGGCCCGGAGGACTTTCGAGGGGATCTGTCTTGCCTGGCGGAGGGGCTGGCCGAAGGCGACTTTGGCGGCGCCCTCCGCCATCTCATTCGAGCGGTCGAAACGTTCGGATTCCATCTCGCGACCCTCGACCTCAGGCAGAATGCCGACGTCCACGAACGCGTGGTGGGCGAGTTGCTCGAGCATGCGGGAGTCGCGGGCGACTATGCCTCCCTGCCCGAACCGGACCGCGTCGTGCTGCTCCGCCGCGAGCTGGCCGGGCCACGGCTGCTTGCCAGTCCGCTTGCAGCTTATAGCGACGAGACGCGCGCCGAACTCGCCTTCGTGCGAGCCGCCGCCGAAGCGCATGCCCGGTACGGACCCGCGTCGATCACCACCTATGTCATTTCCAAAGCGGCGAGCGTGTCCGACCTGCTCGAGGTCCATATCCTGCTCAAGGAAGCCGGCCTCTGGCGCATCGGAGACCGATCCGGGCCAGCGATCATGGTCGTGCCGCTATTCGAGACGATCGAGGACCTGCACAATGCGCCCGAGGTAATGCGACAATGGTTCGCGCTTCCGGAGGCGGCGGCCGCCGCGCACGCTCGCGGCCACCAGGAGGTGATGGTCGGCTATTCCGACTCCAACAAGGATGGAGGATATCTGACCTCGGTGTGGACGCTCCACCAGACGAGCGGGGCACTTGCCGGCGTCTTCGAGAAGGCCGGCGTGCGGATGCAACTCTTTCACGGCCGCGGCGGTGCCGTAGGCCGCGGCGGCGGATCCAGCTTCGCCGCGATCCGGGCACAGCCGTCGGGTACGGTCCAGGGCCGCATCCGCATAACCGAACAGGGCGAAGTCATCGCCGCCAAGTACGGAACCCGCGACAGCGCGGCGATCAATCTCGAAGCGATAGCCTCGGCGACGCTGCTCGCCAGCCTGGAAAGGCGCTCCGGACGCCGCCGCGGCCGTTTCTACGCGGCGATGGAGCAAGTATCGGGCGTCGCGTTCCGGGCCTATCGCGACCTGGTCTACGAAACGGAAGGCTTCCGGACCTTCTTCCGGCAAATGACTCCGCTCGCCGAGATCGCGGAGCTCAAGATAGGCTCGCGCCCGGCCAGCCGCACCCGGTCCGACCGGATCGAGGATCTGCGCGCCATCCCCTGGGGGTTCAGCTGGGCCCAGGCGCGGGTCATGCTGCCCGGCTGGTACGGCGTCGGCGACGGGCTCATCGCCTTTCAGGACATGGGCCTGCTTCGCGAGATGGACGCGGCATGGCCCTTCTTCCGCACCACGCTCGACAACCTCGAGATGATGCTGGCCAAATCCGACATGGCGATCGCCGCCGCCTATGCCGAGCTGGTCGAGGACCAGGCGGCGCGCCAGGCGATCTTCGGACGAATTCGCGAGGGCTGGTCGCGGACGATCGAATGCCTGCTGACGATCCGAGGCGAGACGCGGCTGCTTGAGAAGGAGGCCGCGCTCGATACCTCGATCCGGCTGCGCCTCCCCTATATCGAACCCCTGAACCTCCTCCAGATCGAGCTCTTGAAGCGCCATCGCGCCGGCGAGGACGATCCCCGCATTCGCGAAGGCATTCAGCTGTCGATCAACGCGATCGCGACGGCTCTCAGGAACTCCGGGTGATCGCACCAGCGCGCCCCGCTAGGGCTGCTGCTTCACCTCCAGTATCTTGAGGATTCGCGCCCTGCCGTCGGGGCACGGCCAGCTGATCTCGCGACCCACGCTCATGCCAAGGAGCCCGGCGCCAACCGGCGTCAGGATCGATATGCGGCCTTGCTCGATATCCGCTTCCGCTGGGAGGACCAGCCGAACGCGGCGCTTTATGCCGTTTGTGTCGTCGATGAACTCGACCTCCGAGCCCAAGGCCACGACATTCCTGGGAAGATCCTGCGCCGGGCATACGACTGCCCGCTCTATCTCCTCGAGTATGAGCTGGGACAGGCTTGGCGAGCTGTGCCGGATACGAAGCGCCATGCCGGCGACCCGGTCGTAATCCTGCTCTGAAATATGAATCGGCGGCGGCTCTTGCGAGCCCGCCCTTGCTTGGACTGCGGTCATTTTTTCCACCATCTCGAACGGGTAAAGGCGACGGGCTTCGACGGCCGACACGGCGCCTATCGTCAATCGCTTTGAAAGCTTCCCCCAGACCGCCTAGCTGCTAAATCGAGCGCGGCCTGGGGCTAGACACCCGCGAGCAGTTGCCCCGAATGAACCCGGTTTCGGCAAAAGATGATGAGCCGGCGCATCGTCCAAAGGTAGTGCGGTCGATCATACTGTCAAGCGAGCCTCCCGGCTGGCTCTCCAGGCAGCATTCTTTCCCGGGCGGCCGTTCGAAGCCGGCACAAACCGGTCCAGACCTCCTCGATTTCGCAAGACGTCCACCGGGAAGCATGGCTTGATGTCACCTCGTCCACTTTCCTGCTAGGCGCGGGCGCATGACCCGAATCCCCAATCGCTCCCACCGGCGCGCCGACATCGCCATCGACCTTGGAACCGCCAACACTCTCGTCGTGGAACGCGGATCCGGCATCGTCTTCGACGAGCCGTCGATTTGCTGCTTCAAAGCCTTTGACGCCGTGCCCGAATTCGTGGCCGCTGGGGCAGAAGCCCAAACCTATGTCGGCCGGACCCCAAAACCGCTCAAGATCGTCCGGCCGCTGCGAAACGGCGTTCTCAGCGATATGGCAGCGGCTCGCGAGCTCCTCCGATTTGCCACCCGCACCCTGCGCCCGGCGTGGCGGCTGGCACGGACGCGCGCGCTGATCGGATTGCCGGCCGACGCGACCGAAGCGGAACAACGGGCACTCGCGACCGCCGCCGTCGACGCCGGACTCGCGGAGCCCGAGCTCGTGCCCGAACCGCTGATGTCCGCGATCGGCGTGGGCCTCGCCGTCGATGAACCGCGGGGACGGATGGTCGTCGATTGCGGTGCCGGGACAACGGAGGTCGTCGTCATTTCCCTTGGCCGAATCTGCTTCAGCCGTTCGGCCCGCGGAGGCGGCGAGGCTCTCGACCGAATGCTTATCGAACACCTCCACCAGCTGCACCGGTTCCAAATCGGAAGCTCCACCGCGGAACGCCTGAAGCTGGAGCTGTCTTCCCTGCTCGCCCGGGGAGCCACCAGCGCCCTGCTCGAAGTGCGCGGCCTCGATGTCGCTCAAGGCATCCCGAGGACGATCGCGGTACCTGCGTCCGAGCTCCTCGCGGTTTGGAATCGATACTCCCAAGAGGTTCTCGGCGCCGTGCGCGCGGCGCTGGCGGAGACTCCGCCTGAATTGTGCCGGGACATTCTGGAAGATGGCATCATTCTGACCGGCGGCGCGGCCATGACGGGCCTGCTTGCCTGCCTGATCTCCGATCAGACAGGTATTGAAACAAGAGTGAGCGAAGCGCCGCTCAAAGCCGTCGCAGACGGCCTCTCCACGCTCCTGGGCGAGGGTCGGTGAACCCCTTGCATTAATATCGTATTACGATATAAGTAGACCAAGCAGGCTCAAGCCTCCCGGATTCGGCCGACCAGGCGCATGAGCCTGCGCCAGGAAGGGCCATGCTCCAGGCGAACGACCAGATGCTCCTGACGCAGCGTCCCGAGCTCTCGTTCCGGAGATCGCTTCTTGCGCCGCCACGCCGCAGCCGTTCGCGAAGCAACCACTTCCCGGAAGCGGTGATCGCATGCATGGTCGAGGGCCGGCGCCCGAGCCCGCGGGAGATCGCAATTGTCGCCGCGCGAATCTGGAACGACTCTCGCCGATCGGACGGACCGTTCTGGCAGGATATTCCGCTCGAGTCCCGGATATACAAATCCATGATCACCGCCGCGCGCGCGGCTCTGGGGGACCCGCCGGCCGCCGGTCCGCCTCGCCGATCCTCAGCTACGAGCCCGCAACCTGGTGGAACCGGCCAGCGGCTTGTCCTGCGCCTCAGGAAGGACGTTCGCCAAGCCGGGCAGCATGCCAGTGAGTCTGCCTGGCTCGGAACCCCGGCTCTTGGCGCGGCCGCAAGGCTCAGGCCATAAGGCCCACCATCGAAGCTACCCGATCCCCGACGAAAGGACCGATCTCCCGATGCTCGAAGATCGAGACTATAAGGTCCTCGCCTCGGTGCGCGCGGAGCTGCGCAGCTTCGCCCATTTCACCGAGAAGGTCACAAGCGGCGCCGGTCTTACACCCCAGCAACACCAAATCCTTCTGGCGCTCCGCGCATCCGACGAGCTCGAGCTCACCATCGGGCAGCTCGCTGAAACCATGTTCCTGAAGCCGCACAGCGTCTCCGGAATGGCTGACAGACTTGCCGGCCTGGGGCTGGTCGAACGAGTCCGCAGCGAGGAGGACCGCAGAAGCATCCGCCTCCGCCTCACCGACAAAGCCAGGGAGGTGCTGGCGTCGCTCGGCCAGGCGCACAAGGACGAGCTGCGCCGGATCCGGCCCCTGCTCATCTCGCTGCTGTCGCAGCTCGACTAGATTCGGGCGGAACGTCGCGGCGCGGCGGGTCGGCTAGACATCGCGCAAAGCTATCCGGTCTCGGTCGGAGGGTAGACCAGAACGTCGCCGGCGGCCTCGGCGGCCGGCGTTCTCGAGGCTCGCTCGATGCGCCCATTTCCCATCAGATGCAGCACCACCCGTCCTTGCAGCAGCAGATAGTCGGCGATGATCCGCCGGTGGCACCGCCACCAGACCGCCTCCGAGCACATGATCGCGCAAGGCGCCTCGACACTGAGCTCGATGAGTCGGTCCAGTCCGGCCCGAAACTCCCCCGACATCGCGTAATCGGCATAATTGTGAAAGCTGCGGTTCTGCCAATAGCCGTTGATCTCCGGCGGCACCCCTTTCTGGCGGCTGCGGCGGCCGCCCAGCTCGGGAATGATCGTGTGCCTTATCTGCCAGGCCGACAAGGTCGCCGGCAGGGCGTCGAGATTGTATTGCGGGTTGGTACGCGAGCGCGGAATGCTTCGAACGTCGACCACCCGCTGCACGTTCCCCAAGCGAAGGATCTCGACGAACTCCTCGATCGACCGCGTGGAATGGCCGACCGTGTAGATCGGATGCGCCTCCGCTTCAGCTTGCCCGCTTCTAACCATCGATCGCGCGCCGCACCTGCGTCTTGAGCTCGGGCAGGACGTCCTCCTCGAACCAAGGGTTTCGCTGCGCCCACAGCCGCGATCGCCAGGACGGATGGGGCAACGGGAAATAGCGAGGCAGATACTCGCGGAACCTGCGGACCCGCTCGGTCATGCCGCCCGGCCCAAGGACATCGGCCTGCGCATAGGCGCCGACGAGCAAAGTCAGGCGAAGCTCCGGCATCCCACTCAGAAGGTCCCGCCGCCAAAGATCGGCGCATTCCCGCCGCGGCGGGGCATCGCCGCCCTCGCCGCGGCCCGGGTAGCAGAAGCCCATCGGCAGGATGGCGATCACTCGCTCATCGTAAAAGGCCGTCGGCGAAATCCCCGTCCATTCGCGCAGCCGGTCTCCCGAAGGATCCGAGAACGGGATCCCCGATCCATGGACCCTCCTACCCGGAGCCTGGCTCGCGATCAGCAACCGAGCCGCCGACGAGACCTGGAAGACGGGCCGAGGTCCGTGGGGCAAGTCAGCCCCGCAAGCACGGCAGCTCCGCGCCGCGTCGACCAAGGCTTCGAAACTCGTCACGTCTTCATGCCCGTCCTGGCGCTCAATCCGGCAGATCGAAGAAATCCACGGCGCCGGTTTTGAGCGAATAATAGGCTCCCACTACCTGCAAGGCGCCGCTCGCCTGCGGGTCGATCAACACCGGCGAAGCCTCCTCGCGCAGCTCGTGCACGACTCGCCTGACGTTCTGGTGCACGGCGTCGCCATAACCATTCCCCGAATTGCGGGACTCCAGGACCGCGGCAACGATCGGCTGGATCATCCGGCCCATATTGCCGCCGATTCGGCGATCGTCCCTGACCACCTCGACGGCGGCTTCCACGGCCCCGCACCCCTCGTGGCCCATCACGACGATCAGCGGCACCTTCAGCACACCAACCGCGAATTCCAGGCTTCCCAGAGCGGTGACGTCGAGCGTGTTGCCGGCATTGCGGACGATGAACAAATCCCCCAGGCCGCGGCCGAACAGCAATTCGGGCGGCACCCTGGAATCGGAGCAGGTGACATAGGCCGCGAACGGATGCTGACCCTCGGCAAGCCTTAGGCGGGCCGCCCTGTCCGTCGGAAGCGGCTCCGAAGAGCCGGCGAGAAAGGCCTCGTTCCCCCGACGCAGTAAATGGAGAGCTTCAGCGGCAGTCATCGTCAAGCCGAGATATATCGGATTACGATACTTTACAAGGCGACGCTTGGCTTGTCAGGGCGATCGAGCTTCACTTCGAATCTAGGAACCGGGCTTCGCTGACCTGCGCGGCGACCGGCGAGCCGCGAACGCGACGGAGCGAAGTCCCTCTCGCACGCGCTCCATCAGCTCTTCATCGGCTTTCGCCGAGTAGACGGCATAGACGGAGTAGGAGAATCGCGGCTTGCTCTCCACGAGATGAAGCCGTCCGGCCTCCAGGTGCGGCCGGGCGGCCTCCATCCGGAAATAGCCGCTGCCGCCGGAGGACAGGATATATTCCATCGCCAGGGGACCGTAGTTCACGGACAGTGCCGGGCTCGGCGCGTCGGGAAAAGCTGCGTGATGGCTGGCGCCGAACTCGGGACCCCAGTCGACGTAGACGTAATCCTCAGCCGGAGGATCCTCGCCGGCCTCACCCGTGGTCACGGCGACGAGCTTCTCCTCCTGCAAAAGCTCGGCGACGATGCCGGTCCGATGGGGCGGCGCGTACATCACCGCCACGTCGATCACCCCATCCTGAACCTGCTCCACCAGACGATCGGGAACGTCGATCTGGGCCCGGATGGCGACGTCTGCGCATTCGTGGCGCATCCATACGAGCCAGTCGCGAAGAAGCGGGTTCCAGAGGCTGTGCTCCCCGCCGACCGTGACGATCTTCTCCCGGCCGGCGGGCATGGCCACCTGGTGGCGCGCCCGCTCCCAGACCTGGACCAGGGTCGTGGCATAGCGCAGGAACTGGTCTCCCGCCGGCGTAAGGCGTGCGCCGGCCTTGTTCCGCACGAACAGGGCTCGATCGAGCTGATCCTCGAGAACCCTGATCCGCGCGCTCAC
Organism: Allosphingosinicella sp.; assembly: GCA_036378975.1. Lineage (GTDB taxonomy): Bacteria > Pseudomonadota > Alphaproteobacteria > Sphingomonadales > Sphingomonadaceae > Allosphingosinicella. Next base: position 17,932 of record DASUVK010000021.1, on the reverse strand, counting down.
CGCCGTCTGCGTCAGATTGAGGTTCGCGGCCGCCCGCACGAAGCTCCCCGTCTTGACGATCTCGAGGAAGGTACGGGCGCTGCTGATGTCCATCTTGTCGTCCTCTCCGATGGCGACATAAGGCAAAATATTTGCTGGAACACCAGCATAATATTCATTTGTCTCCGCTTCCGTGATTGAGCAGTGGAGGATGGGCGGCCAGGGAGCGTCCCGCGCCCGAGGGCCGCGCGCGCAGTCGAGGGTAGATCAGGAATGGCAACGCAAGCCGGGCGATGGGGGGCAGGTCTCAGCCTCGCCAACCTGGGGCTCGCCACCGATCTCAAGAAGCGCCTGCTCTTCACGATCGGCGCCCTCATCGTGTTCCGCCTGCTCAGCTTCGTCCCGCTGCCCGGGATCGATCCGCGCGCGCTGTCCAACCTCTTCAACACCACCCGGGGCGGGGTGCTCGACTTCTTCAACATGTTCTCCGGCGGAAGCCTGGAGCGGATGAGCCTGATCGCGCTCGGGGTCATGCCCTACATCACCGCCGCGATCGTGATGCAGATGGCTGCTTCGATGTCGCCGCATCTCGCCGCCCTGAAAAAAGAGGGCGGGAGCGGCCGCAAGATGCTCAACCAATATACGCGCTACGGCACCGTCCTGCTCTGCGCGATCCAGGGCTATTTCGTCGCGGCAGGTCTCGAAGGATGGGGCGCGAGCGAGAGCGCCTCGGCGGTCATCGCACCGGGCCTCGCCTTCCGCGTCGGCACCGTCATCAACCTGGTCGGCGGAACCATGTTCCTGATGTGGCTCGGCGAGCAGATCACCAGCCGCGGCGTCGGCAACGGCGTCTCGCTCATCATCATGGCCGGCATCGTCGCCGAGCTGCCCAAGACCGTCATCCAGATGTTCGAGAGCGGGCGGACGGGCTCGGCGTCGCCGCTTTTCATCATGGCGGTGCTGGCGCTCGCCATCGTCCTCGTCCTGTTCATCTGCTTCATGGAGCTCGCCCAGCGCCGGGTGCTGATCCAATATCCGAAGCGGCAGGCGGCCCGAGGCGCCATCCAGGCCGAGAGGTCGCACCTTCCGCTCAAGATCAACGCCGCCAACGTCATCCCGCCGATCTTCGCGTCGTCGCTGCTGCTGATGCCGCTCACCATCGTCCAGTTCGCGGGCAACAAGGTGGAAGGCGAAAGCAGCTGGGGCGACATCATGATCACGGTGTCGACGTCGCTGCAGCACGGCGCGCCGCTCTACATGGGCCTCTACGGCATCGGCATCATCTTCTTCACCTTCTTCTACACCGCCGTCGTCTTCAATCCGGAGGAGACGGCCGACAACCTCAAGCGCTACGGCGGCTTCATCCCCGGCATCCGGCCGGGGAAGCAGACCCAGCAATATCTGGACTACGTGCTCACCCGGATCACGGTGGTCGGCGCCGCCTACCTGACGGCCATCTGCCTGATACCCGAATATTTCATCGCGAAGGCCGGCATCCCGCTTTATCTCGGCGGCACCAGCCTGCTTATCGTCGTCAACGTGACGATGGACACGGTCACCCAGATCCAAAGCCACCTTATCGCGCATCAATACAGCTCGCTGATCAAGACGGCGAAGCTGAAGAGCGTCCGCGCACGCTGAACCCGAAGGAGTGAAATATGGACCAGTTAGTAGCGGCCAGGGATGACATCCGGCTCGAGCAGATCGCGGAGACGCTGGTCGCGATACTGAAGGAACTCCGGATAGCGAACCAGCGCGAACAGGCGCGCGACGACAAACGGGCGGCGGAGAGAGCGAGCGTGGAAGAGAAATACGCGCGGCTCTGAGCGCCTCGGATCTCAGGCGCCGAACGCGGCCATCTGCCCCGCCAGCGCCCGCTGGAAGGCCGGCCGCGCCTCGCAGCGGGCCAGCCAGGCGGCCAGGTCCGGCTGCTCGGCGACCAGCTCGGTGTGGCGCAGGATGCGAAGCACCGTCGCCATCATCAGGTCGCCGGCGGTGAAGCGGGGCCCATCGAGAAAGGGCTTGTCCCCCATCGCCGCCGCCAGCTCGCCCAGACGCTTGCTGACCGCCGCCTCCGCGTCGGGGCGCCTGAGCTTCGCCCATTCCTGACCGCTGTAGAACAGGTCGATCGCGGCCAGGTTCTGGACCGGGGGCTCGATCGTGTTGAGCGCCGCGAACAGCCATTCCACCGCCCGAGCCCGCGCCGCGCCGTCGCCGGGCAGCAGATTTTCGGTCCGCTCGGCGATGCGCAGCACGATCGCTCCCGATTCGAACAATTTGAGGCCGTTCTCCTCATAGGCCGGCACCTGCCCGAACGGCTGCCAGGCGCGATATTCGGGCGTCTCCTTGTCGCCGTCCCCGAGCAGCCTGACTTCGTAGCGGAGCCCCGCTTCCTCCAGCGCCCAGCGCACGCGCAGGTCGCGCACCAGCCCCTGCGCGAACGGCGGCACCGATTTGAACGCGCTGACAAGAATCATGGCTTGCTCCCCTCGCCCTGCGCCCGGTCGGGATGCAGCAGCAGCGCCCGGTCGGACGCCATCGTCCGGCGACACCAGGCGAGCGCCCGCTCGAGCCGGTCGAGCGGCACCGTCAGCGAGCGGAGCGGGTCGTTCCTGTCGTGACGCCAGAAGGATCCGCGGAAAAAGATCAGCAGCCGCCGTCCGCGCGTCAGCTCATCGCCGAGTGCGTCGATATGGTGCCATTGCGCTTCGCCGGGGCGGCGCACGGCCAGGAACCCGCTGACCGCCTCCTGGATCGGCGTCACCGATTCGAGAGTGCCCGGGGGCAGTTCCCGCGGCGGCGGCGGCTTCGGGTAAGCGACGTCGGTGAAGCGCCAGATCAGATCGCGCTCGCCCCATCGCGCCTCGTAGCGATGGCCGTTCAGATAGAGGCCCTCGACATTGGTGTAGCCGAAGTCGTCGCCCTCCTCCCCTTCCGGGTAGCTGCCCTTGATTTCAAGGCTCACGCCGCCGTCGCGATACACCCTGAGAGTGAGGCCGTTGCGCCTCGCCTCGCAGCGCATGCCGCCGATCGTCGGCAGCGAATCCTTGTTGTGCTGGACGAACGTCTCCGCCTTGAGCGCCCAGCCGTTCAGCTCGGTCTCGCCGATCGTCACCACATCGGGGACGGCGGCCGGATCGGCGACGGCGAGCGAGGCGGCTAGGAGAATTTCCAGCATGGTCCCAGCTTCGCACCTCGCGCGACGCGGGGCAACGGCCGCAAAGGGCAACTTCGTGGTTGCGCAAAATCGGATCGGCCGCTAGTTCAGGCAACCAGGAGGTTGCATGACATGACCGACCGTATCGAAAGAAGCGTCGCCATCGCTGCGCCCCTCGAACGCGTCTGGCGGGCGCTGACCGACCATGAGGAGTTCGGCGCCTGGTTCCGGGTGAAGCTCGACGGCCCGTTCGCGCCCGGCGAGGTGTCGCGCGGGCACATCACCTATCCCGGCTACGAGCATCTGAAATGGGAAGCGCGGGTGGTGGCGATGGAGGCGCCGCATTTGTTCGCCTTCACCTGGCATCCCTATGCGGTCGATCCCGACAAGGATTATTCGGAGGAACCGCCGACGCGGGTGGAGTTCCGGCTCGCGCCGGCGGGTGACGGCACTCGCCTCACCGTCACCGAAACCGGCTTCGACGCGATCCCGGCCTGGCGCCGCGACGAGGCGCTGAGGATGAACAGCGGCGGCTGGGAAGCGCAGGTCGGCAACATCAAGGCCCATGTCGAGCGCTGAGGCGGCGGCGCTGTTCGCCGCGCTCGCCGATCCGACGCGGCTGGCCCTGATCGAGCGCCTCGCCGACGGCGCGCCGCGGCCGATCGTCGCCTTGGCGGCTGGCACTGCCCTCACCCGCCAGGCGGTGACCAAGCATCTCGCCGTGCTGCGCGGCGCCGGCCTCGTCGCCCGCCGCCCCGCGGGCCGCGAGACGCTCTACGCGCTGCGCCCCGCACCGCTCGCGGAAGCGCGCGCATGGCTCGACGAGGTCGGCGGGCAATGGGAAGCGGCGCTGGACCGCCTCAAGGCGCATGTCGAAGGCTGAGCGGCGCGGCTCAGCCGGGCCGCGCCTGATCTAGCGCGCCGCCTCCCACACCCGGCGCAAATCCTTGCGGATCGAGGGGCCGGCGAGATGGGCGTCGACCGCCTCGTGCCTTTCGCCCTTGAGCGCGGCGGCGATCGCCGGGAGGTTGTCGCAGGCGCCGGAGCGGGCGAGCTGGAAGGCGCGCTCGACCGTAGTCGGCCGATTCGGCAAAGCGGTCATTTCAATGCCCTCCCGCGGCAGCGTCGAGGCGCAGGCGCGCGTAACGGTCGGCATGGCCGAGATGCCCGTCGCGCTCGCTCCCCTCGCCGGCACGCGAGGCGAGCCAGCGTGCGCCCGTTTCGAGCCGCTCATAATAAGCCGCGTCGGATCGGCATTGCTGTTCCATGAAACCACTTTCGGCGCTGCAAGCGGGAGCACTGGGTCTCTCTGTCACGCGATGCTTGCCGGGCACGATCAGGTGATGAGGCCGGTGTAGCAGGTCGGTCGGGCGATGGCGAGGGCGGCCGCCCGCTTACTGGCAGAGCCGCTTCCAGGCGATCTCCATCACCGTCCCGGCCTCGATCGGCAGCGGCGCCTGCCAGGCGGCGCTGTAATCCTCCTGCTGGGCGACCTTGCCGTCGGCCGCATATTTGCGCGCCGCGGTCGGCGTGATCGTGCGGCCGGGACAATCGACGCGGAGGCGGTAGGCGTCCGCGCTCGGCGCGGCCTCGCCCGGGTTGGACAGGCGGAACCAGCCCTCGCGCTTCTCGGCGCTGATCACCACCGTCGAGATGTCGACGGCGATGCGCTGGCCGGTCTCGGCGGCGCCGAGGTCGATCCAGCGCAAGGCCTGGGGCGGCGTGGCGCCGGGCTCGAGCCCGGTCGTGGGAGCGGGCGGTCCCTCCGCGACGACGGGAGCGGCGACGGGGTCGGGCCGGCCGGCGCCGCAGGCCTCGAGCGTGGCCGCGACTTCGGGGCCGACCTTCGGGTCCTGCACCAGCCCGGCGACATAAGCGAGGTCGCGCGGGCCGAGCGCGCCGCCGTCGCTGGGCACTAGGCGGCGGGCGATGTCGGCGAGCTGCCGGAGCTGCCAGACGCTGAGATTCTTGGTCAGCCGCTCGCCGACGCAGCGGCTGTCCTCGGCGGCGATGCCGTAGCGCGGCAGCTGGGCGGCGATCAGGCTGTTCTTGGGCTTCCAATAATCGGCCGCATAGCCCGCGCAACCGGCGAGCAGCAGGAGAAGCAGCACGGCCGGTCCGGATCTACGCATCGCCGCCCGATAGCCCAAGCAAGCGGGCCGGTGAAGCCCGCCGCTCACGCGCTCTGCCGGGACGTCCGCCGATTGTCGCGGGCATAGACGTCGCGTTGCAGCACCACGCCCCGCACCGGGTCGGGCAGAGCGGTCAGATAGGTGATGTAGACCGGCACCGGCTGGGGCAGGTCGACGCGCTGCTCCGGAGCGGGCCCGTCCGGGCGGGGGGCGGCGCCGCCGAACAGGAAGCGGGCGAGGCGGGGCGCGTCGGCGAGACGGACGCAGCCGGAGCTCAGCCGGCGGTCGTCGCGGGCGAACAGGCTCTTGTCCGGGAAATCGTGGAGGTAGATGCCGAGCCGGTTGGGCAGCATGAACTTCATCGCCCCCATCACATTGCTCCCGCCCGGCCGCTGCCGCATGCGCAGGCTGGTCCTGCCGCTGGCCACCGCCCGCCAGTCCACCTGCGCCGCCGAGATGACCCGCGGCCGGTCGCTCCAGTCGGACAGCAATTCGAGCCGCTCGCGCTCCAGGAAGCCCGGGCCGGACCTCAACACGCGGCGGGCGCGGTCGCGGGCAAGGTCGGGCGGGATGTTCCACCAGGGATTGAGGGTGACGTAGCGGATCAGGCCGGCCATCGCCGGAGTCTGCATGCGCGGCTTGCCGACGATCACCCGCATCGGCCCTTCGACCCGGTCGCCGTCGATCATCCACAGCCGCGCCGAGCCCGCATCGACGATGACGTAGCGGCCGGGCAAAGCCGGGATCAAGCGGGCGCGGTCGAGATTGGCGCGGATCGCCGCTTCCTCCGCCGGAGCCAGGCGACTCGCCGCGGCGCGGCGGCGGGCATAGCCCCGGCTCAAGGCCGTGTAGAGCGGGTTCATCGCCGTCGCCTGGGCGAGATGGCGGCCGAGATCGGGCGCGGCGGCGGCGGCCTCGAGCAGGGCGCGCGCCTCGGGCGCGGCCGGGGCCAGCTCCGCATCGACCCAGGTGACGCCGGGGCTGCCGCCGGCCGGGACCCGCAGGTCGCGGACGAAGGCGGGATAGGCGCGCGACAGCAGCAATTCGGCGCGGGCGCGGGCGACGGGATCGCCGGAGCCGGCGGCGGCCAGCGCGGCGCCCAGCTCGGCGGCGCCGTAGCGCTCGGGATCGAGGCCGTGGTCGGCGGCGCGGGCGATCTGCGCGCCGAGCCGCAGCGCCTCCGGACGCGGCCCGTGCCGCGTCACCCACAGCGGGCGGTTGCCGCGCTCGCGGTAGAATGCGGCGATTTCGGGCGCGACCCGAACCGGCTGAGCCGCCGCGGCGGCCTTCGGCGCCGGCGGCGCGACCGGCGCTTCGCCGACCCCGCAGGCGGCGAGGGGGATCAGCATAACGACGGCGAGACGCGATCGGAGCGGCATCGCCCCGTCGTTAGCACGGTCGCGGCGGGCCGCTAAGGCCCCGGCGACATCCCTCCCTTATTGGGACGGCGGCCGGACTCGCGGAGCCGCCGGCTTTGCGCTATCGCCCGGAAAAATTGAGGTAACCGTATGCTTCCCACGCACGAGGCGCTGGCAATGCCGGACCAGGGCCAGACCGGATCGGCCGATTGGCTGGGCGCGGCGGACGTGCTCGAGCAGATCCCCGACGGAGTCATCGTCGCCGACCGCGACGGGCGGATCGTCTTCGTCAATGGGGCCGCCGAGCGGCTGCACGGCGTGAAGACGCTCGGCGTCGGACCCGAGGGCTATACCAAGGCGTACAGCCTGTGGACGCTGGCCGGCGACCCCTTCCCGACCGCCGAGCTGCCGCTAGCTCGCGCCGCGCGCGGCGAGACGGTGAACGAGGCCCGCTGGCGCATCCGCCGTCCGGACGGGCGCGAGTTGGTCGCGATCGGCAATGCGCGGCCCCTTTACGATCCCGCCGGCGTCCAGCAAGGCGCCATCCTCACGCTGCGCGACGACAGCGCCCGCCACGCCGCCGAGCTGGCTTTGGCGGAAAGCGAGGCGCGCTTCCGCACCATCGCCGACTGCGCCCCAGCGCCGGTCTGGGTGACCGGGCCGAACGGCGTCGAGTTCGCCAATCGCGCCTATAGCGAGTTCGCCATGCGGCCGGTCGAGGCGCTGCTTGGCCATTCCTGGATCGGCCTCGTCCACGAGGACGACATCCCGGCGATCCTGGAGCTGCGCACCGAAGCGTGGAAGACCGGTTCTCCCTATGGCTGGGAAGCGCGCTTCCGCCGCAGCGACGGCGAATGGCTGTGGATCCGCGCCAGTTGCGCGCCGCGCTTCGATGCCGACGGCGAGGTGCAGGGCTATGTCGGCATGGCGGTCGACATCACCGAGAGCCGCCGCGCCGAGGCCGAGCTGCGCGACAGCGAGCGGCATTTGCGACTGTTGGTCGACGAGCTCAACCACCGGGTGAAGAACACGCTCGCCATCGTCCAGGGCCTGGCCCAGCAGAGCTTCCGCGGCGGTGGCGTCCCGGCCGACGTCCGGCGCGGCTTCGAAGGCCGCCTCGCCGCGCTCGCGGCCGCGCACGATCTGCTCACCTGCAGGAACTGGGAGGGCGCCGAACTCGGCGACCTCGTCGCGTCGGTGGCGGCGCCGCATTGCGGCGAGCGGATGGCGATCGACGGACCGCCGCTGCGGCTGCCGCCCAAGCTCGCCGTCACCCTCGCGCTCGCCCTCCACGAGCTTTGCACCAACGCCGCCAAATATGGCGCGCTATCGGCTCCGGGCGGCCGGGTGGCGGTGACGTGGACGAAGGCCGGCGGTCCCGAGCCGGAGCTCCGGCTGCGTTGGCGGGAAACGGGCGGACCGAGGGTGGCGACGCCCAGTCGGCGAGGTTTCGGCACCCGCATGATCGAGCGGGCGCTGGCGAGCGAGACCGGCGGCCGGGCGAAGCTCGAATTCCGGCCGGAAGGGCTCGCCTGCGAGATCGAGGCGAGGCTTCCGGCGGACTGAGCCTTATTTGCCGGCCAGCGTCGTGCCCGCGCCGGTGACGCCGAGCAGTTTCAGCGCGACCTGGAATTCCTTGGCGGCGGCGCGCTGGTTGTTGGCGCGACACAGGGCTTCGCCGGTGCGCAGGCGGCGGGCGGCGTTCTGCGCGACGTTGCGATCGGCGCCGGCGAGCGCGCCGCGGATCTGCTGCGGCATCGCCTCGCAGCGCGCGTCGGCGGCGGCGGCAGGGGCGGCGGTGAATGCGACGCTGCCGGTGAGGGCGAGGCCGGCGAGGGTGATGATGAGGTTGCGCATGATGGGTTCCTTCCCTGATGTGGGACCGGAATAAGCGCGCTCGATTTCTTTTATAATCCGCTATAATGTCGATGGGCCATGAAGCAGGAATACATAATCGCGCGCAACCAGCTGGACGGGGTCGAGGCGTTCCTGCGCGTTGCGGCGCGGCGCAGCTTCCGCGCCGCGGCCGACGATCTCGGCCTGTCGCCGTCGGCGATCAGCCAGACGATCCGCGCGCTCGAGGCGCGGGTCGGCGTGGCTTTGCTGACCCGCACCACCCGCAGCGTCGGCCTTACCGAGGCGGGCGAGCGCTTCCTCGAGCTGGCTTTGCCCGCCTTCACCGGCCTCACCGCCGCCTTCGAGGCGGCGCGCAGCTTCGGCGAGCGGCCGGCCGGGCTGCTGCGCCTCAACGTGCCGCGCGCCGCCATCCCGTTCCTGATCGAGCCGGTGATCGAAGGCTTCGCCGCCGCCTATCCCGAAGTGGAAGTTGAAATTTGCGGCGAGGACGAGCTTATCGACCTCGTCGAGCGCGGCTTCGACGCCGGCATCCGCATGGGCGATTATCTGGAAGCCGACATGATCGGCGTCCGCCTCACCCCGCCCTTCCGCCTCGTCGTCGTCGGCTCGCCCGATTATTTCGCCCGCCACGGCCGGCCGCAGACCCCGGCCGACCTTCGCGATCACCGCTGTATCAGGGGTCGCGCGCCGAGCACCGGGGCGATCTTCCGCTGGCATTTCGACGTCGCCGGCCAGCCGGTCGAGATCGCGGTCGACGGGCCTTTGATCGTCAACGACCTCGACGTCAGCAAGGCGGCGGCCTTGCGCGGCGTCGGCCTCGCCTTCCTCGGCGAGCCGTTGGTCGCCGAGCATCTCGCCGCCGGCCGGCTCGAGCTCGCGCTCGAGGCGCATGCCGCCTGGTCGCCCGGCGCCTATCTCTATTATCCGAGCCGCGCCCAGATGCTGCCCAAGCTGCGCGCCTTCATCGACTTCATCCGCGAGCACCGCCCGCCCGACCGCTTCCTGGAGGTCAAGACCGCCTAGCCATGTGCCGGCCGGGCCGCGAAATTGTCGCGGTTTGTATCGGCGCCCGCTTCGGGCATAGTCGACCAAAAGAAGAATGGCGGGGAGAGCCGGGTGCTGAAGCGGCGGACATTGGCGGCCTTTGCCGGGCCGGGGCTGCCGATCGGCGCGGTCGGGCTGCCGATGATCGTCTATCTGCCGCCTTATTATGCCGGAACGCTCGGCCTCGACCTCGCCGCGGTCGGGCTGGTCTTCTTCCTCGTCCGCGCCATCGACCTGCCGCTCGACCCCTTGCTCGGCCACTGGATGGACCGGACCCGCAGCCGGCTCGGCCGCTACCGGCCATGGCTGCTCGCCGGCGGTCTCACGCTCGCGGCGGGCGTGTGGTGCGTGTTCATGGCTGAGCCGGGGATCAGCGCCTTCGCCGCCTTCGCCTTCCTGATGCTGCTCTATCTCGGCTATTCGCTGACGGCGGTGGCGCAGCTCGGCTGGGGCGCGACCCTGTCCGGCGACTATCACCAGCGCTCGCGGATCTTCTCCTGGTGGATGGCGGCGCAGGTGCTGGGCATGATCCTGGTGCTGCTGCTGGCGGCTCAGGTCGGCGGCGGCGCCACCGGCCGCATCCATGCGATGGGCTGGTTCGTCATCGTGCTGGCGCCGCTCACCGTGCTGATCATGGCGGCGGCGGTGCCGGAGCGCGACCGCGTCGGCGAGCGGCCGCATGCCAGCCTCGCCGAGCTGAAGGCGCTGGCCAGGAACCCTCTGCTCCTGCGCCTGATCGTGCTCGACGTGCTGACCAGCGTCGCGCCGGGAATCACCGGCGCGATGTTCCTCTTCTATTTCGAGCATCGCCTCGGCTTTTCCTCGCAGGACGCGAGCGTGCTGCTGCTGGTCTATTTCGTCGCCGGCTTCGCCGCCGCGCCGCTGTGGATCGGCCTCGCCCGTCGGATCGGCAAGCACCGCGCCCTGGCGAGTGCGGCGCTCTGCTTCTCTTTCTTCCTGCTCAGCCTCAGCGCGCTGCCGCCGTCCGCCGGCTTCGCGATCGCGCTGCCGGCGATGGCGATCGCCGGGCTCCCCTACATCGCCGCGCCGTCGCTCTTGCGGGCGATGCTCAACGACGCCGCCGACGTCGACCGGCTCGAGACCGGCCTCGACCGCAACGCCCTCCTCCAGGCCCTGCTCACCAGCACCCAGAAGATCAGCTACGCGACGCCGGTGGCGATCATCTACCCGGTGCTGAGCCTGATCGGGTTCAACCCGAAGCCCGGCGGCGCCAACAGCGACGGCGCCATCCTCGGCATGACGCTGCTGTTCGTGCTGGCGCCGGTGGCGCTGATGCTGACCGCCGCCTGGGTCGCTTCGCGCTGGCCGCTCGACCGGCAGGCGCATGCCGAGGTCCAGGCAGCGCTGGCAGCGCGGCAAGCCTAGCGGGGCGGCGAGACGGCGATCGCGGGCACCGCCAGCGCGATGTTGAGACGCTGCAGCTCGAGGACCTGGCCGCCGTTGATCCGACCCTCGATCAGCTCGGTGCCGGTCAGCGCGAACAATCTGCCGTCGGTGAAGATCGGGCGGGAATTGCCGTACCAGTCGATGCACGACACTTCGCATTTGTAGCCGGGAATGCCGCCGTCGTCGTCGTCGTCGTCGTCCGCATAGTCGAAGCGGCGCTGCAGCTCCCCCGCATGATGCAGCCGGCCGGCGCGGTCGACCTCGATGAAGCTCAGGTCCGAGGCGCGGCTGCGCCACGCTGCCCGGCTGCTCCAGCTCTCGCCGCCGATGGTCGGCAGGCCCATGACGCCGGTCCCGTCCGCCTCGATCAGGCTGTTGAAGGCGTGGCTGCGGCCCTCGCTCTCGTAGCGCCGGTGGAGCTCCACCGAGGAGGCGACGCGAGGCCGGCCGTCGAGGTCGATCAGAGTCACCAGCAGCCCTTCGCGGTCGCGATAGCCGGTCACGACGATGTCGTTGCCCGCCTGCTCCGCCCGGATCACGGTGTGCCGCACCGGCAGCGACCGGACTCGCTCCGGCGCGCCGGCCGGCACGGCGTAGACGGGCGGCATGCCATATTGCGGACGCCCGCGGCGGGAGCGGCCGAGGCTGCCATAGACGAGATAATCGTCGGTGAAGCGGTTGGCGATGAAGTGCGAGCCGACTCCGGGCAGCGGCGCATAAAGCTCGCGCGGCGCGGCCCGGAGCGTGCCGGCAAAGGCGGAGAGCGGCAGGTCGAGATAGGCGAGCCGCGCCTCCGGGGTTGTCTCGTCTTCGCAATCCTGCGGCCGGGCCTTGACCAGCGCGCGGAAGCGGCCGCCCGTCGAATGCAGCGAGAATTGGTCCGGCGGCACGCCGCGAGTGCCGACGACCGCCATCGGCAAGCCGTCCACCGGCAGCCGGTAGAGCAGGGCCGGATCGAAATCCGCGTCGGGATCGCGAGGGGCGTCGCACGCCTGGGAGTCGTAAGAATCATAATCGCGCGACGTCGTCCATAAGAAGGCGTCGGTCTCGGTCACATACCATTGGGCAGCGTTGGGCCCGACGAAGGCCGTCGTCCGGCACTCGAGATCCCGCTCGGCGCCGACCGGCCCCAGCGGACAGACCGAGACGGTGTGGACGGTCGGATCGGGGTCGGCGCGGACCGGGCGGTAGATCCGGGCGGCGTCGAACAGCGGACGCTCCCGCCGGGCGCGGGGATCGGCCGGCTCGCCTGCCGTCCAGCGGCGGACGACCGGCCAGCGAAACGTGTCGCGCGCCATGTCATAGACCTCGAACGGGGTGTAGATGACGAGGTTGTCGCCGATCAGCCGCGTCGCATAGTTGCTCGAGCTGTAATAGTCGTTCGACGATACGTAGAACACGCCCTCGCGAGCGAGCTGGCCGGCATCGTCGATCCGGAAGACCGACAATTCGGTGGCGTCGTGCCGATAGGAATAGCCGGTGACGAGGATGCGGTCGCCGAAGACGAGCATTTCGTCATACCACATATCCTCGTCGGCATCGCGATAGACGTCGGTGCGGCTGGCGAGGACGAGCCTGCGCCCGCCCCCGCCGCCGCCGCGCGTATCGACGGCAAAGATGCGCCCGTCCTGCAGCACCAGCAGGAAGCGGTCGATCTGCTTGACGATGTCGCCTTCCTCGACATTGCGCATCTGGTTGTTGGTGATCGACGGATTGGACGGCGCCGGGATGCGGGAGCCGGTGACGATGAGATCGCCCTGCTGGTCCTCCGCGCTCTCGGGCAGACCGAGGCAGCCGGGATCCTCCGGCGGGCAGATCGGCTCGACCGCGTCGGACTGGACGTCGCCGGCGGTCCCGGCCTGGGCGAAACGGATCGAGCTCGCCGCCGCGTACCAGCCATGGCGCGCCCGTTCCGCCGCCAGCACCGCGCCAAGATAGCGGCGGAACTCCTCCTCGCTGGCGAAACGGCTGAGGGTCGGGCTGGTGAACCGGGCGAGGGCGGCCTCGGCCTCCCGGCGCTGCTCGGGTGTGGCGGTGCGATAGGTGCGCGGGGGCGGCGACTCGCCGGTCTCGAAGATGAGATCGCCGTCATAGCCTTGGCGGGATTGCGCGACCGCGCCGACGGCGGTCGCGGCCAGGAACGACGCGACGATAAGGCTCCGCCACCAGTTCATCGCGATTCCTCCCCAGCCCTGCGCAATGATAGGCGAAAACGGCCGCGAATCCTAGGAGCCGCGACCCGGCCGGGAACGCCGAAACAGCGCTCGCTTTCCAGCGGCGCCAAGCCTAGATCGCACGACCGGAGGCATGGATGGCCGGCTCGTCCCGATCGATCATCGACACGCGTTCGGCGCGGATGTCCGCGACGCCCGCATGACGACCGTCACCGCCCTGCTCGCCTGGATCGCGGCCGGCGCGGCCGCCGCGGCACCGGCCGCCGACAGGAGCGGCGCCCCCGTCTGGCGGGACGGCAGGCTCGACGACGGCGAAACCTGCTTCATCTCGCGCGACTATCCCCGCTCGGCGCTGCTGGTGGTGCTTGCGCATCGATCGGGCGGGCTGTGGATGGCGGCGGGCGGCCGCAACTGGCCGCTCGAGGAGGGACGGCCCTATGCGCTGGCCTATCGGCTGGGTGCCGCCCCCGCGCAGAGCCTGCAAGCCTGGCCCGTGCGATCGGCCGGCCGGCGCGGCTTCGCGGTGCCGGTCGACGCCGCCTTCATGCGCCGGCTCGCCGAGGGCGGCACTCTTCGTCTGAGCTATGGAGACTCCGGCAAGGCCGGCTTCGACCTCGCCGGCGCCGGCGGCGCAGTCGGCCGCCTGCGCGCCTGCCTCGCCCGCGTCCGGGCGGCGCCGATTTCGGGGGCGGCGACGCGCGGGACCTTCCTGACCGACCCGTTCCGGCGCGGCGCCGCATTCCCGCGGCGGGCGCTGCTCCCGTCCGCGGCCTGGCCGATCGGCCGCGACGACTACCCCGCCGCCGCCTTGCGCGCCGAGGAGCAGGGGCTGTCGAGCTATCGCGCCGAGATCGGGCCGAACGGCAGGGTGGTCAGCTGCACGATCGTCGGATCGAGCGGGTCCGGCTCGCTCGACGGCGCCACCTGCCGGCTGCTCAAGAGCCGCGCCCGCTTCCTTCCGGCGCTGAACGCCAGGGGCAGGGCGATAGCGGACGTCTATTACAGCGCGGTGTTCTGGCGGCTGCCCGACGAATGAGCGGGGCGGCGGGGCGAATCAGAGCGTGGCGTGGACCGTCGCCACCGCCTTGACCACGGCGGCGACCCGAGCCGCGGCCTGGATGGTCTCCGCGCCGACGCCGTGCTGCCGGAGGATTCGTTCGTGGCTGTCGATGCACGTGCCGCAGCCGTTGATCGCCGAGACGGCGAGGCTGAACAGCTCGAAATCGTCCTTGTCGATGCCGGGCGCGCCGATCACGTTCATCCTCAGCCTGGCCGGCAGAGTGCCATATTCCGGGTTCGAGGCGAGGTGGACGAAACGGTAATAGACGTTGTTCATCGCCATCACCGCGGCGGCGGCGCGGGCGGCGTTGGCGGCCTCCCCGCTCAACCTGCCTTCCGCTTCCGCTTCCGCGGCGGCGACGATCGGCCGGTAGCCGGTGCCGTGCGCGCAGGCGAGCAGGAGCCCGTATTTGCGCTGGTCGCCGAGCGTCTGGTCGTTGAGCAGCGAGGACAGGTTGAGGCGGAGATCCCTGGCGTAATCGGGGAGGGTGTCGGCGAATTGCTTGAGCGACATGATTCTTCCTTCGGAACAGTAAGGAGGCGCGGAAGCTCGAAAGCTCCCGCGCCCCCGCGAGGTTCTGCTGTGGCCGGCCGAGGGGGCGTCAGGCCGCCGGGCGCAGGACCTCCTCGCCCTCGTGCCAGTTGCACGGGCAGAGCTCGTCGGTCTGCAGCGCGTCGAGGATGCGCAGGGTCTCCTGCGGGTTGCGGCCGACGTTGAGGCCGTTGACGGTGACGTGCTGGATGACATTGTCGGGATCGACGATGAAGGTGGCGCGAAAGGCGACGCCTTCGTCGGGATGGAGGATGCCGAGCGCTTCGGCGAGCGCCTTCTTGTGGTCGGCGATCCACGGGAAGTCGGCGGCGGCGAGCCGCTCGTCGGCCTTGCGCCAGGCATGGTGGACGAAATCGCTGTCGGTCGAGGCGCCGATCAGCAACGCGTCGCGGTCGGCGAAGTCGCCGGCGAGCTCGCCATAGCCGATGATCTCGGTCGGGCAGACGAAGGTGAAGTCCTTCGGCCAGAAGAAGACGATCTTCCACTTGCCGCCGGTCTCGGCGAGGTCGAGCGTCTCGCCCGCGGGCAGAGCCGGGCCCTGCTGGACCGGGACGGTGAGAGCGGGGAATTTGTCGCCGACGGTAAGCATGACGAAAAGATCTCCTGGATTCGATTTGGGGATGAAAGCGGCGCGGATCGTGCGCCTTCCAAACGCCATATGGGGACTGGCGCTGATCGGACAAATTGATTAGTTCGCGTTGTTTGATCGGAAACGCCGATGAGCATCGTTCCTCCCCGAGACAAGCTCGGGGAGGACTTGCGAAGGTTCGAGGACCGGTTTGACATGTCGATTCACGTGCCCACCCTCAAGCAGCTGCAATATCTGGTCGCCCTCGAGGAAGCGGGGCATTTCGGCCGCGCCGCCCAGGCCTGTTTCGTGACCCAGTCGACCCTGTCGGGCGGGATTCGCGAGCTCGAGAACCTGATCGGCGTGGTGCTGGTCGAGCGGACCAAGCGGGCGGTGCGCTTCACCCCGCTCGGCGCCCGGGTCGCCGCCAAGGCGCGGCGGATCCTGCGCGAGGCCGAGGAGCTGGCCGACATGGTCCGAGCCGCCGGCAAGCCGCTCGCCGGCGAGCTGCGGATGGGGGTGATCCCGACCATCGCGCCGTTCCTGCTGCCGCGGCTTCTGCCCCGGCTGAGACGGCGATTCCCCGAGCTCAGGCTGTATCTGCGCGAGGAGACCAGCCAGGCGGCCTGCGACGGCCTCCACCGCGGCCAGCTCGATTGCGTGCTGCTCGCTCTGCCTTATGCCTGCGGCGAGGTCGAATCGGCGGCCCTGTTCGACGACCGGCTCCACGTCGCCTTCCCGCCGGGCGAGGCGCCGGGACGGGACGGCGCCGTCGCCGCGGCCGAGATCGACGAGACGAGGCTGCTGCTGCTCGAGGACGGCCATTGCCTCAGGGACCATGCGCTCGCCGCCTGCAACCGGCCCGAGCTTCGCGCCGAGGCGGCGATGCTCGGCACCTCGCTTCACACCCTGGTGCAGATGGTCGCCAACGGCCTCGGCCAGACCCTGGTGCCGCAAATGGCGCTGGACGCCGGCATCCTCGAGCGCACCGGAGTCGCCGCCCGCCCGCTCGACGCCGACCATGCCTGCCGCCGAATCGCTCTGGTGTGGCGCAAGGGCAGCCCGCGCGAGAAGGAATTCCGGCTGCTCGCCGAGTCGCTCACGCCGCCGCCCTGACCGCGAAATCGGCCGGGTTCGAATCGGGCCCGATTTCCGTCCTGCAAAATTTGCACCGGCAAGCTCCTGCGATCGCAGGGAAAATCCGCCGGAAAATAGGATTTGCAAAATAGGGTTTCGAATGTTCTTCTAACGTTCTCACGACGACTCGTGACGGAACGGAAGGAGGACATGGCGATGACGGGCAAGGACCGGATAGCGATCCTGCTGGCCGCAGCGGCGATTGCGGCGCTGCCGGCGCTGGGACAAGCGGCGGAGACGATCGCCTACAGCTACGACGCCCGCGGCCGCCTGGTCCGGGTCGAGCGCAGCGGCACGGTGAACGACAACGTCGCCACCAACTATTCCTACGACAAGGCCGACAACCGGACGGCGAAGACCACCACCGGCTCGCCCAATCCGCCGCCGCCCTGAAGGCTTCGCCCGAAGCCGCCGCTTCGGGCCGGCACCAGATCGAGGCTCCCGCGGGAGCCGCACCGGATTTTGGAGAAGAGAGATGAAGACGACGTCCATCCGGGCGCAGGCCCTCGCCTGCGCCCTGCTCGCCACCACCGCCACCTGCGGCCTCACCGCCCAGCCGGCGCAGGCGCAGGAGAGCGAAACCAAGCTGATCAACTTCCCCGCCGAGAAGTTCGTGATCGCGCCGGGCGGAGTCGACCTGCGCACCGGCCGCTTCGTCTACAGCGAGACCGACCTGTCGGCCGGCGCGGCGGAGAGCGGTCTCGCGCTCACCCGCACCATGCCGGAACGGGCCGCCAACCACGCCAACCCCTTCTCCAACTTCTCGCACAATTGGGACATTTTCCTGCTCGAGACCCGGGTCGACATCTACCAGGCCAGACCGGTCGGCCTCGACTACCGGATGAACGTCCATTTCGGCGGCCGCTCGCTCACCTTCGAGAGCTACCAGTCGTCGCCCGGCTACGAGTTCAAGTCGGACGGGCCGTCGGCCTCGCTGACCTTCGCCGGCGGCGACAAGGCGAGCGACACCGTCGTCTACACGCTGCGGGCGCCCGACGGCACGATCATGACCTTCCGGCCGATGGGCGGCGCCGACTGCGCCGACCAGGGCTGGGGCTCGGGCCGGCGCCGCTGCGCCTTCGTCTCGGCGATGACCGCGCCGGACGGCACCCATTATGCGTTCGACTATGCCGGCACCGTCGGCGGCGCCACCGGCAACCTCGCGCGGCTGCGCCGGGTCACCGGCTCGCGCGGCTATGCCCTGCTGCTCGAAGGCAGCGGCAGCCTCGTCACCAAGGCCTGCCTGCTCAACCTCGCCTCGGCGCCGGCGCCGGCGAACGGCCTGTGCCCGCAGGACGCGCTCGCCACCGCCGGCTACGCCTACGAGGCGGGCGGGCGGCTGGCGGCGGCGACCGGCGCCGGCGGCTCCGTCTCCGGCTTCACCTACGCGCCCGCCGCCGGCGATCAAATCGCCATGGGCTTCGTCAAGCCGGGCCAGTCGGCGCCCTGGCTCACCAACAGCATCTCGATGCGGCTCGACGAGGAGGATTCGCTGCAGGAGATCGTC